>CAZOGK010000014.1:0-80953 GCA_964579295.1 uncultured Ardenticatenaceae bacterium
TATCGTCCCGATGTTCACATGCGGCTTCTCACGTAAAAACTTCTCTTTTCCCATTTCCTGCCCTCCGGGTACTCTTGTTAGTTACTCTTTAATAGCTTATCGGCCAGACCTTCCGGTACCGGCGCGTAATGATCCAGTTCCATCGTGAACGTGCCGCGCCCCTGAGTCATGGAGCGCAGACGGGTGGCATAGCCAAACATCTCCGCCAGCGGCACCCGTGAACGAACTGCCTGAACGCTTTCCCCGCGCATTTCCATACCTTCGATAGCACCGCGCTGCGCCGAGATGTTGCCAATCACGTCGCCGGTATACTCTTCCGGCGCCGTGACCTCGACATTCATGACAGGCTCCAGCAACACCGGCCGTCCGCGCTCGACAGCTTCCTTCGCCGCCATTGAACCCGCAATCTTAAAGGCCATTTCCGACGAATCGACGTCATGGTAGGAGCCGTCAACCAGGCTAACCTTCACGTCAACCACCGGGTATCCGGCCAGCACGCCGCTCTCCAGCGCCTCGCGTATGCCAGATTCGGCCGGGCGGATGAATTCCTTGGGAATCGCGCCGCCGATAATCTTGTCTTCAAAGATAACGCCCGAGCCTGGCTCCAGTGGCTCCATGTCGATGACCACGTGACCATACTGGCCGCGGCCACCGGTCTGACGCACAAAGCGGCCTTCGATAGCTGTCGCCTGCCGGGTGATCGTCTCACGGTAAGCTACCCGCGGGCGGCCCACGTTTGCCGCAACCTTGAACTCGCGCAGCATACGGTCGATCAGGACTTCCAGATGCAGCTCGCCCATTCCATAGAGAACGGTCTGGCCGGTCTGGTCGTCGGTGCGTACCTGGAAGGTCGGGTCCTCTTCGGCCAGCGCCCGCAGCGCCACGCCCATCTTGTCCTGATCCAGGTTCGTCTTCGGCTCAATCGCCATCGAGATAACCGGTTCAGGAAAGTCGATGGCCTCCAGCAAAATCGGGTGACTGATCGACGTCAGAGTATCGCCGGTAAAGGTGTTCTTCAGACCCAGGGTGGCGGCGATGTGCCCGGCGCGAACCTCTTCCAGGTCTTCACGGTGATCGGCGTGCATCTGCAGAATGCGGCCGATTCGTTCGCGCTTCTCTTTGGAAGCATTGAAAACGGTGTCGCCGCGCGTCAGCACACCCGAGTAGACGCGGAAGTAGGCCAGGCGCCCCACGTAGGGGTCGGTGACAATTTTAAAGACCAATGCGGACAGCGGGGCGTCGTCGTCCGGCGGGCGGCTATCTTCAGCGCCGGTCACCGGGTGCGTGCCCTGAATATCCGGAACGTCCAGGGGCGAGGGCAGGTAGTAGACCACAGCGTCGAGCACCCGCTGGATACCTTTGTTGCGCAGCGCCGAGCCGCATAGGACCGGTGTCACCTCGCCGCGAATCGTCGCCTGGCGTAGGGCCGCGCGCAGCTCTTCGACTGAGATCTCCTCGTCCTCGAGGTAGCGCATCATCAGCTCTTCGTCGGTCTCGATGATGTTCTCGATGATGGAGGCCCGGGCGGCTTCCGCCTCGTCACGCACCTCGTCGGGGATCTCCACCGGGTGCGGGCGCGCACCAAGATCTTCCTCGTCCCAGCCAACAGCCTCCATCGTCAGCAGATCGACGATGCCACGGAAAGAAGACTCGCTGCCAATCGGCCACTGGATGGCGACCGGGTTGGCCTTCAGCCGATCGCGGATCATCTCAATCGTCCGCTCGAAATTGGCCCCGACGCGATCCATTTTGTTCACGAAACAGATGCGCGGCACGGCATATTGATCCGCCTGCCGCCACACCGTTTCCGACTGCGGCTCTACGCCGGCGACGGCGTCAAAGACGACGACGCCGCCGTCTAGCACGCGCAGGCTGCGCTGCACCTCAGCCGTAAAGTCGATATGGCCCGGGGTGTCGATGATGTTGATCTGGTGGTCCATCCAGTAGGAGGTAGTCGCGGCGGCCATAATGGTAATGCCCCGCTCCTGCTCCTGCGGCATATGGTCCATGGTGGCAGAGCCTTCATGAACTTCGCCCATGCGGTGGATACGACCGGTGTAGTAGAGCACACGCTCAGTCGTGGTCGTCTTGCCGGCATCGATATGGGCGATGATGCCTATGTTACGGACCTTCTCTAAAGGATAAGCCATCTCGATTCCGTTACGATTGCTTAGAAGCGATAGTGGGCAAAGGCCCGGTTCGCTTCCGCCATACGGTGCGCGTCGTCCTTACGCTTGACGGCAGCGCCCTGGTTGTTGGCAGCATCCATCAATTCAGCTGCCAGTTTCTCGCGCATGGAACGGCCGCCGCGGCCGCGTGCGGCCGTCAGCAGCCAGCGCATCGCCAGGCTGGTACGCCGGCCCGGGGGCACTTCCACCGGCACCTGATACGTAGAGCCGCCGACTCGGCGGGGCCGTACTTCCACGCGCGGCGCTGCGTTATCCAATGCCTGCTCAAAGACTTCAATGGCAGGTCTCTTTGTCCGCTCTTCGATAATTTCAAAGGCGTCATGAAGAATCGACTCGGCGGTGCTTTTCTTACCGCCGTGCATCAGCCGGTTCACAAACATCGTGACGCGCCTGCTGTTGTAGCGAAGATCGGGCTCAATCTCCCGTGGTTCCGGACTGTAACGTCTTGGCATGTTGCCGACTCCTTACGCTAGGTCGCTAGCTTACTGTCGCGGCGCCTTGGCCCCATACTTGGAGCGACCCTGGCGGCGATCATTAACACCGGTAGCGTCGAGCGCACCACGGACAATGTGGTACCGAACACCCGGCAGGTCCTTAACCCGGCCGCCGCGCACCAGCACCACCGAGTGGTCCTGCAGCGAGTGGCCTTCGCCGGGAATGTAGGCAGTCACTTCAATGCCGTTGCTCAGGCGGACACGAGCCACCTTACGCAGCGCCGAATTCGGCTTCTTGGGCGTGGCGGTAGCCACACGCGTGCACACACCGCGCTTCTGCGGCGCGCCGCCCGACTGCCGGGAGCGCCGCTGCTTAAAGGTATTGAACGTCCACTGCAGCGCCGGCGACTTGCTCTTCTTTTTCTTCGGCGTACGTCCTTTGCGGACGAGCTGGTTAATTGTGGGCACTTCTACCTATCTCCTTGTCCAGCTTTTTCGACAAAATTCGAGGCGCATTTGCCATCTTCATGGCCCGGCGCCCCACTTTCTTAACAACTTTTTTCGGCAATCGAGGCCATCAGAGTAGATCTTGATGGCCTCGAAAGTAATTCGTTTATGCAATTCGTAACTGTTGGCCGGAGGGCGGCTAGACCCTACCTAACGTCGGCGTGTCAGCAATGTCGTGCTTTTTTCATTTTAACACCTGCGTTACGCGGCCAGAGTTACGACCGTAATCGAATACACGAATAAGTATTCTAGCACAACCGCTCTGAATGTCAAACGACGCGCGAGTCACGTCGTCACCCGCAGCGCCGCCATCCTGGCAGAGGCGGCAGCAGGCGCGCTTCCTGCCGTAATCCAGGACAGGAAAGCGCGCCTGCGTCTCTTCTTTATGCTGTTGGTAAGCCTTAGCGCCGGCTGCGGGACAGGTCCATCAGGCCCGGACCAACCCACTTCTTCTGCCGCCGGTCGTCTTCCTTGCCGAAGCGAATCACGTCGCCTTCTTCTGTTACCGCTTCGACGGCCAGGCCGAGGCTCTGCAGCTCTTTGACCAGCACGCGGAAGCTTGCCGGGACGCCCGGCTCTTCAATCGGCTCGTCCTTGACGATGGCCTCATAGGTCTTGACGCGGCCCTGAACGTCGTCGGACTTCACGGTGAGCATTTCCTGAAGGGTATGCGCGGCGCCATATGCTTCCAGCGCCCACACTTCCATCTCGCCGAACCGCTGGCCGCCAAACTGCGCCTTACCACCCAGCGGCTGCTGGGTAACCAGGCTGTAAGGGCCTGTCGAGCGCGCATGAACCTTATCTTCCACCAGGTGGGCCAGTTTCAGCATGTGCAGAATGCCCACGGTAACCGGCTGGTCAAAAGGATCGCCCGACTTACCGTCGAACAGCATCGTCTTGCCCAGTATCGGCAGCGGCTGACCCGTCGCCAGCGTCACCTGATTGCACAGCTCAAAGAGACGCTCAAGCTCAATTTCGCGCGGGTCTATCCGCAGCTCGTCGCCCAGCTCTTCGCCATAGCGTTCAAGCATGGCGCTGTACCATTCACGAACGGCCACCTCAATGGCCCGGTCGTCGTACTGAATCCGGTCCTTCTTGGCCAGCTTGAAGTCGCCGAAGATCTCGGCCGGGTCCCAGCCCGCTTCCATGAGCCACTCGCGCACAACCGACATGCGGGCGTGCACGCGCTCCGTTTCCAGCCGCGATGGGTCATATCCCTTATCGGCCAGCCAGGAAGCGACAAAGAAACGCCGTGCGGCTTCATCGTCCTTCAGCGTCTCTGTGTCATACTCCATCTCCTGCAGCCAGTCCCATGCCCAGGCCGTCACAACCTCCCAGGCACGGTCGACGAGCCAGGCGCGCGCCAGCTCTGACTGGATCTCGCGCTCGCTGGCGCCGTCAAAGACCGGCGTCACCGCCCGGAAACCGAGGCGGTCGGCAGCCCAGCCGAGATACGTCTCCAGCACCTGGCCCATGTTCATACGGCCCGGCACGCCCAGCGGGTTGAGGATAATGTCGATGGGCGTCCCATCGGCCAGAAACGGCATATCTTCGACAGGCACGACCTTGGAGATGACGCCCTTGTTCCCGTGGCGGCCGGCCATCTTATCGCCTTCCTGCACCTTACGGCGCTGGGCCACGCTAACTTGGACCATCGTCTCCACGCCGGCCGGCAGGTCGCGGTCATGCTGGCGGTCAAACACCTTCACGTCGACAACCTTGCCCCGCGCGCCGTGCGGCAGGCGCAGGCTGGAATCTTTCACCTCACGCGCCTTGTCACCGAAGATGGCCCGCAATAGCTTCTCTTCCGGCGTCAGCTCCTTCTCACCCTTGGGCGTGATCTTGCCCACGAGGATGTCGTTTTCTTTTACGTCGGCGCCGATGCGGATAATGCCACGTTCGTCAAGGTCTTTGAGCGTATCCTCGCTGACGTTGGGGATGTCGTAGGTGATTTCCTCCGGTCCCAGCTTCGTATCGCGCGCCTCCAGCTCGTGCTTTTCAATATGCACCGAGGTGAAGATGTCTTCACGGACTAACCGCTCGCTAACTAGAATAGCATCCTCGAAGTTGCCGCCTTCCCAGGACAGGAATGCGACGACCACGTCCTGGCCCAGGGCCAGCTCGCCAAACTCGGTCGAAGAGCTATCGGCCAGCACGTCGTCCTTGTGCACGCGCTGACCGGTAACGACGACCGGCCGCTGGTCAATGCAGGTACTCTGGTTGGAGCGATTGTACTTGCGCAGGTTGTAGACGTGCGGACCGTTCTCTTCCAGGACCGTAATCCGCTCGCCGGTGACGCTCAATACCTCGCCATCGGCTCGGGCCAGTACCACCTGCCCACTGTTGTAAGCAGCCTGCTGCTCCATGCCCGTGCTGACGATAGGCACGTCCGGCTGCAGCAGAGGCACCGCCTGCCGCTGCATGTTCGAGCCCATCAGGGCGCGGTTGGCATCGTCGTGCTCCAGGAACGGGATCAGCGCGGCCGAGACGCCAACAATCTGGCGCGGCGCAACGTCAATGTAATCGACGCGCATGACCGGGCTGATCTGGAAGTCCTGGTTGCGCCGGCTGCTGACGCGGCGGCCTACAAACTGACCGCGCTCGTCTAGCTCCGCATTGGCCTGGGCGATGGTGTAATGGTCCTCCTCGTCGGCCGACATGTAGGTAATCTCGTCGGTGACAAAGGGAACGACCTTGATCTCCGTGAGGCCGGCGGCGCGCAGCTGTGTGACATGCTCGGCGGTAATCGCCTCGCCGGCCGGCACAATAACATCGTCGCTCTCGGGCGCCGTGATGTCGTCAAAGGCGTTATGCCCGATCAGCTCGTCGTCGCCGTCGCCGTTCTCCTCCAGGCGAATGGTGTTGCGCACCCGCCGGTACGGCGTCTCGATAAAGCCATAGCGGTTCACCCGGCCGTAGGTAGCCAGGCGGCCGATGAGGCCAATGTTCGGACCTTCCGGCGTTTCCACCGGGCAGATACGGCCATAGTGGCTGTGGTGTACGTCGCGCACCTCAAAGCCGGCGCGCTCGCGGCGCAGGCCGCCTGGGCCAAGCGCCGACAGGGTACGCTTGTGCGTCAGCTCGGAGAGCGGGTTGGCCTGCTCCATGAACTGGCTGAGCTGGCTGCTGCCGAAGAACTCGCGAATGGCGGCGACGACCGGCCGGATGTTAATCAGGCTGACGGGCGTCAGGTTCTCCTTATCGCGGATCGACATGCGCTCGCGCACCACGCGCTCCATGCGGCGCAGGCCGACGCGCAGCTTCGCCTGCAGCAGCTCGCCCACCGTCTTCACGCGCCGGTTGCCGAGATGATCGATGTCATCCGGCCCTTCCTGCCCGTTGTTGATGCGGATCATGTGCCGCACCAGGTTGACAATATCGTGCTGGGTAAGCGTGCGGTTTTCTTCGGGAATAATATCGGAAAGGCCGAGCCGCTTGCTCAGCTTGTAGCGGCCGACGCGGGCCAGATCGTAGCGGCGCGGGTCAAAGAGCTGCTCCACCAGATACTGGCGTGCATTGTCCAGGGTCGGCGGATCGCCGGGGCGCATGCGCTTGTAGAACTCAAGCAGTGCCTGCTCGGCTAGCGACGCGTCCTGATCCCAGATCGGTTCCTGCTCGATGCTGCCCTGGATGTAGAGATGCTCCGCGTTGTTGTCCACATCCTCGAAGAGGGCCAGAATTTCCTGGTCGCTCCCTTCCTTTAGTAACTGGTTGCCCATGCCATCGTCCACGGCAGCCAGCGCCCGCAGGAAGAGCGTCACCGGAATGGTCCGCTTGCGGTTGAACTTGACGGTCAGGTAATCAGTTTTGCGCGTCTCAAATTCCATCCACGCGCCGCGATCGGGAATCAGTTTGGCCTTGGCTAACGGCCGTCCGGTCGCCCGCTCTTCTTCAACTTCAAAATAGACGCCGGGCGAGCGGATTAGCTGGCTGACGACAACGCGCTCGGTACCATTAATAATGAAAGTGCCGGCCGGCGTCATCATGGGGAAATCGCCCAGGAAAATGTCCTGGACGATAGGCTGGTCAAGCTCGGTGCTGTAGAGCAGCACCTTGACGTGAAGCGGAGCGGCATAGCTTATATCCCGCTCGACGCACTCTTCTACTGAATATTTTGGGTCGTCAAACCAATAGTTGAGACCGAACCCTTCGACCTCAGGTGAGCTGCTTGGAAAGTAGAGTCTGAGGTTGCCGTTGAAGCTCTCGATGGGCGAGATCTCCTCGAACAGCTCCGCGAGTCCTTCCTTAATAAAGGCATCAAAGGAGTCGAGCTGCACATCGATCAGCGTGGGCAGCTCAAGGGGAGCAGTCGTGTGGGCGTAACTCTTTTTCTCGTAATTACGTTTGGGCATTTATCCTCTCATCCCGTGCTCTGACTCTGACAACTAGCCGGCGCCTATCACCAAAAAAGGATACAATTACCAGTGAATTGCATCCTTGCATCTTCCCACCCGTCCCCCGGACGCACGGGCAGTCAAAACCCGACCGAAAACGACCGGAACGGCCGGTATGCAGACTAGGTATTATACGCCCTGGCGCGGCGCTGTCAACTCGAATATCAGTTTCTAACAGACTTCTGCTGATCGCGCAGCAGCCGGCGGTAGACCGCCTCGATCTGGCGCCCCGCGGCCTCCCAGCTGTACTCGGTGCGCGCCCGCTCCCGCAGGGCGGCGCCCAGCTGCTGGCGGCGCTGCGCATCGCCAAGCAGCAAGCGTATGGCCTCGGCAAAACCGGCCACGTCGCCGGCTGGCACGTAGACCCCGGCATCACCCAGATACTCGCGGTGTACCGGGGTGTCGTAGGCCACCACCGGCTGGCCTAACGCCATATAGTTTAGTACCTTGCCGCTCCCCTCCGTCGCCGAAAACTTGGGCGACACCGCTATATCCCCCATCGACAAAAAGAGCGGCGCCTCCCGGTAATAGTCCACCCGACCCGTAAAGGTCACCCGGTCGGCAATACCCATCCCCTGCGCCATCGCGCTGTAATGGTCTACACGCGGATAGCCCATGACCAGGAAATGCGCATCCACGTCGGCCTGCTGCAGCCGCCGCGCCGCTTCCAGCAGCTGATCGGTTCCCTGGTAGTCGGCCAGTAGGCCCAGGTAGGCGACCACGGGCCGGCTGGCAGGGATGCCAAAACGCTGGCGCAGGGCGGCATGCGCCTCCGGCGAAGCCCGCCCGGGCGCAAAGTGCTCCAGGTCGGCGCAGTCCGGCAGCGGCTCTATGCGCTCCGGTTCGACGGCGAATTGGCCTTCCAGCAGCTCCCGCGCCTGGAGCGAGCTGGTGAGAATGGTCCTGGGCAGGCGGCAGACAAAGCGCTCCAGGGCGCGCCAGGCGCGATAGGCCGGCGAGCCGCTGGCGACGAAGCCGTGGTCTACCATCTCCCCGCTGAGGCTGCCCTGGAAGTCGAAGACGAGCGGTACGCGCAGCAACCGAGCCAGCACGCCGCCAATCAGCGCGCCCTCATGCATGTGGCCGTGGACGAGGTGCGGCCGCCAGCGTATCCCATAGCTCAGCACACGCGACATCAGGAAAGCGTCAAAGGCCAGCTTATGACGCGACGAGCCTACCTCGTAATCGGCACGCCACGGCAGGCGGCGAGTGCGCACGATGTGCACGCCGGGCACATCCTCGCCTTTAGCATAGGTGGCGATGCTTACCTGGTGTCCCAGCGCCTGCAAAGCGCGCGTCTCTTCCAGGATGCGGATGTGGCCACCGTAATGCCCAAAGAAAGACGTGGGCGCCACCATCAGCACCCGCAGCGGCAGCCGCTGCGGCGCCCCGGTGCGGGTAGAGACGGCCGGCTGCACGCCGGCGCGCCGATCACTTTCCGTCGTGGTCAACTGCCGCGCTCGCCAGCTTTTTGACGTAAGCCAGGATGGCGCCCAGCCCATTGAGCCGTTGGCCGCTGAGGACCTCGCTGAGACCCATGTTCAGGTAGAACTCATCGGGGATAGCGAGAATCTCCTCTGGGTGGAGGCCGGCCGTGCCTTCCTGCATGATCGCCGCGTAGCCGCGGACAGTAGGCGACTCCGGCGGCACGTCAAAATGATAGTGAATATGGCCGTTTTCGGCTTCTGCGTAAATGAAGACGGGCGTCATACATTCGTGCACCAGCCCTTCGTTGGCGTCACGGGCGGGCGCCAGTCTCTCTGGCAGCGGCGGCAGGCTCTCGGCCAGTTCCAGGAGGTACTCTAGCTTTTCCCGCCCCTGCAGCATCTCAAACTCATCTACAATTTCCTGCAAGCGGGGGGGCAATTTCTTGTTCATTCATTGTTTCCGAACTAACAGCGTCAAGGGGACCATTGTAGTCAGCAGCCCGCTGCGCGTCGAGCAATGGCAGCGGATATTAACGTCCTGTTCGTTGGCTGAAGCAGCGCCGGGCGTTATACTGGCGCCAGCTTTAGCCGCTGTGTGGAGGGTGAACCATGAAGCCATATCTCGATCTGATGCGGCACGTACTGGAGAACGGCGCGCATAAGGAAGACCGGACCGGCGTGGGCACACTGAGCGTGTTTGGCTACCAGATGCGCTTTGATCTGGCCGCTGGCTTCCCGGCCGTTACCACGAAGAAGCTTCATCTGCGCTCCATCATCCATGAGCTGCTCTGGTTTCTGCAGGGCGACAGCAACATTCGCTATCTTCACGAAAACGGCGTCACCATCTGGGATGAGTGGGCGGACGAAGCCGGCGACCTCGGCCCGGTCTACGGCTACCAGTGGCGCTCCTGGCCGGCCGCCGACGGCCGCACTATCGACCAGATGGGCCGGGTCGTGGCCAGCCTGCGCGCCAACCCGCACAGCCGCCGCCACATCGTCAGCGCCTGGAACGTGGCCGACATCGACCGCATGGCCCTACCGCCGTGCCATACGCTGTTCCAGTTTTACGTGGCCGGGGAGCGTCTCTCCTGCCAGCTCTACCAGCGCAGCGCCGATATATTTCTCGGCGTCCCGTTTAACATCGCTTCCTACGCGCTGCTGACGATGATGGTCGCCCAGGTCACCGGCTACCAGCCCGGCGAGTTTGTGCATACCTTTGGCGACGCCCATCTCTACTGCAATCATCTGGAACAGGCCCGCCTGCAGCTTTCCCGCGCGCCGCTGCCGCTGCCGCAGATGAAGCTCAACTCGGATGTATCCGAGCTGTTTAGCTTCCACTACGAAGATTTCGAGCTGGTCAACTACCAGTCACACCCGCCTATCAAGGCGCCTATCGCCGTATAGGCGCGGCCATGCAGCAACCGGCCCTTCACCCCAATCACACAGGTCAACGCTGCTAATGAGTACCCGCTCGCGGCCGGGCGTTGCCCTGATAGCCGCTCTGGACGAGAATGGCGTCATCGGCTACCAGGGAGGAGTGCCCTGGCGGCTGCCAGACGACCTGCGCTGGTTCCGGCAGGTAACGATGGGCAAGCCGGTCATCATGGGGCGCAAGACCTATGAATCGATTGGCGCTCCACTCAAAGGGCGTCTCAACATTGTCGTCACCCGTCAGCGCGACTACCAGGCTCCCGGCTGTGAGCTGGTCCGCTCGCCGGCCGCGGCGCTGGCCGTGGCCGCCGCGGCGGAACCGGTGGAGATCATGGTCATCGGCGGCGCGATGCTCTACACGGCGCTGCTGCCGCAGGCGACGCGTCTCTACCTGACATTTGTCGCGGGCAGCTTCCCCGGCGACACCTACTTCCCCCCGTTCGCCGGCGACGACTGGATCGTGGAAAGCGAAACGGCCCATCCCGCCGACGAGCGACACAGCACGCCGTTCCGCATCGCCGTGCTGGCGCGCCGCGGCGAGCCCGCCCCATGGCCCCCTGTCGGCCCTACCCCCGGCGCAGCTGGCGCGGCCGAAAAAGCATAGGCTTACTCGACAAAAATCTCAACTCGCTCCCCGTCGTCTTCGTCGGTAATGTCGATGACCTTCCCTTGCCGGCCGCTATGAATGGCTTCCATGATCGTATCGTAATCCATGCCTTCCATATCGGGCGCAAAACGCGCTCCCATCTTGACGCCGACATTGACCAACCCCATGGGAATGTTGACGTTTACCTTGTTACGGCCGGTGCTCAAATCGGTGATCCGCACGCGAAACCAGCGCGGCTTGCTGGCGCCGCGCAGTGGCTCGGCGTCAGCCTTGCCTTCCTGGGTATCCAGGGCGCGCAGGAGCTCGGCCCCTTCAACGGCCGTAATCTTGCCTTCCTCAATCATCCGCAGAATCTGCATCCGTTCTTCAACGCTGGCCATAGCATCTCTCCTCACAATAATCCTCGCCCATGCTCATGGGCAGTCATAGCGCATGACAGTGAGCGTGCGCCGGTTCGTAAAATTCGCCTGAAAAAGCAGCTCCGTGACGGCGGTATCGCCGGCCGGATGTTCCAGCCGCACGTGGCGTCGCGGCAGATACTCAAGCCGGCGCAGCAGCTTGGCGAGCAACGCGCGCTCGACTTCCCCTGGCCCCGCAGCCGGGACGCGCAGCGCCAGCGCGTGCGCCCGCCCCCACTCACTCACGAGTGAAGCGAGGCCCACCAGCTCATCATCGCCATTCACGGCCACCCAGTATTCCTGGCGGCGGCCGCTAAAGAACTGATCGAGCCGGCGCCCGAGGCTGATACGATAAGCGTCCGGCTCCAGCGGCTCCGGCCAGTTCAGATCGGGCGCGAAGCTGTTACGATCAAGTTCCCATGCGGCGCGCCATTCGCCGCCGCGGAGCGGGCGCACGAAGTAGGCGCCGCTCCGGTCCGGATTGCTCCCGCTCCGTGCAACAGGAAGCAAGCGTACCTGCCGATAGCTGGCGTCCCATGTCGTTATGCTGCCCACAATCCCGAACCCAAGCGAGCGGTAGAGCCGTATCGCCGCATCGTTGTCGTGGCGCACCTGCAGCATGACAACGCGGCCGCCGTGCTTCTCCAACATATCAAGCGCCGCTTCCATAAGATGGCGGGCGATGCCCCGGCGGCGATAGTCGGGATGGACGGCAACGTTGGCAATGGCAAAACGGCCAAAGAGGCGGGTCGGCAAGACAGAGACATTGCCGACGATACGGCCGCCTTCTTCCCAGACAAAGCCGGGCACAACTCCCTGGCGAAACTGGCGCCAACGGCTGGCCCATCCCGGATAAGCGCTGAGCTGAGGGTCGCCCAGACGGCGACCCTCCGACCGCAGCGACGAGCGGAAGGCCAGGTTGAGCAGCCCGACAACCTGAGGCACGTCGCGACTCAGGTTGACGGGCCGCAACCCGGCGCCGGCCTGGGCATCGAATGACAGTCGAGCGGCAACCATAACGTACAACCGGCAGTGTGTTCCGCTAATTCTCCAATGCGCTTAACAACGTCTCCGCTTCTTCGACGGAGATGATGCCCTTCTCGAGCATACTCAGGATCTTAACCTGTTCTTCGGCCGACGGCTGCTGGCGGCGCTGTCTGGGCGGGGGTGGTGGGGGCGGCGCGGGCGGGCCATGCCAATGCGTGGCGCGTCGCTGCTCGCGAGCAACCTGGCGCGCGGCGCGGGCGACGGCCCGCTCTGCCTTTCGCGCCGCCTTCTCCGCCATACGCTGGGCATAGTCGCCAGTAAAGCGCTCTTCCATGCGCGCAGTCAGCTCATTCATGCGCGAGACGATCTCGCTGCTGATATGCTCCGGGAGCGCGCTGAGATCGACGGCTGCGCCGATCGCGTCACTCATCCAACTTGTCTCGAAGTCCTTATCGAGTTCAGACTGGCCGGCTTCCTTGAGGACAACGCGCCCGCCCGTATCCACGATCAATACCGCTTCGCCATCGCCGATTTTCCCACTGACCACCTGGCGACCGCTTTCCTCATCGGTCCGTTCTTCCATCTCATCCAGCGCCAGCTTGGTGGAGATTGTGGCTGCCGTAGCTTGAAGGCTGAGGGCAGAGCCGGCCGGCCAGCGGATGACAACGTCTCCGTCGGCTGTGAGATGGTGCTTGCCCGCAATCAGGTCGCCACGCAGCAAGATTTCGCCGGCGCACTGCTTCACATTTAGTAGCCCGCCGAGATTGCCGAGTTTCACGTCGCCGTGGGCCATTGCTACCTGCACATCGCCGTTGACAGTCTGCAGGTCAATGTCGCCGAAGACCTCGCCCAGCTCGACGTCGCCCTCGGCGTAGCGGGCGCTCAGGTCCCCGTGGACCGAATCCACGCGCAGCCCGCCAACAACACTACGACAGGTAAGCTCGCCGCTCACGGCGCCAATGTGCAGCGGACCGCCGACGCCCCGCACAGCCATATTGCCATGCACTGTTCCGACGGTCGCGCCTCCAGCGCCTACCGTTTTCAGCACCAGATCGCTGGCGATGGTCTCGAGCTGTAGCTCGCCCGTTATGCCTTTGACCACCGTGTCACCGTGGACGTTGTTTACCGCAAGGCTAGTTCCGTGCGGCAGCCACACGATCAGCGACCCTTTACTGCTCAGGGTAAGCATACCCTCTGCCTGCTCCGCCGTATGCTCTCCCTGTACGCCGATGCGGCTGTCGCTCCAGCTTTTTACCAGAAGGTTTCCGGCGCAGTTGTCAATGGTCACCCAGGCCGCCTTGCCCGGTTCATAATATTGCTTGCTCATCTTGGCCTCTCAGTCGATGAAGATCTGGACGTGCTCGCCGTCCTCTTCATCTTTGACTTCGACAATCATGCCATCCTGTTCGTCGAGCAGGGCGGCATTGATCTCGTCCCAGTTAAAGCTCTTTAGCTCGGGGGCAAACTGGCCGCCGAGGGCCAGGCCGGCCTGCACGAGGCGCAGCGGGATGTTGACGGCAACGCGCCGGCTGCCCGACTTGAGGTCGTTGACGTGAACGTGCAGCCAGCGGCCACGGCCGGAGGCGGTCGCCTTTACTGGCGCCAGCTCCCGCGCCGGTTTAGCGGCTTCTTCTTCCACGGGAATCCAATCGCCGCCGGCAGTCGCCTTCTCACCGGCCGTAGCTGCGGCCGCGGGCTCACCGTGTAGCAGGCGGGCCGCCTCGTCCACACTGATTTTCCCTGTGGCTACCAATCCCAGGACCTCACGACGTTCTTCCGGGGTCATGTTTATTCTCCTTAGGCCGGAGTCAGCCCGCGCTCTGGCCGGGCGGCTGTGCTGCAGCAGACGATTAGCTGCGCAGCAGTTCTACCGCCTCTTCCGCCGCCAGCTTGCCGGCGGCAACGTCAGCCAGGATGGAGCGCCGCTCTTCTTCCGACATAGTGTCTTTGCCGGCCTCGCCTACCTCGTAACCCAGCGCGCGGATGACGTCGTTAAGACGGGCGCGCACAGCCGGGTAAGAGAGACCGATCTCCTGTTCGACGCGGGTAATCTTGCCTTCACAGCGAATAAAGGTCTCGACGAAGGCAAGCTGCTCTTTGTTCAGATGGTAAAGTCGGCCAAGTGTAAAGTGCCCTTCCAGCACCGTATCGCATGTGCGGCAGTGAAGCCGCGTCACCGTCAGATGGCTGTTACAGATCGGGCACTGACCAATGACTGGGTTCATAGCATTCTCCGGAGTGTGATCAGTGAGCTTATCTTGCAAGATAAATAATACTCACTGGAATCATATTAGATCTCTTAAGGGATGTCAATACAATTTGTCAAGAATTCTTTGTTTGATATTAAATTTCATTACTTTTGCCGTAAAAAGCTAAATGTGATGGGCTTTTCCGGCAGCGTATTCACACAGACCCAGGTAGCTCAGGTACGAAAAGCCGGCCAGGCAGGAGAGCAGGAAGACGGCCGGCCCCAGGTTGTCACGCTGGACGGCCAGCACGAGCCCCATTGCCGCATAGGCCGCCAGCCCTAGCTCGGCAAAGAGACTGCGGTCAAACGGCAGCCGGTAGCTCCCTTGCCCTGGCAGGCTGCCCCGTTTCGGCGTGCGCACAAACGGGTAGCGGCGCGCGAGCACGGTACGGGCGACGGCCCAGCTAACCGTCGCCGAGAGCCCAATGGCTGTGACGAGCAAGGCGGGTAAGCGTAGCAGCCGGCGCCGCCAGTCCCGGTAGAGCTGCTGCTGGCTGGCGATGAAGAGCAGTGGCTGCCCCAGGCCGGCGACTGTGAAGACCAGCATGTAGGGCGAAAAGCGCACGTTGAGGTAAAGGAGTGGGAGCTGCAGCAGCAGCAGGAGGATGACCAGGAAGCTGGTGGCATAGGCGCCCATCGATAGCAGGGCATAGAGGCGAGCGACCCGGCTATAGCGGCTGGCGGCAATGGCCCGGCCATACTTAAAGAGACACTGCGTCGAGCCGGTGGCCCAGCGGACCTGCTGGTTCTTGTAGGCGCTGGCTGTCGCCGGCAGCTCGGCCGGCGCGACCACGTCCGGCAGAAAGCGGAACTGCCAGCCCCGTAGGACCGCCCGCGTGCTCAGACACAGGTCTTCACAGATAGTGTCGCTCTGCCAGCCGCCGGCGTCCTCCAGGCAGGCGCGCCGCCAGATCCCGGCCGTACCGTTGAACTTGGGAAAGAGACCGGCGCGATGGCGCACCGTCTGCTCGATGGCGAAATGTTTGTCCAGCGCCAGCGCCTGTGCCGCCGTCAGAGTTGATGTATCTGGGTTGAGGTGCCCCCAGCGCGCCTGCACCATGCCAAGCTCGGGAGACGTGAGAAAGTGCGGGACGGTCCGCTGCAGAAAGTCCGGCTCTGGCTGAAAATCCGCGTCGAAAATCGCCAGGTATTCCCCGCGCGCGCACTGCAGGCCCGCTGCCAGGGCGCCGGCCTTGTAGCCGCTACGGACGTCACGGTGCAGCAGTGTGATGTCTAACCCCTGCTGCCGGTAGCGAGCCACCAGCGCGGCCGCCCGCTCCGTTGTATCGTCCGTCGAGTCGTCCAACACCTGTATCTGCAGCCGGTCGCGCGGGTAGTCAAGCCGCGCAGCGGCCCGAATGAGCCGCTTGACCACGTAGCGCTCATTATAGATAGGAAGCTGCACGGTGACGGAGGGAAGATCTTCGGGGCGCGCCGCTGGCGCAGCAGCGCCGTCGTGGCGATGGCGCCAGAATAGCCAGAGCGTGAGCAGCCCCAGCGAACCATACACCGCCAGCCCGCTCAGGACGAGCAGGTAGACGAAAACCAGACTGTCGCGTAGCATTATTCCTGGGGACCGGCTCCAGTGCTGACAATCGCCCTGCAGCGCTTGTTGAAGAGAGAGCGCGACAACAGCACCCGTCGCCGGCAGCCCTGGCACACAAGACCAATATCAACTCCCAGGCGCACGACCTGCCAGCGGTCGCTGCCACAAGGGTGTTTCTTTCGGAGCTGGACGATGTCGCCCAGCTGAACGTCGCAAGCCATAAGGCCGCTATTATAGCGGTGCGCGGCGTAGCAGGACAGGGCCGGAGAGCAAGGCTATAATGAGCCCAACATCTAACCCGGAGTAACCAATGCTTTTACTTGGGAACGTAACCGTTCCACTCTTCATTGCCTTTGCGCTTACGGCGCTGCTGGCCTTTGCCTATCACGAGTTCGCCCATGCGCTCGTCGCCGATCGGCTGGGGGACGACACGCCGCGTCGCTTTGGCCGCATGACGCTCAACCCATTTGTCCACCTCGACGTCTTTGGCACCATCCTTCTCCTTCTGGTCGGCTTCGGCTGGGCCTCCACGCCGGTCAACCCGAATAATCTGCGCGGCAACCCACGCACGGCCCACGCCATCGTCGCCGTCGCCGGCCCGGTGGCGAACGTCATCATGGCGGTGCTCTGGGGACTGCCAGTGCTGTTGGGCCTGGTGGAGCCGTCAATCCCGGCTGAAAATGCCTTCCTGCCCACTGCCTACCAGGTCTGCCGCATCGGCGTCCTGATCAACCTGGTGCTCTTCGCCTTCAATCTCATGCCCATCCCACCGCTTGACGGTTTCACCATTCTGCTCGGGGTCCTCCCGGTGGAGATGTCCTACCGGCTGGAGCCTCTACGCCAGTACGGCACGATCCTCCTCATGCTGGTCATCTTCCTCCTCCCTTACATCGGCCTCGACGTCATTGGGCTCTGGATCTGGCCGGTCGTCGACAACGTCATGCCCATCCTGCTCGGTCACTGATGGGGCTTGCCTACCGCCTTGGACAATTCTGGCGGCTCCTCCGGGCGCCCGCGCTGGAAACGGCAGCCTGGGACGAGATCGCTGCCTTGCTCAGCCCCGGCGAGCTGGCGCTGTTCCGCCGCTTTGGCAATAGCGACCAGCAGCACGGCTACCAGGTGATGCGCACCTTGCTGGCAGCCGGCGACGATCACCCGGCCCTGCTGGCTGCGGCGCTGCTGCACGACGTCGGCAAGACCAAGGTTCGCCCCCGCCTCTGGGAGCGAATCGTCGGCGCGCTCGGTGATACCTTCTTGCCCGGGCGGGCCGCGCACTGGGGGCAGGGGCCGCCGCGCGGCTGGCGAAGGCCTTTTGTCATCCGGCGGCAGCACCCGGCCTGGAGCGCCGAGCTGGCCGCCGCGGCGGGCAGCGCCCCGCTGGCCGTCGCCCTCATGCGCCACCACCAGGATAAAGAGCCGGGCCAAATGCCCCAGGAGCTGGCAGCGCTGCTCCGCCGGTTGCAATGGGCCGATGACCAGCATTAGAGGGGAAACCGGGCTGGCCGGCAGAACCATTGTCGCTGGCCGTGAGCGACGTACCGTGTCCTGATAGGCACGATCGGTAGCTTTGACAAGGAGGGGCCTTTCATCTAAAATCGGCCTGTTTTATGACGCGGCACATCAAGAGGCTTTCAGGGTTTGTCACCCAGCGGGTCGCGGACCCACCCCCCAGCTTCCGTTGTCATTTCTATACAGACGAGGCCGCCTCTGGTTGGCCGTGCCGCACTGTCAGATCAGCGAACGGAGCACCGCCTGAGACTGCGCATGCTTCGTAAAAGTTTGAACGAAGAGGATATCCCGGGATGAAAGAGTACAAGACTGAGAACCTGCGCAACATTGCCCTTGTCTCCCATAGCGGGGCAGGGAAGACAACGCTTGTGGAGCGGTTGCTCTTCGATACCAAGGCGTTGACGCGTATGGGTACCGTGCAGGCCGGCAGCACGGCGATGGACTTTGAAGAGGAAGAGATCGAACGCACGGCTTCAATTAACACGGCCATTGCTCCTGTCGAATGGAAGGGGAATAAGCTTAACTTTCTCGATACGCCCGGCTATGTCGATTTCGTCGGCGAAGTGCTGGCGGCGCTTACGGTGGCCGATGCGGCTGTCGTCGTCGTCGAAGCGGTGGCCGGCGTTGAGGTAGGCACCGAGCTTGTCTGGCAGTATGCCGGCGAGCGCGACATGCCTCGTATCCTGCTCGCCAACAAGATGGACCGCGAGAACGTCAACGTGCGCCGCTTAATGGAAAGCATCCAGACGCTCCCCGGAAACCTGGTTCAGCTGCAGCTGCCTATCGGTCAGGGTACTGATTTCAAAGGCATTGTCGACGTCATCAAGCAGAAAGCCTACCTGGGCGAGGCGGGCACAGAGGCGGACGTACCCGGCGACCTGGCCGACGCGGTTGAAGAAGCGCGCCTGGCCCTGGTCGAGGCTGCCGCCGAGGGCGACGATGAGCTGATGATGAAATACTTTGACGACGAAGAGCTGACCGAGGAAGAGATCCTCGGCGGGCTCAAGAAGGCAATGATGGCCGGTAGCGCCGTCCCCATTCTGTTTGCCGCGCCCCAGCCGGGAGCAGGCGTCCGGCAGCTCCTCGACTACCTTGTCCAGCTCGTGCCCAACCCGGAGGAGGCCGGTCCGTTCACGGCCACCACGCCAGGCGGCGAGGAGATGGAGTACCCGGTCAGCGATAACTCGCCGCTGGCTGCCTTCGTCTTTAAGACGCGCGAAGACCCCTACGGAAAGATGAGCTACCTGCGCGTCTTTGGCGGCGCGCTGGAATCGGATAGCCGTGTCTACAACAGCGTGCAAGAAGCCGAAGTGCGCATCGGTGGTCTGCAGCTTCTGCGGGGCAAGGAGCATATCCCGGTTTCCCGTCTGCACGCCGGCGACATTGGTGCGGTCGTCAAGCTCGGCGAGACACAGACAAACGATACGCTGAGCAGCGCCGACCGGAAGCTGCGCCTGGCGCCGATCACGCAGCCTGAGCCTATCTACTCGGTCGCCGTGCATCCGGTCGCCCAGTCCGACATGGCTAAGCTGAGCAGCTCACTGCACCGCCTCGTCGGCGAAGACCCTACCTTGAGCTGGCGCAACGAGCCGGCTACGCGGCAGATCATTCTTTCCGGCATGGGCAACGCCCACCTGGACATCGCCGTGAAGAAGGCGCGCTCCAAGTTCGGCCTCAACGTCACCACGTCGGTGCCCAAGATTCCCTACCGGGAGACGATCGGCCGCACCAACGACGCTGAATATACGCACAAGAAGCAGACCGGCGGCGCCGGCCAGTATGCGCGCGTCTTTCTGCGCGTGGAATCGATTGACCAGGATTCCGACTTCGAGTTCGCCTCCGAGGTCTTCGGCGGCGCCATCAGCGGGCCCTTCATCTCGGCGGTGGAAAAAGGCTGCCGCCAGTCGCTGGAGTCGGGCGTCATCGCCGGCTACCCCATGACCGGCATCCGCGCAGTCGTCACCGACGGCAAGGAGCATCCGGTTGACTCTAAGGAAATTGCCTTCCAGATCGCCGGGCGCGAGTGCTTCAAGAAGGCGGCTCTCGGCGCCTCCCCGCAGCTGTTGGAGCCGATCTACGAAGTGACCGTCACCGTACCGCACGACCACATGGGCGACATCATGGGCGACCTCAACTCGCGGCGCGCCCGTGTACTGGGCATGGACCAGGAAGGGATGAAGGCGCTGGTGCGCGCCGAGGTGCCTTTGGCGGAAATGCAGACCTATTCGGCTGACCTGCGCTCGATGACCCAGGGGCGCGGCGTCTACAGCATGACCTTCCTTCGCTACGGCAAGGTTCCGTCGCATCTGCAGGAGCAGATCATCGCCGAGGCGGAGCGAGAGCGCGAGAACGAGTAACGCGCAGACCGACTCAGGAAAGAAAAAGAGCGCGCCGGGCCGGTGCGCTCTTTCTGCTTATCAGGCGGGTGTCAGGTAAGGTTGTAGGAAGTCGAGCACACTCTGCGGGTTGTCCACCACGTGGCGATAGCCGCCGTAGCGGTGGTTGGTCTCGACAAAGAGGGGAGCGACGGCGTTGCGCGCCTGCGTAGCCATGTGGGCGACGTTGCTGACACTGCCCCAGCGGTCGCCCGTACCCTGCACAAACAGCAGGGGCGTGTCGCCGGCGCCGGCGGCGGCAATGACCGGCTCGATAGCGTCCAGCGAGATGCGTGTCGCCTGGCGGTAGAGCGCGCTCGCCAGCGCGAGCACCGCCGGGGCGAGCGGACCAAGCAGGTCGGCGGCGTAACGGCTGGCAAATACACGCGGGCTTGTCGGCTGCACGGCGATAGCGGCGCGCAGCGCGTCCGTGTGCGGCAGGGCATAGAGAATGGCGTTGGCTCCCATCGAAAAGCCGACAGCAGCGAGCCGCTCGTTGTCCACGTCGCGCCGGTGGCTGAGAAAATCGAGAGCGCCGAGCAGATCGTTGGCCTCTTGCAGACCAAAAGTGACGGCGACGCCGGCTGCACTTTGTCCATGATTGCGCTGATCGAAGGAGAGAACGTGATAGCCAGCGCCGTGCAGGGCATGAATCAGGCGCAGTAGATCGACGGGAAGCGCGCCGCTCAGGTTAGCCATGAGACTATCGGCCGCCTCGCCCAGCCGGTTCCACGGCCAGCCGTGCAGGATAATGACGGTCGGGCCCGGGTCTTTTCCTGCGGGGATGAACCAGCCGGAAAGGCGCAGCCCATCCCGCGCCGGAAACTCCACGTCTTCGTAACTCAGTCCGATATCGCCTGGATTGGCCCAGAGCGGCTGCCGTGGTGGGCGGACCATCTGGCGCCAGAAGTAGACGGCGATGCCGATGGTGAAAGCAAGAATGGCGGCGACGAGAGCCAGGAATAGCCGGATGGCGCGACGAAACAAACTCATACTGTTCCTCCTTCTTCCTCACCCGCCGCGACCCGACTGGAATGCTGGCTGAAATAACGGGTCGCAGCTCCATTATAACGAAGATGGGCAGCCCGTCACTTGGCGGCGCGCACTGCCGGCCGCAAGCTGGCAGCAGTCACCAAAAGACGGTAGACTTTCTCCGTCGTTTCTCAGCAGGTTGGCTCGTCGCCGGCAGCGTCGGGCCGGGGTGTAGCAGAAAATGGACCGCAGCGGGTTGCAGCACGCTCTGGAAAACGCACGCGCCGCGCGTGACGCGCAGGAATATGCGCGTGCGCTGGCCGAATATGACCAACTCCTGGAGCAGACCGAGGGTCTGACCGACGAGGACGGCGAGGCGCGCGCTGTACGTCTGGCCGCTCTACGCGAATGGAGCCGGATCGTGCAGCTGCAAGGGGAGCCGGAGCGCGCGCTGCGCGGGCTGGAGCGCTACTACCTGGAAGCGGGCAGCAGCGAGCACGCCGTCGAGGCGCTGACGATGATCGGCGACCTGCACGACGAAATGGGCCAGGAGCGGCGCGCCCTGGCAGCCTATGACGAAGCGCTGGCACTGGCCGAAGCCTTTAATTACACGCCGGGCCGGGCCAAAGCGCTGCTCGGCGCCGGTCTCACCTGGCATCACCTGGGGCGCACCGGCGAAGGCCTGGTCCAGCTGCAGAAGGCCCTGGCCTTATTTGAGCAGATCGGCGACGAATGGGGGCAGATGCGCGCCAACAACCGGCTGGGGATTGCCTATGTGCAGTCGGGCAAGATTGACAAAGCCATCGCTTCCTTTGAGAAGAGCCTGGCTGCCGCCCGCCAGCTAGGGGTGCGCGAGACGGCCATCGACCTGAACAACCTGGGCGAGTGCCACCGCATGCTCTTTAACATGGATAAGGCGCTGGCGTACCATCAGGAAGCATACGCGCTCTCGCAGAGCACGGGGCTGCGCTCGGCGCACCCAGACATCGCGCGTAATCTGGGTTACGACCTCTACCAGATGGGACAGGTAGAAGAAGGTATCCGGCACCTCCAGGAGGCGCTGCAGCTCGCGGGCGAGATGCTGCAGCGCGACGTTACCATGCAGGCGCTCTATTCTCTGGCCCAGGCCGAGATACGCCGTGGCAATGCGGCCGCGGCACGCCAGCACGCCGGAGAGCTGCAGGCGCTGGCGCGCGAGCGCAACTATCGCGGCTATCAGGCCGAGGCGCTGTATGCGCTAGGTCTGGTGGAGCAGCTGGAGGGCGACCGCGACGCCGCCGAGCAGCGTTGGCAGGAGGCGCTCTTTCTGGCCCACGATACCGGCCGGCAATTTCTCCTGTGGCAGCTCCACGCCGCCCTCGCCGAGATAGCGCCGACCCCCGGCCTGGCCCAGGTCCACTACCAGATAGCGGCCGATATTATCGGCCAGATTGCTTACCCCATCGAAGACGAAACGATCCGCAACGCCTTCCTGCAGGCGCCGGAAGTGCAGCAGATCATCGCCCGGGCGGGCTGATCGCGACCGCTACTCGCCGTCTTCGCCCATTGAATCGAGCAAAAGGCCCAGACTGGCGGTCAGTCGCTGGAAGTCGTGCCAGTCGCCTCGCAGCACGGCCGCCAGGTCGCCCAGCCGCTCGCCAATGTAAGGGCGGGTCCGGGCGTTTTCCTGCAGCCGGTCGAGGATAGCCGCGTCCTTGACCCGCAAGACAACCGTCGGCTCCAGCCGCCCCTCTACGCCCTGCTCGGCCCAGCGCTCGACGGCGCGGCGCACGCTCGCCGGTGCCGGGCGCTCGCTGGCCTGTTCCAGAAAGCTGAGAATCCGCTCCGGCTGGATGCCGGCTTCTCTCGCCCGCTGCAATGAAGCCGGCGTCAGCTGATATTGATAGGGCTCGCCCGGATGCAATGGCCGCGGCGCCGCAATGCGCGCCACCTGGAAACGCTGGTAGCGATTGGCGTTGTGCGGCGCGAGCACAGTCGCGTCTGGCTGTACGATAATGGGCGCCTCCACGCCGCGGCCGGCCGGGGCCCGGTTCGCCAGCCAATCGAGGGCGCGCCCAGTCAGGCGATAAAGGCCATCGCCCGTCTCTGTGAGCCCCAGCCAGTACATGGGCCCGCCGATGAGAAAGCGCAGCAGCCGCCCTTCGACCAGGGGCCAATCCTCGAAGCCGCGCAGGTAGCGATCCTGGCTCAGGTCGCGCACATACCAGGTATCGTAGTTCCCCTCCGGCCGCTGGAAGTCGGGATCGAGCTGGAAGATATGGGCGACCAGGTCGTCGAGCGCATACCAGCTATCATCCCGCGGCAGATGGTCAAACAGCGCCGTGCGCGCAGCTATTGGGTCGTTGCTCCAGCCACTTCCTTCGCAGGCCAGGCCGGGCGTATGGTGCAGCTCATTCCAGCTGCTGGCGCTCCAGGCCTCGGCCAGCGCGCGCAGCTGCGCCTCGCGCCCCTGGCGCAGCCAATCGGCGGCTGCGCGCGCCGGGCGCAGCCGGCCCCGGTCGCTGCGCAGCAGGCCAGCGTCCGCGGCCAACGTCAACAGCAAGTCCAGCCGATCGCTGTCAGCGTCGAAGAGATAAGAGCCCAGGCGCTCGCGCTCATCCTCCGCCAGCGGCGAGCGCTGGGCAAAGGCCAGGCAGGTCGTCAGGTCGTCAACGGCTGTCGACGAAGCGGGGTCGAACGCGCCCGGCGGGCTGGCGGGCTGCAGGCCGTGGTCAGCGCCGTCCTGCGCCGGCGCCTCCGGCGGTGGCAGCTTCGCCAGCAGCTCATGGGGCAGGTAATAGTATTCCACCAGGGCGTCGGCTTCGGCGGCCTGGTCAAACGCCCGATAGATAAGGCCGCGATACCAGAGCAGCTCGGTAACGCTGACGGGGTCCAGCCACGGCTCCTCGCGCTCCAGGCGTCCGGGCCCCATTTCGCGCAGCTCGCCGTAGCTGCGGGTGAAGGCGCCGACGGCAAGACGACCGCCGGCCGCCACCAGGGCCCTCAGGGCTTCCGCTTCTTCTGCCGGCATGTAGTCCAGCTCGGCGGCCAGCTCAACCTGGTCCAGCGCGGACTCCAATTCTTTCACGGCCCGGTTCTTATCGGCGCCGGTCAGGTCCAATTCCCACCACTCGCCAATAACCCGCAGGGTAACAAGCTCGTGGTCCGCAAGGGCAGAGACTAACGATCGCATTGGGCTTTCACTGCTAGACGATTACCTTCAGTGCCTGGGGGAGCGTCTGGATCGCCAGCTCGCGCACATCCTCGTCCGCCGTGGCGAAAATCTCGCCGTCCACATGGATTGGCAGCGGCATGTCAGCGCGCAGGGTGACGCTCTTGCTGCGCCGCATCTGGACGACCTTGCTCGTTATATGTGTCCCTTTCATCACCCGCGGCATCATGCGCAGCATGGTAGCGCGGCCGACAGGGTTGACGAGACAGCTATCGACCAGCCCATCGTCAAACGCGGCTTCTGGAGTCAGCCGGAAGCCGCCGCCAATACGTGGCCCCACGCCGATTGCCAGTAGGAGTGAAGGCTGTCGAACTGCCTCGCCGTCAAAAACCAGCTCAAAGTGGGGCAGCTGGTAGTTCAGCGCAATCGTCTGCAGCGCGCCAGCAAAGTAAGCGACAAACCCATGCAGCCGCTTGATTTTGCTGGCGGCGATGGCGATGGCCGCGTCGAAGCCGATGCCGATGCCATTACAAGCATAGCGAGTGCGCCCGTGGTTATCCACGACCTCGGCCAGGTCCAGGAGCCGAGGCTCCCCGTTAACGAGACGCTCCAGGGATGCCGCCAGTGGTGCCTGCAGCCCCAGGCCAGCGGCGTAGTCGTTGCCCGACCCAATGGGGATGAGGCCAACGGCCGGTCGCTGCTCAGGGGGCAAGCTCATCAAACCATTGGCGATTTCATGGATGGTGCCGTCGCCGCCCGCGACGCCAATGCGCTCGTAGCCGGCTTCAGCAGCCGCGCGCGCCAGGATGGCCGCGTGGCCCGGCGATTGGGTCAGCACAACCTGGCATTCGCCATGCTGCGTGCCCCACATCTCCAGCGCTTCCTTTTCCCGGATAGCCCGGCCGCGGTCGGCTCCGGGATTGAGGATGATTTGTGTGGGCACTTTCCCTTCTCCTCGCTGATGAATGGGCGCATTATACAGCAGGAGCGGCGGGCGGGTAAACGCTCCTGGGCGCTTCTGACGCACGTGGGATATAGGTACGGGGCAGCGTTGCCCTTTCTTTACACCCCCCTGTAAACGTGCTATACTCTTCCTCGAATAACGTTACGTCAACTTGAAGTGGAGAAGAGGCTGGGCGCCTACCGGCAACTAGGGATGGTGCTGCACACCCGCCAGGAGGAACAGTTGGTGCGGCGAGTCGCCGCGACCGTGAGGCAGTGGGGCCTGCGCGGGCTCGCCGTGACGGCGCTACAGGTAGGCCGCCCGTTCTTGCTCGTTGCGGGGCAGCTACTGTGGATTGCCCAGCCGGCGCTCAGCCTGCGCTGGTCGGCCCGGCAGATCGGCGCACTGGCCGAGCTGTTGGAGGAGCCGGGTACGGCCGACTACCTGATAAGCTTACTTGATGGCGATGGATGATTTCCCTCTCGTACTCGCGGTCATCGCACTGGTCGTCGTCCTCCTGCTGCGCGAATTGCGCAGGGCACGGCGCGGCATCCTGCCTGCGCTCCGCCCGCACGCTGCCTACCAGGCGTTACAGCAGCAGATGGGTCGCTCCGTCGAGAGCGGCCAGCGGCTGCACATTACCCCCGGCCAGGGCGAGCTGCAGTCGCCTCAGGGACCGGCCAGCGTCGCAGGCCTCGGCGCACTGGCGGAGATAGCCGCGGAGAGCAGCGCCAGCGGCATCGCCCCCCTGGTCACGGTAGGCGCCGGCACGCTGCTACCCGCCGCTCAGGGCGCGGTGCGGCGGGCCTATGAGGCCAGCGGCCGCGGCGCCGAGTTCCAGCCTGGCGACACGCACTTTCTTGCCGATAGCGCCTTTCCTTTCGTCTATGCAGCCGGCGCAACGCTGCTGGTGCAGCAATCCGATGTAGGTAGCAACGTCGCTCTTGGCCACTTTGGCGGCGAGCTGGGAATCCTGGCGGAAGCGGGACAGCGCCGCGACCCGGAGCAGATCCTGGGCAGCGACGACCCGACGGCGGCCGCCGTCGCCGCCGCGTTTACAGCCAACGCCGTCTGGGGTGAAGAGCTATTTGCCGCGCGCGCCTATCTGGGCCGAGAGCCGCAACAGTTGGCAAGCCTGCGCACACAGGACATGCTGCGCTGGCTCATAGCACTGATTGTGCTGGTGGCCGCCTTGCTCGGCGCGCTGGGCATAGTGGGGTAAGCGATGAATCTCCTTAAGCGCGGGCTCCCCACGACCATCGCCATTATCGCCGGCCTGGCGACGCTGGCCGGCCTGCTCGTGTTTCCGGAACTGGGTAACCGTCTCCTCGAGTGGGCAGCTTTTCTGGCAGCCGTGGCCCTGGTGCTGGGTATCCTAAACCTCTTCGCCATTCACCTGCGCCGGACCGCTGCCGGCAATCTCTATAGCCTGGTGCTGGTCATTGCCATGCTGGCGGTCTTCGCGCTGGCCGTGACCGACGCGCTGGGCATCACCAGTGCGGGCGTGGAGCAGCTATTTATGCTCGTTCAGGCGCCGCTGGAAGCGGCCCTGGCCTCCCTGCTCGCCTTTTTCCTGCTCTTTGCGGGCATCCGTCTCTGGCAGCGGCAGCGCAGCGGTTGGTCCGTGCTGTTTTTACTGACTGTTCTTGTCCTACTTCTCATCCAGAGCCCGCTGCCGGCGGCGCTGGCGGCGCTGGTTGAGCCGGTGCGAACGTTCATCTATGCGGTGGTTGTGACTGCGGGGGTGCGTGGTTTCCTCTTGGGGGTAGCGCTGGCTACGATTGTCCTCAGCATCCGGCTACTGGCGGGTCTCGAGCGGCCTTACAGCTCGTAATGGCTATGATCTGTCGGCAATGTGACGCCCGGAATCCGGCGAATAGTAAGTTCTGCAATAACTGCGGCGCCTCGCTGCGCCCTATTACGTCCTTTTTCTGCCCCGATTGCGGCGCATCGAATCCCAACCACCTCCTCTACTGCGACCAGTGCGGCGCACGTCTCGGCGGAGCGGAGATTTTTGACGAGCAGCAGGGAGCGCCGGATGAGCGCCCGGATGCTTCTCCCGTCCCCTTCACGCTGCCATCGCTCCCTGAAGGCAAGACAGGCAATATCAATCTTGGCGAAGGTATCCCCGACTGGCTAGAAACTGGCGAGACGGACGATGATGCGGGCGACGAGGCGCCGGACCAGCACCGGGCCGCGGACGATTTGCCAACCTGGCTCCTCGGCGAGGAGCAGGAGCAGACGTTCTTCCGCGATAGCCGCACCACGGACGAGCTTTTCGCCCCGGCGGATAAGCCAGCCGGCGAGGGCAAGCAGCCAGCCGAACAGGAGCTGCCTGACTGGCTGCGCGGCCTGGCCCCGGAAGGAACCGGTCCGCTGCCCGTTAGCCAGAACCCGGCGGAAAGCGGTGATGACCAGCGCTCCCTGGACGAGTGGCTGGCGCGACAGGAGGAACCGGCCGCTGCTGAGAGTTCCGATTGGCCGGATGAAACAGGAGAGCCGCCCACAGAGCCTGATTTAAGCTCTGCCCATGTAGAATGGCCGCCGGAGCTGCAGGGCGCTGAGGACGATGCCAGTGACTGGCTGGCCGCCCTGACCGGGGCCGCTGCAGAAAGCGGCGCCGGGGAGCCGCCGGCGGCTGAAGAGCCAACGGACCACGCAGAAGACGACGCCGCCATGGCGTCACAGATGGAAAGCCGGCCCATTGGGCAATCGCCCGAGGCAGAAAGCAGCAGCGTGGCCGACGACGCTCCGGAGATGGAGGGCGTCCCGGACTGGCTGTTAGGCGTCACACCACCATCTCCCCCCGTGGTCGAGCCGGCCGCCGACGCTATCCCGGACTGGCTCAGCGACCTGACGGAAGAAGCAGCGCCGCAGCAGGCGAGCGAGGAAGCTGCTCCCTTGCAGGAGGAGGGCCTCCCAGACTGGCTGACCGACCCACACCCGTCCCCGGAAGAAGCGCCCGCTGCAGAGGCTGACCCGGCTGCCGAAGCAGCCGAGGAGCTGCCGGACTGGTTGGAAGAAATGAGCGCGCCGGCTGCCGCAAGCGAGCCGGACCCGGCTCTGGCAGATGACGCCGCATCCGAGACCGCCGACTGGCTCCTCGACCTCGACTTCTCCGCCGACCTGCAAGAGGAAGCGAGCACGCCCGACTGGCTGTTAGGGCTGGACGACGATGAGGCTGAGGAGACGATAACCGGCGAGGCCTTTCCCGAGTGGCTCCGGCCCGCCGCCGGCCAGGACGCTGGGCCAGCAGCCGAGGAGACGCCCGGCGATGAGAGCTGGTTGGAGCCGGAAGAGCCAGCAACTGCAGAGTCAGAGTCCGGCGCGGCCGGCGCCTATGACTGGCTGCCTGAAGGGGAAGAGACGCCCGACTGGCTGCTGGCCGTAACTGCCGAAGATGATCAGCCAGAGACCCCCACTGAAGAGGAGGTTCCCGACTGGCTGAGCGAGCTTGACGCCGCCATTGGCGAGCTGGAGGCCGCCAGCCAGGAGAGCGGCGACGATTGGTTGGACCTCGAAGGCGATACAACTACGACCAGCCGCGAAGATGTCGAAGAAGCGTGGACCAACGCCCAACGCGCGGCCGCAGAAGCCGGGCCGGATACCGAGGAATCGGAAAAGGAGCGGCTGCCCGCCTGGCTGGCGCCCACGGAATTGAGCGCCCAGGTGGACCGGCTGGAATTCGAGGATGAAGAGCCGGCGCCCCCCACTGCGGACCAGACTGCCCCGCCAGAAGCGGCGGCGCCGGACGACGCCGAGGCTATCCCCGACTGGCTGCGCGAGCTGGATGCTGTCAGCCATCCGGGGACGGCCTCTCTCGACGAGGGGAAGCTGCCTGAGTGGCTGCGCACGGAGCCGGAAGCCGAGCCGCACGATGAGACGGAGGCCGGCTGGTCGGCCGGCAAGCCCGCCCCCGATGAGACAGAGCAAACAGCGGCCTCGACAGTGGCGGGCGCGCAGGAGCTGAACGACGCCGAGCTGGAAATGGATGAGATCCTCGGCGAGCTTGAAGGCGCTACGGTCATTCCGCCTGCCGAGCTGCCCGATTGGCTGGAAGATGTCGTCGTCAGCGAGGAGTTCCCCAGCGACCTGGCGCCGCCAGACCTCGATACGGTCCCCAGGGTTCTGGCCAGCAAAGAACTGCCGGATTGGCTGGAGGACAGTCTGCCCGACGACGAGCTTGCCGAGCCGGCCGCCGCCGCAGAGCTGCCCGGCTGGCTGCAGCGCCCGCCGTTGGCAGAGCCAGAACTGCCGGCCATCGAACTTGAGGCTGGCGAAGCGGGTGAATGGACCCAGATGCTCAGCGAGCTTAGCTCGGCCGAGGATACAGCGGAAGAAATCAGCGCCGCTGACATTCCCGAGTGGCTGCAGGATCTGCAGCCCGGTCGTGCCGGCAGCAGCCCGCGCGTAGAAGCGGAAACTGTCACCGCCGGGCCGCTCGCCGGGCTGAGCGGCGTGCTGGGTGTCGAGCCCATTGTCGCCGCCAGCCGCGCCTCGGAGTTCTCCGGGCGCTTTGAGACCAGCAAGGAACAGCAAGAGCAGGCGGCGCTGTTGCGCGAGTTAACGCGCACCGAGCCGCACGTCGCAGGGCGAGTCGTCGGCCGGCCGAGGGTCGTAGCGTCTCCCTGGCTGCGGATTATCCTGTCGCTCTTACTGCTGGCGGCGGTGGTCACCGGCCTCGTTCTGCCGAACCTGCTCGACGTCAGCGCATCGCCTATTTACCCGGTGGCTCCGGTCAGTGACGTGCTGGACAGCGCGGCCGGCCAGCCTGTGCTGGTCGTGTTCGATTACACACCCGCGCTCGGCGGTGTCCTGAACCGCCAGGCAGAGCTGCTGCTGCAATCCCTGGCGGCGCAGGGCAGCCCAGTCGTCTACGCCAGCCAGTCGGCAGCCGGTCTGGCGCTGGGCGCCGCTGCGGTGACGGCGGGCGATGACCTGCAGGCGATCCGGCTCGGCTATATTCCCGGAGAAACGGTCGGCCTGCGCCGGCTGGCCGCCTGTCTGGAGCCGGCCGGGGGCAGCCCGGACCCCTGTACCGCCTACCCGGCCGAGCTGTCCTCAGTCGCCGCCATTGTCCTGCTCACCGGCGAACGGGATAGCCTGGTCGATTGGATTGAACAGGTTGACGCCATCGCCAACGTCCCGCTGGTGGCCGGCGTGACGCGGGCGCTACTGCCTGTGGCGGCGCCCTATTACGGCAGCGGGCAAATAGATGGGCTGCTGGCCGGCGAGCCTGGGGCAGCCGCCTACGCTGCGGCCAGCGGCGGGGCAGAGCCTGGCGCGCAGACGGCCGCAGCGCTGGCGACCTGGCTCGTCGTCGCCCTACTCCTGGTGGGTAATATTCTGTCGGCAATCGGCGCGTTCGCCGGTTCGGCGCGGTCGAGGCGATCATGAGCGAGCTGGTCACTGTTATCGTCGGCTTTATCCTCACCCTCTTTATTTACAGCTATCTGGTGGGCGATAACCCGCTTTATCGGCTGGCGGTGCACCTGCTCGTCGGCGTCAGCGCCGCCTACGCCGCTGTCGTCGCCGTGCGCGAGCTGTTTCTGCCGTTGGTGCGGCGCCTCGCCGCCGACCCGCTGGCGACAGACAGCCTGCTCTGGCTGGCGCCGCTCTTCTTCGCCCTGCTCTTATTGCTCGGCTGGCTGCGTCCGGTCGCCTGGCTGGCCGATAACAGCGTCGGCGCTCTGGTAGGCGTTGGCGCCAGCGTAGCTCTGGTGGGTGCGATCACCGGCACGCTCTTTCCCCAGCTCTTCCTGGCCGAGAGCAACCTCGCCCTGGCCCTGGGCATTGCCCTGCTCACTGTGCTGGCCCTGCTCTACTTCCAGTTCACGGGTAAGACAGACGCCGATGGCGCGTTCGCCGTTGGCGGCGGCCGGCGGTTCATCAGCGTTGGCGGGCGTCTGGTATTGACCATTGCCTTCGCTGCCCTCTTTGCCGGCCTGCTGGCAACGAGCCTGGCCTTGCTCGTCGAGCGCGTCGCCTTCTTTGCTTCCTGGATCATGGAGTTAGTTGGCGGGACCCTGCCATGACCAGCAACGCGGCGGGCGCCGGCAGCTCCTTCCTTATTGCCGATTGCGGCCATACGACGACGACGGCCGCCCTCTTTGATGTCGTCGCCGGCCGGCGCCGCTTGCTAGCCTGCGCGTCAGCGCCCACGACGGCGGGCGCGCCCTATTTCGATGTATCCGCCGGTGTCCAGGAAGCCGTCCGGCGCATTGAAGCCATTACCGGGCGCATCCTGCTCACCCAGGCCGGCGACATCGTCCGGCCGGTACAGCCGGCCGGCAGCGGCGTCGATCATTTTGGCGCCACGGTGAGCGCCGCCCAGCCCCTGCATGCCGTCATCGGCGGCCTACTGGAAGAGGTCAGCGTCGCCAGCGCCCGGCGAGCGCTCAACACCGTCTACGCCACCGAGGTGGAGCATCTCAGCCTGGCCGATACACGTGACGAGGAAACCCAGGTGAACGCGCTCCTCAGCCAGGAGCCGGATATCATCATTCTCACCGGTGGCACCGACCACGGCGAAAGCCAGCGCCTGCTGCGCATCCTGGAAACGGTTGAGCTGAGCCTGAGCTTGCGCGAAGTTGGCAAACGGCCTCACGTCATCTTTGCCGGTAATCGCGCCATGCGCGAGCGCGTGAGCGCCACGCTGGGTAACCTGACGACGGTGCACGTCGTCGCCAATCTGCGCCCCACGGTGCAAACAGAACAGCTTGGCGAGCTGGTATCGCTGATAGGCAATCTCTACGATGAGCAGAAGCTCGACGATTTGCCCGGCATGGGCCAGGTCAACTCCTGGAGCACCTACCCGCCCCAGCTCACCGCGCGCGCCTTCGCGCAGATGGTGCGCTACTTTGGCGCCCTCTACCAGGGCCGGGTACTGGGCGTCGACGCCGGCAGCGACAGCGTGACCGTCGCGCTGGCCGACGAGCAAGATCTGCAATTGACCATTCGCAGCGATCTGGGGTTGGGCCGGCCCATAGACAGGTTTTTGACGCCCGATGCAGCCCAGGAAGTCGCTGCCTGGCTGCCGCGGGATGGCGCGGCCGAGGGCGTCGCCGACCTGCTGCAGACGAAGGCTCTCTATCCCGGCGCCATCCCTATGACCGAGGAAGAGCTGCAGATCGAGCAGGCCCTGGCCCGCTACGTGCTGCGCGAAGCAGCGCAAAGCGCCGCCGAAAATTGGGGTTGGGCAGACCGGAACGGTGGCTTGCCCTCCTACTCGCTGCTACTCCTGCGCGGCCAGGCGCTTACCCAGTCGCCGCGGGGCGGGCAGACGTTGCTGATGGCGCTCGACGCCCTTCAGCCGACCGGCGTCTTTGCCGTCGCCCTCGACCAGTACGGCGTGCTGCCCGCCCTGGGCCTGCTTGCCCAGCGGGAGCCGCTGGCAGCGGTGCAAATTCTTGAAGGCGGCGTGCTGCTCGACCTCGGTTGGGTTATTGCGCCCCACGGCCGTGTCGCCGAGGGGCAGCCGTTGCTGCGTATCCAGGTAGAGGCCGAAAGCCAGGGACATCTGAACGTCGACGTGGTCGGCGGCGACCTGATGTTGCTGCCGCTGGCGCCCGGCGAGCAGGCGAAGCTGCTGTTGCAGCCGGCGCGGCGCGTCGACATCGGCTTCGGGCCCGGCCAGAGCAAGAAGATTACGATTCATGGTGGCACCGTTGGGCTCGTTATCGACGGGCGCGGCCGCCCGCTTGAGCTGCCTGACGATAGCGAGAAGCGCCAATCGCTGCTGCAGCGCTGGCGCTGGGATATGGGAGGCTGATGACCACGCAGACGCGGGTCAACCCGCTAACGCGCATCCGCCGCGAGCGGATGCTGCCGCAGGCAGGCGAGGTAGCGGTGGTCAAAGGGCAGACGGTCTCCGCTGTCCAGGTCGTCGCCCGCGCCTCGCAGCCGCAGGGCTTTGCCATCGTACCGGCTGCCGAGCTACTTGGCGTGCCACCGCAGGAACTTTCCCAATACCTGCTCGTCGAAGAAGGGGCGGCCGTCCAGCGCAAGAAGCCATTACTGCGCCGCCGCCGGCTGGTGGGCAGCCAGCAGTATGTCTCGCCGATCAACGGCGTCCTTTACCAGGTTAGCAATGGGCGCCTTATCCTGCAGCATACGCCGCGGCTACTTGAGCTGCGTGCCATGGTGGAAGGGCTGGTGCATAGCGTGCGCCCCGGCCGCGGCGTCGTCATCGAAACGACCGGCGCTCTGATCCAGGCAGTCTGGGCGTCCGGGCAAGAAGGCTATGGGCGTATCCGCGTGATGACAGAGGCCGATGAGCCGCTGCGCGCGCGCCGCATTGACCCCGACGTGCGGGGTACCGTGCTCATTGCCGGCCAGCTGACCGAGCTGGAGGCGCTTCAAGCTGCTGAAGACAATTCGGCGCGCGGTGTGATAGCCGGCAGCGTGCCCGCCGCCCTGCGCGAGGCATTGCACGGCTTCCGCTTCCCGATTATGATCACCGAGGGATTCATGGGCCAGCCCATGGCTGAGCCGCTGTTCCAGCTGCTACAACAGGCTGAAGGGCGCGACGCATCTCTATTCGGTCTTAACAGCACGGCGCACGGCCACCGGCCGGAGATCATTATTCCCATGCCGGCCGCAGCCACGGCGGAAGCCGCCGTTCCCGGCATGCGTCGGCTGGCGGCCGGTGACCGCGTTCGCATTTTGCGGGCCCCCTACGCCAGCCAGGTTGGGAAAGTGGTAGCGGTTTACTCACAACCCCGCCGCAGCAGCATCGGCATCCAGACGCCGGGCGCAGATGTGGCGCTGCCAGATGGAGAGGTCGTCTTTGTTCCCAGCGCGAACCTCGACCTGCTTCACTGAACTGTTCCTGTAACAGGAGGGATTATATGTCGCAAAATTACAGGCATAAGCCGGAAAACAGGGAGTCAGGCCAGGCCTCTCCCTTCGCCATCCTGGTAGCAGCGCTGCTCGGTATTCTGGTGCTCGCTCTGCTCTGCACCGGGGGCGCGCTCGTCATCCGCGAGCGCGGCACGCAGGCCGACATCAGTGCCACCAGCACAGCGATTGCCATCGCCAATGCAACGACGCTGGCGCAGAACGCCCAAGTGACGCAGACTATTGCCGCCTTGGAAACCGAAGCAGCGCGGCCGACGGCCACTGCCACGGCAACGCCCGCCCCAACCAATACGGCGACACCCACCAACACGGCGACGCCAGAGCCGACGGCGACGGCTGTAGCCGCCGAGCCGGAAGGCGAAGAAACGCCGACGCCGAACTTCTTTGTCACCAGCATCTTTGAGGGGACCCCCAGCGCCACCACGGCGGCTCCCCTGCCCGGCGCCGGAACCGGCGGCGGCGCGTTACCCCAGACGGGCGTCGGGCTGGGCACATGGATTGTCGTGGCGCTCCTGCTTACCCTCTCGCTGGGCGTCGTCCGCCGTCTGCGCGGCGGCTAATCTCCCCAACTACCGCTCACTGCCCCGAGGGAGCGCCAACAACCAGTCCTGAACCTGAAAGGCTTATCAGGTTCAGGACTGGTTGTGTGCCCGTAGCCCGCTGCTAGCCCACCGGCGTATCGTGCGCGTCTTTCCCCGTTGCTTTGTGTTATAATCGCTGCCAATTCCGCGCGACCGGCCGGAAAAGGGTATGACCAGAACCGCCTCCATTCTCCTCGTCGAAGATGATCCCGCCATTCTAGAAGGAATGGCCGATTTGCTTCGGCTGTATGCGCTCGGCTACGAGGTGCGTGTGCGCAAGGCGACCAACGGGATGGAAGGGCTAGAAGTCCTGGAGCGAGAGACGCCTGACCTGATCATCTCCGATATTATGATGCCGCGCATGAATGGCTTCGAGTTCCTGGCCGCGGTCCGCGCCAGGGCCAACTGGATTCACATCCCCTTTATCTTTCTCACGGCAAGAGGGAAGAAGGACGATATTCTTGAAGGCCGCCGCCGCGGCGCCGAGCTGTACATTACAAAACCTTTCGTCGGTGATAAGCTGCTGGAGCTGGTTAAGACACAGCTCGACCGCTCCTTTGAGCTGCGCCAGGCGCGCGAGCAACAGGTCGATGCGCTCAAGCGCAACATCCTCCAGCTTCTCAACCATGAGTTCCGCACGCCGCTCACCTACGTGACCGCCTACTATGAGATGCTCTCCGAGAGCCTGCTGGCGGTGCAGGATGCATCCACCCTGCAGGAATATCTGCGCGGTATCCAGGTCGGCTCGCAGCGGCTGACGACGCTAATTGAAGACCTGATCAGAATCATTGCCATCCGTACCGGAGAAGCAGAGGCCCAGTTCCAGCGCGACGCCGGGCCCATCTCCAATCTCGATGGCCTGCTGCGGCGGCGCGTGCAGCTCTCTCTGCCTGTCGCCGTTCACCACGGCATCCAGCTCGAGGAGTACATACCGGAGACACTGCCGCCGGTCTACGGTGTGCCCTCCCTACTCGCCGACATCGTCGACCGGCTGCTGGACAATGCCATTAAGTTTACCGCGGTAGCCGGCGAGGCGGAGAAAGGTATCCGTGTTAGCGCCGAGGCGGCCAATGGTCTGGTCGCCGTGACCGTCGCGGACACAGGGATCGGCTTCCCACCCCATATTGCCAGCTTCCTCTTCGATCTCTTCTTCCAGCACAACCGCGAGCGCCTGGAGCAGCAAGGCTCGGGCGTCGGGCTGGCCCTGGCCAAAGGTTATGCCGACCTCCATCGGGCGCGCATCGACGTAGAAAGCCAGGAAGGCGCGGGCAGCCGATTTACGCTGTCGCTGCCTGTCTATGACCCGGCAACGACAGCCCCGCGCACGGCCGGCGACCTGCGCCAGCGCGCCACCGTCCTCGTGGTCGAAGACGATCCGCACCTGCTGGAAGGGCTGCAGGAGCTGCTCACGCTGGCCGACGCCCCCTATGCGCTGCAGGTGCTGGCGGCCGCCAATGGGCAGGAGGGGCTGGCCGTTCTCGGGCGCCACCAACCCGATTTGATCATCTCCGACGTGATGATGCCGGTGATGGGCGGCTATGAATTCCTGCGCCAGGTACGCGCCAATCCCGCCTGGGTCCAGATTCCCTTCATCTTTCTGACCGCTAAGGGCGAGCACGATGACATACACCAGGGGCGCCGCAGCGGCGCTGAAGAGTATATCACCAAGCCCTATGATATCGGCGAGCTGCTGGCGCTGACGATTGCGCAGCTAGACAGGTACTTCCAGCGGCAGGGGGCGCTTAACCAGAGCTTCGACGACCTGAAGCGCAGCATTCTAGCCATGCTGCAGCCCGACTTTCGCGGGCCGCTGACGCTGGTCACCAGCTACTCCCAACAGCTGGCCGATAGCCTGGAGCGAGCCGAGACGGACGCCGACCTGATGACCTCGCTGCAGGGGATTAAAGCCAGCAGCCATCGCGTCACGCGCCTGGTGGAAGATTTCATCGCCATGGCCGAGTATAAGACGGGCGAAGCCACGGCAGCCTTTGAGTTCCGCGCCGAAAGGCTGCCCAACGTGGGCGCGCTGCTCTATGAAGCTATCTACGAGCAGATCTATGAGCCAGGCGAGAATCCGACACGCTTTCAGTTTGACCTACCCGAGGAGCTGCCAGCCGTCTGGGGCGACCGCGAGCGGCTGCTGGTCACCTTCCGCCGGCTGATCGACCTGTTTACCGGCATGATCCCGGCGGGCGCGCAGCTTCTGGTCCGCGCCGCCAGCCGGGCAAACGGCCGCCAGGCGACCCTGGTCGTCGCCGCCGGCAAGACCACGCTCACCTCGGAGCAGCGGGCCCAGATTGGCGCGTTCCTGGCCGGCAGTGATGAGGTTCTTGAAGTGCCTACCTATGGTCCATCGCTCTCGGTCGTCAAATGGGCCATTCGTCTGCATAAGGGCACTATCGAAGTCATTGAGCTGACCAGCGGCGGGTTCGCCATCCGTATCTGCCTGCCCGCCCAGCCGCCGGCTGCAGCGCCGGCTGCCAAACAGTAACCTACAGTGTGATAAGGAGAAAACCGTGGCAACTCTACTGGAAAAAGCGCAGACGCTGATCTCGGCCAACCTGCACAGCCTGGTCGATAAGGCATTGGAAGCCAACTCGGTGGCGGTCCTCAAGCAGTATATCCGCGATGCCGAGAACAATCTGACCGAGCTGGAAGAAGCGGCGGCCACCGTTGGCGGCGAAGTGAAATCGATGGAACGCCGTTATAATGAATACAAGAAAAAGGCTGATGGCCTCGACCGCAACATCGACATGCTGTTGATGCAGGGGAAGACCGACCTGGCGCGGGCGGCGCAAAATGAGCTCAACACCACGCGGCGTCTGCAGGAACAGTACCACGAGCAGTGGGTGCGGCAGCAGCGCGAGTACGAAGCGCTGCTCAACGCCCGGCTCAAGCTCCAGGCCAAGCTGCAGACAATCCGCCAGGAGCAGCGCGAGCTGGAGGCGCTGCTGGAGCTGGCCAAGTCGAAAGAAGCGACGGTGCGCGCCATCAAGAGCCTCGACGATCTGGTTGGCGTCGGCGATGCGGATATTGCCCGTATCGGCGAGTCAATCCGCAACCGGCTCGATCGGGCCAGCGCCTATAGCGAGATGTACGCCGAGCGGCTCGACACGCAGATGGACGAGGCGCTGGGCCGGGCAGAAATCGACCTGCAGCTTGAAGAGCGCAAGCGCCGTCTGGGTCTGGAGGAGCCGCCGGCTGCGGAAGAAGCTACCGAGCAGGCTGGCGATGCGGCCAGCCTTCAGGAGTAAAGGGCGCGAGCGCAGGCAACAAGAGCGAATAAGGGGCCGGCGCGCCGGCCCCTTCGCTTACGGCGGGAGGTTCGATGGCTCCTGGTTCGTCCGTCTCCCCTTCTGGGTACCAGGCTGTTTCCCGGTATGACGACGTCTGGGCGAAGGAAGCCGAGATATGCGCCTTCTGCGCCGCTCCCTACAATCCAGACGCGTCGCGCTGTTCCGGCTGCGGCCGGAACTTGCTGCGGAGCCGCTTTACCTATGCCTCCGCCAGCACGAACCAGGTGGTACTCTGGGTGCTGATCGCCTCCAGCGGCTTTCTCTACCTCATGCTCATTCTGGCCGACGTGATCCAGGGCAACGGCGCCGACTACTTCATGGCCGGGCGACGCCACGCGCAGGACGGGCGCTGGGCCTCGGCTATTCTCCACTGGCAGCGGGCAGCAGCAAAGGAACCGGCCAATTGGCGCTTTCAGCTGGCGCTTGCTGAGGCCTATGGGCTGCTTGGCTTTACCAGCCGCAGCGCCGACGTGTTACAATCGGCGTCAGTTCTCGCCGGACGCGCAGGCGCCGCCGAGATAGAGCAGTTGCGACGCCGGTTGGCGCAGCAGACAGCCGCCAGCGATAGAGACTAGAGACCGGAAAGAATCACCATGTCCAACGAAACGCGCCAGACGCTGGAAGAACGCGCTCGCCGCGCTATCCTACAATACGCCTTCTTCCGGCCGGAGAGCGCGTTGGTTCTTGCCGGCACCATCGTCCTGACGGCTCTATCCCTCCTGGCCGGCAGCGTTACCAACCCGACGTCCATCGTCAATGCTTTCGCCTCGATTCCGTGGTTCGTCTGGATGCTGGGCGGGCTTCTCGGCGAGGGCGCCATTGTCTACAGCAGTCTCACCGACGCCGAAGCGCACGCGCGTGTCGTGGCGACGATGCTCGAAGATGAGTTCCAGCCGGAGCGGCTGCAGAGCAAAGATCTACAGGAGCGGATACGGGAAGCTTTCCAATATCGCAATCTCATTACCGGCGCGCTACGCGAGCGGCGGGATAGCGTCCTCAAGGATCAGCTGGCCGATACGGCCGCCCAGCTGGACGACTGGCTAGAAGAGGTATACGGCCTGGCGCAACGGCTGGACCGCTACCGGCGCGAGCGCAGCCTGCACCGCCAGAACTGGGAACGCGGCCAACAACGGATGACCGAGCTGAACCAGCTTCTGCAGCGCGAACAGAATCCGGAGCTGCAGAAAGACATTCAGTACAATATCGCCAGCCTGCAGCGCCAGCTGGATACGATCAAGCAGCTGGAAAATGCCATGGAGCGAGCGCGCCTCCGCCTGGAAAACACGCTAACGGCGATGAGCACCATCTATACGCAGACGATGCTGGTCGGGGCCAAAGATATTGACAGCGGCCGCGCGCGCCGGCTGCGCGACGAAATCGCCGAAGAGGTCGATGACCTTGCCGACGTACTCACCGCTATGGACGAAGTCTACAGCGACGAGCCACGGGCGCTCGGCGAGAAGCTGTGAGGATAGTTAGCCAGCCAGGGCCGCCGTTGTCAAAGCACCTCCTGTCTGCTACCATTGCCGATTGCGTGTAACGTGGATTCGCGTTCCACTCACACGGCTGTTCCTGGCTCAGGCCATCATCTGCATAGACATTGAGAATTGGAGTACCGACTGTCATGAAAGTATTGTTGAAACAGGACGTTGACAACCTGGGCTACGCCGGCGAAGTGCACGAGGTTGCCAACGGTTATGGGCGCAACTATCTCATTCCCAAAGGGCTGGCGGTCATGGCTACGCCCGGGGTCCTGAAGCAAGCCGCCGCCTGGCGCGCCCGCGCTGAGGCTCGCCGCGCCGAGCTGCGTGCCGAGTACGAACTCCTCGCCGAGAAGATTAACCAGACTCACCTGGTATTCCACGCGCGGGCCGGCGAAGGCGGCCGGCTCTATGGTTCTGTCACCATGATGGACATCGCCGAGCGCCTGCAGGAAGAGATTGGGGCCGACATTGACCGGCGTAAGTTCGACAGCGCGCCCCTGCGCGATCTCGGCGAGCACCGGGTTCCCATTCACCTCGACCGCGATTTCCATCCGCAGCTGCAGATATTCATTCACCCTGAAGGCGGCGTGCTGGAAGCTGACGAGGCAGAGGAAGGGGCCGGCCAGGAAGAAGAGCTGGCAATGGAAGATGAGGTTGAAGTCGAATACGACGACTTCGTTGCCGAGAGCGAAGTCGACGAAGATTTCGCCTGAGTCGCCCTGACTTCTCAGTTGCATGACGAGTGGAAGCCACTGATCACGCAGTGGCTTTTTTTCAGGGGTCAGTGACGCCCGGCGCGCTGTTTCCCAATGCGAGCAAGAGAAGATGGACGAACTGGGACATATTCTGCGGGAAGCGCGTGAGATGAAGGGTCTTACCCTGGGCGATGTCCAGGAGGAGATCCGCATCAACAGCCGTTATCTGCAAGCTCTGGAAGATGGCGAATATACGGCGCTGCCCACCGCCGTGCATGCACGCGGCTTTCTGCGCAACTATGCACGCTTCCTCGACCTCGACCCGCGCCCGCTCCTGGAACGGTTCGAGAGCAGCCTGCAGCAGATGCAGAACCACAACAACGCCGTCGAACCGCTCCCAACGCTCGCGGCGCGCACCGACCAGACCTTCTTTAACCCCGTCAATGTCGATCTGACCGGCGGCGCAGCCAGCAGCCCGGAGCGCAACATGCGCCTCGTGATCCTGCTGGCCCTCCTGGTGACGCTGGGTCTGGCTGCCAGCCGTTTCCTGCCGCTTCTGCGTGGCGAGGGCGATGGCAGGGACAATCTCCCGGCTCTGATCGAATCGCTGCTGGCAACGCGCGAGCCCGAACCCTCGCTTGACGAGGAAGAGATGCAGGCCGATGCGATGCCCGAGACGATGCTTCCGGAAGCCACCTCCCAGCCCATTCTCCCAACCGAGCGGAACAATCCGGAGGCCGTAGACACGGCCGCAGGCGTGGGCGCCGGCACGAGCGCCAGCCCCCCGGATCGCCCGCCGCTGCCGGCCATTATGGACAGCATCCATTTGCGGCTGGATATCACCGAGCGTACCTGGATTCGGGTGACGATTGACGGCCAGGTGGTGATCGAGGATATGGTCACAAGGGACGACAGCCCGCTGGAGTGGGACGCCAGCGGCGAGGCGCATCTGCTCACCGGCAACGCCGCCGGCGTTTTTGTGACCATAAACGACGTTGAGATTGGCCGGCTGGGAGGCCGGGGCGAGGCTGCAGAAGAGATCTGGACGACGACCGGGAATTGATAGAATGAGCAAACAAAAGCGGAAGCGGCAGTTTTACATGCTGAGTCTCGGCTGCAGCAAGAATACCGTAGACTCGGAAAGCATGGCGACGCTGCTCAACCGCGCCGGCTATAACGGCGCCGCGAACCCGGACGACGCCGGCGTGCTCGTGGTCAACACCTGCGGCTTCATTCAAACGGCCAAAGAAGAATCGCTGGCGGCGCTGCGCGAGCTAGCAGAAGGCAAGAAGCAGGACCAGCTACTGATTGCCGCCGGTTGCCTCTCACAGCGCTACGGTCCGCTGCTCCTGCAAGAGGTGCCGCAGATTGACGGCGTAATCGGCACCCGGCGTTGGATGGACATCGTGCCTTTCATCCACCAGCTGCGGCGCCGTAAGCATCCGGAGCCGATGTATCATTTGCCCGGCGACGCCGCGACGGTCGGCCGTGACGAGCGCAATGTGTTGCGGGTCGCCCAGCATGGCGCCAGCGCTTACCTCAAGATAGCCGATGGCTGCCGCCGCCCCTGCGCCTTTTGTACGATTCCCGAGATTAAAGGCACGCTCGTCAGCCGCCCGCTGCAGAGTATTGTCAACGAAGCCGTACAGCTGCAGGAGGCCGGCGTGCGCGAGCTGATTATCATCAGCCAGGACTCGACTGATTATGGGCATGACCTGGGCCTGAAGAACGGCCTGAGCCAGCTTCTGGAGAGCATCGTCGCCGCGGCGCCCGCTATCGACTGGCTGCGCATCATGTATGCCTATCCTGGCTACGTAACGGACGAGCTGATTGAGACAATGGCCCGCCACCGGCAGATTCTACCTTATCTGGACATCCCCCTGCAGCATGCGCATCGCGAGACCCTGAAGCGCATGCGGCGCCCGGCAAACGTGGAGTGGGTCCACAACACGGTCGCCAAGCTGCGCGCCGCCATGCCCGATCTCGCCATCCGCACCACATTTATCGTCGGCTATCCCGGCGAGACTGACGAAGAGTTCGCCGCGCTGCTCGACTTCATGCGTGTGATGCGTTTTGATCGCGTCGGCGCCTTCACCTACTCCTTTGAAGCCTCGACGCCCTCGGCGACAGTCTCCTGGCAGGTTCCCGATGACGTTAAGCTGGCGCGCCAGGAAGAGCTGATGCTGCTGCAGCAGCGTATCTCGCTGGCCAAGAATCAGGAACAGGTGGGCCGTACTCTAGACGTCCTGATCGAAGGACAGGATACGGACAAAGGGGTCAGCATCGGGCGCTCCTACCGTGACGCCCCCGAGATTGACGGCTACGTCCTCGTCGATGGCGCGCTGCCCGTGGGTGAAATCGTCCCGGTAACTATCGACGGCGCGACGACCTACGACCTGACCGGCCATCCCGCCGGCTATGAATCCGGCAACCGTATTATTCTCAACCTGGAGACAGCCTGAGGCGCCCACTGCTATGACAGGAACCAGCACCGTCGAAGCTTCCGCCGCCCAACTGGCTCCATCACGCTTTACGTGGACGCTTTTGCTGATTGGCGCCTTCTTCCTCGGCAGCGCCTGGATTCTCTATTCGCGCCAGGACAGTAGCTCCCTGGCAAGGGAAGGCCTGACCGAGGCGCCAACGGCCGGCTATCTGGCGCCCGACTTTACCCTGGAAACGCTGGACGGAGAGAGCTTTACCCTCAGCGACCTGCGCGGCCGGCCGGCTGTGGTCAACTTCTGGGCCACCTGGTGCCCGCCGTGCCGCGCCGAAATCCCCCATTTCCAGCAGGCCAGTCGCGCCTACAACGGCCAGGTGGCGATCATTGGCGTGGACGATGGTGAGCCGCGCGACCGGGTGGCCCCATTCGCGCGGGACATGGGCATGACCTATCCGGTGCCGCTCGACTCTTTGAGCGAAGTCTCGCGCCGCTACCGCGTCAGCTCGCTGCCGACGACCTTCTTCATCGACGCCGACGGGGTGATTGCTAACGTACACATTGGCATCATCAACCAGGCCGTCCTCGAAGAGAAGATTGAAGCCCTGATCCGGGGCTCCTGAGCCCCATGCTGCCGGCGCTTGATCTCGGTCCGGTGAGCCTGCCCACAGCCGGGCTGGTCTACATCCTCGGAGCCTGGCTGGCGCTCAGCGCCGTAGAAAGAGCTACGGCGCGCCTGGGTGGGGATGTTGCGCATACCTACCAGCTGGCTGTCGCGGCACTCGCCTCCGGCGTCGTCGCCGCCCGCCTCATCTTTGTCGCCCAGCGCTGGGATGCCTACCGCCAGAACCTGCTGGGCATCGTCTGGCCTCTGACCAGCGGCTACAACGTCCCAGCTGGTCTGTTGGTAGGGATAGCCGTCGCCGTCTTTCTGGCGCGGGCCAGGCGCCTGCCGGGATGGCGCACCCTCGATGCCCTGGCGCCGGGGCTCCTGGCGGCGCTTCTGGCCCACAGTCTGGCCGATTTTCTTGCCGGGCCGGGTTTTGGCGTGCAGACCGATCTCTTCTGGGGCATTGACCTCTTCGGCGTGCGCCGCCACCCGGTGCAGCTCTACGAGATCGCCACGGCGCTTCTTGCCCTCCTCGCCTGGCAGCGGGCGGCGCGCGCCGGCGCGGAGCCGGGCCAGCCCTTCCTGCTGGCGACCGCTGTCTATAGCGCGGGACGGCTGTTCGGCGACGCCTTCCGCGCCAACGCTCCGCTCACTGCCTCTGGCCTGCACGTTGTCCAGCTCATCACCTTCGCCCTGCTGCTGACGAGCCTCTGGCTCCTGCCGCGCCGCCAGCCAGAAGCGGGCGGCGAGGCGGCTGAGCCGGCGCCCTAGCACCGGCGGGCCGCCTACCTGCTGCGCTGGCGCGCCGCGTTTCACTCCTCTTGCAATCGCATCCTGTTAGGGTTAATATGCTAGCCGCTAACTTCAGGGGCAAGAGAGGCGAAGATGTTTGAAGTCAATGGAACCTACGCAAATCGAAAGGGCTCCTATACCGTGCTCGCCGTCGATGGGCCGAGGATGACCGTTCGCTACGAGGATGGCAGCACGGCCGAGCTGAACATGGCTATTCAGGCTCGCATCTGGGAGAACATCCAGAGCGAGATGGAGGCACGGCGCGCCAGCCGCGCCGCCCGCGCGCGCCGCGAAGAAAATGGGACCGCCCACTACATCAAGTCACTCAGCATGGAAGTCGAAGAGGATCTGACGCTCCCCGGCTGGCGCGAGCGGGTAACGGTGGTGGAAGAGTCTGGGCCCGTGCTGCGGCCGGGTGACCGCATCATCTACTATGCCGCCGAAGACCGCGTCTTCTTCGCCGTGGCGACAGTCACCGGCGAAGCGCTGGATGCGGTACCCAAAGGCTTCTTTTACTCCGAGGACGAAGCGCGCACGATGCGCTTCTATCCCATTGACCTCGACGAGCACGCCTACGACATCCACAACGCCGTGAAGCTGGATGCCGTCGATCTGGAGAGCGAGCCGCAATTCCGCACGCTGCTGCAGAAACCGGGTATCTACATCAAAGTGAGCGAGGATGACTTTGAGCTGCTGGCAGAGCTGCTCACCGAGGTGACCGAGGAAGAGACGACCGACTACGACGACGAGGAAGAAGAGGAAGAAGAGGACTTCGACGAATAAGATGACGAATCGCGAGCACATCCTGGTTTGCGTTGCCTGGCCCTATGCCAGCGCCGACATCCATCAGGGAAACGTCACTGGCTCCTATTTGCCGGCCGATATCTTCGCGCGCTACCACCGGCTGCGCGGCGCCAACGTTCTCATGGTCTCCGGCAGCGACAGCCACGGCACGCCGGTCACGGTGCGCGCGGACGCCGAGGGCCGCACTCCCGAAGAGGTGTTTATCCATTACCATAATCGCTTCCTGGAGCTATTCCAGAAGCTCGGCCTCAGCTACGATCTGTTCACGCACACAGATACGGCCAATCATCACCGGGTCGCGCAAGATATCTTCCTCGCCCTGCTCAACAACGGCTACCTCTACCGCCAGTTCACGCCACAGATGTATTCGCCGGCGGCGGATCGTTTCCTGCCCGATCGCTACGTAGAGGGCACCTGCCCCAACTGCGGCTATACACGGGCGCGCGGCGACCAATGTGACAACTGCAACACGCTCTTCGAGAGCGCCAGCGAGCTGATTAACCCGCGCAGCCAGCTGGACGATAGCGCCCTGGAGCTGCGCGATACCGAACATTTCTTTCTCGACCTACCCAAACTCGCGGAAGATGGTCTGGCCGACTGGATTCAGGCCGATAAGGAGCATTGGCGGCCCCAGGTCATCAACTTCGCCCGCAATCTCATTCTCAATGAGGGTCTGCGCGGGCGGGCCGTGACCCGCGATTTGGCGTGGGGCATTCCCGTCCCTGTCCCCGGCTTTGAGCACAAAGTGCTCTACGTCTGGTTCGAGGCTGTCATCGGCTACCTCTCTGCCGCCATCGAGTGGGCGCACCACAACGGCACGCCAGAAGCCTGGAAGGATTGGTGGTATGGCGACGACGCGCGCACGCTCTACTTCATCGGCAAGGACAATATTCCTTTCCACTCTGTCATCTGGCCGGCGCAGCTTCTCGGCGTGCGCCGCCTCTACGAGAGCGACGAGAACAAGCAGCTCAATCTGCCCTACGACGTGCCGGCCAACGAGTTCATGAACATGGAAGGGCGCAAGATTAGCGGCAGCCACAACTGGGGCGTCTGGATGCTCGACGCCCTGGAACGGCACGACCCCGACCCGCTGCGCTACTATTTGACTGTGGCGATGCCGGAGACCCGCGACAGCGATTGGAGCTGGCAGAGCTACGTAGAACGTAACAACAATGAGCTGGTCGCCAACTGGGGCAACCTGGTCAACCGCGTGCTGAACATGACCAACCGCTATTTCGATGGCATTGTGCCCGAACCGGCCGTACTCGGGGAGCGGGATCGGGCGCTGCTGGCCGCCATCGACGAAGGCTTCACACAGGTCGGCGCGCTTTACAATGCCGCCCGATTCCGGGCCGCCGCCCAGGAGGTGATGGCCCTCTCCGCCCGTGTCAACCAGTATCTAGAGGAGACGAGCCCCTGGAAGACGGCCAAGATTGACCAGGAAGCGACAGCCTGCTCGCTCTATACGGCTCTGCAGGCAATCAACGGCCTTAAGGTTCTCTTCGCGCCCATCCTACCGTTTACCAGCCAGCGGCTGCACGAGCTGCTGGGGGCCGAGGGGCAGCTCTTTGGCAACCAGATCGTGCGGGAGTTCGACGACAACGGCCGGGTCCACCGCGCGCTCGTCTATGACGGCAGCCCGGCCGCCTGCGAATGGCTGCGCGCCGAGATTCCGCCCGGGCGCGAGCTACCCCAGCCAGAAGCGCTGTTCCGTAAGCTGGAAGAGAGCGTAGCGGACGAAGAGATGGAGCGGCTGCTCCGGCCGGCAGGCTGAATGCGGCTTCTGCCGACCGGTTCACCTAGCCGCGCTGGTGCAGCGTCATCATCACCGACGGGCGCGGCCGCAGGGTTGCCACCGGCTGTTCCTCGACCACCGCATCCGGCGCCAGGCGCAGCTCAAAGCGGCGGGCAATCATCGCCATGATCAGGGTCGCCTCTACCAGGGCAAAGTCGCGGCCAATGCAGAGGCGCGGGCCGCCGCCAAACGGAAAATAGGCAAAGCGGTGGCGCGACTGTTTGCCTTCTGGCGTGAAGCGGCCGGGATCAAAGCGGTAAGGCTGGTCCCAGAACTCCGGGTCGCGGTGGGTGACGTAGGGGCTGATCAGCAGCATAGAGCCGGCCGGGATGTGGTAGCCATACACTTCGTCGTCCTCTTTAGCGCGGCGGGCGAACATCCAGGCCGGTGGGAAGAGCCGCAGCGCTTCGTCGATAATCTGCCGCGTCAACACCAGCTGGGGGACATCGGCTGCAGTCGCCCGGCGGTCGCCTAGCACCGCGTCCGCCTCTGCCTGCAGCTCGGCGGCAATGTCCGGGCGGCGCGCCAGCACGTACCAGGCCCACGATAAGGTGGACGCCGTCGTTTCGTGGCCGGCAAAGAAGATGGTGATCACCTCGTCACGCACCTGCTTATCGCTCATGCGCTCGCCCGTATCGGCATCCTGCACCTGCAGCAGCATCGTCAACAGGTCGTCGGGCGCCGCATCTGGCAGCGCGTTGAGCAGCCGGCGCCGCTCCTCAATCAGGCCATACATCACCTCGTCGAGCGTGCGCAGCGCGCGCCGGAAGCGAATGTTGGTCGGCGTCGGCAGATATTCCAGATAGGGAATGGGCAAGAACATGCTCTGGTTCATGTATTCCAGGCCAACGTCAAAGGCTTCCATCAACGTTTCCGTCTGCTCGCCTACGTCTGTGCTGAACATCGTCCGGGCGATAATATCCTGGGTCACGCGGGTCATCTGGTCGGCAATATCCAACGTCTCATTACCCACCCCGGCCCACTGCGCCAGCAGCCTCTCTGTCGCGGCGATCATGGTATCGGCAAAGCCGGCGACGCGCTCGCGGTGGAACATGGGCTGGATCAGCCGGCGCTGCCGCAGCCAGAAATCGCCTTCGCTCGTAACCAGGCCATTGCCGATCAGCGGCTCAACCGGCTCGTAGCCCTTCTCGTAGTTTTGCCAGTTCTGCTGCAGCACGTGCTGCACCGCCTCCGGGTGAGCGACCAGGAACGACCGCTCCGGGCCCAGCTCAAGCTGGACGACCGGCCCATAGCGCTGGGCAATATCGACGAAGGTCTGCAGGGGATTACGGCGCAGCTGGGGAATAATGCCAACCAGGGGGTAGCCGCTCGGACCGGGCGGCTGGCGGCGTTCAATGATCATCTCGGCCATCTCTTCTCCTTATTGTGTGGCACGGTGTTACGGCCGTCTGAATAGATGCTTCGATTATGCCACGGTTGCGGCAATTTGACGCGCGACAGGGGCGCTCTACCCGGCTGCGTTAGCCTGCTGCTCACTTTCGGCTATCATCGCGGAGATGCGAACCTACTCGTTGCTGCTCTTGCTGCTGCTTGCCTTCTTGCTCATCGGCGCCATGTATGCCCTGCGTATTCCACCCTGGCAGGCCCCGGACGAGCCCGCCCACTACAACTACATCCGGCAGGTGGCAGAAGGTCGCCTGCCGATCATCGAAGAGGATGACTATGATGAGGCCTACCGCCGCCGCATCGTCGGCGAAGGCTTTCCGGCGGACCTCTCCATCGAGCCGCTTACCTACGAAGACTGGCAGCCCCCGCTCTATTATCTGCTGCTGGCGCCCATCTATCGCCTTTCCGGCGGCTCGCTGCTAGCCCTGAGGCTGGCCTCGCTGCTCTTTGGCGTCGCCATCATCTGGTTGACCTACCATGCCGGCAGTGAGCTCTGGCCCCGGCAGGAATGGCTGGCGCTCACGGCGACTGCCTTCGTCGCTTTTCTCCCCCAACACGTGGCCGGCCTTGCTACACTAAACAACGACAGCCTGGCGAACCTGTTCATCGCCGCCATCCTCTGGCTGTTGCTGCGCGGCGTTGCCCGCCCGGCCCGCGCCGCATCGCAGTGGGCGCTGATCGGCGCGCTGCTTGGCGTGGGTTTCCTGACCAAAGCCACCGTCTACATCATGGTCCCGGTAGTGGCCCTGGCGCTGTGGCGGCGCTACCGGACCGAGCGCCGGGCGCTCTGGCGCGCCACAGTCAAGGTAACACTGCCCGCCCTGCTGCTGGGCCTGCTCTGGTGGGTGCGCAACCTCACGGTCTATGGCGGCCTCGACATCCTGGGCAAGGCCGCACATGACCGCGTCGTCGTCGGCCAGCTACGCACGGCCGATTGGATAGCCGAGCAGGGTCTCGCCCCGGCGCTGCGTCAGTTCGCCGTGACCACCTTCCAGAGCTTTTGGGGCCAGTTCGGTTGGATGGGTGTGGTCATGGATCGCTGGGTCTACGCCGCACTGGCGCTCTTTTCGCTCCTCGTCCTTGCCGGCCTGGCGCTTGCCTGGTTGCGCCGGCGCGGCAACGAGACCAGTCGCCAGCAAGCGGTCCTGCTCATCGCTGCCGTGCTGGCGACGCTGGCCGTTTTCCTCGGCTACAATCTCACCTTCCTTCAGGCACAAGGGCGCTATCTCTTCCCCGCCCTCATCCCTATCGCCAGCGGCGTGGTCGCCGCTCTGGCCGCCTGGACCCGGCTCATCGTCGATGGGCGGAGCTGGGTCTACTGGCTGCTGCCGGCCGGGCTGGCGCTGGCCCTGCTGGGCCTGGATTTGTTAGCGCTGGTACGCTACATTGTGCCGCAGCTTACCTAGCGTGCGGACGAGAGGAGAAGTGATGGAGCCGGTTGGCGTTGAGTGCAGCTTTGAGCCTGATGGCCGTGTTCGGGTGCGCCGCATCCAGAGCGGCGGTCAATGGCTGCCCGTGGCCCAGGGGAGACAATGGCGTGACGAGGCCGGTCGCCACGTGCTGATCATGCTGCCAGACGAGCAAATCGAAGAGCTGATACTCCTGGCCGGGGAGCTGGCCTGGCGCTTGGCGCCGCGGCGCCGGAGCAGTGCAGTGTAGCGGAGGCGAGGGGAGTGGCCCCGGGGAAACGTTATGACTGCAGCGCCGCCAGCTGCCGGTACTTAAGCCACTCGTAGTAAGCCATATAGAGGCTGAGACGCAGCCCGTGCAGATGGTCCCGATAACCTTTCAGGGTCACGAAGCGCCACCAGAAGTGGCGCACTGCCTGGCTCCACGGCGTATAGAAGCGCGGACGCACGCCTTTTTCGCGCAACATGCTGGCGTCGTACTGGGTGTAGCGGCGCTGTTTGTGGTGGAACTGAGCCGGGTTGCGATAGTTATGGTGTAGCAGCGGCTTCTGCAGGTAGCCTACCTCGCCCTCCACGAGGGCGATCTCGTGCACCGGCCGTTCGTAGCGCACCGCTCCGTGGCGAAAGAGGCGCAACTGATAGTCCGGGTACCAACCGGCGCCACGAGTCAGCCGCCCAAAGATATAGTTAAGCCGCGGCACGTACCAGCCCGCTTCGTCACGCGTCGCGATGACCTCGCGCACTTCCCGGCACAGCTCCGGGGTAGCCCGCTCGTCGGCATCGACAAAAAAGACCCAACCACCGCCGACGGTCTCCAGCGCTGCATTACGCTGCTGGGCATAGTTGGAGAAGGGCGACTGGTAGACTTCAGCGCCGGCTTCGCGGGCCAACGCTACCGTTTCGTCCTGGCTATACGCATCAAAGACGACCACCCGGTCGCAGCAGCTCAGGCTGGCGACGCAATCCGCCACGTGCGCGGCTTCGTTCAGTGTGAGAATAATCGCCGTCAGCTCTGGACCCGCCATCAGCCAGTGACTACTTCTCCCGGCGCCGGGCTGACGGCCGTCTCCGGCTGCCACTGTGCGGCGGCCAGGAGATAGGCTTCTTGCAAGGCCGTGGTCGGCGCCGCCGCTGCCTTGCGCCGCAGGCCGGCGCTGGCCAGACGGCGCGCTACCTGCCAGCGCAGGCCGCTGCTATGCTTCTGGTAGAGGCGCGCCCGGCTCGTCCACAGGTTCACGACACTGCGCGCCGGCACTTGCTTGGTGCTTTCGCCGCCATAATGGACGATTTCCGCGCCGGGCACTGTGTAGATCGTCCAGCCGGCGTTGCGGATGCGCCAGCACCAGTCGATCTCTTCACAGTACATGTGGAAGGACTCGTCGAAGCCGTCTGTCTTCTCGGCCACGTCACGGCGCACCATCATCGCCGCCCCCAGCGGATGGTCTACGGTGAACGGCGGCGCACTGGGACGGTAGAGGCGGCGCGGATAACGGCCGTTGAACCGGGTGTCATAGAGGCGTTGCGGCAGCGGCCACAGCTCAAACAGAAGCTGGGTGACACCGGGAAAATTAAAGGCGCTGTCTTGCAGCCGTCCATCACTATAGACGAGCCGCGGCCCCGCCACGCCAGCCTTGGGACAGGCCTCCAGGCAATCGACAAGCTGGCGCACAGCGCCTGGCCGTACCAGCGTATCCGGATTCAGCAAGAAGTAGAAGCGCGGCGCGGTCTGGGACGCGGCCGCCATGCCCTGGTTGTTGGCGGCCGCGAAGCCCACATTCTGCTGGTTGGTGATGACCTGCGTGTGGGGGAAGAGATTGTCCAGTAGCGCAAGCGTGCCGTCGGTCGAGCCGTTATCGACGATCCACACGTCGCCCTTCAGGCCGGAATTGCGCAGGTCGGCGTACACAGAAGAGACACATTCCGCCAGATAGTCGCGCACATTCCAGCTAACTATGATTACGGCAACGTCAAGCATGCAAAACCCTGGTACTCATTCACATCAAAAGCCACGCCGGACATCGGCATTCATCGCCAGTATAGGCAGCGAAAACGAGAAAGAGCTAAGGCGGGGATTAGCAGCCCCTAATAGGTTGAATCCATCTCGGGCCCGAAGCGGGCTGGTTGGACGCTTGCGCTCAGTTCCCGGCCGATTGCCGCGCGGGAATGGGCCGCTCGGGGCAGGGCTGCACCTCAACCCCCGCCGGGATCTCCACGCGAATCTGCTGCGTGTCTACCCGCTGGTTGACCTCTGCTATTTCTACATCTTCATGTATCAGCCCGGCCCAGACCGGCTGCGGGTTGCGCACGCCGAACCTATCCACAATGCGAATGCTGCCCTGCACCACGGCTCGCTGACCGGGCATCAGATAATATTGGCCGTCAATCTCGGTCAGCGTCTCCGGCGTGCCCAGGCCCCAGCGGAACGGGTAATCTGACAGCGCATTTTCGTAGCCAATCCCCAGCCGCCAGGCGCCGGCTTCCGTGGGCCAACCCACTGTGTTGTAATTCCAATCAGAGTCATATTCCGCGCCCGACCAGGGCCCCACCGTGCGGATCGGTGCGTCGCCGTAATTCTCCACGGTCACGGTAAAGCTGAGCATGTCGCAGAGCGGGACAGACGTCTGGTTGTAATCGACGGTCCGGCCGGACACCGGTGAGATGATATTGGCGAACGGCACGCCGCCCAGCTCGATGGTCAGCTCCGCATCTACCTGATACTTCTGCCCCTCGCGATCGGCGGCATAGGCGACGACCGTATAGGTGCCATCGGGCGGGGGCGCCACTTTTTCGTCTACCCCAGCGGCCCAATCATAGACGTGCCGGCCGCGCGCGCCAGCCGGGGCTTCGGTAGGACGCTCGGCAATCGGCAGCTCGGAACCGTCCGGCAGCCGTACGAAGACGCGCAGAACTTCCACATCTTTGGGCAGGAAAAAGTCCATCTGCACCCGGTCGTCGAGCCCATCCTGATTCGGGGTGAAGGTCTGCCGGCTGAGGCTGAAATTGCGGATCTCCGGCAGCTCCGTGTCGGCTTCGGCAATCGTCAGCCGGCCCTGCACCGCCTCGGTTTCTCCCCGCTCGTCGGTCGCTTCAATCGTCCAGGTATAATCGCCGTTCTGCAGCAAGCGGGCCAGCACCTGCCCGCCAAACTCCTCACCCGGCCGCAGATAGCCATCGACCACGCCGCTAAAATAGACGCTGTAGTCGCCGACGCCGCGCGGCTGCGTCTGCCGGAAGTAATAGCGCTCGCCGGCGGCGTCCTCAAAATAGATGGAGACCGTCGCATTGCGCGAGAGGGTGTAGCCGATGGCCGTGATGTCCTGAACGCCATCGGCATTGGGCGTGATCACGCTCTCGGCTACGGTGACATCGCGGAGCAGGCTGTTATCGCCGCGGATCAGCCGCCAGCCCAGGGCCAGCGAGGCGCCAACGACGACGAGGGCGATCAGGGAAACGGTGAGTGTGAAACGGCGTCTGTCGGCCATGCGCAGAGTGTACCAGACTGCCGCGCGCGGATCGAAAAGGGCCCAGTCTGCTACGTCGCCTCTCATGTAGACAGCCGGGATAACGGCCGGTTGCGGTCGCCAATAGGCAATGCTAGAATTCCGCTTCGCAACAGACGAGAGGGAAGATGGACAGGAATAATGGCGATAGCATCTGGCCCTTTGCCCGCGGGGGCGGGCCGACGATTGCCCTGGTAACGGCGCTCTGGGCTGCGCTGCTGCTCCTGTGGCGCCGCAGCCGCGGCTGGGGTGCGGGAGCGCTCTTTTCTGCCTTTACAGCCATCTGGCTGCTCGTCCTCTATTTCTTTCGTGACCCGAACCGGCCGCTTTGGAGCCAGCCCGGCCTGGTGCTGTCCGCGGCCGACGGCAAGATAGTGGCCGTGGTCAAAGAGAGAGAGCAACTCTATCTCCACCGCGAGGTGACGCGCATCAGCACCTTCCTGGATATTACCGACGTGCACGTGCAGCGAATCCCCATAAATGGCGTCGTCGGCCGCATCATCGCACGGCCCGGTAAATATCTGCAGGCGTTCCGCCCTGAGGCGTCCACCGAGAACGAGTCGATTGCCATGGAAATCGAGACGCCCTATGGCCTGATCCTGGTAAAGCAAATAGCCGGCATCATGGCCCGCCGCTGCGTCAACTACGCGATACCCGGCCAGGAGGTAACGACCGGCGAACGCTTTGGCCTGATCCGCTTCGGCTCGCGCGTGGATCTCTTTCTTCCCCCCGATGCCGACGTGCTGGTAAGCATCGGCGACCGCGTGCGCGGCGGCCTCACGCCGGTGGCGCGTCTCTCCGGGCCGGCGGGCGCAGCCGATGCTTGAGCGCATCCGGGGCAGCCGGGCCCGCTACGCCGTTCCCAACAGCATCACCTTTCTCTCGCTTGCCGCCGGCGTGGCCGCTATTCTCTCGGCCGCCGCGGGCGCTATGCCCGCAGCCGGCGCGCTCGTCCTCATCAGCTATGTGCTCGATCTGTTTGACGGCGAGCTGGCGCGACGGCTCTCTGCCGGCTCTGAGTTCGGCGTGCAGCTCGATTCGCTGGTAGACATGGTCAGCCTGGGCACCGCGCCGGCCGTGATGGCCTTCGTGCACCTACGCGACAGCCTGGACGGCGCACTCGCGCCGCTGCTCTGGTTTCTCGTCGTGCTCTACACCGTGGCTGGCGCCTTTCGCCTGGCGCGTTTTAACTTGCTGCCTACCAAATCTGGCCAGATCGATTCACTCGGACTGACCATTTCCACCAGCGGCGCGACCCTGACGCTGGCCATCGTCTCAGACATTGCCACGCGGGGCGAGATTGCGCCGGCGTGGGCCTTTCTGTTATTCATCCCCTTCCTCGCCATCCTTATGGCAAGCCGTATTCCCTTTCCCTCTATTGTCTGGCTCTTTTCCTACCGCCCGGCCAACATCTTCTACCTGCTCTATTTTACCCTGGCGCTCTTTGTCTTCCGCCTGCCGGTGGTCGCCGTCTGGTTCCTCTTTAACCTCGGCTTTATTGGCGTGGCGCTGGTCAGAGCGCTGCTGCGACGCGACCATGACCCAGCCTGAAAGCCGCACAGAGCGGCTGGGCCGTTCCTGGCGGCGGCTGCTGGGCCACGGTCTGTTTGCCTATTCGCGCCTGGCGATGCTCACCAGCCGCTATCGGGTTGAAGGCTGGGAGAATTACCGCGCCGCCAGGGACACGGGCCGCCCTCTGCTCTGGAGCCTCTGGCATGGGCAGATGATGGCCTTTGTCGTCTTCGGCGATCGTTTCCTGGAGCGCGACAACTTCGTCGCCATCGTCGTCGGCGATAGCCGCGGCGATACGCTTGGCGCCTATGGCTCCCACTTTGGCTCCAAGCCCTATCTGGTCGATATGAGCGGCAATCCCGTCGCCGCCGGTCGCGCCGTGCTGCGTATCGTCGAAGGGCTGCAGGGCGGGCGTATGTCGGTCATCGCGCCCGATGGGCCGGATGGACCCGCTTACCAGCCCAAGCCGGGTGTGACCTTCCTCGCCCGCAAGGCGGAAGCGGCCATACTGCCCGTTGGCGCCTGGTCACGGCAGGCCATCAAGCTGGCTCGCTGGGACCATTACCAGGTGCCCGTGCCACTGGGCCGTCTGCACGTGACCATCGGCGCGCCCATCTTTGCCGCGCGCAAGAGCGACGACCGGGAGCTGACGGAGGCCGTTAGCGCGGCGCTGCACAAAGCACGCACGCGCGCCCAGGTGATGGCCGGGGTGCAGCCCTGGCGCTAGCCGGCGCTATCGGCGATGTGCCTTCCCTAGCAGAGCGGTCAAACGTGGCCTGCTGACCCTTCCTCCAGGAGCCGGGCTATCTCATCACGGGCCGGGCGGGGTAAGAGGGCGCGGCGCTCGCCGATCTGCTGCCACACGGCCACATCGCCCTCGACCACCACACCAATGTCGGCGCAGGCAATGCCGGCCTCGGCCAGAGCAGCAGCGACGGCCTGCGCGCCCGCGCCCGGCCCCACGGCGAGCAGCAGCGCGCCCGAGGCAATGGTCGCCAATGGATCGAGGCCGAGCGCCCGGCACAGGCGCGCGCCAAGCGGCAGTAGAGGAATGGCGTCCGGCTCGATCAGCAGCGCTCGCCCGCTGGCCTCGGCCAGCTCCCAGAGCGCCGTAGCCAGCCCGCCTTCTGTCGGATCGTGCATGGCGTGCACGGGGCCGGCCGCCTGCGCCGCCTGGGCGTCGCGCAGGACACTAATACCCGGCTCGTAGAGGTAGCGAGCCGCTTCGTCCAGCTCCGCCGCCGTGAATTGCCCCAGCAGCGCCTGGCGAAAGTCGCGGGCCAGGATCGACGCGCCTTCCAGGGGCACGCCTTTTGTCAGCAGCAACCTATCGCCTGGCTGCGCGCCGGCCGGCGTTACCAGCCGGTCCGCAGGCACCTCGCCCAGCATAGCGCCAAAGGCCAGCGGGCGGTCTAACCCGTAGGTGACCTCCGTATGGCCGCCGACGACCGCGACACCCAGCTCGCGGCAGGCCGCGTAGATCTGCTCCATGAGCTCGGTAACCGACGCCGGCGTCGCGCTCCCTTCCGGCAGGAGTAGCGTCACCAGCAGCCAGCGCGGGATAGCGCCCACGGTAGCCAGGTCGTTCGCGTTTACCTGCACCAGATACCAGCCCATATCCTCGCCGGCAAAGGTGATGGGGTCAGACTTGAGCGCCAGCAGCCTGTCGCCCAGGCGCACGACGGCGCAGTCTACTCCCGGCGCCGGGCCGAGTATGACCTCATCGCCGCCGGGCGCCCGTTCCAGTAGCTGAGCGAGCAGAGGCGGCGGTAGCTTACCAACGGGGAGACTGGTCACGGTGGCTGCTTCTTTGCCGGCCTGTCAGCCTGCCCTCTTCCGGCGCAGTATCATCCAGCCGGCCATGACAACAGCCACGAGCAAGGAGACGAGCGTGGCAACCGGCAGGGCGCCGACGCTGGCGCTGTCGAGACGCACGGTTTCGAGCAGCACCCGGCCCACCGCATAGAGGATGAGGTAGAGGGCCATCAGGTCGCCGGGAAAGAGCCGGGACCAGTAACGGCGGGCCAGAACATAGAGCACGAGAAAGATACCCAGGTTCCACAACGATTCATAGAGGAAAGCGGGATGGAAGCGGCTGAACGACTCGTAGCCCGGCAACCGGTATGGGGGATCAATCGTGACGGCCCAGGGGACCTCGGTCGGCCGCCCATAGAGTTCCTGGTTGACGAAGTTGCCCCAACGCCCGATGAACTGGCCCAGGCTGACGCCCACCACAGCGAGGTCGGCCCAGCGCAGCGCCGAGATGCGCTGGCGCAGGGTGTAGAGAGCGAGGCCCAGGGCGCCGCCGGCAATACCGCCGTAGATGCCCAGGCCGCCGCGGCGCACGTTAATCAGTTGTAGCGGGTTCTGAAAATAGTCGGCCGGCGTAATGCCCATGCTCGGTGACGGCGTCAGCACGTGGTAGAGACGCGCGCCGATCAGAGCCAGAATGAGGCACCAGAAGAGGCCCGCCCACACGTGGTTGGGCGACCACTGGAACCAGGGCGGTTTTTCCACCCACTCCGCCTGAATCCCGTCGTGCGCGAGCAAAGCCTGGGCGACCTGCTCGCGCTCCGCGGCGTTAAGGCCAAGCCGCTCCGGCTCCACCCCCCACCAGAAGAGCAGCTCGCCCACCTTTTGTCCGGCGCTGGCGGCAACTTTCGCCTCCAGCGTTTCAGGCAACACAAGCGAGGAGAGCGGCTGCTGGCGAATGCGCGCCGGGGCCGTGGTCTGCCAGCTCGCCACCGCCCGTACGTAGGCCAGCCGCGTCACCACATAAGCGCCCAGCGCAATGCCGGCCGTGATGATGATGCCGTACCAGTAGATCTGCAAGTTGAGCGCGGCGATGGAGAAGGCGGCGCGATCCGGTGTAAAGCCGGTCTGCAGATGGTACGCGTAGAGGGCAAGGGCGCCCAGGGCAAAGGCGATGATGAACACCCAGTGAGGCTCTAATTTACGGCGGGAGGAGGTAGGCAGGTCAGACATCGGCCAACGACTCAGGAAGCGCGCGCCTGCTGCCAGACGTGGAATATCCGCTGGGCGACAGTGACGTAGGTAAAGATAGCAATGGTAATGAGCGCGGCCGCCGGCAGGTTGAGCAGCAGCGCCAGCGTCAGCACAACATAGCGCTCGACGCGGCTCAGAATGCCAACCTTCGCCCGGTAGGTCAGCGCCTCGGCGCGGGCCCGCGTATAGCTGACCATCAGCGAGCCGCTGACGGCAATGTAGGCCGTCGCCAGCATCCAGGCGTCCTCTTGCGCGACATAGTAGAGGATGAAGCCACCAAAGAGAATGATCTCCGCGATGCGGTCCAGGGATGAATCGAGAAAGGCGCCGAAGTTGCCCTGGCTGAGGCCGCGCTTGCGGGCCAGCGCGCCGTCCAGCGCGTCGAGCGGAGCAATGAGGATAAGGCCCACGGCCGCCCAGCGCATCTCGCCCTGGGCGACCAGCCAGGCGAGGAAAAAATGGGCCAGCATGCCGGTAACGGTCAGCAGGTCGGGCGACACCTTCAGCCGGGCCAACAGCGTCACGATCGGGTCCACAATGAAATGCGTGCGCCGCCGCAGCAGGTCCGTGAGCGTCTGGTCGTCTCGTGAGGTCGTCTGTGAAGAGGGTTCCATTTCTTCTGGCCTTCGCTATTGCCCGGGCCGGACGATAGCGCGGGTTCGGTTTCAAGCCGGATGACTGTGAAGCAGCCCAGGGACGCTGCCTACGGAAGTTCGGCTATAATGACGATGACGATTGTGTCACTCGTTCTTACATCGTGGCGGCCACACAGTCAAAGGAGATTATATCCGATGAGGTACGAAATACACGGGACAACCCTACAAACGCTGGACATCTTTCTTGATCGGGGCGAGTCGTTGTTCACCGAATCGGGCGGGATGGCCTGGATGACCGGCGAGGTAGAAATGACTACCGACACGCGCGGCGGCCTGATGAAAGGGCTGGCGCGCTCGCTGGCCGGTGAATCACTCTTTCTGACCACCTATACCTGCCAGGGCAATGGCGCGCTGATCACCTTTACGCCTGAAGCTCCCGGCTCAATTATCCCGCTGGAGCTGGCAGCGGGAGAGAGTCGCATCTGTCAGAAGGACGCCTTCATGGTGGCCGAGAGCAGCGTCAGCCTGGAGGTCCACTTCCGCCGTAAGCTGGGAGCCGGCCTCTTTGGCGGCGAAGGCTTCATTCTGCAGCGCATCACAGGGCCCGGCCTGGCCTGGGTCGAGATCGCCGGCGAGGTGCGCAGCTATACGCTCAATGCGGGCCAGTCCATGAAAGTCGATCCCGGCCATATTGCTATGTACGAGCCTACGATCACCTATGACATTACCCGCGTCAAGGGCGTGCGCAACATCCTCTTTGGCGGCGAGGGGCTCTTTCTGGCAACGCTGACCGGACCAGGTCGCGTCTGGCTGCAGAGCCTGCCGCTGGCTAACCTGGCCCAGAAGCTGGCGGCCTACCTGCCGAGCAAGGGCAGCGGCTAACTCAGCCAGCCCTAATAGGTAACGAAAGAGGCCCGGCGGCGTACCGGGCCTCTTTTGGTCACATCACAGGTGGGCGATGCGCCGTTCTTCTCCAGCTTCTAACAAGAGTCACGCCGGCAGCAGCAATCGTCTGCAGCGCGCCGGGTGAAAGGCAAATCCTTTCGCTAAGACTGCATCGCGTCGCGCAGGTCGCCCAGCTGATTGGCGACGCTGCTATCGACCACCTGATCGCCCACGCGGACGATAAGGCCGCCGAGGATGTCAGGGTTGACGCGGAAGGTCACATTGTCAATATTGAGCGCCGTCTGCAGCCGCTGTTTCTCGGCATCGGTCAGCGGCAGAGCGCTGGTAACCGTCGCCTCGTCGCCGCGCAGCGTGGACAGCTCGGCCGGCGGCGCTGCCAGGAACTCATCGACCAGCTCCCGCTGGCGACTCTCGTCCAGACCGCTGCCGACCAGCTTGTTTGTCGCCGCCAGAGCGATGGCGACAACCTGGCTGCGCAGATCCGAGAGAATACGGTCGCGCTCTTCCTGCGCGTCTTCGCGCGCCCCGGCGAGAATGTCACGCGCCTGTTCTTCCGCCTGGCGGATAATGCCTTTTCTCGTATCATCGCCCTGCTCGGCCGCAGCCTGGCGCACCCGCGCCGCTTCCGCGCGAGCGGCGTCAAGGATTTTCTTTGCTTCCGCATCGGCGTTATCGCGCGCTATGGCAGCTTGCCGCGCGTCCTCAAGACCCTTGGCGATACGGGCCTGGCGTCCTTCAAGCGTCCGGAGAATGGGCTCATACAGGAAGGCCTTGAGGAAGGCCAGCAGAATGATGATGCCCAGAATCTGGGTGATGAGGTAGCCTAAATTTACTCCTAAGCCTTCCATTGGCTAATCTCCTCGTCGTCCATGCCTAAAAAACGAACAAGATAATCAGGGCGATCACGAGCGCGTAAATGGCCGTGGCCTCGGCGAACGCGATGCCGAGAATCAGGTTCGTCTGAATGGCGCCTGCCGCATCGGGATTGCGGGCGATACCCTGAGTAGCGCCGCCGGCAAGAATGCCAATGCCGGCGCCGGCGCCGATGACGCCCATCATCGCCAGGCCAGCGCCCAACGCCTTCAAACCCTCAGCGAGTGCAGCAGCAGCTTCTAAATCCATCTGTAGTTACCTCCAAAAACTGTCTCTTATCCTTGTCGATGACCGTGCAGTGGTGAGCCGTTAGTGGTGCTCCTCATCGCCGTGATGCGATTGAGCGGCGCCAGCCATAAAGACCAGGCTCAGCATGGCGAAGACAATGGCCTGGATAAGACCCACGAAGAACTCGAGGGCGAAAAAGGCCACGTTCGCAACCGGCAGCAGGAAAGCCATAACAAACAACAGCACCTGGCCGGCGAAGATATTGCCAAGTAGACGGAAGCTAAACGAGAGAATCTTCGAAATCTCGGAGATAAACTCGAGTATACCAACAGCCGGATCCAGCGCCCTGATCGGGTTCTTGGCAATGGCGCTGATCGGCAGCGTAAAGAACTTACTCAGATAGCCAATACCCAGATACTTAAAACCAAAGTATTGGACCATGAACATGGAGACGAGAGCCAGGGCCAGCGTAAAGTTAAGGTCGGTCGCCGGCGCGCGCAAGAATGGAACGATGGTCCAGTCCGCTTGCTCGGGGTCTGCCTCCAGCCCCAGCAGGCCAGAGTCGCCGGCCACGTTGCCGTCGGCCCGAATCAGCAGGCCCGCCCACGAATCCGCCGGCACCCGCAGGTCGCCGATATTCTGCGCGTCGAAATCGTCGTAGATATGGTGCAGTTCGTCCGACGATAGCGGCTCGCCGGCGGCGATGGCCGCCTCCTCAGCCTGCAGCTCGCGCAGGTGCGGCAAGTTCTCCCAGATGCCAATGCTATCGACGCCGGGAATCAGCTCAAGCCAGTTAGCCAGCAGAATGAGCAGCAAAAAGGTCATGAAGTAAGGGAAAAAGTCGCGGACCTTTTCGCCGGCAATGCCGCGCGCAAAGTTATAAGCGCCTTCGATGATCATCTCGAAGAAGTTGTAGAAGCCGGTCGGAATCTCGTCAGCCGTGCGCGAGCGGGCGCCGGCCATGAGCACAAGCGCGATGATGACAATGTAAGTCACAATCGTCGCCACGAAGGTGTTGGTCAGGCCGCCGAGGAAGGGCAGCTCCAGCCCCGGATATTTTTCGCCGGGAAGCTGGATGACCGGCAGCACCGGCTTGGTGAAGGCGATGACCGATCCCAACAGGATCATCAGGAGGATTGCACCGAGAATGACGTATCGTTTCTTCATCTATCCGTCTCTGCCTCTTGCTCGTCTTCGTTCCTTTCAAGCAGATTCTGAGCACGTGCCACGTTAGACAGGGCTATCCGCACGATTACATAGAGCGTAACGGGGAAGCTGCCGACGAGAGCCAGGACAGTAAAAATGCCCCTTGTGCCTAAATAGTTGTCAATGAACTGCCCCGCAAAAAAAGCGACGGCAATGATAATGATGCTGGCAATACTGGTGACGCACCCAATCTGGCTGATCAGTCCGGCGTAAGCCGCGGCATATTCATTTTGCCGTTTGCTTTTCGACACAATTCTCTCTTTGTTCGGGTGAGCTTGCGCATTATATCACAAGGATTTTACCCGGCAATAGAGCGCCCGGTTCCTGGTCCTTTCTGCCATGCAGCGGCAACCTGGCTATCGTACCCGTGGCGCGCTTCTGGCGTGACTAAAAGGGGAAGAAGGCGCGGCCTGCTTCCCTGGTCCACTCAAAGGCAGGCCCGGCGAAAATTCCGAGATACAGGATGCCGAGCACACTGATACCCAGCGCCACCTGCGCAGCCCGGCTGACCGGAATCCGCACCGCCTCCTCATCCGAGCGGTACAGATAGATATATTTGACCACAGTCAGGTAGTAGTAGAGTCCGACGAAGGCATTGAGCACGCCGATCAGGGCCAGCCACCAGAGATCGGCTTCGACGGCAGCCTTAAAAATAAAGAACTTGCCGAAGAAACCGGCGGTGGGCGGGATGCCGCCGAGTGACAGCAGTGCAAACAGCATCGCCAGCGCCAGGTAAGGCGAGCGCCGGCTAAGGCCGTAGAAGTCGCGCATCTCGTCGGCCTTTGTCTCGCGGCCCACGAGCACGATGACGCCAAACGCGGCGATGTTCGTCACCACATACATCAGCAGATAGAAGAGCGTCGCACCGCCGCCGTCGGGCGTGAAGGCCACCAGTCCGATCAGGGCGTAGCCGGCCTGCGCAATGCTGGAATAGGCCAGCATGCGTTTGATGTTGCTCTGGAAGATAGCCAGCAGATTGCCGAGCGTCATCGTCACGACGGTGATGGCAATCAGCGTCGACCACCAGGCGCCGCCGGCGCTCATGTCGCCGACCATGCCGGCAGTAAAGACGCGCAGGAGCACGGCGAATCCGGCCGCCTTGGATGCGGTCGAGACGAAGGCCGTCACCGGCGCGGGCGCTCCCTCATAGACATCGGGCGTCCAGAAATGGAAGGGCACGGCCGAGATCTTGAAGCCGAAACCGGCCAGGATCATCATGCCCGACAGCAACAGCACCGCGTTGATGTCGGCCGGGACGGCCCGCTCGTGGAGGGCGGCCGCGATCTCATAGATGTTGGAGACGCCAGTAAGCCCATACATGAGGCTGAAGCCATACAACATGACCGCCGAGGCGAAAGCGCCGTAGATGAAATATTTCATGCCCGCTTCCGTCGAGCGCCGTTTGTCCGTGAGGAAGCCGGCCAGGACGTAGAGGCTGATGCTGGCCGTCTCCAGCGCCAGGAACAGCATGATCATGTCGGCCGACGCGGCCATGAGGCTGAAGCCGACCGTCGCCGTCAGCAGCAGGGCGAAATATTCGCCGCGCTGTAGCTGCGGCACGTCCAGGGAAATCAATGTCGTCACGATCAGCGCGAGGAGGACGATGACCCGGAAGACAAAGGTCACCAGGTCGTGGCGAATCATGCCACCCCAAAGCAGCGATTCCTGCAGCGCGGCCGAGCTATCGGGCTGATCGAAGAAAATCCAGATGCCAACCGTCAGCAGCAGGATGCCAAAGGCAGCCCACGCCGTCAGCAGCCCGACCCGCCGCCGCTGGGCAGCCGGAACGAGCCGGTCGTAGCTGAGCACAGCGATGAGCAAAGCAGCAATCGAAATCTCCGGCGCCAGCGCCAGGAAGTGTGTTGTCCAATCAATCTCGGTGCCCACTAGGCGCCTCCAAACCACGAAATGAGGTGTTGTGCTGTTGTCTGTATCGACTGCCACACCGTGCCGGCGTCCTGCACAGCATCAAGCCGCTGTACAACCGGCGCCACGCCTGCCTCCACAATTGGAGCAATCACCAGGGGCCGGACGCCGATGACGATGAGAATGAGCACAAAACCCAGGAGAGCCAGCTTGTCGATAGCCAGCAACGGTCGCATATCGTGCCATTGGTGGCGGTCATATTCGCCAAAGAAGACTGACCCTATGGCACGGATGATATAGGCCGCGGTGATGATAATGCCCAACACCGAAATAATCGCCAGGATGGGATAGAAGGCGGCCGGGTTCAGGCCCAGGAACGTGTCGCTCAGATTCATCGTGCCGCCGCGCCAGACGCCCAGGAATATCGGAAACTCGGCGACGAAACCGCTGAGCCCGGGCATGCCCATGGAGACAAGGCCGCCAATCGTGAAGGCGACGACCGTCCACGGCAGCGCCCGCGCCATGCCGCTGAGCTGATCCATATCGCGTGTATGCGCCCTGTCATAGATCATGCCGACGACGGCGAAGAAGAGCGCCGTCATAATCCCGTGGCTGACCATCTGGATGCCAGCGCCGGTAAAGCCCTCCATATTCATGGCGGCAAAGCCCATGCTGACCAGACCCATGTGGCTGACGCTGGAATAGCCGATCAGATACTTCATATCCCGCTGCCGCATGGCGATTAACGACCCATAGACGACGTTCACCACGGTAAAAAGGATAACAAAGGGCAGCCAGTAGACGGCGCCTTCCGGCAGCAAGTGGATGCCCACGCGCATCGCCGCGTAGGCGCCCAGCTTCATGAGAACACCCGCGTGAATCATGGAGACGGCCGTCGGCGCCGCTACGTGACCATCTGGCGACCAGTTATGGAAAGGCCAGAGGCCGGCCAGCACGCCAAAGCCGAGGAAGATGGGCAGGAAGGTCCAGAGCTGCAGGCTGCGCGGGAAATCAGTCTCGGACCAGACGCGCAGGTCAAATGTCAACGGCTGTCCCACAGCATCCAGGTTAAAGTACAGTACCAGGAACGGGATTAGGGCGATGAAGCTTCCAACTAGTAGGTAGAGCGTCAGCTTCATGGCCGCGTATTCGCGCGTCCTTTCCCAGCCCCAGATGACAATCATCACGTACATGGGCAGCACGGCCAGCTCGTAGAAGAAGAAGAGCAGGAAACCATCGACCGCTACGAAGACGCCCTGCACGCCGGCGACGAGCAGCATGAAGAAGGCAAAGAACTCGCGCGGGCGATCCTCGACGCCCCAGGAGATGAGAACGCCGCCGACGCCGACGATAGCTGTCAGCAGCACCAGCGTGGCGCTCAGGCCATCGACGCCGACGATATAGTTAATGCCAATGCTCTCTACCCACGGCACTTCTTCGACAAAGAGCAGCGCCCCGCGCCAGGAGGAGAGATCGAGCTGTCCGATCTGGGCATAGTAGGCCGCATAGACGTAAGCCGATAGCAGCAGCCCAATGATCATCGCCGCCAGCGCCAGCATGCGTGCGTTCTCTTTCCGTTCCTCCGGCAGCAGCAAAATCGTTGCCGCTGCCAGGAATGGTGACAATGCGATGATCGAGAGAAACGGGAATTGTTCCATAACTGAATCCACTCAAAGTGCGGCGGGCGCTACAGCGCGCGCCGACCTGCTGCCTTATCTGAAAAGAACCGAGACAGTATCGTTGATGATGGCTACCAACCACTGCGGCCAGACGCCCAGCGTGAGCATCAGAATCATCAGCGGCCAGATCACCAGGTGTTCCCGAAATGTCATATCCTTGAGGCTGGCCCACTGCGGCAGCAGCGGCCCGTGCAGTGTCTGGCCAATGCCTTTGAGGATGTAGGCGCCGGTCATAATCAGGCCGATCATCGAGAGCGTGACCTGCAAAGTAAACGGATGCCAGGCGCCGCGGATAATCATGAACTCGCTGACGAAGCCATTCAGGCCGGGCAGACCCAGCGAAGCCATGCTGGTGAATATGAGAATGGCGCCATAGACCGGCAGCACGGCCCAGATGCCGCCATATTGCTTCAGATCTCGCGTATGGGTGCGATGGTAGATGACGCCGACGAGGAAGAACATACCGGCCGCCGATAGTCCGTGGTTGAACATCTGGAAGACGGCGCCATTGGTCGCCATGATCGCATCCTCGACCAGGGGCGCCGTCGCGGCGCCGCTTGTCGCCCACGCATAGTAGCGGGCCATCACGGCCACGCCGAGGATGACAAAGCCCATGTGATTAATCGACGAGTAGGCGACCAGCCGTTTGAAGTCCCACTGCCCATAGGCGGCAAAACCGCCAAGGATGATGCTCAACATACCCAGCACTGCCAGCACCCAGGCGGTCGTCTGCGCAATCTCCGGGAAGAGGGGGATGACGAGGCGCACGAAGCCATACGCCCCCAGCTTCAGCAGCACACCGGCCAGAATCATCGAGCCGGCCGTGGGCGCCTCCGTATGCGCGTCTGGCAGCCAGGTATGGAACGGCCAGATGGGCACCTTGATGGCAAAAGCAATCAGGAACAGCACGTAGGAGACGTTCTTCACCAGATCGACCGGAAGCCCCGAGCCGGGGAGCCGGTCGCCAGTCAAATTCACCCAGACATCCATTAGCTGGGGAATGTCAAACGTACCCGTTGCCAGGCCAATCAGCTGGATAGAGAGCAACAGACCCAGGCTGCCGGCCATCGTGTAAACGAAAAACTTGAAGCTGGCATAGGTGCGGTCCTTCCCACCCCAGAGCCGGATGAGGAAGTACATCGGCACCAGCCCAACTTCCCAGAAGATGAAGAAGATGAGCAGGTCCAGCGCCGCGAAGAGACCCAGCATACCGGTCTCCAGGGCGAGGAAGAGCGCCATGTACATCTTAACCCGCTCCGTAATCTCGAAGCTGGCCAGGATCGAGAGCGGCGTCAGGATTGTCGTCAGCAGGATCAGCGCCAGGCTGATGCCGTCCACGCCCACGTGATAGCTGGCGCCGATGCTGGGGAACCACTCGGCCACCTGCTCAAACTGAAACGTGGGAAAGGAGCGGTCGAACTGGAACCACATGATCAGGGTCAGCGCCAGCGGCACGAGGCTGAACAGGAACGCCAGCCTGCGGATGAGATTTTCCTCGTCATTGGGCAGCAGCATGATGACCAGAGCCGCTATGGCCGGCGAGAAGACGATAATCGACAGAATGTTGTCGTTGAGGAAGTCCATAACTACTCCAATCCCTATCTACCCAACCAGGGCAAGATAGCTCCCCACCAGTTGTAGTTCATGCTGAGGATCAGAACGGCCAGCACGGAGCCAATAAACAGGGAGACCAATACGTACTCCTGCAGCTTGCCGGTCTGGATGGTGCGGAACTCGCGCGCCATACTGAGGAAGCCATCCTTGATCGCGTCGACGCCATCGCTGATCACCCGCTCCTCGAAGCGCTTCATATACTGGCCGAGCGTGTAAGCGCCGCGCGCGATCAGATGCAGCGTACCGTCAATCAGCCCCTTGTCAATCCACTGGTAGACAAAGGTCGCGGACAGCCATTCGACCGGCCGCACCAGGGCCGCCTGGTACAGCTCATCCCAGTACCATTTGTTGGAGAGGAAGCCCCAGGCGGCGCCCAGCGGCCGTTCCAGGACATCCGCGTCGTCCGCGCGCTCGCGTGGCTCGCGCCCGTAGATCCACCAGCCAAGCGCGAGGCCGCCGAGCGCCACGACCAGCGAGGTCAGCAGCGGCGCCCAGCTAAAGGGCAGCGTCGCTACTTCGTGCGCGTGCACGCCCAGCTCGTTAAGCCCGTGCAGCGTCTCCTCCACGGTCGCCCCCACGAAATGGTGGTAGAAATTGGTGAAGATGCCGTCCGTACCCAGGAAGTTGTCCGGTATACCCAGCCAGCCGAAGGTGATGGCGAAGAAGGCCAGGCCAAGCAAAGGCACGGTCATAAAGGCATTGCTCTCGTGCGCGTGTTCGGCCAGCGGTGTGCGCGCCCGCCCCAGAAAGGTGAGCGAGATCTGGCGCGCCGTGTAGAAAGCCGTTAGCAGAGCGGCAACAGCCAGGACGACGAAGATAATCATGGCCAGCGCGCTGCCCTGAGTGCCCTGGTACCAGGCGTCTGCCAGGATTTCGTCCTTCGACCAGAAGCCGGCCGTCACGAAGGGAAAGCCGGCAAGCGCCAGGCCGCCGACGACGAACGTCCAGAAGGTGATGGGCATCTTATGGCGCAGGCCACCCATATTGCGCATGTCCTGCGGGTCGGTATGGTGATCGTGGGCCACCTCGGCGCCCACTTCCATGCCATGAATAATTGAGCCCGAGCCCAGGAAGAGCAGCGCCTTGAAGAAGGCGTGGGTGATGAGATGAAAAGCGGCGGCCACATAGGCGCCGATACCCACCGCAGCCACCATATAGCCCAGCTGCGAAATCGTGGAGTAAGCCAGCACGCGCTTGACATCGTACTGGGTCATGGCAATCGTCGCCGCCATGAGCGCCGTGAAGGCGCCGATGCCGCCAATCACCAGACCGACAGCAGGCTGCTCGGCCATGGCCGTGGCGACGAGCGGGAAGATGCGGATGAGCATGTAGACGCCGGCCGAGACCATCGCGGCCGCATGGATGACGGCGCTGACGGGGGTGGGGCCTTCCATCGCGTCGGGCAGCCATGTGTGCAGCGGCCATTGGGCGCTCTTACCCACCGTACCGGTGAAGAGCAGCAGGGACATCACTGCCAACCCGCCGAAGCCCACGGCCTCGGCGGCCGTCACCAGGCTCTCTGCCGCAAAGGCCTCGTGGAAATTGAGTGTGCCAAAGACGCGGTAGAAATAGACGATGCCCAGTAGCATGAACACGTCGGCCACGCGCGTGGTCATGAACGCCTTGATCGCAGCGCGGCGCGGCGGTATGGCTTTGGGGTCGTCATACTCGCGCGCATACCAGAAGCCAATCAGCAGGTATGAGCAGAGCCCCATGATTTCCCAGCCGGCAAAGAGCAGCAGCAAATTGTCGGAGACAGTGAGCAGCAGCATAGCGCCGCCGAAGAGGCTCATCAGGGCAAAGAAGCGACCAAAAAGCGGTTCAACCCCACCGTGGTTTGGCTCGCCCCGCGCCGCATGATCGCCCAGCCCCAGCCCCCAGCGGTGGTAGCCGACGCTGTAGACAAGAATCATCGTCGTGGCAAACGGCACCATGAACAGCATAACCACCGTCAGCGGGTCTACCGCCACACCCATACGCAGCCACTGCGCTGCGTCGCGCGTAAACGGCAGCCAAAGCACCGAATCGGCAATGACCAGCGGCTGCTCTAGCAAATGCTCGAAATGGTCGCGCACTCCATTGATGAAAATGGTCAGCGCAATCGTCCACCCCAGCACAAGAGAAGCGATCATCCCCGCCCAGGAAATCATCCAGCTTAACGTCTTGTTGCGGTTAAAGACGAGCGTGATCAGGAAGAAGGCAGCCAACGGCCCGGCGGGTACGAGCCATGTCATGATTCTCAGGGTTTCTTCCGACATAGGTTGTCCTGTTTCCGTCAGTTTGAAGTTTGAAGCTCAAAGTTAGAACGGATAATGGTTCTGGCTCTCAGCTTTCTGCCTTCAACTAATATCTCAGCGAATCCAGTTCGTCCGCGATAACCGAATCCCGGTCGCGGTAGACACTAATGACCAGGGCGAGACCAACGGCGGCTTCAGCCGCGGCCAGCGCCAACACAAAGACAGCCCAGGCCAGGCCCACTGGCCGGTCCGGCGTCTGGTAACGCCAAAAGGCGATCAGATTGATGTTAACCGCGTTGAGCATCAGCTCTACGGCCATGAGAATGGCCACGGCGTTGCGACGCGCCACGACGCCATAAAGGCCCATCGCGAACAGGATCGCGGCGACAATAAGGTACCAGGAAAGGGGAACCATAGGCGTTTACTCTCTGTCTTCGGGCAGACGCTCAGGCCAGGCAACGACAATGGCGCCGATCAGCGCCGCCAGGAGCAAGACGGAGACGACCTCGAGCGGCAGGACGTACTGGTTCACGTCGACAAGCGCATGGCCTAGCTGTACCACGCTGCCGTCAATCATCGCGCCGGGCACCGCGGGGCGCAGACCGCCGGTAGCCGCAGTCGGCTCCAGCGGCCAGCGGCGCAGAATGACGAAGAGCGTCACCGCCAGGAAGAGCAGCGAAGCGAAGCCGCCAAAAATCCACTGGTTGTTAAACGGCAGCTCAGTCGTCTGCATCAAGCGCCGCGTCATCATAATGGCAAAGATGATGAGGATAGAGATGGCCCCGATGTAGATGAGTAGCTGGGCAGCCGCCAGAAAACCGGCTTCGAGCGTAACATATAAGCCAGCTACGCCCAGAAACGACGCCATCAGCGCCAGCGCCGCGTGAAACAGGTTGCGACCCGTCACCACGATCCAGGCCATGATCAGGGTGAAGGCGCTGATGATGATAAAGATGATCTGTTCAGCCATCGTTCTCCACTTCCGATAACGGGAAATCGGCACAGCCTGAACCATGAGGGGCCACGGCGCGCTGGCGCCGGCCTGGCCCCAATCGGCATTAGCGCCGCCTCAGGTACGGCACACCAGGTTGTGTGGGCCGGTTGTCCCGCCTTTTAATGTACAGTCTCGGGCACGAGTTCGCCGGGTTCCGCCGTCTCATAGAGCCGCGCTGCTTCAAATGCCGCACGCTCGCGGCGTGCGCGCCAGCGCAGCAGCTCCAGAGCGCCGAAACCGATGATCAGGTTGGTGACAAGGTGGACCGCCGCGTGGAAATAGGGGCCGCTGGTCGCGACGAACGGCAGCTTCTGGACAACGGCAACTGCCAGCACTAACACCAGCGAGAGCGGCACGAGAAATTTCCAGTTCAGGTCAAGCATCTGGTCGATACGGACACGAGGCAATGTGCCGCGTACCCAGATAAAGACGAAATAAACGGCAAACATCTTGACGAAGAAGGCGATAAGGCCGATGAGCCGGCCCACTACCTCCAGCCGCTCCAGGCCGAAAAAGCGCCAGCCTCCGAGGTAGACAGTGGCGAAAAGAGCGGACATGAACAGCGTGCCGATAAACTCGGCCAGGAAGAACATGCCGAACTTCATTCCACCATATTCCACATGGAAACCGGCCACGATCTCCGATTCGGCTTCCAGCAGGTCGAACGGCGTACGGCCCGTCTCGGCCAACGCAGAAATGAAGAAGATAATGGCCGAAAGCGGAATCACGAACAGATAGGGCACCACCTGCGCCATGACAAGGCCCTGCATCTGCATGGTGCTCGCCAGCAGAATCGGCGCAATCAGGGCCAGCACCATGGGCACCTCGTAGCTGACCAGCTGCGCTACCGAGCGGAAAGCGCCGAGCAGAGCGTATTTATTGTTAGAGCCCCAGCCGGCCAGAAGCAGGGTAACGACCGAAGCAGAGCTGATAGCCAGGATGTAAAAGAGGCCAATATTGAGATCGACGCCGATAAGGCCGTCGGCGAAGGGCAGCACAGCCCACATCAACAGCGCCGTCATAACCGTGAGAATCGGCGCCAGATTATAAGCCAGCAGGTCCGCGCCGGCCGGAGTCAGCGCCTCTTTGGTCAGTAGCTTGAGGACGTCGGCCACAGTCTGCAGTACGCCGAAGCGGCCGCCGACGCGGTTGGGGCCGACCCGGTCCTGGATGCGCGCGATGACCTTCCGTTCCAGCCAGATCAGGAAGAGCACGATTAGCAGCAAAAAGGTCGATACTGTCAGGATGCCGATCACGTCGAGAATCAGCTCGATTGTTCCCGGCGCCATCGAGTCTGCCCACACAGCGCGCAGATAGTCGAACAAGGTAAGCTGCACCAGGCTGCGCAGGAAGTCCAGAAGGTTAAAGCTCATGCGTGGTACTCCGTCTGGTTCTGGTGGGGGTTACGTCCACTCCAGGGCTCCTCTAGCCCAGGCGTAGATGAGACCATCGGCGAGCAGCACAATAAAGAGGATGGTGGCTCCAACCGCGAACCAGCCGATCTGATTAAAGGCGGCCGCTATGGGGAAGAGGAAAACGGCCTCCACGTCAAAGACGACAAAGACGAGGGCGTAGATATAGTACTGGACCTTAAACTGGATCCAGGTATCGCCGACCGTCTCAATCCCACACTCGTAAGTCTGGTTCTTAAGGGGATTTGGCTTTCTCGGCCCCAGCAGCCAGTTAATGACCACTGGCGCCAGCGGAAAGATGGGCGATAGGACGAAAAAGATGCCAATGAATTGCCAGTCAGTCAGCACGCAACCAACTCCTTAGAGGAACTCGCCAGCTTCATCTGGTTTATAACACATGCCAAAAACGGCGCAAAGCACCCCAGGGATTGGATTCTAGCAAAATCGAGGGCGCAGGCAACCGGACGCCGCCGCGCCGGGCTGGCTGTTGGCGGCCTGCATCGCTCTGTTACAATAGGTGTCAGACTATCCGCATATGGGAACCTCCGAGCCGACTATGCCATACTCGCCAACTCTGCAACAGCGTATTCTTGCCGTGGACGATGACCCTCAAGCGCTTTCAGCTCTGCGCCATATGTTGGAGCTGGATGGCTATCGGGTCTCCCTTGCCAGCTCAGGCGAGGAGGCGCTGGCGCTCGTCGAGCGCTTTGGAGCGCCCCATCTCGCCCTCGTCGATTACAACATGCCGCCAGGCATGGACGGCTTTGCCTTTGCCCGCGCCTTACGTACCTACGGCGACATCCCCATCATTATGTTAACAGCGCTGGACGACGCCGAGAAGATAGTGAGTAGCCTGGAGGAGTTTGCCGACGATTACATCGTCAAGCCGTACAACCCGCTGGAGCTAAGCGCGCGCGTCAGGCGGGCCTTAGACCGCGTCGCCGACTTTGCGTTCACCCTGGACCAGAAAGAAACAGTAGACGAGCACCTGATCATTGACTTTGCGGAACGGCGGGCCATTGTCGCCGGCGAGCCAGTATCCCTGACCCCGCTGGAGGCGAAGATACTCTACCTGCTCATCCGCAATGCCGGCCGGGTGGTGACCACGCAGCTACTGCTGCAGCGCCTCTGGCCCGGCGAAGATGCGCCGGAGGACCGGTTGCACGTCCACATTCACCGTCTACGGCGCAAGATTGAGCCCGACGCCAATGAGCCGCAATACGTCATGTCGGAATGGGGCCAGGGCTACCGTTTCATGCGCCGTGAGCGGCGCTGACCTTTGGCGAGCGAGCCGGGAGACAGACTATGCTACTTGCTGGCGATATCGGCGGAACAAAGACGGTCCTAGCCCTCTTTGCCGCGGAGACCGGCCCCCACCGTCCTCTGCTTAAGGAGGTGTTTGCCAGCAAAGATTATTCTTCGCTGGAAGCCATTATCGCCAGCTATCTGCAGGGCAAAGAGGCAACGGTCAGCCACGCCGTGTTTGGCGTGGCCGGCCCCGTCGTGCGCGACCGCGCGGCTATAACCAACCTGCCCTGGGTGCTGGACGAACGGCAATTAGAGCAGGCCTTCTCCTTCGAGCGGGCGCACCTGCTCAATGACCTGCAGGCGGTAGCCACGGCCATACCCATCCTTGAAGAGGAGGATGTGGTGACGCTGCACACGGGCCAGGCGGAGCCCGGCGGCACAATTGGCGTCATCGCGCCGGGCACGGGGTTGGGTCAAGCGTACCTGGTCTGGCAGGGCGAGCGCTACCGGGCCTATCCTTCTGAAGGAGGCCATGCCGATTTCGCGCCGGATGGCGCGCTACAGGTCGAGCTCCTCAGCTATCTACTGACCCATTACGAGCACGTCAGCTATGAGCGTGTCTGTTCGGGCATCGGCATTCCCAATCTCTATGCCTTCTTGCAGCAATCGGGTCGCTATCTGGAGCCGGAGTGGCTGCGCGAACAGGTAGCCAACGCCGGCGATCCCACGCCGATTATTGTGAGCGCGGCGCAGCAGGGGCAGGCCGCGATTGCCAGCGCCACGCTAGAGCTGTTTGTCAACATCCTGGCACGCGAGGCCGGCAATCTGGCGCTGAAACTCCTGGCGACCGGGGGGATCTACTTCGGGGGCGGCATTCCGCCGCGCATTCTGGACCAGCTGAAAGCGCCTTCCTTTCTCGTCGAATTCCAGGATAAAGGTCGCTTCCGGCCTCTGCTTGAGCAGCTACCGCTGCGGGTCATCACTAACGACGAAGCCGCGCTGATTGGCGCCGCGCAGGATGGCTTCTTGCTACAGCAAGGCCACGGGCCGCCAAAGAGCGCTTAACTGCCTTTCTCCAGACAGGAAGGAAGGCTTACCACGGAGCCGTGAACGAGCGTAACGTGAGCGTGCATATCTTTGACGAGGCGGCAGTCATGTTCGGCCACGCCGCCGCGCTGCTGGCTGAGCGGGCAGCCGCCGCGACGGCAGCCCGCGGCCGCTTCCTTCTCGCCGTTTCCGGCGGCAGCACACCGCTGCCCCTCTTCCGCCTGCTGGCCGGGGCCCCCTATCGCCAGGAGCTGCCCTGGTCCCGGACGCACATCTTTTGGGCTGACGAACGGCTCGTCCCGCCCGACGACGAGGGCAGTAACTACGGGCAGGCCTGGTCGGTGTGGCTGCAGCACGTCCCCATTCCCGAGCAGCAGATCCATCGCGTAGATGGAGCCCTGGAACCAGCTGCAGCGGCGTCTGACTATGCGAATCAGTTGCGGACCCTCGCCGAGCCGGCGCACACCTTCGCCTGGCCACGCTTTGACCTCGTGCTCCTCGGTCTGGGCGCCGACGGCCACACGGCCAGCCTCTTCCCCACTTCCGCCGCCCCCGCCGCGGATGTACCTGTTGTGCCCGTCTGGGCGGAATACGGCGACCGGCCGGCAGCGCGCGTCACCCTCACGCCGCCCGTATTCAATAGCGCGCGCCATATCCTCTTCCTCGTCCGGGGTAAGGACAAAGCGCCGGCTGTGGCCCAGGCAATCGCGCGCGAAGGAGACCCCGCCCGCCTGCCAGCCCTACGCATCTGGCCCGACCAGGGCGAGATGACCTGGTTCCTCGACCGCGACGCCGCACAGATGCTGCCGGACCGGGCGTAGGCCGGCGGTGACAGCCGGCGCTAGACGAATAAGGAGATTCCTATGACCAGACTTGAAAGGCTCGCCGAGATAGGACAATCGATCTGGCTCGACTACATCCGGCGCGACCTGCTCGATAACAACGAGCTGCACCAGCTGCGCGAGGTGGGCGTGCGCGGCGTCACCTCAAACCCATCCATATTCCAGCAAGCCATCGCCGAGAGCGACAGCTACGCCGATGCCATACGAATCCTTGCCAATGAGGGCCGGTCGCCGCTGGAAATCTACGAGGAGCTGGCGATTGACGATATCCAGCGCGCTGCGGACGTGTTTGACGATGTCTACCGGCAGACTGGGGGCGAAGACGGCTATGTCAGCCTCGAAGTCAATCCGGAGCTGGCCGGCGATACGCAGGCGACTGTCGTCGAAGCGCGGCGTCTCTTTTCTCGCGTCAATCGGCCCAATGTGTATATCAAGGTCCCGGCAACGCCAGCCGGCATCCCGGCGATTGAGCAGCTCATCGGCGAGGGTATCAACGTCAACGTGACCCTCATTTTCTCGCGCGCGGTCTACGAGCAGGTAGTCGAAGCCTACCTGCGCGGGCTGGAGGCGCTCATTGCACGCGGCGGCGACCCGCGTGACGTCTCCTCAGTCGCTTCCTTCTTCGTGAGCCGTGTAGACAGCAACGCCGATAAGAAACTGGATGCGCTGGGCGCCGGCGATCTGCGCGGTACGATTGGGATTGCCAATGCCAAGCTGGCCTACCAGCGCTTTCTCGATCTGTTTGACGGCGAGCGCTGGGAGCGGCTGGCGGCCAGAGGCGCCCGTCTACAGCGGCCGCTCTGGGCCAGCACCAGTACGAAAGATCCGGCCTACCCCGATACGATGTACGTGGACCAACTAATCGGCCCCCACACCGTCAATACCGTGCCGCCGCAGACGCTGGAAGCATTCCTTGACCACGGCCGGGTGGCGCCCACGCTCATGAGTGACGTAGACGAAGCAGTGGTGACCCTGGACAGGCTGGAGGAGCTGGGCATCAACCTCGATACGATCACGGATGAGCTGCTGGAGGAAGGGATCGCCAAGTTCGCGGAACCCTTCCGCAGCCTGCTGGCGACTATCGCCGCCGAACGGGACCGCGTTCTGGACGAGGTACCGCCCTGGGTCGGCAATGTCGGCGAGCTGGATATGGCAGTCAAAGAGACGCTGGCCAGGTTGGAACGGGACAACGTCCTGCAGAGGGTGTGGCGGCACGACCACACGCTGTGGGCCGACGACCCGGAGGAGATCGGCAACCGCCTCGGCTGGCTCAACATCGCCGAGACGATGGCCGACCAGGTGGACGAGCTGCAGGCGTTCGCCGCTGAGATCCGCGCCGACGGTTACGATCACGTTGTCTTGTTGGGTATGGGCGGCTCCAGCCTGGCGCCCGAGCTGTTTGCCCGCACCTTCGGGCCGGCTCCGGGTTATCCCCGGCTGACCATTCTCGATAGCACCGACCCGGTGGCCGTGACCAACGTGCGCCGCCAGCTCGATCCTGAGCGCACGCTCTTCATCGTCTCCAGCAAGTCGGGCGGTACGGTGGAGACGTTAAGCTTCTTCAACTACTTCTACACCCGCGTCGCCGACCTGATCGGGCCGGAAAACGCCGGCAACCATTTCGTAGCTATCAGCGATCCCGGCAGCAGCCTGCTGCGTCTGGCCGAGCAGTATCGCTTCCGCGCCGCTTTCGCCAACGACCCCAATATCGGCGGCCGCTACTCGGCGCTCTCCCATTTTGGTCTGGTTCCCGCGGCGCTCCTGGGAATTGACCTGCACGAGCTGCTGGGCCGCGCTCGGCGCATCAGCGGATCGGAAACGGCCGAGCGCGCCGGCTGGCTCGGCGCCGTCCTGGGAGTGCTGGCCGAGCAGGGCCGTAACATCGTCCACTTCGTTACCACGCCCGGCCTCGCTAGCTTTGGCGATTGGGTCGAGCAGCTTATTGCCGAAAGCACGGGCAAAGATGGTAAGGGGATTCTGCCGGTGGTGGGCGAGCCCCCGCTAGCTCCCGCCGCTTATGGCGAGCGGCAGCTGCTGGTCTACATGCGCCTGGCCGGCGATGCGCATTACGACGAGCAGGTCGTGGCCATCGCCGCACGACAGCCCGTGATCACCATCAACCTGGCCGACCGTTACGATATTGCCGAGCAATTCCTGGTCTGGGAAATCGCCACGGCCGTCGCCAGCCATATCCTCGGCGTGCATCCCTTCAACCAGCCAAATGTCGAATCGGCCAAGCAGCGGACGCGCGCCATCCTCGAGGCTTTTGTCCGCGAGGAGAAGCTGCCGACCAGGCAACTGCCCGGACAGCTGCCGATCCTGAGCGATGGGCCGGTCAAAGTCTACGAGTCTGCGCTGCCGGCGCGCACGGCGGCGCAAGCGCTGCGCAACTTCCTGGAGCAGGTGCACGACGAAAGCTACGTGGCTATCCAGGCCTACGCCGCGCCCACAGCGGAGAACGAGGCCGCTCTGGCCCGCCTGCGCCAATTCGTCCGCGAGGAAACTGGCGTACCGGTTACCGTGGGCTACGGCCCGCGCTTCCTGCACTCGACGGGCCAGCTGCATAAGGGCGACGCCGGCCACGGCCTGTTTATCCAGATTACAACCGAGCCGCTGCCCGACGTACCCATCCCCGACGAGCCGGGCGGCGGGGCCAGCTCGCTGACCTTCGGCATGCTCAAGATGGCCCAGGCGCTGGGCGACGCCGGCGCGCTGCGGGCAGCGGGCCGGCCCGTCATTCGCCTGCACACCGGCGGCCCGCTGCCGTCGCTGGTAGCAACGGTCACGGCCTGAGGCACACAATCCAATAAAGGCGCCGGAGTAGCGGCGCCTTTCTCATTTCTAGTTAGATAGAAGGAAAGGCTGCTATGGAACTGGCGATGATTGGACTGGGCCGCATGGGAGGCAACATGACGCGGCGGCTGCGGCAGGGCGGCCACCGAGTGGTTGGCAGCGACCTAGATGCGACGGCCGTCGGCGAGCTGGCGGCCGAGAGCGGTATGGTTGCGGCGGCCAGTCTGGCCGATGCCCTTGCCCGGCTGGAGTCGCGCCCCCGCATCGTCTGGCTCATGGTTCCGGCCGGCGCGGCTACCGAGGCCGTCGTGGAGGAAGCCGCCGGCCTGCTGGCCGCGGGCGATATTATCGTCGACGGCGGCAACAGCAATTATCAGGAGACGATGCGCCGTGCCCGTGAGCTGGGTCGTCGCGGGCTGCATATGGTCGATGTCGGCACCAGCGGCGGCGTCTGGGGTCTGGAGCTGGGCTACGGCATGATGGTTGGCGGCGACCCGGAAGCCGTAAGGCACCTCCGTCCCCTGTTCCAGACGCTGGCCCCCGGCCCGGAGGATGGCTGGGGCCACGTCGGCGGTAATGGCGCCGGCCACTTCGTCAAGATGGTGCACAACGGTATCGAGTACGGCCTGATGCAGGCTTACGCCGAGGGCTTCGACATCATGCGCGCCAAAAAGGATTTTGACCTCGACCTCTATCAGATTGCCACCATTTGGCGCTCGGGCAGCGTCATCCGTTCCTGGCTGCTCGATCTTCTGGCGCTGGCTCTGGAGGAAGACGCGACGCTATCCCGGCTGCGCGGCTGGGTAGACGACAGCGGCGAAGGGCGCTGGACGGTCCTGGAAGCCATCGCCCTGAACGTCCCGGCTCCGATCATCACCCTGTCGCTGCAGAGCCGCTTTGCCAGCCGCATTGAGGACAGCTACGCCGCCAAGCTGCTGGCGGCTATGCGCAACCAGTTCGGCGGCCATGCCCTGAAACTGCTCGATGAGTAAACAGACAGAGCTCAACGCCCCCTCGATTGTCATCTTCGGCGCCTCTGGCGACCTCGCCCGGCGCAAGCTCGTGCCGGCGCTTTATCATCTGTACGCCAAAGGCCGGCTGCCCGAGGACTTTCGCATTGCCGGCTTTGCCCGAACAGAGATGGATGACAGCGCCTTCCGCCAGCTCATGGGCGAAAACACGGAAGAGCATAGCCCATCCTTCAGCGCGGATACCTGGGCCGCCTTCGCGGAGAAGCTCTACTACGTGACAGGCCAGTATGATGACGCCGCCTCGCTGCGTCGCCTGGACGAGCGGCTGGACAGGCTGGAGCCGGACGACGCCGGGCGTCTCTACCACTTCTCCGTGCCGCCCAGCATCTATCCCATCATCGTAGAAACGCTCGGCAGCGCCGGCATGGCCCGCAGCCAGCGCCACTGGTGCCGGGTCATTGTCGAGAAGCCATTTGGCGAGGATCTGGAGTCAGCGCGCGCACTCAACCGGCGCCTGAATGAAGTCCTGGACGAGGAGCAGATCTACCGGATTGACCATTATCTGGGCAAAGAGACGGTACAGAATATCCTCGTCTTTCGCTTTGCCAACGCCATCTTCGAGCCGGTCTGGAACCGCAACTACATCAGCCACGTGCAGATTACGGCGGCCGAAGACGGAGACATCGGCCATCGCGGCCGCTTCTACGATGCGACCGGCGTTTTGCGCGACATGTTTCAGAATCACCTGCTGCAGCTGCTGGCGCTGGTAGCGATAGAGCCGCCAGCCAGCTTTGACGCCGACGCCCTGCGCAATGAAAAAGCCAAGCTGCTCGCGGCCGTGCGCCGTCCGGATGAGAAAGGCCTTGCCCAGGATAGCGTGCGCGGGCAATACGATGGCTACCGCGACGCCGAAGGTGTGGCCGACGCGTCACAGACGGCGACCTTTGCCGCACTGCGCCTCTATATCGATAACTGGCGCTGGCAGGGCGTCCCCTTCTACCTGCGCTCCGGCAAGGCGCTGGCGCAAAAGACAACCGAGATTGTCGTCCACTTCTGGCAGCCGCCGCAGCACCTGTTTGCCGAGGCGCAAAGCGAGGCCAGCGGCAACTACATCGCGCTCTGCATCCAACCGGACGAGGGTATCCACCTCCGCTTCGCCGCCAAAGTCCCCGACACCGTCGCCGATACTGAACCGGTCGATATGGAGTTCCATTACGCCGACAACTTCGACGGCGTGGATATCCCCGAAGCCTACGAGCGCCTGCTGCTCGACGCTTTGAACGGCGACGCCGCCCTCTTTTCGCGGGCGGACGAGATCGAGTTGGCCTGGAAGCTCATCGACCGTATCCGGGAAAGCTGGGAAGGAGAAGATGCGCCGCCGCTGCTGCCCTATGTGCGCGGAAGCTGGGGCCCAGACGCCGCTACCGAGCTAATTGCCGCCGATGCTCCCGCCTGGACCTCAGGCTGTACGCACAGCACGGAGCGCTGACGGCGCTGCCCTCAGCCTCTCGCCTAAGCATCGCGACGAAGCATCGCGGCTTGCTACCACCCCCGGTTGCGGGCAATGGCCCAACCGTAGAGCTGTTCATAACCTTGCGCTGAGCGCTCCCAGGAAAAGTCGGTAGTCATCCCCTTCTGCTGGATGGCGCGCCACGTCTCGCGCTCATGCCGAAATACGTGGACCGCCCGTGCAAGCGCATGCCAGAAATCGTCGGCCGTATGCTGGTAGAAGGTGAAGCCGGTCATGGCGTCGACGACCGTATCCGCCAGCCCGCCCGTGGCCCGCACCACCGGCACGCTACCATAGCGCATGGCGATCATCTGGCCCAGCCCACATGGCTCGAACAGTGAGGGCATCAGGAAGATGTCGCTGCCGCCATAGATAAGGGGCGCCAGACCGGCGTTATATTCTAGAACGGCCGTCATCTTATCGCGGTGGTAGCCGGCGAGATGGGCGAACATATTCTCATAGCGCGGGTCCCCCGTTCCCAGGAGGACAAACTGGGCGTCGCCGGCATCGCCGTTGAGCAGACGGTGAATGACGTGGCCGGTAATGTCCAGCCCTTTCTGGTGATCCAGGCGGGTCACCATCGCCGCCAGCGGCGCGTCGTCGCGCTCCGGCAGGCCCAGAAGGCCTTGCAGGGCGCGCTTGTTCTCCTGGCGCTGTTCCCACTGACCGGTCGTAAACGGCTGCGCCAGCCGCTCGTCGGCGGCCGGGTCCCACGTCTCGAAGTCAATTCCGTTGAGGATGCCGTGTACGTCGAAGCTGCGGTGGCGCAAGAGCCCGTCGAGCCTCGCTCCACCCTCCGGTGTCAATATCTCGCGCGCATAGGTGGGACTGACGGTGTTGACCATCGTCGCGTGGTAGATGCCCCGCGCCATGAAGTTCACCTCGCCGAAACTCTCTTCGGCCAGAGCGTGTGTCCAGATGCCCAGATAGTCGAGGATGCGCCAGGGGGCGTGGCCCTGGTGCGCCAGATTGTGAATGGTGAAGACGGTGGGCGTGCCGGCGTAGCGGCTGTCGTGCTGGCCCGCTGTCGCCAGCCAGGTGACGGCCGGCGCGCTATGCCAGTCGTGAGCGTGGACCACGTCCGGCCGCCAGCCGAGCGCGGCAAAGGTCAGGTCGAGAGCCGCCCGGCTGAAAAAGGCGAAACGATAGACATCATCGCCATAACCGTAGACCTCGGGCCGGTCGAAGAGATGACGTTCGGCAATGAAATAGACCGGCACGTCGCTTCCCGGCAGCTTCCCCGCAAAGACGCCGGCTGGAATGAGCCGGTTGTCCACCGGCACATTAAGCGTCAGCTCCATTGGCTTAACGCCGGGATAGCCGCGCTCGATAGCCTGATAGGCGGGCATCACCACGCGCACGTCATGCCCGGCGGCCGCCAGCGCCTTAGGCAGCGAGCCGGCCACATCGCCCAGCCCGCCGCGTTTGGCAAAGGGCGCTACTTCGGCGCTGAGAAACAGGACGCGTAGGGGCTCGGCCATCATGCCTCCGGCGAAGAAGAGGATAAAACCACATCGTCCCCGGGCTCGCCGGCATGAGCGAGGCCGAGGACGATGTCAAAGAACGCCTCTGTACCCCGACCAGGAGTCGAACCTGGGCCTTTGGCTCCGGAGGCCAACGCTCTAT
>CAZOGK010000015.1:0-80217 GCA_964579295.1 uncultured Ardenticatenaceae bacterium
GCGGCTGATCTGGTCGCCGTAGTTGGGGATGTCGATGGCGGGGCGGCCCATGACGCGGCGGTCGAAGAAGAACTCAGCCAGCCGCTGCTTGCTGCGATCCTCTTTCTTGTAGACCTCCCAGGCGGCTTCCACGCCCATGCACGCGACGTAGTAGAGGTCGGTCAGCCGATCCATGAGCGGGCGGAAGGGGACGGAGGCGCTCAGCTCGTCCATGGAAAGCAGGGCATCGAGCTGCTCGCGGATGGTGGAGAGCGCTTCCAGTCCTTCGCGCTTGAGGCGGTTGAAGGGCAGCGGCGTGAGCATCTCCGCGAGCAGGGCAAAGAAGGGCTCGTGGATGCGGTAGCGGCGCATGTCGCGCTGCACCTGGGCGAGCAGGACGTTGTGCGCGCCTTCCCAGTTCTCGTAGACGACGTTGTCGCGCAGCAGGCGCGGCAGCACGGAGAAATCTTCGACGGCGCCGTTCCCGCCGAGGATCTCGATACCCTGCTGGATGACCTCATGGGCAAGGAGGGAGGCGCGGTATTTGTTGAGGTTGAGGGCCATGCGCAGGAAGGCGCCGGTGGCGGCGTCGTCCTTCTTGCCCGTCTCAATCTCGTCCACGGTGCGCACGATGCGCAGGCTGCCGGAGAGGATGGCCGTGCTGTCGGCGCGCATCCTGGCCAGGGTGTCCTGTACCAGCGGGAAGTGGATGATGGGCTGGCCGAAGGCGCTGCGGTAGCGGGCGTAGCTACGGGCGACGAGGTAGGCGCGGCGGGCGTTGGCGGCGGTGCCCACGCCATTAAAGATGCGCGAGGTGTTGATGACGTAGACCATCATATTGCGGAAGCCGCGGTCCAGGTCGCCAAGCTGGTAGGCGAGCGTGTCGCGAAACTCGACCTCGCCGGTAGCCAGGGAGCGGGTGCCGAGCTTGTCTTTGAGGCGGCGGATGTAGACGCTGTTGAGGCGGCCGTCCTCAAGGCGGCGGGGCACGAGGAAGAGGCCCAGGCCATAGGTGCCATCGCCCTGCCCTGGCACGCGCGCCGTCACCAGGGCCAGGTCGGCGGTCACGTTGGAGGTGAACCATTTCTCGCCGTTGAGCAGCCAGGTGCCTTCGGCGGCGGGGTCGAGCGGCGTGGCAATGGTGGCGTTGGCGCCGACGTCGGAGCCGCCCTGGATTTCGGTGAGGAACTGGGCGCCGGTGTAATTCTGCTGGTAGTCGGGATTGAGCAGGCGCGGCAGGTAGCGCGCCTTGAGCGCCGGCGTGCCCTCGGCCTGCAGCACCTTGATAAGGCCGGCGGTCATCGCCAGCGGGCAGTTGTGGCCGGCCTCGCCATTGAGCGAGGAGAGGTAAAAGAGGGCCAGGCTGAGGAGGTTGTTGCCCGGCTCGGCGTAGACGGACATGACGCCGGAGGCATAGATAGCGCGGCCGGCCTCGTGATAACTGGGATGGTAATCGACCTCGGAGACGCCGCGGCCGATCCAGTCGTAGAGCTGGAGGCGGGGCAGGTTTTCGGCGGCGTTGGAAATTCGGGCGGCCAGGTCGACAACGGTGGCAGAGACGCGGCCAAAGTCGTAGAGGCGGGGCAGATGCTGGCGATAGCGCTCCTCACCCCAGTAGAACTCCAGCAGCCGCTGCAGGTTGCGGTCGGCGACGAGGAAATTGTCGGGCTGGGCCGCCTGCCACTCCTCAAGACGGCGGCGGGCGGCATCGATGGCGGCGAAGTCCGGTTCGTCGGGGGTCAGCGGGGCGTAACTCATCGTTCCTCCAGTGTTGGGCGTGATAGGCTCAGGGATAGAGCGTATCGGCGAGACGGCGCAGGGCAGCGAGCAGAGGCGCCTCCTCGCCGGGTAAGACAGTTCGGGGATCCAGCAGCAGCCGGTCGCCGGCGACGCGGGCGATGACGGGCGGCTGGGCGCGGGTGCGCAGGGCGGCCGCGAGCTGGTGCGGCGCGGGATGGTCGACGGCGACGAGGGTGGTGGGCAGGGTCGCGCCGGGAAGGCTGCCGCCGCCCACGGTAGACTCGCCGGGCTGGACAGTGGCCGCCAGACCGGCGTCACGCAGGGCAGCGGCCCAGCTTTCCGCCGTCGCGGCCAGCTCCGGCGCCGGGCGAGCAATCATGCGCCAGACCGGGATATGCTCGGGCGCGCGTCCGGTGAGGTAGGGGACGAGGGTGGCGGAGAGGGCGGCGAGGCAGAGCTTGTCGGGCCGCATAGCGCGGGCCAGGGGATGGCGCGCCACGGCGCCGACGAGCTGGCGCGAGCCGGCGAGAATGCCTGCCTGGGGCCCGCCGAGCAGCTTATCGCCGCTAAAAGCGACGAGGTCGGCGCCGGCGGCCAGCGCGTCCTGGACGAGCGGCTCGGGGTCCAGGCCGTAGGCGGCGGTGTCCAGCAGGGCGCCGCTGCCCTGGTCGTAGAGCAGCAGCAGCCCATGCTCGCGGGCGAGCGCCGCCAGGGAGCCCAGAGAGGGCGCGCCAGTAAAGCCGATCATCTTGAAGTTGGCGTGGTGGGCGACGAAAATGGCTGCCGTGTCGGGGGTGATGGCCCGGGCGTAGTCGTGCAGGTGGGTACGGTTGGTCGTGCCTACCTCGACGAGACGGGCGCCGGATTGGGCCATGACGTCGGGCACGCGAAAGCCGCCGCCAATCTCGACGAGCTGGCCGCGGCTGATGATGACCTCGCGCCCCTGGCAGAGCGCGGTGAGCATGAGCAGCACGGCGGCGGCGTTGTTGTTGACGACAAAGGCGGCCGCGGCGCCGGTGAGGCGGGTCAGCAGCGATTGGGCATGGTGGGAGCGCGAGCCGCGCTCGCCGGCCGGCAGGTCGTATTCGAGCGCGCTGTAGCCGGCGGCCGCCTGGGCGACGGCGGCCTGGGCCGCAGCCGAAAGGGGAGCGCGGCCGAGATTGGTATGGACGATAACGCCGGTGGCATTGATGACGGGCGGCAGCGTGGGGGCCACCAGATCCTCCAGCCAGGAGGCAGCCCAGGCGAGGGCCTGCTGCTGCAGGGCCTGCTGCTGCAGGGCAGGCTCGGCAGCGGCGGGCGGCTGCTGCTCGGCGAGCAGCGACTGGCGCAGCTGCGCGACAGCCTGGCGCAGGGCGACGACGGTCAGGGCATGGCCGTACTCAGCGGCCAGGGCCTGGGCTGCTTCGGCCTGGAGCAGGCGGTCGACGGCGGGAAGCTGGCGCAGGCGCGGGTGGCCGGCGGCGGTCATCAGGTCGGGCTCCCCTGCTCGGCGCGGTGGCGCACCTGCAGCAGCAGCTCGAACATGAGCAGCACGGCGGCGACGAGGGCGGCGATGGCGATGCCCAGGGTGCGGTTCATCTGCAGCCAGGCACAAAAGGCGAACCAGAGGCCCACCCACATCGACTGGCGCAGGACGACGAGCGCCTGCGGCGGCTGGTCGCCGGCCACAAGGCGCCGGTTGAGCAGGTAGACAAGAGGGCAGACGAGGCCGGTAACGGCGACCATGAGGCTGGCCAGGAAGGCAGCGACGATTTCCGGGTTGGCGGAGTCGAGCAGCAGCGGCGCGTCGGCCGTGCCCAGCGCCGCGGCGCGCACCAGATCGAGGCGGGTGACGTCGATAGGCCAGAAATTGTTGACGATATGATTTAGCGCCAACAGGCCCAGAGCCAAGAGGCCGAGACCGGCCAGCAAGAAGGGAAGCAGACCGAAGCGATGCCAGATTCTAGTCATAACCAGATTATAGCAGAGAAGGCCGGCCAGTGGGGGCGCAGGAAGCGGCTAACTATGGCCGAACTCAGTTGGCGCCGGGCTGCGCGGCGAGGCTCCAGAGCAGGTGGAGCAAGGCCGAGCCGTAGGCGTCGGCAGCGTCGGCGGCGTCGAAGGCAATCTGCTCCGAGGCGCGGGTGATCTCACAGCGAAAGCCGGCGGGCACGGTGCGCAGGGTGAAGGCAGCGCCGTGATCGTGCAGCAGCTCGCGCAGCTGGGCCTCGCTGGGAATCCAGACCGCTTCCGATTGCAGCACGTAATCGAGGGCCCACTCGGCGGTGCCGTGGAAAGTAACCATGGGCGAGCCGCGGAAGATCTCGATGTAGGACAGAACGTCGGTGAGGACGAAGGGCGTATCGTCAAGGCCGCGATCGGGGACGACGAAAACGTCGAGGTTGCGCGGCGTCCAGCTCAGCCCCGCGTTTTTTAGCTGTTTGGCCAAGGCCAGCGATAACATGGCGTCTCTCCTGAAGGCAGCGGCGAACAGGTCAGTAAGCGCCCAGCTCGCGCAGGCGATCGTCGCTAATGCCAAAATGGTGAGCGATCTCGTGGATGACAGTGCGGCGCACCTGCTCGCGGACGGCGTCGGGGTCCTGCCCGGCAGCGGCCTCTATGGGCCCCTGAAAGAGGGTGATGGTGTCAGGCGGGACCAGGTTGTAGCCCTGGGTGCGCTCGGTGAGGGGGATGCCGTGATAGAGGCCGAGGAGGGTGAAGCCGCGCGGCAGCCCGGCCGCGGCCAGGTCGGCGCGGGTGGGCCAGCCGCGCACCAGCACTTCCACGTTCTGCATCCGATCCTGGAAGAAGGGCGGCAGCTCATCCAACGCCTCGGCGATGAGCTGCTCAAAGGTGGCGGCATCGAGCATCAGAGGCTGCCTCCGGCACAACGAGCAGCGCCGGCCGGAGGGGGTAGCGGGGATAGCAGAGTTTGGCGCGGCATAGAGAGATTATATCCGCCGCGCGCCAGGGGGAAAGGTCAGATGGAGAGGAAGGGCGGCGGCGTCCAGTGTGGCGCCGCCGCCCTCTAGAAGATCCGGCTTACTGCGGAACGGCGACTGTCGAGATAAGCTCGATGAGCCAGATGAGCGTGGCGTTGGGCGGGATGACGTTGCCAGCGCCGGCCTCGCCGAAGCCCAGCTCCGGCGGGACGATGACCTGGCGCACGCCGCCAACGCGCATCCCTTCCAGACCCTCATTCCAGCCGGGCAAGGCCTGCGCATTGCCGAGCGGAAGCTGCAGCGGTTCGCCCTGCTCATAGCTGCTGAAGAAGCTCGTGCCATCGTCGGCCAGCCAACCGGTTACGTGGAAGGCGACGTTATCGCCCTCTGCTACAGGCTGGCCGCTGCCTTCTTCGATCTCGGCAATCTGGAAGCCGGCCTCGTCGGTCTCGTAGGCATCCTCGTCGAGGTCAAACGGCTCGGCCGGCGGCGGCGGCAGCAGCTCGACCAGCTCCATGAGAAAGATAAGGGTCGAGTCAGGCGGGATGACGCCCAGGTCTTCTTCGCCAAAGGCCAGGTCGGGCGGAATGACGAATTGCGATTGGCCGCCGACGCGCATGGTCAGCAGCGCTTCGCTGAGGCCCTCTGGCAGCTGCTCGGAACCGATGGTGAGCAGCACGGGGTCGCCGGCGTCGAGGCTGCTTTCGAGGCGGGTGCCATCGCTGAGCCAGTACGTGAAGTGGACGCGGACTGGCTGTCCATCCACCGGCATCTCGCCTTCCCCTTCTTCAATGACGGCATATTGCAGGCCCGACTCGGTCGTTTCGTAGTCGGCGTCGGCGACATCCACTGGCTCGTCCGGGCCGCCTTCCAGAATCTCTACCAGCTCGACTTCAAAGTAGAGGGTGGCATTGGGGGGAATGGCGCCGCCGGAGCCGGTGGCGCCGTAGCCGAGGTCGGGCGGAATGACCAGCAGGGCGCGGCTGCCTTCGCTGAGCAGGGCGATGCCTTCATCCCAGCCGCGGATGACAGCGCCCTGCCCGAGGGGGAAGCGAAAGGCGTCGCGGCCCTCGGAGCTATCGAAGACGGTGCCGTCGCCAAGCAGGCCGCGATAGTGAACGCGGACGACATCGCCCGGCTGAGCCTGCTCGCCCGGCCCTTCTTCGAGGATGGCGACCTGGAGGCCGCTGGCGGTCGTCTCGTAGTCGGCGCCGGCAAAGTCGGCGGGCGGGCCCACATCCACTGTCCCGGCGTCAACCGTTTCGGCGTCGTCGACGATGGGTGTGGCGGCCAGGGGGGTACCGCTTTCCTCCGGGGGCACGTCGGCCGGGCCGCAGGCAGCCAGCATCAATAAGAGCGCAGAAAGCGCAAGCAGGTAACGCAGCATCGAACTCTCCTTTTAACAGAAAACCCCGGGAAGCTGGCCAACTTCAACGCCCAGCCAAACGAAGGTCGCGAAGCGCGGTCGGCAACACGCGGTCCGCACACTGCAGCGCGAGCCACAGCAACGGCAAAAAAGCGCCGGCAGCTTACCGGCGTCAGCCTGACAGTATAACGAGGCGGGCGCAAATGATCACATCTTGCGCCCGGTTCTCACAAGAATCAAAGATTAAGTGAGAGGAGGTGGAGCGGCAGGGTCGAGACGATTGCGAGGGTAATGGCTATAGCGAGGGTCAGGAAGAGCTGCTACGCACTAGGGAATCGGGCGACGCAACTGCCCATCAAGGCGATGCTGGCTCCGGGTCAGACAACGGCTGCAATGACTGAGCCAGCGCCTGCAGCCGTTCGAGGGGCCAGATAGCGCCGGACAGCTGTAGATTGTAGGCGATACCCTCTTCCGTCCAGCTCAGGGCTGTCATGCCTCGCAGCGTGTTGAAGCCGCTTTAGCTCCTCGCGCGCAGGGTAGCGAACAAGCGATTGCAGCTCAAAAGCCCGCCAGGAAACGGGCGACGTCTTGAATCCAGTGGAAGGCTATGGCCGCTTCGAGACCGCGGCGGCGCGCGAGGACAAGGGGCGGTAAGCCCCAGAAAACGGCCAGGAGTGCACCCATGCCCAGGGCCGCCAGCGGCGACTGCAGAAAGAGTTCGTCGAAATGCGAGAAATTATGGACCAGCATCGCCAGTAGGCCGGAGAGCAAGGGGGCCCGGCCGGGCAGAGAGCCGCGCAAGAGCAGCCACAGCAAGCCCCAGAGCGCAAAGCGATAGACGATCTCCTCCACCAGAGCCGGCTGCAGCGCATCCAGCAGGGCAGCCGGTGGATTTTGCCAGACGATCGATTGTCCCTGGGTAAGCTGTAAGGCGACGACATTCAATAGGGCCAGCGGCAGGCCAACGGCCAGACCCCAGAGGAGGCCGCGCCGGGCAGACCGCCCATCTGCCTGCGCCAGGTGAAATGGCACCGGCCCGCCGCGACGCATGATAACCAGGCCGCCCAGAGCGGCGATTGCTGTGAAGCCGGCACGGAGCAGCGCCTGGCCCACGTCGCTGCGCACAATGCCCCAGAAGGGATAGGGAGAAAAGAGGGTGGCAAAGAACATGCCGGCGCCGACGATGAGGGCTAACGACAGCGCCATGATCCAGTCCCGCCGGCGCAGCTCGCCATAACCGTGCAACCATACGAGCAGGGCGCCAGCGACGGTCAGCGTATCGAACAGGTGGAAGGTAGCGGGCATGGCGCGGCTGGCAGCCAGCACGGCGCGAAACAGGAAAACGGCGAGGAAAGCGGCTGCGAGTCCAACCAGAGGTGCATAGCGGTCGTTTCCGGTTGGTTCTCCGGGTGTGGATTGCGCCTGGCGAAGCATTGCCTAAGACCTCCTCTCAATCGCTGCCCTGGGCGATGCTCAAGGGGCGACGCCCACGGTGAACTCGCCCTGGTCCTTCAGAAAGGCATTGAAAAAGCCCAGCGCTAGCTCGTTGATGAGGCGTAACGTTTCCGTGCTGTCGCGGGTGGGTGCGGCGCCGTCTACCAGACGCACGAGCAAGGGGCTGGAAAGCGAAAGATCGGTGAGGGCCAGATGTACCGCGCCGCCGATGTGAGCATTGAATACAGTCGGGCGCGTGTCGGCCAGCAAGGCGACATTGCCGGCGTATTGCGCCCAGCCGGAGAGATGGTCCCAGGCGCTATCGGAGTAGACGTTCAGGACGGGCACAGGATACGGCTCGCGGGTGAGGACAAAGTCGCCGTCGGCGACGCCCTCGATATCGAACATGAGGGGAGCTTCGAGGGCCATCACCGCGCCAATGTCGCTACGCTGCCGGCCAATGCCCAGGGCCGCCGAGCCGCCGAGGGAGTGGCCCATGACGCCGATTTTTTCCGGGTCCACCCGCCGATAGACACCGGGAGCGCCGCCGGCCGCCTGCGCCAGTATGGTGTCGAGCGCGAGATTGATGTCGCCCATGCGGATGCCCATCCACTTCTGGTAATAGGCGACACTTTGCTGCCTGTCGCTGCGGGCGTCTTCCTGCTGCAATTCCCGCAGGTAGTCCATGCTCAGCAGGGTAAGCCGTCCGTCCGTATCTCTGCTCCAGAACGAGAGAGAGGGATGGTCCAGCGAGGCGACGACGTAGCCGTGACTGGCGAGCTCATGATAAAGGGAAACGTTGCTGGTTTTTATCCCCAGGGCGCCGTGCGAGAAGATGACCAGCGGGTAAACGCCTGCCGCGTTTTCCGGATACCAGAAGGCGACAGTGACCCTGCGCCGCTCGCCCGTAGCGGCATATACCTCAGTCCGGCTATCGTCCGTGTAGGTGTGTTGAACCGTAGCGACGGCATGGGGGCCGGTCGCGGCGAGGGGCTGGTGCGGTGGAAAGAGCAGGAGAGGGAAGAGCGCGAGAAAGAGCAGGAAGAGCGCCATAGCGGTTCTGAACAGGATGCGCGCTGGCCTGTACGGGGGCGCCGGCCGCTTGCGCTGCAACAGGGTCCAGACGGCGGCGCTGGCCCAGAAGAAGAGCAGGATGGCCAGGCCAACCCAGCGAAAGCTCCAGGGAATGACCCGCGTGGCGACGAGCAGGGCAAAGGCGACAAAGGCGGCGATGCGGATGATGCGCCTGGTTTGCGCCTGGCTGGATCGGGTCCGCAGGCTATATACCATGAGCGGCAGCTCCAGGGCGAGAGCGAGCAGGAAGAGGGCTATTGCCATGCGAGTGCCTTTGTCAACGGCAGTCGCGCCCGGCTGGCAGGACTATTCGGGGCGTCTGGGTCGCAGCAGGGCGCGGCCGATGACCTCCTTCATAATCTCATTGGCGCCGCCATAAATGCGCTGGGCGCGGGCATCACGGTAGGCGCGGGCAATGGGGTATTCGAGCATGTAGCCATAGCCGCCGTGCAGCTGGAGACAGCCGTCGACGACGCGCCCCTGCATGTCGGTGGTCCACCATTTGGCCATTGCCGCTTTTTCGGCCGAGAGGCGGCGCTGGTTGTGCAGACCGATGCAGTGATCGACAAAGACGCGGCCCAGCTCGACCTCGGTCTGCATTTCGGCCAGGCGGAAGCGGCTGTTCTGGAAGTCGGCGATTGGCCGGCCGAAGGCGGTGCGCTGCCGCGCATAGCCCACGGTCTGCTCCAGGGCGGCCTCGGCGGCGGCGACGGCGGCGATGGCAATTGCCAGCCGCTCCTGGGCCAGCCCCTGCATCAGGTAGCGGAAACCCTGGTTTTCCTGGCCGAGGCGGTTGGCAAGCGGCACACGCACATCGCGGAAGAATAGCTCGGCGGTATCCTGGGCGTGCATGCCCAGCTTCTCCAGGCGGCGGCCACGCTCGTAGCCGGGCATGCCGCGCTCGACGACAAGCAGCGATAGGCCGTGGGCGCCGGCATCGGGCGCGGTGCGGGCCACGACAATAACCAGGTCGTTGAGCAGCCCATTGCTGATGAAAGTCTTCTGCCCGTTGAGCAGGTAGGCGTCGCCGTCACGCACGGCGCTGGTCTGGATGGCGGCAAGGTCGCTGCCGGTGTTCGGCTCGCTCATGGCAACGGCGCCAATCAGCTCACCGCTGGCCATGGGCGGCAGCCAGCGCCGCTTCTGCGCCTCGTCGCCGTGATCGCGGATGTAGGGCGTGACCATATCGTTGTGCACGCTGAAGGCGACGCCGGGCGCGCCGGCGCGGGCCAGCTCGGCGATGACGATGGCATTGTAGCGAAAATCGTCCACGCCGCCGCCGCCGTAGGCCTCGGGCACGTCGAGGCAGAGAAAGCCCTGCGCGCCGGCTTTCTCCCAGACGGCGCGGGAGACGATGCCATCCTGCTCCCACTGCTCGTAGTGCGGTGTAATCTCGGCGGCGACAAAGCGGCGGAAGGCGTCACGGAACATGCGCAGCTCGGGGGTCAGCTCGTCATCCAGCATCGGTTTCTCCAGGGATGAAGATAGCGCCCTGCCGCTGCAGCCCGGCTATCTCGGCGGCGGTAAAGCCGGCTGCCTGTAGAAGCTCGCGGGTGTGAGCGCCGAGAGGCGGCCCAACGTGGCGGTAGGCCGGAGGCGTGCGCGAAAAGACGAGGGGGTGGGCCACCTGCGGCTGGGGCGCAGCGCCGGGGTGGGGAACGGGCACGAGCCGGTTGCGCGCCCGCGCCTGGGGATGGGCAATCGCCTCGGCCGGGGTGAGCACCGGCTCGACACAGGCATCGACGGCGGCAAAGCGCTCCTGCCAGTCGGCCAGGGTGCGGCGGGCGATGGCGGCGGCAATCTCGGCTTTCAGCGCCGACTGGTCGCCCATGGCGCCGGCAGGCGGCGACGCGGCCAGGTCCGGGCGCTCGATAGCGGCGCAAAAGGCGCGCCAGAACTTGGGCTCCAGCGCGCCGACGGCCAGGTAGCGGCCATCGGCGGTGGCGTAGTAGTCATAGGCCGTGCCGCCGTTGAGCAGGGCGCTTTCCGGCGCGGGCGGCGCGCCGGCCAGGGCGTCGGCGATAGCCAGGGCGTTCCAGGCCAGGGCGCCGTCAAACATGCTGACGTCGAGGAACTGGCCCTCGCCGCTGAGCTGGCGGTGGAGGGCGGCGGCAAGGATGGCGATGACCGCGCCGTGGGAGCCGGCGCCGAGGTCGGCAAGCTGTACGCCGAGCGGCGGCGGCGCCGCGCCGGCGCGCCCGCTGTGGGCGGCGATGCCGGCCAGGGCCACATAGTTGATATCGTGCCCGGCGCGGTCGCGGTAGGGGCCGTCCTGCCCGTAGCCGGTAAGGGCACAGTAGATGAGGCGGGGGTTGGCCGCGCGCAGGCTCTCGTAGCCCACGCCGAGTCGGTCCATGACGCCGGGGCGAAACTGCTCCAGAACGATGTCGTGGGTGGCGACGAGCCGGCGCACCACCTCCGCCGCGCCCGGCTGCTTGAGGTCCAGCGCCAGCGAGCGCTTGTTGCGGTTGAGCGTCCCGTGCCAGGCGGCGACGCCGTCGCGGAAGGGCGGCTTCATGCGCACCAGGTCGGGCCGCGCTGGCGACTCGACGCGGATCACATCGGCGCCGAGGTCGGCCAGCAGCATGGCAGCATAGGGACCAGGCAGCAGCGTAGTGAAGTCAAGGAGGCGCAGGCTGGTGAGCGGGCCGGTCATGTCGTCTCCGTGGTCAGTGGCGAGCCGAAAGCGATTATACACGATTGCGGGCAGCGATGCGCGGGCGGGCAACAGATCGGCTTGAGCGGGTGGTTATCTTTCGAGAGGAGCTTGCGCAGTTTTAGGGAAGCCCATGTGGCGTCATATAGTCGTGTGCTATACTCATCTCAGGTCCAGATTGCGATGCAAAAAGGCTGTGAGAGATCATGACAAACCCGCGTATTACGATTGACCCGGACATTTGCCACGGCAAACCTTGCATTCGTGGCTTACGTTATCCAGTTGAAATGATATTGGAGTTGCTGAGTGCGGGCATGAGTGTCGAGGAGATCCTTGCAGATTACGAAGACCTGGAGCGCGAAGATATCCTGGCCGCGCTGGACTTCGCCGCCCGTCTGAGCCAGGTGAAACGAGTGCACCTTGTCATGCCATGAGGTTGCTGGTAGACGCACAACTGCCCCGCCGTCTTGTCTACCGGTTGCGCGACACTGGTCACGACGCCAAGCACACGCTGGACCTTCCGGCCGGCAATCGTACCACCGACTCTGAGATAGCTAGGATTGCGACGGCGGAGGAACGCATCGTCGTTACCAAAGACGCAGATTTTGTCAATACTTTTATCGTGCACGGTCAGCCGCGGAAGCTGTTGCTGATCTCAACGGGTAATATCACGAACCGTGAACTTGAACGACTTTTCTTCACGAATATCGGGCAAATCACGGAGATCTTCGAGCAGCATGATTTCGTTGAGCTAGACCTAAAGGGGGTCACGATAAAGAGCTAGCGCGATCTGGGGCAGCCGACGTAGCTCACCGGCATCTTACCGACTCCTCCACCGGTTGACAGCGCTCAGGGGCGGGGATACAACAACCTCATGAAAGAAAAGGTCCTGGTGGTGGAGGATGACGCGACGCTGCGCGAGACGCTGGTCTATAACCTGACGCGGGAAGGGTATGAGGTCGGCGAGGCGCGTGACGGACGGGCGGCGGTGCGGCTGGCGCGGGAGACGACGCCCGATGCGATCATCCTCGACGTGATGCTGCCGGGGCTCGACGGCTTTGAGGTCTGCCGCATCTTGCGCCAGGAGATGAGCGTGCCCATTCTGATGCTGACGGCGCGCGACGACGAGGTGGATAGGGTGGTAGGGCTGGAGGTGGGGGCCGACGATTACCTGACCAAGCCGTTCAGCATGCGCGAGCTGATGGCGCGCGTTAAGGCGCTGTTACGGCGCGTGCGCCTGATCCGCGAAGAGGTCGCCGCCGCGCAGGCGCCGGGGGGCGCTGCAACGGACGAGCTGATGCTCTTTGGCAACCTGGCGCTGGATCAGGCGCGGCGCGAAGTGCGCCTGGATGGGGCGCCGCTGCGCTTGAAGCCAAAGGAGTACGAGCTGCTGCTCTTCCTGGCGCGCAACCAGGGCATCGCCCTCTCGCGCGACCTGATTCTGGAGCGGGTGTGGGGCTGGGAGTACGACGGCGGCAGCCGCACGGTCGACGTGCATATCCGCTGGCTGCGCGAGAAGATTGAGCCGGACGCCGGCAACGCACAGCGCATCGTCACCGTGCGCGGCATTGGCTACCGCTTTGAAGGGTAGCGAGGCCGGGCGAAAACGGCGCGGTAACGGAGGAGAGGAAGATGGCGATTCGCGTCTTGATTGTGGACGATCACAGCGTGGTGCGGCAGGGGCTGCAGATGTTCCTGCGCCTGGATCCGGAGCTGGACGTGGTGGGCGAGGCCCGCGATGGCGTCGAGGCGTTAGAGCAGGCACGCAAGCTGCAGCCGGATGTTGTGCTGATGGACCTGCTCATGCCGCGCATGGACGGCATTTCGGCGATCTCGGCGATGCGGCGGGAGCTGCCGGATACGGAAGTTATCGCCCTGACCAGCGTGCTGGAAGACGAGAAGGTCATCGCAGCGATCCGCGCCGGGGCGATAGGCTACTTGCTGAAGGACACGGAAGCGCACGAGCTGCGGCAGGCGATTAAGGCGGCGGCGGCAGGCCAGGTGCAGCTATCGCCAGAAGTAGCGGCGCGCCTGCTACGCGAAGCGCGGCCGGCGCACCAGCCGGTAGAGGAGCTGACGCCGCGGGAAATGGACGTGCTGCGGCTGCTGGCACGCGGGCTGATTAACAAGGAGATTGCCCAGGAGCTGGGCATCGGCGACAAGACGGTGAAGACGCACGTCAGCAACATCCTCGGCAAGCTGGGCATGCTCAGCCGGACCCAGGCGGCCGTTTACGCGGTGCAGATGGGGCTGGTAGCCGACCAGGACAAAGGCGAGGAAGGCAGTTAGCACGTCTGACAGAAGCGCCGGCCAGGCAGACAAGCAGAATAGGAGCCGTAGAAGAGGGCGCCGGGTCGAGGGAGCGGCCGGCCCGGCGCGCCGGGGGCGGTCTCTGCTATACTAGGGAAATGACTATCAAGAGATTGGACCACGTCAGCGTCGTCGTCGACGACCTGGCAGCCGCGGTCGCTTTTTTCACAGCACTGGGCATGATGATTGAGGGCGAGGCGCGGATCGAGGGCGAGTGGGTGGACCGCATCAATGCGCTCGAAGGCATCGAGATCGACGTCGTGATGATGCAGACCCCGGACGGGCACGGGCGGCTTGAGCTGACGAAGTTTCACCATCCTCAGCTAGTCGAAGTCGAACCAGCAATCGCACCGCCGAACACGCCGGGCCTGCGCAGCGTTATGTTTACCGTCGAGAGCGTCGAGGACGCGGTTGCCCGGCTGCGGCCCCACGGTGGCGAGCTCATCGGCGAGGTGGTCGAGTACGAGGAGACTTACAAAATCTGCTATCTGCGCGGCCCCGCGGGCATCATTGTCGCGCTGGCCGAGGAACTGTTCTGACGCGTTACCAGCTGCTGAAAAATCCGTAGCGCCCACGGCCCGCCACCACCCTGCCCCCTCGCCCACCCGCATCACGCATCTGTCAATGGTAGTCAGACAAGAAGCCCCCGGCTGGCGGGCCGGGGGCTAGTTGGGGAAAAATAGTCGCTACTCGTCCAGGAAGCGGAAGGAGTTGGTGACGACGGTGTAGAGGTTTTCCATCCTGGTGTAGGTCTCGCCCTCGTCAGGCGCCGCGTGGGTGAACATGAGGCGGTAGAGCCGGTCGCCATTGACCACAAAGACGAGGCGGCTCATCTCCTGACCGGGCACCTGGTCGAGCACGACCGCTTCCTGGCCGTCGAGGGTGATCGTGCTGCGGCCAATGACGAAGCCTTCGCCGTTCTCGGCGAGGAGAGCATCGGCAGCGTCGTCAGCAGTGCGCCCGGCGGCGTCTTCGACATCAATCCCCAGACGCGGGTCGGTGTGGTTCATGATGGAGTCGATCACCACGTTGTCGCCAGTATCCAGAGTCACCACCGTGTAGTTATCCGGGTAGAGAAAGGCATAGCCGAAGCTCTCGCTGGTCAACACCTCGGTGCCCGCAGTGGCTTCAAGGACAGCGTCTGTCTCGGCGCCGCCAATCTGGGCGCAACCGGCAAGTAGAATCGCGATCACAATCACAGTCAACAGAAACAGCTTGGTCTTCATTTCGTTGTCTCCTTGGGCAGCGTATGCATCACGCTGACGACCCTGCCTATCATAGTGCAGGTTGCGTCCACTCACATCGGATAGGTGAACGATCGGGGGTCCGCCATGTGGCGGAGGCAATGCCGCAGAGTTCGCGCTAGTATAGCTTTGTCACGAGTATCGTGAGCTCAGCGAAAGACAGAAGGAGCGGGCCGGGGCCCGCTGGGAAACGGGCTCCATCCTTATCACCGTTAAAGATGACTCTCATTACGTTCGGCCAGCGTCTGCGGCAGCAGGCCAGCGGGGCCAGCCGGCGGGCAACCGTCCTGAGCCTGGCGCTGCTGCTCCTGCTGCTGACCCTCCTGGCCTCCGCGGACAACTGGTATGGCGAACAGCTGCTGATTGAGCAGCGGCAAACAACAGGCGTGGAGGTACGGGCGCGCGGACAGGGGCTGGCGACCATTGTCAACAGCCAGCTGTCGCGTCTGCACGGGCTGGCAGGCTTTGTGGCTTCTGCTGCCGACGAATCAGCCATCGCCGCGGAGTTCGAATCGTACACAGACAGCCTATACAGCATCTCGCCCGGCGTGGACATTATGATACTGGCGCCGATGGGCATGGTCGCACACGTAGCGCCGGCCGACGGCAGCGCGCTGTTGGGGCAGGATTTGCGCGACGATCCCGAGCCGGAAGTACGAGCGGCGGTAGCCGCAGCTGGTACGTCAGAGCAGCCGGTGTTGGCCGGCCCGCTGCGGCTGGCCGATGGCACGCTGGCGCTGGTGGCGACGCGGGCCGTCACCCGCAACGGGGAGAGCTGGGGGCTGGTGCAGGTGCGCATCGACGTGGAGACCCTGCTGAACGAGGCTGGTATCCGGCCGGGCGTCGGCGAGATGGAGCTGGCGCTGCGCGATAGCCGCTCGCGGGTTTTCGCCGGTGATTTCGGCCTGTTCGCCCGGGAGCCGGCGCAGACGGAAATCTCAGTTGGTGATGAACGGTGGACATTGGCGGGCGAGCCGCGCGGCGGCTGGGCGGCGGCGATTAGCGGCGACCTGCTGCTGGGAAGGGTTGCGGGCCTGGCGCTGGCCCTGCTTCTCAGCGCCGTCGTCTACCTCACGGTGGACCGGCAGGAGCAGCTGCAGCGGGCGGTTGCCTGGCGCACACGCGAGCTGGCCGAGGAACGGGCGCTGCTGGAGCAACGGGTACAGGAGCGCACCCGCGAGCTGCAGACGCTGCTTAACGTCTCGCGCAACGTGGCTTCCGCGCTGGATTTCCCGGCGCTGCTGGCGATGCTGCTCGAGCAGCTGCAGCAGGTGGTCGATTTTAGCAGCCTGGCCGTCTACCTGTTCCAGAACGGCGAGGGGGTGGCGCTGGCGCAATACGTGGGCGCGCCGCCGGACGGAATAGGGGCGCGCAAGCGGCAGCAGGTGGCGCAGCCCGGCTCGGCGCTGCGCAGCTTGCGAAGGCCGCTGGTGATCGGCGACGCCCGCGCCGGCAATGGGGACGTAGAGAGATGGCGGGAGACGATGGGTGAGCTCGCAGCAGTCGGCCCTCAATCAGGGTCGTGGATGGCGGCGCCGCTGCTGCTGCAAGACCGGCCGCTGGGCGTCCTGGTCTTCGAGCATAGCAGCGCCCACTATTACAATGCCGCCCGAGTCGAGCTGGCAATGGCAATGGCCAACCACGTGGCGGTGGCGATTGAGAACGCACACCTGTACGAGCAGGCGCGATCGCTGGCGGCGCTGCAGGAACGCCAGAAGCTGGCGCGCGAGCTGCACGATTCGGTATCACAGGCGCTATACGGGATTGGGCTGGGTACGCACACCGTGCTGGAGCTGCTGGAGCGCAGCGGCGAGCAGGTGCAGAGTAGTGACCTGCGCCCGCCGCTGGAGTATGCGCTGACGCTGGCGAAAGCGGCGCTGGTGGAGATGCGGGCGCTGATCTTCGAGCTGCGGCCGGAGTCGCTGGACGTAGAGGGCCTAATCCCGGCGCTGTCGCGCTTAGGCGACGTGCTGGAGGCGCGTCACCAGGTGGCGGTGGAGAAGCGTTTTGTCGCGGAACCGGCGCTATCACTGGCGGCGCGCGAGGCGCTGTACCGGGTGGCGCAAGAAGCGCTGCATAACGTGACCAAACATGCGCGCGCCAGCCGGGTGACCATCTCTCTGGAGGTAGAGGGCGGCGAGGCCCTCCTGTCTATCAGCGACGACGGCGCCGGCTTCGACCCGCACGGTCAATTCCCCGGCCACCTCGGTCTGCAGTCGATGCGCGAGCGGCTGGAGGAAGCTGGCGGCAGGTTGGCGGTGGAAAGCGCCGTGGGCGCCGGCACGCGGATCGAGGCGCGCCTGCCGCTACAGACAGGATAATGCGCACTCTGCTACAATAAGGACGATGGCACGCAACATCCGGCTGCGCATCGCCCTTCCCTATATGCTGCTCATCCTGGCAGCGATGGCTATCCTGTCCCTAGTCCTGACGCGGGTGACGCGCGCCAGCGCGCTGCAGGAGCTACAGGAGGGACTGACGGTGCAGGCGCGCGCTGTGGCAGAGAGCGCCGCGCCACTGCTGCAAGGGGCAGGCGACCCGGCGCAGCTCGATCTGCTGGCGCGGCGCTGGGCGGGGCTGTTGGGAGCGCGTGTGACCGTCATCGACGCCGAAGGGGTGGTGCTGGGCGACTCGGAGCGACCCTACCAGCTGATGGAGAATCACCTGCTGCGGCCGGAGGTGCAGGAAGCGCGCCGCTCCGGGAGCGGGGTGAGCCTGCGCTCCAGCGAGTCGGTGGAGACGGAGATGATGTACGCTGCCGTGCGCGTCCTGATGCCCGACGCCGAGCGGATGGCCGGTTTCGTGCGGGTGGCCCTGCCGCTGGACCGGGTGCAGGCCGAGCAGGAGCGGGTGCGCAGCTCGGTACTGGCGGCGGCGGTGCTGACCACGTTGGTGGCGCTGGCGCTGGCCCTGCTTATCGCCGAGCGCACGGCCAGGCCGGTGCGGCGCCTGACCACCGTGGCCCGCCGCATGGCCGCGGGCGACCTGGAAGCGCGCCTGCTGCCACGCACCAGCGACGAAATTGGCGCGCTGACCCGCGCCTTTAACGAGATGGGCGAGCAGCTACGGGATCAGGTGACGACGCTGGCCGATGAGCGGGCGCGGCTGGCGATGGTGCTGGAGCTGATGGCGGATGGCGTGCTGATTGTCGGCCCGGATGGGCGCGTCGAGCTGTTGAACCCGGCCGCCGCCAGGCTGCTGCAGCTTCCAGCCGCGGACGCCCTGGGCCGCAGCTATGCGCAGGTGGTGCAGCACCACGAGCTGATCGAGCTGTACCAGCGCAGCCGCCGGAGCGGGCGCGAGGAAGCGGCGACGGTGGATATGGCGCAGCGCAATCTCTTCGTGCAGGGCACGGTGACGCCGCTGCGCGGCGCAGAGCGCGGCCACCTGGTCATTCTGCAAGACCTGACACCGCTGCATCAGCTGCAGACGGTGCGGCGCGACTTTATCAGTAACCTGTCGCACGAGCTGCGCACGCCGCTGGCGTCGCTGAAGGCGCTGGTCGAGACGCTGCGTGACAGCGCCCTGGAAGATCCCCCGGCGGCGCGGCGCTTTCTGGACCGGGCGGAGAATGAGGTGGACGCCCTGACGCAGATGGTCCAGGAGCTGCTGGAGCTATCGCGGATTGAGTCGGGCAAGGCGCCGCTGCGGCTGGCGGCGACGCCGGTATTGGCCGTGATCCAGCCCGCCGTGGAGCGGCTGCAGAGCCAGGCAGAGCGCAAGGGGCAAAGGCTAACGGTGAGCGTACCAGCGTCGCTGCCGCCGGTCCTGGTCGATGGGCCGCGGGCGGCGCAGGTGGTGAGTAACCTGCTGCACAACGCCATCAAGTTCACCCAGGAAGGGGGTGAGATCGAGGTGACGGCGGCGCCGGCGGCGGGCGCAGCAAGCGTCGTGGTCTCGGTGCGCGATAACGGCAGCGGCATTGCCGCGCTGGACCAGGCGCGCGTTTTCGAGCGCTTCTACAAGGCCGACCGGGCGCGCAGTGAAGGCGGCACGGGGTTGGGGCTCGCTATTGCCCGCCACCTGGTACAGGCGCACGGCGGGCGGATCTGGGTGCAGAGCCGCCCCGGGGCCGGCAGCACCTTTTCGTTCACGCTGCCGGCAGCGGGCGATGGGCCCGAGGAAGCGCCTAGAGGGTAATGACCTTCTCGGCGCGCCACTGCGCCTCGACGATGTCGGCCATGCTGCCCTGTATGCCGACGGCCCGCCGATCCAGGAAGCCGTAGTAGGTGAGACAGGTCGTGCAGGCGACGAGCTCCACTCCTTTCTGCTCCAGGGTGCGCAGCTCGTCGAGCACGGGGGAGCTGTCGAGGACCATCTGGATACCTTCGCCGTAGAAACAGATGGCAGCCGGCGTCATTTCATTTTCCAGCAGCATCGTCAGATAGGTCTTCAGCAAGCGATGCTGCAGCGGCGCGGTCGCGCTACCCATACCATCGTGGGTGACGAGGATAACTGTCGAGGGATAGTCGGGCATAGATGCTCTCCTGGGCCAGGGTTGAACGGCTATTTATCCGCCTACTCGCGGCGTGAGGCAAATGGGCCGGCATCCGGCCAGGCCGTTAACAGGCTCTTAACCCGACGGTAGCAGCCCTTTAACAGGCCCTTGCCGGAACGTTAAATAGCGCCCGGTAAGATAGTGGCAGGCGCCGCAAGCAGGCACAGTTTTGCCGGCATCGGTGCCAAGATGAAGACGGCTTAACAAACAAAGGAAACATCGGAGGAGATGATTTTGATGCGAGTGAAGTTCATGATTCTAGCTCTGGCCTTGGTATGGGCGCTGGCAGCCTGCGGCGACGACGAGGGCGGCGGCGCGTCTGAGCTGGACCTTATCGAAGCAACGCCGCTGGCGCAGGCGGCGGCAACGGACCCGACGCCGACGGCAGAAGTAATGGGCAGCGAGGAGAGCAACGGGGAAGAAGGCCCGGGTGAGGCCGGCAATGACGGGCTGATCGTCCTGCCCGAGGTTGACCCGCTGGCGACGACGGGCAACATCGTGACCGCGGGCAGCTCGACCGTCTACCCGTTGACGGAACGCCTCGCCGCTCGTTTTGAGAACGAGGGCTACGGCGGTGTGATCACCATCGACAGCATCGGCAGCGGCGCCGGCTTTGAGCGCTTCTGTGTGGCCGGGGAAACCGACATCGCCAACGCCAGCCGGCCCATCCGCGATAGCGAGGTAGAAAGCTGCCGGGCCATTGGGCGCGAGCCCATCGAGTTCCGCGTGGGCACGGATGCCCTGGCCGTCGTCGTCAGCGCCGCCAACGACTTCGTCACAGACGTGACCCTGGAGGAGCTGGCGCAGATCTTCTCGGCGGCAAATCGCTGGAGCGACGTGCGCGCCGATTGGCCGGACGAAGCCATCCTCCGCTATATCCCCGGAACGGACAGCGGCACCTTTGACTACTTCGTGGAAGCGGTGTTTGATGAGGATACTGCTCCCATCCTTAGCGCCGCCAACACACAGATGAGCGAAGACGACAACTTTCTGGTCCAGGGTGTGCAGGGCAGCCCTTACTCCGTCGCTTTCTTCGGTTTTGCCTACTACGTCGAGAACGCCGGCGCCCTCAAAGTGTTAAGCATAGACGGCGTCGAGCCGAGCCAGGACAATGTAGAAAATGGTAGCTACCCGCTGGCCCGCCCGCTGTTCATCTACTCGTCCGCAGACATCATGCAGAGTAAGCCGCACGTGGCCGACTTCATCAACTTCTATCTGACCTGGGTTGACGAGGAGGTGATCGACGTGGGTTACTTCCCGGCGAGTAGCGAGACGCTCAATGGCGCGCGCCAGGCTTATCTAGACGCCGTCGGGCAATAACCGGGTCTAGCCGGCATAGGGTGATGTCTCATACAGAAGAGGAGAGGCTACCTGTCGCCTCTCCTCGTTTCGCGCCCGGCAACTGTTCGGGAGAGGAGGCTTGCCGTACAATTGAGCACCGATGAGAGAGTACGAGGAGAAGATATGGCCGAGCGCATAGCCGAGCGCATAGCCGAGCGCACGCCCGACGAGGTCGCGGCGATGCTGGCCCGCAAACCGCGCCTGCGCGAGTCGGCCATCCAGAGCATCCTGTTCCTATGTGGGGCCATTTCTATCCTGACGACGCTGGGCATTGTCTATGAGCTAGGCAAAGAGTCGTGGCTCTTCTTCGGCAGCCCGGAGGTTAGCTTGCGCGAGTTTTTCGGTACGACGCGCTGGCAGCCGCAGCTGCTGCAGTTCGGCATCTGGCCGCTGGTGACGGCGACACTGCTGACGAGCACGATTGCCATGGCGGTGGCGCTACCGCTGGGTCTGGCTACGGCCATTTATCTGAGCGAATATGCGTCGAGCCGGGCGCGAAATACGCTCAAGCCGATCCTGGAGGTGCTGGCCGGCATCCCCACCGTCGTCTACGGTTACTTCGCCCTGACCTTTATGACACCGTTGCTGCGGTCAATTTTTGGCGCTGACACGGTGCAGATTTTCAACACCGCCTCGGCCGGGATCGTCGTCGGCATCCTGATCATCCCGCTCGTCTCATCAATGAGCGAGGATGCGCTGCATGCCGTGCCCAACTCGCTGCGGCAGGCGGCGATGGCCCTAGGCGCTACCAGGCTGGAAACGGCGCTGCGGGTAGTGGTGCCGGCGGCCCTCTCAGGCATTGCCGCCGCCTTCGTCGTGGCTATCTCGCGCGCCGTGGGGGAAACAATGGTCGTGGCGATTGCCGCCGGCGCCGGGCCCAACTTCACGCTGAATCCGTTTGAAGCAGCGGAGACGATGACCGGCCACATCGTGCGCATCAGCGGCGGTGACCTGAGCTATGATTCAATTGACTACAACAGCATCTTCGCCATTGGCCTGCTGCTCTTTTTTATGACCCTTTTCCTGAACGTCGTCAGCCAGCGGGTGGTGGCGCGCTTCCGCGAAGTGTATGAATAATAGCCGGCCAGCTTCTTACCCCGAAGGGGACGACCTCCAGCGCCAGATTGAGCGGCGCCATCGCCGCGGCCGTGCCTGGCAGCTGGCCTTCATGGGCGCGACCCTGGTCGGCATCCTGACCCTGGTCGCCCTGCTCTACAACATTCTCAACCAGACCTTTGGCTTCGCGGCCGTCGAGAACCGGGTCGATCCCGAGGCGCTGGTGCGCGACTTCCAGACGGCGCTTGTGGTGCAGCAGGCGCAAGGCAGCAGCGAAGATGACGGCCGCCTGGCCGCGTCCGTTGCCGCCGACGCCAACGGCGTAGGTTTCTTTGGCTACCCCTACTACCAGGCCCACGCGGATGATTTGCGCGCGCTGGCCGTGGAAGGGACGCTGCCGGGGGAAGAGGGATATCCGCTGGCCCGCCCTTTGTTCCTCTACACGGCACGGGAGATCGGGGCCGCCCGGCCGCAGGTGGTCGCCTTTATCCATTACTACCTGGCGCACGCCGGGGAGGCGCTGGCGCAGGCGGGCTACTTCCCGGCCGACGCCGAGGCGCTGGCAGCGACCGAAGCAGCCTGGCTGGCGGCGGCAGGGCTGGAAGCCGTGCCGGCGGTCGATCCCGCCGTGTACGACGGGACGATTACAATCAGCGGCAGCTCGACGCTGCTGCCGCTGACGCGGCGCATTGCCCAGATGTTCATCGCCGACGGCTTTCCCGGCGCCATTCGCCTGCAGAGCAGCGGCAGCACGGCCGGCTTTGCGCAGCTGTGCAGCGAGCGCAGTACGGACATCAACCAGGCAAGCCGGCCGATGAACCGCGCGGAAGTGGAGAGCTGCCGGGCGAACGGCCTGCAGCCGCAGGTGCTACGCGTGGCGAACGACGCGCTGGTGGCGGTTGTCAACGACGATAACGGCTTCGCCCACTCTGTGAGCCGGGAAGAGCTGGCGGCGCTGTTCACCATGGCCGGAAGCTGGCAAGATGTCGACAGCGGCTGGCCGGATAGCCCCATCCGCCGCTACACGCCTGGTCCAGGCAGTGGCACGCTGGACTATTTCGCCGACACGGTGCTGGATCAGGAGCTGGACGAGCTGCCGCACGAGGCGTTGGTAGGCATCCTGCGGCAGCACGTCTCGCGCGGCCTGGGCAGGCGGCTGGAACGCGAGCAGCGCTTCTACGAGAATGTGCTCGTCTTTGATACGGTGGACAACTACCGGGCGGCCTGTGCAGCGGCGGGCGCGCCGTCCGGCTGCAGCGACGCGCCGCGTAGCGCGGATAACGTCTATCAGCTGGTGCTCGACTGGGTGGTGCGGCCGGACGTGGTACAGACCTGGTCCCTGGTCGATTCGCTGTTCCGGCAGCAGGAGATCGCCGCGACGACACGGGCGGAGCATCCGGCCGCCCTGCTGCAGTTCCGCACCTGGCTGACGGCGGAGTTTATCGTCAGCCCGCAGGCAGCGGAGCCGGAGCTGGCCGGGGTGCGCACGGCGATCATGGGCTCGCTGTGGGTGATCCTGGTCACCATCCTCTTTTCCTTTCCCATCGGCGTGGGCGCCGCCATTTATCTGGAGGAGTATGCCCGGCCGAACGCGATTAACCGCTTTATCCAGACGAACATCAACAACCTGGCCGGCGTGCCCTCGATCATCTACGGCATGCTGGGTCTGGCAATCTTCGTCCGGCTGCTGGTCAACATCACCAGCGGCGCGGCCTTTGGCGTGAGCGACGGCGAGACGACGGCGAACGGGCGCACCATCCTCTCGGCCGGGCTGACACTGGGGCTGCTGATCCTGCCGATTATCATCATCAATGCCCAGGAAGCGATCCGCGCCGTGCCCAACTCGCTGCGCATGGCGAGCTACGGGCTGGGCGGCACGAAATGGCAAACCATCTGGTCGCACGTGCTGCCTAACGCCATGCCCGGCATCCTCACCGGGACGATCCTGGCGATGTCGCGAGCAATCGGCGAGACGGCGCCGCTGGTAGTCATCGGCGCCTCGACCTTCATCACGGCCGATCCCAACGGACCGTTTGCCAAGTTCACCACCCTACCGATTCAGATTTACCAGTGGACCTCTCGCCCACAGGGAGAGTTCCGCAACATTGCCGGGGCGGCCATTATCGTGCTGCTGACGCTGCTGCTCAGCCTGAACGCGGCGGCTGTCGTCCTGCGCAACCGATTCAGCAGGAACTTATCATGATCTCTATTCGCGAACAGGAAGGCGTGCGGGCCACAGCCGCGGCGAGCAACAGCCAGATCGCCCTGGAGACGCGCGACCTGGAAGTCTTCTACGGCGCCTTCCGCGCCGTCAAAGACGTCAACCTCGTCTTCCAGCGCAACCGCATTACGGCCCTGATTGGCCCATCGGGCTGCGGCAAGAGCACGGTGCTGCGCTGCTTCAACCGGATGAACGACCTGATAGCAGAGGCGCGGGTCGCCGGCGAGGTCCTCTATCACGGCAAAAACATCTATGACGGCGACGTCGATCCGGTGGAAGTGCGGCGCACGATCGGCATGGTCTTCCAGAAGCCGAATCCCTTCCCCAAGAGCGTTTATGAGAACGTGGCCTGGGGGGCGCGCATTAACGGCTACCGCGGCAACCTGGACGAGTTGGTCGAGTCGTCGCTGCGGCAGGCGGCGCTGTGGGACGAGGTGAAAGACAAGCTAGACCAGAGCGGCCTGTCGCTCTCGGGCGGGCAGCAGCAGCGCCTGTGTATCGCGCGCACCATTGCCGTGCGGCCGGAGATCATCCTTATGGACGAGCCGGCTTCGGCGCTGGACCCTATCGCCACGCTGCGCATCGAGGAGCTGATCCAGACGCTGAAAGAGGAGTACACCATCCTGATCGTGACCCACAACATGCAGCAGGCGGCGCGCGCCTCGGACTTCACCGCATTCTTCAGCGTAGACGAGCAGCGCACCGGCTACCTGGTGGAGTTTGACCAGACACGACGCATTTTTACCAATCCACAAAACGAGCTGACCGAGCAGTATATCACCGGCCGCTTTGGCTAAGCGCGCCGTCCGGGATGAACGGCAGAAATGGGATAGAGATGGCCGCGGCAAGGAGAGGAATAGGTGAATATCAGACAGCATTTTGACCGGGAGCTGCAGACACTGCAGGACAGGCTGCTGGCTCTGGGCAGCGAGGTCGCTCAGAACGTGGTCAGCGCCGTGCAGACGCTGCTGGACCGCAACGAGGAACGTGCGCGCCGCATCATCCGCGGCGACCAGGCGGTCAATGAGGAGCAGATGCAGATCGAGAAGGACAGCCTGATCGTGCTAGCGACGCAGCAGCCGCTGGCCAGCGATTTACGGCTGATCGCCTCGGTCATCGCCATCGCCACCGAGCTGGAGCGGATTAACGACTACGCCAAGGGCATTGCCAAGATCAGCCTGATGATCGGCGAGGAGGAGCTGTTGGCGCCGGCGCGTGATTTGCCGCTGATGGCCGACAAGGGGGCTGATATGCTCACGCGCGCCCTACAGGCGTTCGTCAGGCGCGACGTGGATGCGGCCTATGCGCTCCATGCCGAAGATAACGAGGTGGACGCGCTCTATAACCGCGTCTACGAGGAGCTGATTCGCGCTATCCGCGCCGACGTCAAGGTGATGGACCAGGCGACGCACCTGCTGTGGGCGGCGCATAACCTGGAGCGCACAGCCGACCGGGTGAGCAACATCTGCGAGCGGATCATCTTTACCGTTACCGGTAAGCTGGTGGAGATGCCTGACGACGAAGAAGACGAGGTGCCCTACCCGCAAACGTAGCGGCCGGGAATGAGCGCTATGCATATTCTGGTGACGAATGACGATGGCGTGATGGCGAGCGGCCTGCTGGCGCTGGCGCAGGCGATGCGTGCGGTGGGCGAGGTGAGCGTCATGGCGCCCGATCACAACTGGTCGGCGAGTGGGCACGTGAAGACGTTGCACCGGCCGCTGCGCGTGAAGCGGGTTACGCTGGACGACGGCACGCCGGCGCTGGCGAACGACGGGGCGCCTTCCGACTGCGTGGCCATGGCCCTAATGGGCGTCATCGAAAAGCCCATTGACCTGGTGGTTTCCGGCATCAACCCGAACGCCAACCTGGGCCACGACGTGACCTATTCCGGTACGGTGACGGCGGCCATGGAGGCGGTCATTGCCGGCATCCCGGGTATTGCCTTCTCCCTGGTCTCGCCCGACGAGCACCCGGAAGAGCTGGAATACGGGCCGGCAGCGCAGGTGGCGGGGGAGATTGTCCGCCGGTTGGTTGGCGCGGGGCTGGACAAGGCGCTGCTGCTCAATGTCAACATACCTTACCTGCAGCGCGAGCAGATCAAGGGCTTCCGCGGCACGCGGCAGGGGCTGCGTGTCTACCGTGACCGGCTCGACCGGCGCATCGACCCGCGCGGCCGGCCCTACTATTGGATCGGCGGCGACTCGCCGACAGGGGTGCCCGACGAAGGTACTGACTTTGGCGCGGTGATGGAAGGCTACGTGAGCATCACGCCGCTGCAACTGGACCTCACCGATCATCGTAGAGTAGAACAGATGAGAGAGTGGGATTGGCCCGGCTCGTAGCCCGCTCAACCGGGGAGAGAGCGCGGCGGCAGACGGGGCAAATCCCGGGGGTCAATAGCATGAAACGTCTCTTTCTGATCATCGTTTTCCTGGCCGCGGTGCTGTCCCTGCTGGCGACGCCGGCCAGCGCTGCCGAAAAGCGCTACGTGGCGACGCGCTATGACGTGGCGGCTACTGTCGAGCCGGGCGGCGACCTGCTGGTGACGGAAACAGTTACCTATGCCTTCTATGGCGAGCCGTTCACGTTCGTCTTCCGCGAGCTGGAGACAGCGTTCACGGACGGCGTGACGATTATCGACGTGCTGATGGACGGGCAGAGCCTGCCCGCGGGGACGGACGCCGGACGCGCCGAGATCCGCGGCGAGCGGGTCACCTGGCATATGGCGCCCGCGGTAGACGAGAGCCACACCTTTACCCTGCGCTACCGGTTGCACGGCGTGGTGCGCCAGGACGACGGCGGCGACACGCTGCGCTTTCAGATTCTGCCCACCGAACATGATTTTGAGATCCTGGAGAGCGAAACGACGCTGACCTTCCCAGCTGGGGTGCAGCCACTGGGCGACGTGGCCGTCATCGCCGGCGCCGGCGCGGTGCAGCGGCTGGAGGACGGCGTGGAGATTGACGCCGGACAGCTGGCGGCGGATACGTCGCTGGCGATTGAGGTGACCTTTCCCGCCGGCAGCATAATCAGCCAGCCGCCGGCCTGGCAGGCGCGGCAGCAGGCCCAGGCCAGGACGGCGCCGTATTGGCTGCTGGGCGGCATCCTCATCGCCGCGGTGGGGACAGCGGGCTTCAGCCTGGCGTCCCGACGGTACCAGGCGCCACCTGCGCGGGTCGTGCGCAATGAGCGCGTCTACGAACCGCCGGCCAGGCTGCCGCCGGCCTACGCCGGGGCGCTCGCCAGCCATAATGGGCGCCCGCAGTGGCAGCACGCATTGGCGACGCTCTTCGACCTGGCGGAACGCGGCGTGCTGTCGATTGAGGAGCAGCCGCGCACGGGGCTGTTCAGCAGCCGCGACTTCGTCGTGCGCCAGGCGGGGCCGGGCGAGCTGGCGCCGCACGAGGAAGCGCTGCTGGCGCTGCTGTTCGAGGGCAAGGATGGGCGCGACGACGAAGTGCGCTTCTCCAAGCTGCAGCAGCGTGTGACCGGCAAGCGCTGGAAAGCGTTCGAGGAGACGCTGTGGCAGGAGCTAAAGCAGGCGGGGCTGGTCAGCGAGGCGCGGCGAGCGGCCGGCAACCGTCTGATGGCCGCCGGCGCGGGCGTCATGGTTCTGGGCCTGCTCCTGATTCCCGTCATCGCGCTGGCGCTGCGCGCCGGCCCGGCCAGCCTGGCCGTGCCTCTGGGGATGGTTCTGGCCGGCGTGGCGGGCCTACTGCTGGGCGTATCCGTAAAGCCGCTGACGGCGCAGGGCGTACAGGAGGCGGCCGACTGGAAGCCGTTTGCGAGCTACCTGAAGCGCATCACGCGCGGCAAGGCGGCGGTGACCCGGCCGGATATCTTCACGCACTATCTGCCCTACGCCGCCGCTTTCGGCATGCTGCACAACTGGGCGCGCCGCTTCCAGCGGGAAGGGGTAACGACGGCGCCGGGCTGGTTCCATGCGGCGGCCGCGGGGCAGGACGGCTCGATGGCTGCCTTCGTGGCCATGACCGGGTCGGCCAGCAGCTCAGGCGGCTCGGCTGCCGGGGCCGGCGCCGCCGGCGGCGCGGCCGGCGGTGGGGCGGCTGGGGCCGGGTAGCTAACGGCCGCGGCCGAATGTCGTGTGTAGTATCGTTCCGAACAGCTTGGGTTTGGAATGGCGTGACGTGACATCGATGAGGACCGTAGCAGAGCGCCCTGGTACACGCCCCAACGCAGACGCTCACGGACCGCGGCTACACCGGCCATCTGGGAGGAAGCGCCGGCACATTCTCCCTTTAGAAGGCCACGTCCTCCTCGGCGGCGGGGATGAGGCGGCTGTGAACTTCCATCGTCCATAGCTCCCACATCTCGGCGGCGCTGGGGGGTTGGTGATCGGCTTTGACGGCGTCGTAGGCGGCGCGGGCCTGCTTGACGTTGGGAAAGGCGCCCTGCTCCACGGCCCAGGCGATGGCCTCGTCGGGGCCGGCAAAGCGGCTCTCTTTACGCACCTGCTGCTCGTGCGCCAGCCCGTCATACATCGCTTCTTCCAGCTTCTCTGGCATCATCTCCCAGCTGCCGCTTTCATCCCAGAGCGTCATGCCCTGGCGCCCGTTGCGGCACCACTCGACGTGAATGCCGAGCCGCGAACCCTGGCGCATGACGCGCAGGCGGGCGTTCAGGTTGCGCTGCAGACGGGCCAGCTCGGTAGCAGGAACGGTCGTCGTCGTCTGGTCCTGGGCCTTGGCGTCGCGCCCCTGCTGCAGGTGATAGATCCAGAGCACGTCGCTGCCCCAGCGGCTGACGCCGTCTTGCAGCAGCTTCATGCCGGTTGCCTTGGCGACGAAGCTAGCCATCTTGTTGCGGTTGTTGCCGTCCAGGTTAGCCTGGACGGCGCGCTGGACGAGGGGGGAGATGATCTGCGTCAGGCTATCGACGACGATGGTCGCCACCCGCTCGTCCGGCATCGACTGGGCCAGCTCGTCTACGATGCGCGGCACGAGACCGTTGATGCGCGGGTCCTCAAACTCGAGCACGTCGCCGGCGACGAGGTGCATCACCTCGTCAAAGCGGTGGTCGCTATCGACGACCAGGATGGGCGCCGCCATGCGCGCGGCAAAGGTGCTTTTGCCTTCTCCGGGAAAGCCGACCAGGCTCCAGAGGCGGCGGGGATATTTGGGCTGTCTCTTCGTTCGTAAGGCCATGGTGCGCTCTCCTGAAAATAGCCTTGCCAGGAGGGCCGGCATCGTGCCGGCCCCTTTCCCCCTCATTATGGCGCATTTCGCCCTAGAATGCAAACAAATGTTCTAGTGGACCGAGCAAAAAAACTGGTCCGGCGCCGCGGCGGGCAGGCCGAACCAGTCTTTATCTGCGGCAACGGCAATCAGTCGCCGTACTGATCGCGGGCAAAGCCGAGCAGGCCGACAGCTTCCAGGCGCTCCACCGGGGCGCGGAAGGTGACCTGGACGACGCCAGGATGGCGCCCGATCTCGATAGCGCCGCTGATGGTGGCGCGGTTCTTCACCTCGGGCACGGTCATGCTCAGCAAGGTGGCCGCCCGTTCGAGGCCATTATCGGTAGCCGCGTTGAGGTCGGGGCCGGTGCCGATAACGGAGATGGGCAGGCTTTCCTCGATGCCCCCCAGCCCCCAGCTGGCGGCCAGCGCCTGGGCGCGTTCCTTCTCCTCCGCGCTGAGCGGGCGGGCCAGGTAGGGGAGATCCTCGGCGACGGGGAAGAGAATGGGGCCGTCGAGGTCGAGACCCTTGAGCAGGTGCACCTGGAGCGTAATCGTGCCGGCGACGTCGGCAGTGTGGCCGGCAATCTCGCCGTCGCCCTGCATGGCGTGCATGTCGCCCATGTAGACACCGCCACCCTCGGCTTTAACCGGGCAGATGAGGATGGCGCCGGCGCGCACGGCGTCGATGTCCATATGGCCGTCGGTGCGGTGAGCCAGCTGCTCGGCGGTGAGCGCATACTCGTGCGGCGCGCCGATGAGGAAAGCGCCGAAGTCGCCCGCGTTATGCGAGTCGGGGATAGGCACGGCGGGCGTCGTCCCGAGCTGGCCCATGAAGGGGCGCAGCCGGGCGACGACTCCCACCAGGTCGTGCGGGGCAAAGGCCAGAATCGAGTTCTGGATGGCGTTCTCCGGCATGGCGGCATAGAAGCGCGCGTCGCGGCCCAGCTTCTCGGCAATCTCCTGGCTGAGGGTAACGCCAAGAGCGCGCAAATTGTCGAAGCCCATGGTGTAGCCGTTGGTGAAGCGGAACGGCGCCGCGTCAGCGCCACAGCCGGCGCAGCGGACCGCATCCTGGCCAACGCCCTCTACGACGGTTTTCGGGTAAAGCTCGCCGCAGCCCGGGCACTTGCCGGCCACGTAGGGGTCGCCCAGGCAGCGGTCGCCCAGGATCTCGTCGTTGCCGGAAGCGGTAGCAATGCTGGTGACGCTGATATCCTTAATGCGGATGGCAATGGCGTCGCCCACCTCGGCGCCTGCCACGGCAACCGGTTTGGTGACCTCGTGGCCGCCGCGGATCTCGGGCGTAATCATCGGGCCCCAGCAGCCCGGCGCAGTGTTGGCGATGATGTGCCCGCCGTCGCGCACAGGGCCGAGCATGGGGCGGCCGGGATCGAGGATGCCGTCGACAAACTCGTCGACGTAGACCGTCTCGTGGCCGGCAACATGGCCGTTGCCGCCGTCTGGTCTGGCAGCGGTCAGGGAATCGCGAGTTACTTCCAGGGTCATGGGTACCTCCTACTTCTTGGGTAAACGGACCAGGTTCTATTGATAGGTGGGGCACGACAGCATTAGGGCGCAAACCGTTTCCATTGGCCTTCAGAGACAACTTCAACTGCGCCGTCGACCACCTTGATGGCGGTCTCGTCGTCCATCGCGTATCCCGGCACCGGCATCCCGGCGGCCCACTTCTCGGCGTCGGCCATGGTGTTACGCGGCAGGTCTTCGTGGTCCAGGTGCGGAAATATCGCAAAATCGACCAGTCCCAGCGTGTCATCGCCACCGGTGGGCGGACGCCAGCCGGCGAAGTGTTCCCCGATGTTGGGGGCCATCACCATACTACCGGCGCTCAGTCCTACGTACACCGTTTCGCGCAGCGACGGAAAGAGGTCTGCCAGTCCGGACTGCCGCATCCAATAGCACAGATACAGGGAGTCGCCGCCGTTCACCAGCAGAACGTCGGTCTGCTGGACCAGGGGGACCCAGAGCGCTGCATCGATGGTGGGCAGAGCGGTGAGTTCCAGAACCCCCAATGACTTCCAACCCAATTCGCACATGGGGCACTCCGGCTCCTGTCCGCTGATGAACCGCCAGGCATGGGCAGCGCCGCCGGGAATGGCATAGATCGCGGTGGGGATGCAGAGGGCGCTAGCCTCAGTAACCGGTTTGCCGAGCAGGTCGACCAACGCTTCGTGAATGCTTGGGTTCTTGATGCCAGCGGAAGTGAGCAGAAGTTTCATAATCGGACTCCTGACTGATGGTATGGGAGAGCCCAGAGGCTCCTCGTGTCCCTCCCTTGGCTACTGTAGCAGAACGACCTCAATTGTACGAGCTTATGCGAATGCCAACCGAACCTGGTCAGGACGTAGCCTCATCCGCCGGCGATGGGCATGAGCAAGGCCACCTCGCCGGCGCCGGCCAGCGGCGTGGCAGCCGATACGTGGCGCCCGTCGACGACCGGGATTGCGCGGGCCACCAGGGCGGCTGCCTGCGGATACTGCTCCGCCAGCAGGGCGACAAGATGGGCAACGCTCGCGTGGTCGGGGAGCGAAAGCTGCAGGCGCGGCGCGCCAATCGTCGTCGCAAGCTGGCCGTTGAGGCGGACGGTCATGGCTATCATGCACATTGCTCCGTTGTGTGGCTAAATGGTTGCTGCCAGCGGGCCGGCGCGCCCGGCAAGGGCGCCCTACCCGCGCTTGCCTGACCTCATTATAGCAGGTCGGCGCGTTAATCCCAGGGGAGTGGCCGGGCGCCGCACGGCAGCGGATGAGGGTTGGACACCTACCGCTGTTGCTGTTAGGCTATGTGGACGGGAGCCGCTCCCTGGCAAGACAGGGGACGGTAAAAAAGGAATCATTGGTCAAGGAGATTTGAATGGATGTTTTTACAGCGGCATCGCATCACGATGTCCTGGTTCTACTCTTCCAGTTAGCGCTTTTGCTTTTTGCCGCCCGCGCCTTGGGTGAAGTGGCCCAGCGCCTGGGCCAGCCGTCGGTGGTGGGCGAGATTCTGGCGGGCATTATTCTCGGCCCATCGCTCATCAGCAGCATTTTTCCGGCGCTGGGGACCTGGATCGTGCCACAGACGGAAGTGCAGGGTTATTTGCTGGAGGTGGTCAGCCTGCTCGGCGCGCTCTTCCTGCTGCTGATTACCGGGCTGGAAACCGACCTGGCGCTGATCCGCCGCCACGCGCGCACGGCCATCGGCGTCTCCTACGGCGGCATCATCACCACCTTTACCAGCGGCTTCATTCTGGGCATGCTGCTGCCCGATTTCCTGCTGGCCGACCCCAACGAGCGGCTGGTCTTTGCCCTCTTTGTAGCGACGGCCATGTCGATCTCGGCCATCCCGGTCATCGCCAAGGTGCTGATGGACCTCAACCTGATGCGGCGCGACATCGGCCAGACGATTATCGCCGCCGGCATGAGCGACGATACGACCGGCTGGATTTTGCTGTCGGTGGTCGCCGGTCTGGCGAGCGGGCAGGCTATCTCCGCCGGCTCGGTGCTGGCGACGGTCGGCAGCGTGCTGGGTTTCCTCGTCTTCAGCTTCACCGTCGGGCGCTGGCTCGTCAAGCGGCTGCTCGACTTCGTGCAGGACGAGGTGATCAGCCAGGACCGGCTGCTAACGCTGGTGCTGGTGATGACCTTCACCTGGGGCGCGCTGACGCAGGCGCTCAACCTGGAAGCGGTGCTGGGCGCGTTTATCATGGGCATTATCTTCGCCCAGATGCCGCGGCTGCCGGAGAAGGTCCATCATCAGCTAGAGAGCGTCGCCCTGGGCATCTTCGCGCCCATCTTTTTTGCGACGGCCGGGCTGAAAGTCAACATCCTCAATTTGCTTGAGCCGCAGCTTATCCTCATCGCGCTCCTGGTCATCCTCATCGCTACCCTGGGCAAGGTGGTGGGCACCTACGCCGGCGCGCGGCTCATCGGCCGGCGCGACCATTGGACGTCGCTCAGCTTTGGCGCGGGCCTCAACGCGCGCGGGGCCATGGAAATCATCATCGCCACCATCGGCCTACAGCTGGGCATCCTCAGCCAGGATATGTTCTCGATTATCGTCATCATGGCAATGGCTACGTCGCTAATGGCGCCGGCAGCGCTGCGCTGGGTGCTGAAGCGGGTACAGCCGGAACAGCAGGAGCTGGAACGGCTGCGGCGCGAAGAGATGGCCGTCGGCAGCCTGGTAGCGGACATACACCGCGTGCTGCTGCCGGTGCGCCGCCGCGACGACGGCGACGACCGTGCCGCCCTCAAGACGGTCGAGGCGCGGCTGCTGGAGCGCATTGGCGTCCATACCAACATATCGGTGACACTCTTCAACGTGGCCGAGCCAGGCGAGCGGGCGCTGGGCGCCGCCTACCTGCGCGAGATAGCCGGCATCTTTGAAGGGAGCGAAGTGGTGCGCAAAGTCGTGGAAAGCACGGATAGCGCCGGCGCCCTTCTGGACGAGGCGGCCAAGGATTACGACCTGCTGGTGCTGGGCGCCTCCGAGCGCCATCGCGACAGCGACGTGCTGTTCAGTCCGCTGGTCGATACGCTGGTCCGCCTCTCGCCGGCGCCGACGATGGTGGTACAGGGGCCGCGCCAGCTACAGGATTGGGGGCCCGAGCGGATACTGGTGCCGGTGACGGGAACGGATGCCTCGCGCCACGCGGCCGAGCTGGCCTTTGCGCTGGCGCGACCGGGCCAGAAGTCGGTGCTGATCCTGAACGTGGTCGAGTATGAGGAAGGGGACTACGACTACCGCGGCACGGCCGGCCCCGCCCTGCGCGTGCGGCGGCACGAGCGGGCGCAGCAGATTACAGGTGGCCTGGCGGAGCTGGGCGGTCTCTACGACGTGCAGGCCCTTACGCTGGTGGAAGAAGGGCGCAACCCGGATGACGCTATTCTGCAGGTTGCCGAACGCGAGCAGATTGACCTCATTGTCCTCGGCACCGACCTGCGCCCCGGTTCGACCCGCCTCTTCCTCGGCCCGCGCGTCGAGAATATCCTGATGCGCGCCGATTGCCCGGTCGTTATCCTGAACACAGGCCTATAGAGCGTTTTGCTTTGCTGCGGTAAGCGCGCTGGGCGAGCCGTGTAAGTTGGTGCAAGAAGGGAGGGCGATGGATAGCCGGCAACTAGTCAAGGCAATTGCCCGTGAAGTGGGCGTTGCGCCGCTGCAGGTAGAGGCGACGGTCGAGCTGCTCGACGCGGCCAACACCATCCCCTTCATCGCGCGCTACCGCAAAGAGGCGACGGGCAGCCTGGACGAGACGCAGCTGCGGGTCATTGCCGAGCGGCTGCAGCAGGGGCGGGCGCTGGCCGCGCGGCGCGAGACCGTGCTGGCGCGGGTCGAGAGCCTGGGCCAGCTCACGCCCGAGCTGCGGCGGCAGATCGAGGGGGCGGCGACGCTGACGCTGCTGGAAGACCTCTACCAGCCCTATCGGCCGCGGCGGCGCACGCGGGCCAGCGCGGCGCGGGAGAAAGGGCTGCAGCCGCTGGCGGAGCTGATCGTGGCCCAGGAGAAGACGCGGCAGACGCTGGCCGAGCTGGCCCGGCCCTTCCTGAGCGAAAGCGCGCCGACCGCAGAGGATGCCTGGGCCGGCGCGCGCGACATCGTGGCCGAGATGATCAGCGACCACCCCCAGGTGCGCGGCGAGACGCGTGAGAAGGCGCTGCGCTGGGCGGTGCTACGCGCCGAGAAGCGGGATGGGGCCGAGGACGCGCGCGGCGTCTACCGACATTATTACGCTTTCGAGGCCGCCGTGGACCAGCTACGGCCGCATCAGGTCCTGGCAATCAATCGCGGTGAAGCGGAAGAAGTGCTGCGCGTCCAGGTAGAGCTGGCCGAGCGCGACTGGCTGCTGCCGGCGAAAAGCGCCTTCCCACCCCACTTTCGCTCGCCGCTGTGCAGCCAGCTAGAGGCGGCGATTGCCGACGCCGGGCCGCGGCTGCTGGCGCCGGCCATCGTGCGCGACGTGCGGCGCACAGTGACCGAACGGGCCGAAGCGCACGCCATCGAGGTCTTTGCCGCCAACTTGCGCAGCCTGCTGCTGCAGCCGCCGCTGGCGGGCCAGATTGTGCTGGGCATCGACCCGGGCTTCCGCACCGGCTGCAAGGCCGCGGTGGTGGACGCCACGGGCAAACTGCTGGATACGGCGACGATTTACCCCCACCCGCCGCAAGCGCAGCGGGCGCTGGCGCTTAAACGGCTGGCGGCGCTGGTGCGGCAACATGGCGTCACGCTGCTGGCTATCGGCAACGGAACGGCCTCACGCGAGACGGAGCTGCTGGCAGCCGAGCTGATTGGCTTGCTGCAGCCGACCGGGCAGGCGCCGCACTACCTGATCGCCAACGAGGCGGGAGCCAGCGTCTACAGCGCCAGCGAGCTGGCACGCGCCGAGCTGCCAGAGCTGGACGTGACGCTGCGCGGCGCTGTCTCCATTGCCCGCCGCGTGCAGGACCCGCTGGCGGAGCTGGTGAAGATCGACCCGCGCTCGATTGGCGTCGGCCTCTACCAGCACGACGTGGACCAGAAGACGCTGGCAGAAACGCTCGACTGGGTGGTCAGCTCGGCGGTCAACCAGGTGGGCGTCGACGTGAACACGGCCTCGCCGGCGCTGCTGGCCTACGTCTCCGGCATTGGGCCGGCGCTGGCGCGGCGTATCGTCGCCCACCGTGAAGCGCACGGCCCCTTTGCCAGCCGGGAGGCGCTCAGGGCGGTCGGCGGCCTTGGCCCGAAGAGCTACGAGCAGGCGGCCGGCTTCCTGCGCGTGCATGGCGGCGACAACCCGCTGGACGCCAGCGCCATCCACCCCGAGAGCTACGCCGTCGCCAACCGGCTGCTGGCGCGGGCCGGGCTGCCGGCCGGCACGCCGCCACAGGCTAGGGCCGAGCCACTGGCGGCGCTGCGGCAGCGGCAGTCGCTGGCCGAGCTGGCCGCGGCGCTGGGAACGGGCGCACCGACGCTGGAGGATATCTTCGAACAGCTGGTGCGGCCCGGGCGTGACCCGCGCCAGGACGCGCCGCCGCCGATCCTGCGCAGCGACGTGATGAGCATGGAGGACCTGCAGCCGGGGATGCGGCTCAAGGGGACAGTGCGCAACGTCGTCGATTTCGGCGCTTTCATCGACGTGGGGGTGAAGGAGGACGGGCTGCTGCATCGCAGCCAGAAGCCGCGCACCGTTACGCTGCAGGTGGGCGACGTGGTCGAGGTGGAGATCCTCAAGGTCGAGCCGGAGCGCGGGCGTATCAGCCTGGCCTGGCCCGGTTTCACCCGCTCCTAGCTACCCGGCGCTCAGGCGGGCGGCGGCGCTTGCGCAACGCGGTGGGCGTAGATGGCGATGGCAGCGTGATGGGCCAGGGTCATGGGCGCGCGGTTGTAGAGATAGTAGCGGGCGAGACTATCCGGCAGAACCAGGCAGACGGCGCCCAGAAGCTGCCCGGCGGCCACCAGGGGGCAGACGACAGAGACGCCACCGGCCTTTATGTTAAGTTCCGTCGCCGGCTCCAGATCGACGGCGTAGAGGTCGGGCAGGCGAAGGAGATTGGCGATAGCCCGGCCGAGCAGCCCTTCCCCGAAGGTCACGATTTCCTTGGGCGCGAGTTCTTCCCGGCCGGCGAGAGCCAGCCGGCGCAGCACCCCATCTTCAAGCTGGTGCACCGAGGCCTGCACGGCGGAAAAGTCACGCACGAGGGCGTCGGCAAGTAAGGCGGCGACGGCGGCGGCGGTAGGCTGGTTGGAGAGCTGCTGGGCCACCGTTTCCAGCGTAATCAGACCCTGATTCGTCTCGCGCGCGAGCTGATCCAGCCGCTGGCTGAGGTCACGCAGCCGCAGCTCCAGATCCTGCTGGTGTTCCTGAATCTGGGTCGCGTCGTCGACGACGAGGACAGAGGTCAGACTGGCGGTAAAGACGCCTGTTACCGTCAGGCCGAGCAGCACGAGGCCGACTGTGACCAGCCGGCCAATGCCTGTGGCCGGATTGTAGAGATCGGCGAAGCCGCCGGTAACTACGGTGGTAAAGCTCCACCAGAGGCTCTCCTGGAAGCTGAGCAACGAGTCGTCGTAGGCCGCTTCCAGCAGCCGGATGCTGAGGGCGCCGAAGAAGAGCAGGGCAAAGGCGATAGCCAGCGCCCGCTTGAGCAGGCTAATCTGGAAGGTCTCGGCGAGCTTATCCAGGCCGCTGAAGCTGAAGGTGAGCAGGTAGAGGGCGCGGCGGAGACGCAGGTAGCGCAGGAAGCGGCCGATACGCAGCAGCCGGCCAAAGCGGAGGAAATGGGTGAACGGCAGCGAGGCGACAAAGTCAATCCAATAGCGACGGATATACCAGCGGCGGTCGTCGGCATGGGCCAGACGCAAGAAGAAGTCGCCGAGCAGGAAGAGCGCAATGGCCGTGTCGACGGCGATAATCGTCTGCACGGTGCGCGCCGGCAGCGGCAGCAGCAGCTCGATGGTAGTCAGCGCAACGGCGATGAGAATGGCGGCGAAGACGGCCGCGTCGAGCCGCAGGAGACGACGGCGGTTGCCGAGCCGGGCCGCCAGCCGGTCGCGCAGCCGGCGCTCGCGCAGCGCCTCGTCAATCTCTGCCAGGCGCGCGGTCAACGCCTCCCACTCGCTGGTCGTGCGGTCGATCTGCAGGCGAGCCTGCTCGACCAGCAGCGGCCGCCCGCCATCGACGTAGAGGTTGAACGCCCGCTCGCCTTCCAGCAGCCGCTCTTCGATGCCGGCAATCTCCTGCTGCAGCGCGCCGCGCATCTGCTGCAGGGTGGCCTCGCTGCAGTCGAGGAGCCGCCAGTTGCGGGTGCGCCGGGTAACAGCAGCCACGTCAATGCGGCGCTGGTCGAGCGCCGGGACGGCCTCGGCAGGGGTGAGCGGGGAAGTGGTCGGTTGCAGGTCCATAGTTCCTTCCTTAGTGATGGCGGGGGACGCGGGCGCGGCGCCCGTGCAGCAGCGCCAGAGCGCCGGCGCTGGCGAGGGCCAGCAGCATCAGGATGACGGCCAGCCATAACGGCGCGGCGCGCTGGGCGGCGGGCGCAGCGGCGCCGGCAGCGGCGGGAAGCGGCGTGGCCGTGGCGCGGCTGAGCAGCTGCGGCGCTCTTGCCGCGGACGAAAGGGGCGCCGCTTCCACGACGAAGACGGGCGGCCCGCCGATGATACACTCCTCGTAGCAGCGAGCGCCGCCCAGGGCAATCTCATAGCTGGCGGCGCTGGCCGCCAGTGGCTCTTCCGCCCCAGACAGCGCCACCAGACGCGCGCTGTCGGCCAACGCCGGCAGGCGCACGGTCAGCGCCGCCGGGCCACGGCTCCAGAGAACGCGCGTCACCCGGTCCGCATGGCTGAAGGTGACCAGATGGTAGTCGGGCGTGCTGCTGGCGGAAACAGTTGTGAAGTCGCGCAACAGGCGGATGGCGGCGCGCTGGGCGGCGAAGGCCGGGCGCTCGCTGAAGTCGGCGCGCAGCAGGCCAAAGCTCTCGCCGCCCGGCTCGACGAGCACGTCGGAGAATTTGTAGACGCCAATGCTTTCGACGCCGGCGGCAAAGGCCAGCGCCTGCGCCTGGACGAGAAACCAGGCCTGCTGCTCCAGATCGACCGTGAACTGGGGCCGCTCGACCGGCCAGAGCGGGTCAAGTGTGGGCGCCGCGTTGGTCTCGTTGATCCAGATAGGCTTGGCCAGCCCGTGCCGGCGCTGGATGGCGTCCATCTCGGCAATGACGGCGGGCACGCTTTCGGTGCGGAAGTAGATGTGCAGGGAGAGCACGTCGAAGTAGTAATCGTGGGCAGCCGCATCGGGGTCGGCGGCGGCGACCTGGAGGAGGCGGTCGAGATATTGCTCGCGCCCAGCGGCCACGTCGTGCCAGTAGGTGAGGCCGGCGAGATGAATGGTCACCTGCGGGTCGCGCTCCTTCATGACGAGATAGGCCACCTGCAGCAGCCGGTAGTAATCCTCAACCGAGCCTTCAAACTCGTTGCCATAGACGCCCACGTCGATGTCCGGCTCGTTCCAGATAATCCAGCGGTGGATGCCGCGCGCGCTATAGTAATCGACGAGTTTACGCACAAAGTCGGCCCATAAGTTGCCCGGGTCGTCGGGCGGCAGGTAGAGGCCGCGCGGCACGCCACTGTAGATGGCGCCGTCGGTGGCCCAGGGCGGCGTGTGCTTGATCAGGCCGACGATTTCGCGGTTGGCCGCCGCGCCGTCACGCAGCCACTCTTCCATGACGTGCAGCGTATTCCAGTCGTCCGGCCCCTCCGGCTGAATCTCGCTCCAGTAGAAGAGGATGCGCTCCCAGCCGGCGCCGAGATCGGCCGCCTGCTCCGGCGACCAGAAGGCTTCGACAATGCCGAAACGAGGCGGCCCATTAGCCGCCGCGCCGCTCTGTGCGAGCAGGATAGTCAGGAGAGCAATGCTGGCGCCAAGAAAGGTTACACGTTGCATAGAAGCTGCGTCCAGAGATGGTTCGCGACGGTGCGCGCCCGTATAATAGCACAGTTGGGCGCGCCGTCTGGTAAGGGGGAGGTGAGCACGAGGAAAAGGATGGCTGAAACACAACTTCGACCGGCGCAAGAAGCGATTCTGGCCTATGAAGGCGGCATGATGGCGGTCAGCGCCGTACCCGGCAGCGGCAAGACCTTCACCCTTTCTGCCCTCGCCGCCCGGCTCATTGCCGGCGGACGCATTGACGCCGCCGCCGGGCAGCAGATTCTCATCGTCACCTATCTCAATGCGAGCGTGGAGAGCTTCCGCGCCCGGATTCGCCAGCAGCTAGAGGAGGCCGGCTTGCCCCTGACCGGCTTCGACGTGCGCACGCTGCACAGCCTGGGGCTGGAGATCGTGCGCGCCACGCGCGGCGGCGAGATTGCCGACGAGATTGTGGTCGTGGACGAGGCGCAGTCGCTGGCCTATCTGGCGCAGGCGGTCACGAGCTGGATTGACGCCTATCCCGAAGCCTGGCGCGCCTTCCTGCCGGACGATGCGAGCGTGGCGCTGCGCGGCCGCTGGCGCGAGATCACGGAGCGCACGGCGCAGATCTATATCCGCACGGCGAAGAACGAGCGCTACCAGCCAGCGGCGATCCAGAAGCGGCTGGAGGAGCGCAGCGGCGCGCTGCCCGATCTGGCAACGATGGAAGACCAGTCGGCGCCGGGCGTGGCAGCCGGCGACGCCGACCTGGCGCTGCTGTGGATGCTGAACGGGATTTATGGCCGCTACCAGGCGATTCTGGCGCGGCAAGGGGCGCTCGACTTTGACGACCTGATCTGGGAAGCGGTACGCCTGCTGGAGACAGAGGCGGGGCTGGCCGGGGCGCTGCGGCAGCGTTGGCCGTTCATCCTGGAAGATGAGGCCCAGGATAGCGTGCCGCTGCAGGAGGCGCTGCTGGGCGCGCTGGCGGGCGAGAAGGGCAACTGGGTCAGGGTCGGCGACCCGAACCAGGCGATTACCAGCACCTTCACGGCGGCCCACCCGCGCTACTTCAACGCCTTTCTCGACAGGCCGGGCGTGGCCGTGCGCCCTCTGCCCAACTCCGGGCGCTCGGCGCCGCGCATTATGGCGGCGGCCAACGAGCTGTTGCAGTGGGCCATCTCGAGCCACCCGGCGCCGGAAGTACGGGAAAGCGCCTTCCGCGCCCAGCGCATCGAGCCGACGCCGCCGGGCGACGCCCAGACGAACCCCCCCGATTTCGACAACAACATTCGTATCAAGGTGTACGAGCAGCGCGAGGAGCAGGAGCTGCCGGCGGTGGCGGAGCTGGCGCTGCGCTACGTGCGGGCGCACCCGGAGCAGAGCGCGGCCATTCTGGTCCCGACCAACCGGGTGGGCTACGCGATGGCCGAAGCACTGGATCGGCTGGACGCCCCCTACGACAACATGCTGCGCGGCGGCCTGCGCGAGCGGGAGATTGCCTCGGCCCTCTATGGCCTGATCGGGCTGCTGGCCGACCCGCTGGATACGCGTGCGCTGCTGCAGGCGCACGAGGCGCTGGTCGAGCTGGGCCACCCGGCAGCGGGCGACTTCGCTCTGGAAAGCGAGCCGGGCCTGCCCTCGCCGGAGCTGAGCCGGGTGCAGGCGCTGCTGCGCAGCACGCACCAGCCGGAGCGGCTGCTCTTTCCTCTGGCGCCTGACGACGTCGCCGCCGCGCTGCCGGCCGGAGTCGCCGGCGATGAGGAGCTGGCGCAGCTGCAGCCGTTCCTGGCGCTGCTGCGCCGTATCTTCGCGCTGCGGCTACTGCCCATAGACGACCTGACGCTGGCGCTGGGCGACGAGCTGTTTGCCGGCGACCATCGCGCCGGCGGTGACGAGCGCCTCCACGAGTTCGATCTGGCCGTCGCCTACCAGATCGCCAACCTGATGCGCGGCTGGCGTGACCTGGAGCCGGAGTGGCGGCTGCCGGAGCTGGCGGCGCAGCTGGCCGAGGTGGCGGCCGGACGGCGCTTGCTGCCGGGCAGCGGCGCGGACGACGCGGGCTATGAACCGCGGCCGGGGCGCATCTCGCTGGCGACACAGCACGGGGCCAAGGGCTACGAGTGGGACGCCGTCTTCCTGGTGGGCATCGACGGCTTGTGGATTCCCGGCAGCCTGGACGCGCCCTTCCTCGGAGTTCATGAGTTCCTGGGGAGCGACCCGACGGCGGAAGCGGCGGCGCAGCTACGCTACCTGATGGAAGGGGACGCCGGGCTCCATCCGGGCCGCTCGGCCACCGAGTCGGCGCACATCGAGGTGATCAGCGAGCGGCTACGACTGCTGTACGTGGGCATCACGCGGGCACGGCGCTACCTGCATATCAGCCGTAGCCGGCGCGTGCGCCGCTACCGGCGCGAGGAGCGAACGGAAGCGGCGGAAGCGGTTGGCGTGCTCTACCGCTTTCTGCAGGAGAGCGGCCAGGCCGGGAACGGCGGCGGGCGTTAAGGCGCGTTGTGCCCGAGCAACGTTACGGTTTACAATACCGCTATGCCGGTCATGAGTGTCGATAACCCGTTTTTTCACCGGGGCGCTATCCGCCGCGCTGAAGAGTTCTATGGGCGCGCCGCCGAGATCGATCAGATATTGGGGCTGCTGCGCAATGGGCAGAGCGTGTCGCTGATCGGGCCGCGGCGCATTGGCAAGAGCTCGCTGCTGCTGCACCTGGCCCGGCCGGAAACGCGCGCCGGCCACCAGGTTGACTTTCCACGCACCCTGTTCCTGCTGGTCGATTGCCAGGAGCTGGGCGGCTCGCCGCCGGAAGAGGTATACGAGGCGCTGCTGACGGAGCTGCTGGAGCGAGCCAGGCAGGCCGGCTGCGAGGTCGAGGAGGTGGAGCGCTTTGGCACCTACCGCTCGCTGGATCGCGTCCTGGCGCAGCTCAGCCAGCGCGAGGTCAGTGTCGTCGTCCTGCTAGACGAGTTCGAGCTGCTGGCGGCCAATGCGCACCTGACGCCCTACTTTTTCGCCCGGCTGCGCGGGCTGACGACGAAGTATGGCCTGGCCTACCTGACGGCGAGCCAGCGCCCGCTCTTCGACATCACCGCCGACGAGGAGATTCTCAGCTCGCCCTTCTTTAACATTTTCGTGACGCTGCCGCTGGGCCTATACAGCGAAAAGGAAGCGCGCGGGCTGCTGCTGGCCCGGCTGGCAGGCACCGGCGTCACGTTTCCGCCGGAGCTGCACGACCATCTTCTGGCTCTCGCCGGCTACCACCCGTTCTTCCTGCACATTGCCGGTTATCATGCCTTTCAGGCGGTCTTGCAGGGCAAAGGGCTGGAGGGCGAGGAGGCGCTGACGTCACTCGACGCGCCCATCGAGGTCGAGGCCGATTCGCACCTGAGCTACCTGTGGCAGAACCTCACGGTCGAGGAGCAATATGCGCTGGCGACGCTGGCGGGGGCGGTGGATCACCTGCGCTTGCTGGAGCAGCAGTGCCTGATCCGGGCGGTGGACGGCGGCTACGGCTACACCAGCAGGATCCTGCGGCGCTTCGTGCGCCGCCAGCAGGTGCCAGGCGTCATTCAGGCTGGGCCGTTTGTGATTGACGAGCACCGCCACAGCGTGCGCGCCGCCGGGCAGGAGCTGGCCCTGACCACTTCCCAGTTTGACCTGTTTGCCCGGCTGACGCGCGATGCCGGGCAGGTCGTACACAGCGACGAGCTGGAAGCGGCCGTCTGGGGTGAAGTGCTGGTGGACGACCCCGACCGGCTGAAGACGTTAATCAAACGGCTGCGGCGGGCCATTGAGCCCTACGACAGCTGGATTGTCAGCGAGCGCGGCGTGGGTTATACGCTGCGCCCGCCCGAATGACCGGCAACGCGGCCATGTCAGTGGCGGCGGCCGGTTAACTGACCTTACCATGACGCCAGGAAGGAGATTAAGGGGACGTTGGTCGCCGGCGGGGCGGCCGTTCTGGCTGCTGCTGGCGGCAGCGGCGCTGCTGGCCGCCGCCGCGCTGCTGTCAACCAGGGCGCGGCCCCTTGCCGCACAAGTCCAGACCGACGGCGCCAGCCAGCCCTCCGCTTACTGGCGTTACGATGCGCCCGGCCCGCTCCATCTCGTAATGACCGCCGACCTGAACGGCAACGGGATGGACGATTTCGTGGTGACGACCGAAGAGGGGCAGCTCATCGTCGTGGGCGCCGATGGGCGGGACCGGTGGAGCTACGAGACGCGCAACCGGGCGCCGATCCGCCAGGTGACAACTCTGCAAAGCAGCGAGGGTGAGGGCGCCAGCCGCGTGCGGAGCGTGCTGCTGGCGACGGATAACACCCTCGTGCTCCTCGACCACAATGGGCAGGTGATCTGGCAGAAAGCGATCGAGGGCTCTGGCGCCGCTCCTGACGCGCTGCAGGGATACGATGCCGATGGCGATGGGAGCGATGGCTTTCTGCTGGCGCTGTCCAGCGGCGTGCTGCGCCTTTACGACAGCGCCGGGGAGCGGGTCTGGCAGTTCCCGGAGATACCGCCCACGAGTGATGCGCCACAGCCGCGCCTGGCTGTGGCCGACGTCGACGGCGATGGGCGGGAAGAGATCGTCTATACCTATTTTGCGGAATATACGCGCCTGTCGCTGCTGCGGAGTAACCGGCAGGTGATCATGGCCCGCTCGCTGAGCGGGCAGGTCACGGCGCTGGCGACGCCTCGCCTGGGGCCGGAGGGCGCGCCGGTTATCGCCGCTGCCAAGAGCTTCCGCGACCGGCATGAGCTTCTCGTCTACAACCCGGCGGGCGAGGTTCTCTGGCTGCGCACACCCAACAGGCCGGTGACCAACCTGGTGAGCGCGCGCATGCCCCAGGGCGAAGCGCTGCTGGTGGGCACGAGCGTGGGTACGGTGATGGCCTACGATGCGGCCGGAACTCGTCTCTGGCGCTTCCAGCCCGAGACACCGGCGCGGGCGGTCGTTGGCCTGGCCGCCAATCCGCAACTGGCAGCGGAGAACCAGCCGGCGGTGGTGCTGACGCTGGCGCCGCTGGAGACGCGCAGCGGCGCCTCGGTAGACGTGCTCCTGCTGGACAATAGCGGGCAGCGGCTGTTTTCGCTGCCGTCGACATCGGGGGGGCAAAGCCGGCTGGTGGACAGCAACGGCGACGGCGCCAGCGAGCTGCTGCTGGCAAGCTTCGGCACGCTCTCGCTGACCGACCCGGGGACGGGCGCGCGCAAGAATGCGCCGGCGGCCAACTGGCCCTACCGCGTCTCCCAGCCGCAGTCGATGCTCGTCGCCGATCTGGACGAAGATGGTCAAGATGAGCTGCTGGTGGGCGCGGAAGGCCTGATCCACCTGATCGAGAGCGGCGACGCACGCACGCGAGGCCAGCTGCCGCTGGGCGGCGTGATTGCCGAGCTGGCGCTGGCGCGCAATGAGCAGGGTACGCCCTTTATCGTCGCCGCCAACGTCAACCCACCCGACCCCGACTCCGGCGAGCCGACGCAGGAGACATGGATTGAGCTGTGGCAGGCCAGCGGGCGCATTGCGTGGACAGAGCCGCAGCGCGTTGCCGGGATGGTGGCGGCGCTGAAAGTTGGAGATCTGACCGGAGACGGCGGCGAGGAGATTATTGCCGGCAGCGACCGGGGGCAGCTGCTCACCTACGACCTGGAGGGAACACTGCTCTGGGAACGGCAGTTTGGCAGCGGCATTCGCCATCTCGTCGTCGTGGACCGTGACGAGGACGGCCGCAGCGAACTGGTGGTGGTCACCGGCAGCAACGAGCTCTTTCTGGTCTGGAGCGACGGGCGCGCCGAGGTGCTGACCTACTACAACCTCAACGACATCGACTATGTATATCCGTTTCCCTACCAGGAGAGCGACGCGGCGCAGGGCCGCTCACTGCTGCTGGCGACACACGACGGCGTTCTGCGCGGCATCAACTGGGAAGGGGTCGAAGTCTGGCAGCAGACAATGGGGCCCGGCCCGCTGACAGCCTTGGAGCTGGCCGACGAAGCCCTGTTGGTGGGGACCGCCGACGACCGGCTGCACTATTTCAGCCTGCGCGAAGATGACGTCGTCTGGTCATTGGATGAAGTGGGCGGGCTACGCGATGTCTATTGGGGCGATCTGGACGGCGGCGGCGGGCGCGACATTGCCGTGGGCAATGCTGCCGGCAACGTGCTCCTGCTGACCAGCGACCAGCGCCGCTGGGACCAGCTCGCGCTGGGCAGCAGCATCTTCCAGCTAGACGGCGTGCGGCTGATAGGGGGCGAGCATCCACGGCTGGTGACGCTGACACAAAATGGCGTAGTGCAGCTATTCGAAGCCAAGCCAAACCGGCCGCCGCTGCTGGTCGAGCCGGAGATTGACGCGGGGCCGGGCCAATATGTCTTCCGCGTGGCGCTGATCGAAGAAGAAGTGGACGAGGTGGTCATTACGTTGGAGACGTGGGATGAAGCTGCGCAAAGCTGGCAGCCACAGCGTGAACACCGCGCCGAGGGCAGCGACAATATCTCGTTTGTCTTCACGCCGGCCGGCAGCGGCCCTGTCCACTACCGCTACCGCTACGACGACGGCACGAACCAGGGCATGGTCACGCCGCCGCCGGGCCCGCCGCCGGTGCCGATGGCGGCTATACCGCCGCAGCTGGCAGCGCCGGCCATTGTCACGGTGCTGCTCTTCAGCGGCGTCCTGCTGCTGCGCCAGGCCATCTCCATCCCGGCGCGTACGGCCCGCTTTTACCGGCGCGTCCGGCAGCAGCCGGCGAACACGCTGGAGCTGCTGGACGGCCAGTACGCGCGCAACGGCGGCTCGCCCGACTTCCTGCTGACGCTGGCCAACCGGGCGCGCGGCGATAACAATGCGCCGCTGGCTAACCTGGCTAACGGGCTCTTCCTGCTGGCGGCGCGTCCCGACGCGGCGCTGCCGATTATTACCGGCGCGCTGGCGGAAGCGGAAGAGGCATCGGTTCCCTGGCGCCAGCTCGACGTATGGCGCGCTACCTATGAGATGGGCCAGGCGCTGCTGGAAGCGCCGACCATTACTGAACTGGGGCTGCTGCGGCCGGCGCTGCAGCAGCTGGCGCAGCTGCGGGTGGGGCAGCCAGCAGCCGGGCTGGAGATGCTGCTGCGCGTGTTGAGCAGCCTGCGCGACAGCGAGCGCGTTGAGCTGACGGAAGACCGGCTGGTATATCTGCACGAGGCGACCATCCTGCTGCAGCAGATCGCCGAGCGGGAGGGAGAGCGGCCGCTGACCGTGGAGAATCACCTGGTCGATACAGTGGTCGAGCGCTGTCTGGGCCTGGTGCGGGCCGAGATGGAAGTGCTGCGCGGGCAGGCGCAGCTCCTGATTACGCTGAAGACCAAGCGCGTGGTGGCGCAGGACGGGCAGGCGCTGATCGCCCTGCAGATTGATAATCAGGGGCGGTCGGCGGCGGAGAACGTGATCGTGACGCTTGACGAGGAGCCGGCCTACGGGGTGGCAAGCTCCCCCCAGACGATCCCGGTGCTGTCGCCGGGCCGCAGCCATGAGGTCGATTTCCGGCTGGCGCCTGCCGTGGAGGATCGTTTCCGCGTGGCCTTCAGCGTCCGCTACGACGACCGTATCCGCCAGGGGCGGCGGCTGGCCTTTGCCGACATGGTGCATCTGCTGCCGCCGGTGCGCGACTTCAAGCCGATTCCCAACCCGTACACGCCGGGCACGCCGCTGCGCGGCAATAGCCCCCTCTTCTACGGCCGCGAAGGGCTGTTTGAGTTTATTGCCCAGAATGTGGACCGCATTGCCGGGCGCAACGTGCTCATTCTTGTCGGGCAGCGGCGCACGGGTAAGACCTCGGCGCTGCTGCGCCTGGACCAGCAGCTGCCCGAACATATCGTGCCGGTCTACATCGACTGCCAGTCGCTGGGCGTGCTGCCCGGCATGGCGGCGCTGCTGCACGACATCGCCTGGCTCATCGCCGATACGCTGCAGGCGCGCGGCCACGAGATCGGCGTGCCACCGCCCGACGCCTGGCGCGACGACCCGGCCGGCCTATTCCAACGGCAGTTTGTGCCGGCGGCGCGGGCGCTGCTACCGGCCGGGGCGACGCTGCTGCTCGTCTTTGACGAGTTTGAAGTCTTTGAAAGTCTGGTGGCCGATGAGATCCTGCCGCCGACGTTCTTCACCTTCATGCGCCACCTGATGCAGCACACCGATGGGCTGGGCTTCGTCTTCGTCGGCTCCGGCCGGCTGGAGGAGATGGGCAGCGATTACTGGTCGGTGCTCTTTAATATCGCCCTCTACCAGCAGATCGGATTCCTCTCCTATGAGGCGGCTATGCGCCTGATCTGCGAGCCAGTGGCGCCGCACATTGTCTACGACGATCTGGCCCTAGAAAAGATCTGGCGCGTGACGGCAGGCCAGCCTTACTTCCTGCAGCTTGTCTGCTACACGCTAGTGAAACGGGCCAACCAGGAAGGAACCGGCTACGTGACCATCAGCGACGTGAATGCGGCGCTGGACGAGATGCTGCGGTTGGGCGAGGTGCATTTCGCCTATCTGTGGCAGCGCTCGTCGCGCATCGAGCGGGCGCTGCTGGCCGCCGTGGCGCATCTGATGGACCGCGAGATCCCGTTCCATCCCTCGGACCTCACGCACTATCTGGAACAGTATGGCTTCCGCTTTGAGCCGGGCGAGGTGACGGCCGGGCTGACGCGCCTGGTGGAGCGCGAGATCATGCGCGAGATACCGGTCGAGGGGACGGCCCTGTATGAGCTAAAGATCGGGCTCGTGGGCCTATGGGCAGCGCAAAACAAGAGCCTGACGCGCCTTTACGAAAGCGGCAACGGGGCCGGCGAAGGGCAGCGGGCGAGGCGAGAGAAGGCCTGAGAGCAGCGCCGAGGGCTAACGGTCCCCGGTGCGGCGCCGCCGGAGCAGAGCCTTTTCGATCTCAATGGCCGCAAAGGGAATCAGCCCGGCGGCCGCAGCCAGAGCCAGATCCGGCGCGGCCAGCGGCTTGATCATGAAGAACTCGTCGAGGAAGGGCACATAGACAGCCGCGAGCTGCAGCAAGATCACCAGGATCATGAGAGCGACGAGTGGCTTGTTCGAGAAAAGGCCGAGCTTGAAGAATGATTCTTCCGTCGAACGGGAGGCAAGCGCCTGACCCACCTGCAGGAAGGCCAGCGTCGTGAAGATCATCGTCTGCCAGGTGCGGTCGTCCGGGTTCGTGCGGTCAAAGTAGAGCGCGCCCACGGCCAGGGCCACAGCCCCGATCAGAGCGCCGACCCAGCCAATGTGCAGGCCGAGGCCGCCGCTGAAGAGCCCGGCCTGGGGCGAGCGCGGCGGGCGGCGCATCGTGCCCGGCTCAGCCCGCTCCACGCCGAGGCCGAGACCAAGCAGTCCGTCGGTCAGCAAATTCAACCAGAGTAACTGGAGCGGCTGCAGCGCGACGGTGATGCCCAGGAATGGCGCCAGCAGCATGACCAGAACCTTCCCGAGATTGCCGGCAATCGAGAACTTGACGAAGCGGCGCAGGTTGTCGTAGATGACCCGGCCCTCCTCTACGGCAGCGACGATGGTAGAGAAGTTGTCGTCGACCAGGACCATGTCGGCGGCCTCTTTGGACACGTCGGTGCCGGTGATGCCCATGGCGACGCCGATGTCGGCCTTTTTCAGGGCCGGCGAGTCATTGACGCCGTCCCCGGTCATGGCTACGACCTGACCCCGCGACTGGAGCAGCTCGACAATCCGCAGCTTGTCTTCCGGGCTGACGCGAGCGAAGACGGAGACGTCGTCGAGGACCTCGGCCAGTCCTTCGCGGCCTAGCTGGTTCAGATCCTGGCCGGTCTTCACCCGCCCATTCTCGGTGATGCCCAGGTCGTAGGCGATGAAGCGAGCGGTCAGGGGATGGTCGCCGGTAATCATAATCGGGCGGATGCCCGCCGCTTTGCAGCGAGCCACCGCCTCCCTGACCTCGGGACGCGGCGGGTCAACCATGCCAAGAAGGCCAACGAGGATCAGATCCTGCTCGAGATGGGCGGTGCTGCTGGCACTATCCTCGTCGAGAGGGCGGAGAGCCACGCCCAGGACGCGCATGCCGTTCTCGGCCAACTGGTCGTTGGCCGCCTGGATGCGCCGCCGCCAGCCATCGTCCAGTGGTACGGCTTCATCCCCATCCCAGACGTGACTGGTCACCGAAAGCAGCCCGTCGACGGCCCCTTTGGTGAAGGCAACGTGCGAGGAAGGCAAAGCGCGCAAGAGCTGAAGCGAAGGCGGAAGCTGCTCCGGGCGGGCCGGCAGGCGGTGCACCGTCGTCATCCGCTTGCGGTCCGAATCGAAGGGCAGCTCGGCCACGCGCGGCAGGTCAGCCTGTAGCTCGGTCTGCAAGAGACCGGCCTGGCGCGCCGCCACCAGCAGCGCGCCCTCGGTGGGATCGCCGACGGCGAGATAGCGACCAGTCTGGGGATCGGGCTGCAGGGAAGCGTCGTTGCAGAGCGCGCCGCCGGCCAGGGTGATGGTCACCGCGGGAGGCTGGCCCTGTAGAAGGGCGTCCGGCTCCCCGCTCGTTTGCAGAGCGGGAGCAGGATGGTGAGCGGTGCCGACCAGCTCGAGGAAGTGGCCGGCGACGTCGATGACTGTCACCGTCATGCGGTTCACGGTAAGCGTGCCGGTCTTGTCGGAGCAGATGATGGTGACCGAGCCGAGGGTCTCGACGGCGGGCAGCTTGCGAATCAGCGCATTGCGGCGCAGCATGCGCTGCGCGCCGAGCGCCAGTGTCAGCGTCACGACGGCGGGCAAGCCTTCGGGCACCACGGCTACGGCGACGCTCACGGCCGTCAGGAACATCTCCTGGAGCGGCTCACCGCGCACAACGCCACTGAGTAGGACCATCGCGGCGACGACAACGCCAATGACCGCCAGCAGCTTGCCAGCCTGATCGAGACGGATTTGCAGTGGCGTGGCTTCCTGCGGCACCATCTGGATGAGCCCGGCAATCTTGCCCAGCTCTGTCTGCATTCCCGTCTCGACGACAATGGCGGCGCCACGGCCATAGGTGATGACCGTCCCCATGTAGGCCATGTTGCGGCGATCGCCGAGCGGCACGTTCGCCTGGGCAATGGCGGTCAGCTCTTTGTCTACCGGCTCGGACTCGCCGGTCAGGGCCGCCTCCTGGATGCGCAGGTTGGCGACTTCGCTGAGCCGCACGTCAGCCGGCACCAGGTTCCCGGCCTCCAGGAGGATGACATCGCCGGGTACGAGCTCGGGCGCAGCGAGTTCCTGGACCTTGCCGTCGCGGCGCACCCGTACGGCCGGAACAGAGAGGCGTTTCAGGGCAGCCATGGCCTGTTCCGCACGATATTCCTGGACGAAACCGAGAAGGGCGAAGAGCACGACGATGGCCGAGATAGCAATCGTTTCCGTGGGTTTACCGAGGAGAGCCGAGACAACGGCGGCGGCAATAAGGATGAGCACCATCACGCTGGAGAACTGCTCCCAGAGGATGCGGAGCGGCCCCTTGCCCCCCTGCTCCACCAGCTCGTTGCGCCCCTCGCGGGCCAGGCGAAGTTGGGCTTCAGCCGCGCTCAGCCCTGTCAGCGGATCGGTCTGCAGATCGCGACTGACCTCCTCGATTGATTTGTGGTACCAGTCGCCGGCGGCAGATGATGTCACGTCCATGCCTGATATTGCCTCTGTCGGGGAAGATAGGGATGGGTCAGGGCTGCAGCTCGCGGGGGCGCCAGAGGTTGGCCAGCCTGGCGCTGCCGTCGGCGCGCAGCTCGGCCCAGCGACGGATGGGCAAGGTGACCTGGGCGAGCGCGGCGGTGGGCAAGATCTCGTCTTCGCCGGTCAGCTCGGCCAGCAGCTCTTCGAGCCCGGGGTTGTGAGCGACGACCAGGACGCTCTCAACCTCCTCTGGCAGTGAACGGAGACGCGCGACGAAGGTCTCGGCGGGGGCGTGGTAGAAGGCGCGCAGCTCTTCGCGGGGCCCGCCAAAGCCGCTGGCATCGGCGACGAGATCAGCCGTAGCCACAGCGCGGGCAGCAGTCGAGGTCAGGATGAGATCGGGTAGCAGTTCTTCCTCACGTAAGAGACGGCCGATGCGCGGGGCGTCACGCTTTCCCCGGCCGTTGAGCGGGCGCTGGTGGTCGGCGGTGTTTCCCGCCCAGCTCGATTTGGCATGGCGCAGAATGAGCAGCGTCTTCATCAAGCCTTCCTTAATAACGGAAAATGTATCGCGGAATTATATCCGATCCATGTATCGAGTCATAGACGCGCCGTGGCGGCGCATGTTATACAGGGTGTAAGACAGAGCTGATCCTGAGCGGCGCGGGGAGCCGAACAGAGGCGAGATAGCGGTTGCAAGGAGATAGGAAGATGCCCGAAATCGGCTACGCTTTATCCAGCGAAGAACATCCACCCAACGATCTGGTGCGCAACGCGCGCCGGGCAGAGGAGGCCGGTTTTTCCTTTGCCCTGATTTCTGATCATTACCATCCCTGGGTAAGCGCCCAGGGCCACAGCCCGTTTGTGTGGAGCGTGATCGGCGCAATTGCCCAGGCGACGGAGTCGCTCCGGCTGGGCACCGGCGTCACCTGCCCGACCATGCGCATTCATCCGACCATTCTGGCACAGGCCGCGGCGACGTCGGCGGCGATGATGCCGGGCCGTTTCTTCTTTGGCGTCGGCACGGGCGAGAACCTGAATGAGCACGTGCAGGGTGAGCGCTGGTATCCGTTCGATTTGCGGCTGGCCATGCTGGAAGAAGCGCTGGAGATAATCCGTGCGCTGTGGGAAGGGGAGACAGTCAGCTATTGGGGCGACTATTACACGGTAGAGGACGCAAAGCTGTTTACGCTGCCGGATCTCCCCCCACCTATCTACGTCGCGGCCAGCGGCGAGAAAATGGCTGAGTTTGCGGGCTACCTGGGCGATGGCTTCATCAGCACCGCGCCGAAGGCCGAGCTGATCGAGGCGTATAACGGCAACGATGGCGAGGGGCCGCGCATCGGGCAGCTCACCGTCTGCTACGCGCCCAACAAAGAAGAAGCAAAGGAGATCGTACACAAGATCTGGCCGAACAGCGCGCTGCCGGGCGAGCTATCGCAAGAACTGCGCACGGTCGCCCATTTCGAGCAAGCAGTCGAAAACGTCACGAAAGAACAGGCTAGCGAGAGAATTGTCACCGGGCCCGATGCGCAGGAGCACATCGACGGCATCCAGGAGTTCCTCGACGCCGGCTTTGACCAGGTGTATATCCACCAGGTGGGTCACGAGCAGGAGTCATTTTTCGAATTCTATGCGAAGGAGGTGCTGCCGCACTTTCAATCGTAACCGAGGAGGTAGCCATGCAATTTGAAGAGTTTAGTGGACAGGTGCAGCATCTGGCCCGCCTGCCTTCGCAGGGCGAGACGGCGCGGGCGATTGCCGCCGTGCTGGAGACGCTGGGCGAGCGCCTGCACGGCGACGAAGCCCAGCATCTGGCCGCGCAGCTGCCGGACGGGATCGGCGCTTACCTGCGGCTGGCGAAGAAGCCTGAGTCATTTGACGTAGACGAATTCTTCCGGCGTGTGGCCGAGCGCGAAGGCGCCGGCGTTGATCTACCGGGGGCCGTACACCATAGCCGCGCCGTCATTACCGTGCTGCGCAAGGCCGTTTCAGCCGGCGCTATCGACCACGTCCTCAACCAGCTGCCCGACGAATGGACGGCGCTCTTCGAGGCCGGCGCCGAAGGCCAGCTCGATATGCCTGACTGATTATCCGCTCAGCGCAAAAACCGGCAGGCTGCGCCGCGCCGCCCGGTCTGAACAGACGATCAATGAGCGTTCAGCGCCCGCGACTTCTGCTATAATGTAGACAAGGCGCACAAGCCACTGCATATACCCGGCCGCGGCCAACTGGGGTCGCGCCGGTAAGACCGCTCATTGAGCAAAGGAGAATAAGAATGGCAATGAAAGTAGGTATTAACGGTTTCGGCCGCATCGGCCGGGCGGCGTTCAAGATTATCCAGGATACGCCGGAGCTAGAGGTCGGAGCGATTAACGACCTGGTAGACGTCGACAATCTGGCCTATCTCTTAAAGTACGATACGGTCTACGGGCGCTACCCGGGGACCGTCGAAGTTGACGGCGACGCGCTGGTTGTCGACGGCAAGCGCTATCCGGTCTACCACGAGAAGGACCCGGCTCAGATTCCGTGGGGTGAAAACGAGGTGGATCTGGTCATCGAATCGACCGGCGTCTTCACCACGGTGGAAGCTTCGCGCAAGCATCTGGAGGCGGGCGCGCGCACGGTCATCCTCTCGGCGCCGGCCAAGGACGACATGGCGACAGTGGTGCATGGGGTCAGCCGGTTTGATCCCAACCAGAACATCATCTCCTGCGCCAGCTGCACGACCAACAGCATAACGCCGGTGGTCGAGATCATGGAGCGCCACTTCGGCGTGGAGAAAGCCATCCTGACGACGATTCACGCCTACACGTCGTCGCAGGGGATCGTGGACGGACCGGCCAAGAAGTGGAACCGCGGCCGGGCCGGCGCGGCCAACTTCGTGCCGACGACCACCGGCGCGGCCATCGCGACGGCAAAGGCGCTGCCGGCCGTCGCGGGTAAGTTTGACGGCATCGCCGTCCGCGGCCCCGTGCCCGTTGGCTCCGTGTCTGACCTGACCTTCCTGCTGGAGCGGGATACGACGGAAGAGGAGATCAACGAGATCTTCCGCCAGGAAGCGGCCAGCGAGCAGTACCGCGAGGTTCTGGGCGCGACGGACGACCCGATTGTCTCCTCGGACATCATCGGCGATTCGCGCGCCTCGATCGTCGACCTGGGCATGACCAAGGTCGTCGGCGGCAACCTGGTCAAGGTGCTGGCCTGGTATGACAACGAGTGGGGTTACACCAGCCAGATGATTCGCGAAGCGCAGCGCTATGCCCGCGAGAAAGAGCAGGCGAGCCGTTTCGTAGCCGAACGCGGCGACTAATCGACCGCTAACACGGGCGGCAGCGACAACCGAGCAAGAAAAAAAACCTCCCGGCGCGGCAACGCCGGGAGGTTTTCTTCCACCTGAGGAAAGCGCCGTGATATATGAACGAGTCACGGTGAGGTCGAATGAAACAAGCAGCTGGCCTCTTTCGGCTAATCCGCCGCTGCCTCTGGCTGTTCCTGCCCTAACCAGACCCGCACCTGGTGGGTAGCGCCGTCGTCAGCCAGCGGGAAGGCGTTGCCGTCAATGCGCTCGCCGTCCAGCTCCAGCCGGACGACGCCGGCGCCCTCATCCTGGTTCTCCACGGTAATGACGTAAGTCGCGCTGCCGTGGCGGTAGCGGGCGCTAAAGCCGGGCCAGTGGGCGGGGATGCGCGGCTGTAGCCGCAGCTCTCCGGACTCACGGTAGAGGCCCAGCAGCCCCTCTATGCCCAGGCGGTACATCCAGCCGCTGGAGCCGGTGTACCAGGTCCAGCCGCCCCGGCCGCGGTGGGGCTGCACGCCGTAGACATCGGCGGCTACCACATAGGGCTCCACCTTGTAATGGTCGGCGCTCTCGCGCGTGGCCGCGTGATAGACGGGATTGATGAGGCGGAAGAGGGACTCTGCCAGCTCGTTCTCACCCAATCGGGCATAGGCCCAGATAGTCCAGAGGGCGGCATGCGTATACTGGCCGCCGTTTTCACGGATGCCGGGCAGATAGCCCTTGATATAGCCGGGATCTTTGGGCGTGCGGTCAAAAGGTGGGGTGAAAAGGAGGATAAGCCGGTCGTCCTCGCGCACGAGACGGTCGCGCACGGCCTGCATGGCCTGCTGCATGCGCCCTGGCTCCCCTGCCCCGGAGAGAACGGCCCAGGATTGGGCGATGGCGTCAATCTGGCATTCGTGGTTCTGGTAGGAGCCCAGCGGCGCGCCGTCGTCGTACCAGGCGCGCAGATACCAGGCGCCGTCCCAGGCGGACGCCTCGATGGCCTGGTTCAGCCGTTCGGCCTGGCGGCGATAGTCGCCGGCCAGCTCCTGCCTGCCTGTCGTTTCGCAGACCTCGGCAAATGCGGTCAACGTGGCGTAGAGAAACCAGGCGAGCCAGACGCTTTCGCCGCGGCCCTCGTGGCCAACGCGGTTCATGCCGTCGTTCCAGTCGCCGCCGCCCATGAGCGGCAGACCGTGGGGGCCGGCGGTCGAGCCGCGGCGCAGCGCGCGCGTGCAATGCTCAAAGACCGAATAGTGCTCCTCGGTGGGCTGGTATTCGCCATAGCGCTCATCCTCACCCGGCTGCAGCGGCGGGCCCTGGACGAAGGGCGCCTCTTCGTCCAGCACACTGGCGTCGCCCGTCGTCGCCACGTAGTGCGCGGTGACGAAGGGCAGCCAGAGGAGATCGTCGCTAAAGCGGGTGCGGACGCCCCGCCCCGAAGGCGGGTGCCACCAGTGCAGGACATCACCCTCCTCGAACTGGTGGGCGGCAGCGCGCACGATGTGCTCGCGCGCCAGATCGGGCCGGCTGTGCAGGAGGGCCATAATGTCTTGCAGCTGGTCGCGGAAACCGTAGGCGCCGCTGGACTGGTAGAGGCCCGACCGGCCCCAGATACGGCAGGCGAGCGCCTGATACAGCAGCCAGCGATTGAGCAGCAGATCGAGCGCGGGGTCGGGCGTCTCCACCTGCACCGCGCCGAGGATGCTATCCCAGAGCTTCTGGGTGGCCTCCCAGGCGGCGTGGACGGCTTCCGGTCGGCGGAAGCGGGCCAGTAGCTCGGCGCTGGCGTCCAGGTCGGCGCCCTGGCCGACGAGAAAGTAGACCGTCTCGCTGGCGCCCGGCTCCAGCTCAATGTGGAGCTGCATGGCCGCGCAAATGTCGCGCCCCGGCTCGACGCGGTCATTGAGCCCAATCCGGCCCAGCGCAGCCGGCTGGCGCAGCGAGCCAAGCCGCCCGAGGAACTCGGTCCGGTCGGCGGTGAGGCCGTGCGGCTCCTTGCTGGTGGCGACAAAGGCCACCCGCTGGGCGAACTCCACCTGGTAGGGGTTGCTCAGGAGTATGGCGCAGTGCTCGGGATCGTAGCGAGGGATGAGATATTGCTGCGTGATATTGCGGTGATTGCCGAGCACCGGTTCGGCGTAGAAGGTGGCGGTGAGACGCCGCACGCGCGCACGGCGGTTCTGCAGGCGCAGCTCGACTATCTTGACCGGCGCGTCGGGAGCGACATAGAGGCGCAGCTCGTGTTCCAGCCCGTGGCTATTATGCTCGAAGATAGTATAGCCGGCGCCGTGGCGCGCCAGGTAGGGGCTATCGGCCGGCGCGGGCTGCGGTGTGGGCGACCAGATTTCGGCCGTCTCCTCATCGCGCAGGTAGAGCGCTTCGGCCGGCGCGTCGCTGACCGGATCGTTGCGCCAGGCGGTCAGGCGATTCTCGCCGCTGTTGACGGCCCAGGTGTAGCCGCCGCCGCTTTCGCTGGCGAGGAAGCCTAACTCCTCGTTGGCGACGACGTTGATCCAGGGCGCCGGCGTCTGCGCGCCGGGCGGCAGGTAGACGACGTACTCCCGGCCGTCCGCGCTGAAGCCGCCGTAGCCATTGTCAAATTGCAGATCCTGCGGCCGGGCGACCGGCGCCACCTCTTCCAGTGTGGACGGGTCTACCGGCGCGACGAAGGCCGGCAGGGGCGTCTCTAGCTCGGCCAGAACGTCCAGCTGCTGGGCCAGCGGCCCGCCGTCGCCGTCGAGGACAACGCGCGCTGCGGCAAGCAGAAGGCGGCGGTCGGCGGGCGGGAGCCTGTCCTCCTTGAGGACAAAGATGCCGCCACGCTGGTTGAGCCGGCTATCGGCCTCAAGCTGGCGCAGAACGCGGTAGATGACGCTCTGCATCCCTTCGCCGTAGCCCGATTGCTCCCTGTCGAGGAGGACGAGATCAATTTCCAGCCCGCGGCGGCGCCAATAGCTGTGAAAACGCACCAGCGTCAGCAGCAGATCGAGCTGGCTCTCGTCGGCAACCTGCAGTAGCAGGATAGGGTTATCGCCGGAGATGCTATAGCGCCAGAGCGCCGGCTGGCTCTGGTCGTTGGCGGCGAGGGTGGCGGCGGGCGCGCGCAGCGATTGGTGCGGGTAGAGGAGCAGCGAGAGGAGGCGCTGCGCCTGTTCGAGCTGGGGCGAGTCGAGCTCAAGGCGGCGCAGCTGGCGCCCGGCCCGGGTCCGCGCCTGGGCAAAGGCACGCTCCACGGCCGCCGGGCTGCGGAAACGGGCCAGCAGCTCCAGCAGCTCTTCGCGCGAAGCCGCCGCCGCCGTGACCAGCAGCAGGCGAGTGCGCTCGCGCGGCTCCAGCGCAAAACGCTGGCCCAGCGCCATGACCGGGTCGAGGGTGGCGCCGGCCGTGCCGCTGAGCCAGTCGCCGTCGCCCTGGAGCGCCTGCGGCGCGCGCGCCGTGTGGCCGCGGCCGAGAAAGCGCGCCCGGTCGCTTTCGTAGCCCTCGTCGCCGGCCAGGCCGCCGCTGTAAAGGAGCATGTGGGCCATGTAGCGCGCCGGCTCGTCGGCCGCGCGCGGCCGGCGACGGAAGAGCAGAGCATGGTATTGGGGCAGATATTCGCTCTCGACGAAGAGCTTGGCGAAGGCCGGATGGCGCGCGTCGCTGCCCTGGTCGGCCAGGGCTATCTCAGCATAGCTGGTCAGGCGCAGCGAGCGGCGCCGGTTACAGTCATTGTCCAGTGTGATGCGGCGCAGCTCCACGTTGTCCTCGGGCGGCACGACGATCTCCATCTGCAGGGTGACCTCGTGGTCAGAGCGGCGCAGCTCGACCATGTGCGGGTGATAGAGGATCTCCGGCTGGGCGCCGCGCCGGTCGGGATGGACACCGGTCGGTTGCAGGCCGGCCGACCAGAGCGCCCCGGAATCCTCATCCTGCAGATAGAGCCACTGGCCCCAATGGTCGCGCGTGGTATCGGGGCGCCAGCGCGTGAGCATGCGATCCTGCCAGCGGCTGTAACCGCCGCCGCCGTTGGTAAAGAGCACACCAAATTCGCCGTTGGAGAGGTAGTGGACGAGCGGGAATGGCGTATTCCAGGGCACGGACCACGGCTCCAGATTGACGCCGGCCTCGGCGCCGGCAGGCATGCCGGCGCGTTCGTCGGCCATCGTTTCGGCCGTCGCCGCCCGCGGAATCTGCTCCTGCAGCAGCAGCTCCGCGCTCTGAATGCGTGCATCACCGTGGAAGCGATCGACCATGGAGAAGCCATGCAGCTCGTTCGCCAGAGCCATCATGATCATTCCCTGATGATGGGCCATGTAGGAGCGGACGATGGCAAACTCCTGGGCGTCGCTGAGCCGCGACTCGGTGAAGTCGATGGCCTCATAATAGCCGTAGCGCCCCAGCATCTGGTATTTCTCCAGACGATCCATGTTGGCGAGCACCGCCTGGGGCATGATCGGCAGCGCCAGCAGCGAGGCGTAGGGGGCAATAACCAGGTCTTCGCTCAGGCCGCGCTTGAGGCCGAGGCCGGGAACGCCGAAAGCGCGATACTGGTAGTTGAGCGCCGCGTCGAAGGTGTAGAAGCCGGATTCAGAGATGCCCCAGGGCACGCCGTGGCGCCGCCCGTAGGCAATCTGGCGCTCAATTGCTTGTCGCTCGCTGTAGGCCAGCAGGGCGCCGTCGTAGCTGCGCAGGAAGAGTGGCGGCATCAGGTATTCAAACATGGTGCCGCTCCAGGAGAGCAGCGTGTAGCCGCCCTCGGCGACGGCGATGGGCCGGGCAAGATGCAGCCAGTGGTTATTGGGCACGTCGTGCTTGGCGACGGCCACCAGGCTGCCAATACGCGCCTCCGAGGCCAGCAAGTCGTAGTAGTTGCTTTCGAGGCGCCCGGTGTCCAGGCTAAAGCCGATATAAAAGAGGTGGCGATCCTCGTCGTAGAGGAAGGAGAAGTCCATCTCGCGCACGAAGGCGTCCGCTTGCCGGGCCAGCTCCTCATAGCCAGCGATGAAGGCATGCGCGGACAGGCGCGCGTCGCGTAGGTGGCCGGCCAGCGCGTCGAGCCAGGCGGCCGCCTCCTGGCCAGTAGCCTGCTCCTGCAAACGGCGCAACGGCGCGGCAGCAGCGGCAGTCAGCTCCGTCACGGGTAGGTGGGCCAGGTCTTGCAGCAGGATCCGCCGTAGCTCCTTCCAGGCGGCATGCGCCGCGGCGTCGGAGGTCAGGGCGGCGGGCGGCTGAGTCATGGCCGGCAGCCAGGGAAGCAGCAGCTCCACCTCACGCTCCATGCCGCGAACGTGCTCGCCGAGGAGCTGGGCAAAGAGGCGGCAGTCTTGCAGGAGGCGCGAATCAACGGAGCCGGCGCTCTGATCGATGACCTGGACGAGGTGCGCGCTCATCTCGGGCAGCCAGCTATCGGACAGCTCCTGCAACAGCGGATACCAGGCGGCGGGCGTCTCATGCTGCTCCTGCACGCGGGCGCGCGCGCTGTCGAGCCGGGCAATGAGGTCGACCGCCGGCGCATCCTTGCCCAGCACTTCCAGGCTGGATTGCAGCAGATCCATGTTGTCGAGCAGCCCCTGCCAGCGCTGCCAGCGCCAGGCGGGCTGCTGCGGCCGCTGCAGGCAGGCCTGGGCCAGGACGATCAGCGAGGCGGCAAGATTGCCACTATCGACCATAGAGATGTAGCGCGGCGGCAGCGGCGCCAGGGTGGAGGTGTCCAGCCAGTTGAGAAAATGGCCGCGATAGCGCTCCAGGCCAGCCAGCGTGTCGAAAGTCGAGCGCAGGCGCAGGACGAAGCTTAAGGGGTCGATATAGCCGAAGTCAGCCGCCGCCAGCGCCGAGACGAGATAGAGGCCAATATTCGTGGGCGAGGTGCGTCGTGCCACCACGCCGCGCGGATCTTCCTGGAAATGGTCGGGCGGGAGCCAGTGGTCGTCCGGACCGACAAAGCGCTCGAAGAAGAACCAGGTGCGGCGTGCCAGGCGGCGCAGCCGGCGCTGCTCGGCGGCCGTGGGCGCCACGCGCGGCGCGTGCGCGGGCCGGCTGATCCAGTGGGCAAGCTGCGGCGCGAACAGCCAGAGGATGAGCAGCGGCGCCGCCGTGCCCAGCGTCTCCGGCCGGAAGAGCAGGATGACCACCCAGATCCAGAGCGAGATAAAGAGGGACGAGAGCATATCGCGCCAGGTCACCTCGGCGCGCACTTCCTCGCCAAAGAGGCGCACCGTGTGCGCCGCCGTTGTCCAGGAAAGCAGGCGGCGGCGGGTGAAAAAGACGCGGTGTAGCGTGATGAGGATCGCGTCGAGATTGAGCAGCGCTTCATAGGGGAGGAAGGCCAGGAAAAGCAGCCAGCGGATGGCGCTATCGCGCAGCGAGCGCCCCAGGTCGGCGAGCGCGCCGCCGGCAAAGAGGCCGGCCACGCCGCCGGCGAAGGTGGTAGCCAGATTGACGCCGGGCATGAGCAGACCCAATAAAGTCCAGAAGGCGGGCGAGCCGGGCAGCACCGTCCAGGCGGCGACGAAGAGGAAAAGGAGGGCCAGCGGGTAGAGGCTGCGGCGCAGATTGTCGGCGATCTTCCAGCGGTTGATGAGCGAGAGCGGGTTGGGTGCGCGCTTGCCGCCGGCGACAGGAACGCGGGGCAGCAGCCAGGGCAGCAGCTGCCAGTCGCCCCGCACCCAGCGATGGTTGCGCCGCACCTGCATCAGGTAGTGCGGCGGGTAATCTTCGTAGAGGACAATATCGCTGACCAGCGCCGCGCGCCCGTGAGTCCCCTCGAAGAGATCATGGCTCAGCAGGGCGTTCTCCGGGACGCGCCCGGCCAGGCTGCGCTCAAAGGTGTCAACCTCGTAGATGCCCTTGCCGACAAAAATGCCTTCGCCGAAGAGATCCTGATAAACGTCGGAAACGGCCAGCGTGTAGAGGTCGAGGCCGGTATCGCCGGCGAAGACGCGTGTAAACAGCGACTGGTTGGCGCTGACCGGCTGGATCTCGGTGCGCGGCTGCAGAACTGTGTAGCCAGCGGTCACGCGACCCGTCTCGTCGATGCGGGCCTGGTTCAGCGGGTGAGCCAGCGCGCCGATGAGCCGCCCGGCGGCGTCACGCGGGAGAATTGTGTCGGCGTCCAGGGTGATGACGTAGCGGATGGTGGACAGGGCGCTGAGGTCGTCGTCCTGCAGCATGAACGAGAGGCCGGTCGCGCCGCGCAGCAGGCGATTAAATTCGTGCAGCTTGCCGCGCTTGCGCTCCCAGCCCATCCAGGCTTCTTCCTGGGGGTTCCAGAGCCGGCGACGGTGCAGCAGATGGAAGGGCCGGCCAGGGTAGGCGTCGTTGAGGTTGGCGATGCCCGCGCGCGCCCGCGCCAGCAGCGGCTCGTCTTCGGGCATCGTCTCCTGCTCGGCGTCGCCAAAGTCGGTCAGCAGCACGAACGAGAGGTTCCGGTCCGGGTTGCGCAGATAGTGGCGCTCCATCTGGCCGAGCAGCGAGTCCACCTCGTCGTCGTTGGTGAGCATGGCCGGCACGACGACCGCAGTACGGCAGCTCTCCGGCACGCCTTTGGAGAAGTCCAGCTTGGGCAAGACGCGCGGCGAGACCAGGTTCGTCACAGCCCAGTTGACGAAACTGACGCTGACCGAGACGGCGGGGATAACCATGAGGGCGACGGCCAGCGCCTGCGGCAACAGCTCGTCCGCGGTGCGGGTGGCGTAAGCCAGGACCAGGGCAAGGATGAGTAGCGTCAGAACAGCGATAGAACCCAGGTAGACGACGGTTGGATGGTCCCCGAGCCAGCGAGCCGCGCGCACGCGGGCTGTGGGCCGCAGCGGCAGCGCTGCTTCCAGCTGCGCCCGCCCGGCGTCGAGCAGATAATAGCCGACGTGAGCCAGCGGGCTGCGCTCGATGCCCGCCCAGGCGCCGCCGTCGAGGCTCTGTTCAGCGCCGCGCGAGGCCGCGGCGGCCAGGGCAATGAGCTGGCGCGCCACGTCACTCTCCGCGCGCCCGCTGCCCAACGCCAGCTGCTCTACTTCCTTGCGGTACTGGTCACGGGTGGCAAAGGTCATGCGACTGTATATGGCGGCCGGATCTTCGCTCAGGATCTGCTCGACGAGTGAGAGCTCTTCAAAGAGGTCGCGCCAATCAATGCGGCTGAGGCGCAGCAGCGTGGGGATGACCGCGGCGACGAGGTCGTCGTCGGCCAGCCCGTAGTCGAGGACGAAGGCCGCCGGCGGGTTGTCATCCTGGCGCAGGCCGGCCAGGCGGCCGGCCGCCTGGGCCACGGTCTCCAGCAAGACGATGCGCAGCATAATGGGCAGGGCCCACAGCTCGCCCATCGTCAGCGGCTCTACCTCCTGGTAGGCGCGGGCAAAGGCGACAATCTCTGCCCGCCCCAGCTCGGCCCGCTCGTGCAGCACGAGCACGCGCGCCATGTCGAAGACGCGCGGATAACCGGCAAGATCGCCGCCGCCCGCCAGCCTTGGCAGCTCGCGCAGATAAGAGCCAGGGAGATCTTCCTCGACCTGGCGCGTTGTGCGCACCAGCAGATAGTAGTTGTCGAGCAGCCACTCGGCGGCATAGGAAAGGACCACCTGGTTGGGCGCTTGCTGGTACAGGTAGGCGCGCGCCTGCTTGAGCAGCGCTTGCTGGAGCTGGAGGCGCTGAAAAAAGGTGTTGGCGATGCCCGCCGGGTCAGTCCCGGCCGTCTGGTGCTGGCGGGCAAGCTCCCGCGCTACCTCTTGCAGAGAGCTGGAGGCGGCAGCCGGCGTGCTATTCCTGTGTTCGGGCATGAGTGAGGGGCGGTCCTCCCGGGACACGTCCGCCCGGGATGCGCCCTCCGGGGAGACGGTCGTCGACCTGGCCCAGCGCGGCCATCCGTTCGGCCTCGGTCGCCTCAATGAGATCGGCCGGCAAGTCCTGGATGATCAAGAGCGGTGTGCTGCCGTAGACGATGAAGCTGGTGACTAGGCTGCCATAGGGCCGGTGGACATCTCCCGAATAGCCGTGGGCGCTGAGGGTAATAAGGTCGACGTTTTCTTCCTGTGCCAGGCGATGCAGCGCCATGACGGCGCTATCGGCGACCAGCAGCCGGGTCGAGACCTTTTGCGGCAGCCAGGCTTTGAGCTGGTCCAGGTATTTTTCTACCTCATCGCGGTTGCGCGTCACTATCTTCTCGGCCAGCTCGGCGTCGTCCGCGCTCAGCGGCGAGCGCCGCGGCATTTCCGGGCGCTCGACCACGCTGGCCAGCAGGATCTCGCCCTCGACGGCAAGCATGGCGGCGACAGGCAACGCCGACTCGGCGCGGCGCGAGCCGTCCATGGGCACAAGGATGCGCCGGTAGCTGAGTGTGTCCAGCTGCGGGGTGCGCATCTCGTAGGCGCGGATGATCATCACCGAGCGGTTGGCGCGCAGAATGACCTTTTGCACCAGACTGCTCACATTCCAGGGGCTGAGGCCGCTCTGGCCGTGGCTGCTGAGGAGAATAAGGTCGGCGTCTAACTCGCGCGCGTATTCGACAATGCGCTCGGCGGCGGGCCCTTCGAGCTGCACTGACTCGACGGTGAGCCCCAGCTCGCGCAGCCGCTTGCCGACTTCGTCCAGATAAGCCTGCGATTCGGCCTTGCGCAGATGCCAGTGCAGTGGATCAGTAGTGACGCTGTCCCCTTCTGGCAGGGGCTCGACCACCTGTAGCAGCGCCAGCCTGGCGCCGGCGGCCCGGCCCAGCGTAACCGCGTGCGGCAGCACACATTCGGCCAGCATAGAGCCGTCAAGGGGAATAAGGATTCGCTCTAACATCGTACCATCTCACTTGTCGTTGCCGGCGGCGCCCGAACAGTAGGCTACCCTATAACATAGCGAAGCAGCCTGGCTGCGCCCATAGGTCAGGGATACAAAAGCAGGCATATCTCTCTTGACAGCGCTCGCCGCACCGCCTATACTATTAGTGTAATAATTACACTTATAGACACCTGTCCGGCCAGCTGCGAGAGGGCTCGCGATGCGCAGCGGCTGAAAGGCCGGCGGCGATACGGCAACCAGCGCCAGCCGAGGGTAGTGAAATGAGCTGGCCCGCAGCTTCCCGGCAGGCCGTTCGCTTCATTATAGCAGGAAACGGGGCGCGTTAGCGGGAAGCAGACCAGGATGCTCAGGAAAGGAAGGTGTGATGACCGTTTCTCTAGGAGCGCTCGCCCTGATTATCTTCGTGGCTTTCGTGCTGGGTATGCTAACGGCATTCCTGCTGGTCATCCAGGCGATGCTGCGCTTGAGAAAGTGAGGGCGGTCCGAAGACCGCCCCTTCCCTGATGCAGTTCAGTGCCAGCGGCGTGGCTAGCGGTTCAGGTTGTAGAAGGCTGCCCGGCCGGGATAGACGGCTGTACCGCGCAGCTCCTCTTCGATACGCAGGAGCTGGTTGTACTTGGCGACGCGGTCGGTGCGCGCCGGGGCGCCGGTCTTGATCTGCCCGGCATTGAGAGCCACGGCCAGGTCGGCAATGGTATTGTCTTCAGTCTCGCCGCTGCGATGGCTGACGACGGCCGTCCAGTTGTGCCGCTGCACCAGGTGCACCGCCTCCATGGCCTCGGTCAGCGTGCCGATCTGGTTGACTTTAACCAGCAGGCTGTTGGCCGCACGGCGGGTAAAAGCCTTCTCAATGCGGTTGACGTTTGTTACCAGCAAATCGTCGCCCACGATCTGAACCCGGTCGCCGAGCCGCTCCACCATCGTGGCCCACCCTTCCCAGTCGTCCTCGGCCAGGCCATCTTCGATGGAGACAATCGGGTAGTTGTCAACCCAGCTCGCATAAAAGTCTACCATCTCGGGACCGGTAAGAACCTTATCTTCCGTCTTTAGATGGTAACGGCCATCTTCGTAAAACTCGGTGGCGGCCGCGTCCATCGCCAGCAGGATCTGGTCGCCGGCGCTGTAGCCGGCCCGGTCAATCGCCTCCAGGATCAGCTCGAAGGCTTCACGATTGGCCGAGACGCGAGGGGCGAAGCCGCCCTCATCGCCGACGGTCGTGCCGTGGCCTTTGCCGCCAAGCACCTTCTTCAGACTCTGGTAGATCTCCACACCCCAGCGCAGACCCTCGCCGAAGGTTGCGGCGCCGACAGGCATGATCATGAACTCTTGCAGGTCGGTGGAGCCGGCGGCATGCTTGCCGCCGTTCATGATATTCATCATGGGCACCGGCAGGGTACGCGCCGAGGGGCCCCCGAGATACTGGTAGAGGGGCAGGCGCAGCCCATCGGCGGCGGCGCGAGCCACGGCCATAGAGACGCCGAGGATGGCGTTGGCGCCCAGCCGCTCTTTATTCTCGGTGCCGTCAAGATCAATCATCGTCTTGTCGATAATGACCTGGTCGGTCGCGTCCATGCCCAGCAGAGCGTCTTCAATCTCGCCATTGACAGCTTCGACCGCCTGCCGCACGCCCTTGCCGCCATAGCGCTTATCCTCGGCGTCGCGCCGCTCCCAGGCCTCATAAGCGCCGGTGGAAGCGCCGGACGGCACGATGGCGCGGCCGAAACCACCATTGGCCAGGGCGACGTCGACCTCAACGGTCGGGTTACCGCGCGAATCCAGCACCTCACGCGCGAATATCGATTCGATGAAAGACATGGTTCACTCCTTCTTAACGGCCACTGGTCGCAGTTATGGACTCCTATCGGCTGAGAAGCGGTTGCCCGCTCGCCGCGCTTTCCCCCGGCGGCAGCTAAGCCGTCAGCGCGTCATAGGCGACTATACAGAAGGCGGAAGGTTCCGGCAAGCGAGCGTGCGGCCGAGCCGGCGCAGCGCGCTTGCCAACTGGAGAGGCCGCCGCTATAACTTCCCTAATGGAAGAGACTGATCTGTGGACAAAGGCTAACGATATACACGTTCTCTGGGAGCGGCTGGGCGCGGAGCTGTCTTCGATTTATGACGCCCACGGCGTCTGCGCCTCGGTCGCCTATGAGATAGCGGTCTATATGGGGGTCAAGGCTGTGGTGGCCCTGAGTGGCCCGCTGCGCCAGTATTATGACGTCTGGATTTGCGACCCCATCGGCGCGCTGCAGCAGACGCGCTGGGAAGGGACGCAGCACGCGTTCGCCCAGCTGATCGACGCCCGAGAGCCGCTGCGGCTGGAGAAATTCCGCCTACCGGCGGAAGCCGTCTTGTCCAGCGATCTGTGGCTGCTGGCGCGCGACGCCGTCGTCGCCGTACCTCTCCCCTTCCCGCGCCGCGATGATAGCCTGGTGCCGGCCGGGGTGCTCTGCCTGCTCGACCCGCCGGAAGACAGTATCGTCAACCTGGAGAATCTGGGACCACTGGCGAACCACATTACCACCTACCTCGACCGCGCCTTTCTGCGTCACGAGAGAGACCGGCAGCAGGTAGAGTTCGACATTGTCTACGACCTCACGTACTCGCTAACGGCGACGCTCAGCCTGGAAAACATCTTCAGCCAGCTAACCGACCCGGTGCGGCGCACACTCAACGTGGAAGCTGTCTCAATCGGCCTGGTGGAGCCGCTCAGCGGCGACATCATGTTCGTCGATTCGCTGATGGGGCCGATGTTCAAGGATTTACCGCCGGTGCGACTTCAGGCCGGCCAGGGTATCGCCGGGCAGGTGGCGCTGAGCGGCGAGCCGCTGATCGTCAACAACGTTTACAAGGATCAGCGCTTCTTCTCGCGCGTCGATCAGGAATCAGGCTTCCGCACTCATTCCATTCTCTGCGTGCCGCTGAAGGTGGAGCAGCGCGTCATCGGCGTCCTGGAAGCCATCAACAAGCGCATTGGCAATTTCCACGAGAGCGACCTGCGCCTGCTGCAGGCTATCGCCAGCCCGCTGGCGGCGGCCATTGAAAACGCGCGCCTGCACGGCGACGTGCTGGCCGAGAAGCGGCGGGTAGAGACGATTTTCGCCAGCATGTCGGAAGGGGTGCTGACGACCAATGACGCCGGGCTGATTAGCGCCGCCAATGAGTCTCTGCTCACTCTGCTGGGCACGGCGTCTGACGAGGCGCTGATCGGGCGACCCGCGCACGAGATCATCAAGGTCCAGGCGACGGAAACGATACCCGCCTACCTGGACCGGGTACGCGCAGCGACAGACGACTACCCGCAGATTGCCTGCGACCTGCTGCAGCCCGAAGGCGAGCCGGTGCCGGTGTTAATCAGCGGCGCGTCCGTCCAGGACGAGACAGGCGAGCTGGCGGAGATGATCCTGACCTTTAGCGACCTGCGCCAGATTCGCGAGGTCGAGCGGATGCGCGACGATTTCTTCCATAACATTGTACACGAGCTGCGCACGCCGCTGGCGACGATCCTCATGTACGCCCGCCTGCTGCGCGAGGGCAAGGCCCAGGGAGACCAGGCCAAGGAAGATCGTTTCCTGGGCGTCATCGAGCGTGAGAGCGACCGGCTGCAGCAAATGGTACGGCAAATGCTGCAGCTGGCTAAGCTGGAAGCGCGCGAGCTGCAGCGCAGCGCCGAGATAGTTGACCTCAACGATATCTTTGACGAAATCCTGCCGCCGCTGGCCGACCGCGCCATGGAGAAGGGGCTGACCTTCGTGCAGCGTATTCCCGAATCATTGCCCCAAGTCCTCGGCAACGAGGAGATGATCTACTCGGCCTTTAAGAACCTGGTGGAGAACGCGGTGAAGTTTACCATGTCGGGCGCCGTGCGTGTGGAAGTGACAGCCGGCGACGAGATGGTGGAGGTGACCGTGCGCGACGACGGTATTGGCGTACCGGAGACCGCCAAGCCCAATCTGTTTAAGCGCTTCTATCGGGCACAGACGGCGGTGGAACGGGGCATTGCCGGCACCGGGCTGGGACTGTACATGGTAAAAGAGGCAGTCATCAAGCACAACGGCACAATCCGCGTGGAAAGTGTCGAGGGGGAAGGCACGACCTTCACCGTGCGCCTGCCGGCAACGCAGGAGTAGGTCCGTAGCCGCCGGCCGGGCGGCGCCCGGCCCACCACAAATTGCAGAGCAAACTGGAGACAGCGAGATGAACGAGCTGATCTACATGGATTATGGGGCGACCACGCCGGTCGATCCCCGCGTCGTGGAGGCAATGCTGCCCTACTGGACTGAGCTCTACGGCAACCCCTCGTCGGTGCACGAGCAGGGCCGGCGCGCGGAGGAAGGGCTGAGCGCAGCGCGCCGGCGTATCGCCGCGCTGTTGGGGGCGGAACCGGACGAAATCGTCTTTACCGGCAGCGGCTCCGAGGCCGACAACCTGGCGCTGCGCGGCATCATGGGCGCAGCGCGCGCCGCCGGCCGCGGCAACCACCTGATTACGACGGCTATTGAGCATAAGGCAGTGTTGGACACGGCGCGGCAGCTGGAAAAGCACGACGGCTTCGCGCTGACGGTGCTGCCGGTGGACGAGATGGGCCAGGTCAGCGTGGCGCAGGTGGCAGCGGCCATCCGGCCGGAGACGGCGCTGATCAGCGTCATGGCCGCCAACAACGAGATTGGCACGCTGCAGCCGGTGGAGGCCATTGGCGAGCTGGCCCGCGAGCGCGGCATCCTCCTGCATAGCGACGCCATCCAGGCGGCCGCCGTTCGTCGCTGGGATATGCGCGCGCTGCCGCTGGACCTCGTGAGCTTTGCGCCACACAAGTTCTATGGCCCGAAGGGTATCGGCTTTCTCTACGTGCGGCGCGGCATCGAGCTGCTGCCGGCGCTGACCGGCGGCAGCCAGGAACGTGGCCGGCGCGCCGGGACGGAGAACGTGCCCTATGCAGTAGGGGCGGCAGCCGCATTTGCCCTGGCCATGGAAGAGCTGGAGCATAACGTGGTCCACTACCGGCGCCTGCGCGACCGGCTCATCGCCGGTGTGCTGGCCGCGCTGCCCGACGATGCCATCCTGACTGGCCACCCGCAGGAGCGGCTGCCACACAACGCCAGCTTTGCCTTCCGCCAGATCAGCGGCAATGACCTGCTTATCCAGCTCGACGTCGCCGGAATCGCCGCCAGCAGCGGCTCGGCCTGCACCACGGGCAACCCGCTGCCTTCGGCGGTGCTGGAGGCGCTGGGCCTGGATGCGCGATGGACCGGCGGCGGGCTGCGGCTGACCGTGGGCCGGCAGAATACGATGGAGCAGGTCACGCGCGTGCTGGAGGTGATCCCCGAAGCCGTGCGCACCCTACAGCAGTTCCAGGCGCAGTACGCCTAACGTCGTCGGGCCATTTCCAAGCCTTTGTTAATACCTGCAGGCTATAATAGGCAGGCCTGACCAGCATTGGCTGGCAGGGATCCAGCATGAAGAAAAAGGATGGCGGAATTGCAGCGCAACGGTGAGAAGAGCAGGCCCAGGGTCGTGGTCGCCATGAGCGGCGGCGTCGACAGCTCGGTCGCCGCCGCCCTGCTGAAGCAGGAAGGCTACGACGTGGTGGGCATGATGATGCGGCTATGGAGCGAGCCGGGGCAGGGTCCCGACGCGCCGCTGAACCGTTGCTGTACGCCGGACCAGATGGCCGACGCCCGGCGCGTCGCCGAGGCGCTGGAGATCCCGTTCTACGTGGTGGACGTTAAGGATTTCTTCCGGCGCCGCATCGTCCAGTTTTACATTGACCAGCACGCGCTGGGGCGTACACCCAATCCCTGTGTCGAGTGCAACCGCGAAATCCGCTTTGGCTTCCTGCTGGAGCGGGCGCGGGCGCTGGGCGCCGATTATCTGGCGACAGGCCATTATGCCCGCGTCGTGGAGACGGCTGACGGCTTCCGCCTGCTGCGCGCTGTGGACCCCGACAAAGATCAGTCCTACGTGCTGCACGTACTGGGTCAGGCAGAGCTGGCGCAGGTGCGCCTGCCGGTAGGCGCCTACACCAAGCCGGAGATACGGCAGATAGCGGCCGACCTGGCTCTGCCGGTGGCGCGCAAGCGCGACAGCATGGACCTCTGCTTCCTCGGCGATGGCGACTACCGGCGCTTCCTGCGCGACCATGCGCCGCAGGCGATCCAGCCGGGCCCTATCGTCAACCGCGCAGGCGAGCGGCTGGGCGCGCACGAAGGGCTGCCTTACTACACCATCGGCCAGCGCAAGGGGCTCGGGTTGAGCGCAGGGCAGCCGCTCTTTGTTCTCAGTAAGGACGTCAGCCGGAACGCGCTCATCGTCGGCGGAAAGGAAGAGCTAGGCCAGACAGAACTGCTGGTGCGTGACGCCAACTGGGTAGCCGGGGCGCCGCCTCCCGGGGCGCTGCGCTGCGGCGTGAAGGTGCGCTATAAGGCGCCGGCTGCGCCGGCGGTGGTTACCGCTTTGCCCGATGGCGGCGCGCGCGTGGACTTCGACGGATTTGTCGTCGGCGCGACGCCGGGCCAGGCGGCCGTCTTCTATGACGGCGACGTGGTGCTGGGCGGCGGCCTGATCGCCGATATGGCGACCCGGCAGGAGCGCGCAGCAAACACCCAGGAGAGTGCAGGATGACCGGCCTTGCCTCAGGATTAGTCCTCGGATTCTTGCTGGCGACCGCCTACGGCGCCGGCTTTCACCTGTTTCTGGGCGGCCCGGCGCGGCGTGTGCCCCTGTACGTTGTCGCCGCCTGGGTCGGCTTTGCCGCCGGCCACCTCTTGGGAGATCTCCTGAATATCGATATACTTAAACTAGGCGCCATTTACCTATTTAGCGCCAGCCTGGGCGCCTGGATTGCCCTGATAGCCAGCTGGTGGTTAACGCAGGACAACGCCGCCGCCTGACGCCGCACAGCAAGCGCGTAAGCAACTACGGACAAGGATGAGCCATGAGTATTGACGCCCAGGTTACGCAACGGACCGACTACAGCCAGCCCGCGATGGAAAGCTCCGGCGGGGGACCCATCAAGACGAGCTACATCATCATTGGCGTCGTGGTCGGCCTCGTGCTATTCGGCCTGCTGATATGGGGCATTCTGTGGGCGGCGCGCAACCACCCGGCGGCGGTCGAGGCTATCCGCGACATCGCCATTATTGCCCTGGCGCTGCAGGCCTGCCTCTTCGGCCTCGTCATGGTGATCATGCTGGTAATGATCGTCCGGCTGGTTAATATGCTTGAGTTTGAGATCAAGCCGATCCTGGAAAAGACCAACGAGACGGTGGGCATGGTCAGAGGGACGACGACGTTCGTAGGCGAAAATGTCGTCAGGCCGGTGACACGGGCGACGGCTTACGCGGCCGGCGTGCGGCGGGGTCTGCAGGTGTTATTTGGCGATCCACGGCGTAACCTAGACGACTGACAAGAGTGAACGCGAGCAGAGGAGAGTGATATGAGCGACAGTGGAAGTGAGACCGGGGCCTTTCTGGCCGGGTTTGTGATTGGCGGCCTCGTAGGCGCCGCAGCGGCGCTGATTATGGCGCCGCAATCGGGCGAGATGATGCGCGCCGACATTGCCGCGCGCGGAGAAGCACTGCGCCGCAGCGGCGAAGAACGGCTGCATGAGTACCGCACGCAGGTCGGCCACGTGGCCGAAGAAGCGCGCCATAAGGTGGAAGAAACGACCGGGCAGGTGCAGGAGCAGGCGCGCATCGTCCTGGACGAGGGCAAAGCGCGCGTTGACGATGTGCGCACCAATGTAGCCGGCGCCCTGGACCAGAGTAAAGAAAAGGTAAGCGAGACGCTGGAGACGGCGCAGAAAAAGGTAGAAAGCGCGGCGGGCGCCCTGCGCCGCGAGGCGCAGGACAAGGCGGAGCAGGCCGAGGAGAAGATCGCCGAGGTACAGGACGCGGCCGCTGAGAGCGCCGGGGAAATGGCGGAGCAGGCCAAAGACAAAGCGGCGGAAGCGGAAGAGGCGGTCGTCGATGCGGTTGACACGGCCGCAGAGAGCGCGAAGCAGGTGGCGGAGGACGCCGCCGACACCGTAGAGGACGCTGCGGACGATGCGGAGGACTGGGTAGAAGGCCAGTCTTAGCCAGCCCGGCCGGCCCGATAATTCCAAAAGCAGGCGTCCTCACGGAGGGCGCCTTTTTTATGGCGGCTGTATAGCCGTGATTTGACGTGGTTAAGGGGGGAATAAGGTCTCTTGCAACCTGCCCCTGATTTCACAATAATGAGATGATATGACGAAATCCGCCTCCATCACATTCTCTGAGCTAATAGAGGCATTGCCGGAAAGTACCCCAGCCGAGCTAAGGCGGCAGGTTGAGGAGGCTTATCGCTTTGTCGCCGGCTCCTACGGCGGACAACGCCGCGCCTCCGGCGAGAGCTACCTGCAGCATAGCCTGGCGGTGGCGCTGACGATTGCCCGGCTGGGGATTAACGACCATACAATCGTGGCGGCGCTGCTGCACGATGCCCTGGGCGATCAACAAGCCTTAACGGTAGAGGAGCTATTCAGCCGCTTTGGACAGCGGACGGGCAGCCTGCTCCTGAGCTGCGACAATCTGCGCACCTACGTGGCCGAACGCAACCACAAGGAGGTCGCGCAGCAGAGCGACGCCGGCAAGCTCGAAAAGATCCGGCGCGCTATCCTGGCGATGATCGAACAGGACGTGCGCGTCATTCTGCTGGAGCTGGCCGACAACCTGCAGGAGCTGCGCAAGGCGGCTGCCCTGCCGCCGCCGGTGCGGCAGGAGCTGGCCCTGGCTGCGCGCCAGATCTACGCGCCGCTGGCGAGCCGGCTGGGTGTCTGGCAGCTCAAGTGGGAGCTGGAAGATCTGGCGTTCCGTTACCTGGAGCCCGAACAGTACCAGTGGATCGCCCAGCAGCTCGACGCACGCCGGGCGCAGCGCGCGCAAAGGATCGAGAAGGCGGCAGCCAAACTACGCGCCTGCATCGAGGAGATAGGCCTAAAGGCGACGGTAACCGGGCGGCCGAAGCATATCTACTCCATCTACCGTAAGATGCAGCGTAAGGGCGTCAGCGTGGATCAGATCTACGATATCCACGCACTGCGCGTGATCCTGCACGACGACAACGCCAGCGCCAATGGCAAGAACCGGCGCAAGCGGGACGAGGAAGCGCACCGCCTTTGCTACGACGTCGTCTATGCTGTACACAGCCTGTGGCAACCGATCCCCCAGGAGTTTGACGACTATATCGCGGCGCCCAAGCCCAACGGCTACAAGTCGCTGCACACCGCGGTGATGGACGAGAACGGCGAGACGCTGGAAGTACAGATCCGCACCGAGGAGATGGACAAAGAGGCGGAGCTGGGTATTGCCGCGCACTGGGCTTACAAGGAAGACGGCGGCGCGGTGACGGCCCAGGACGTGAAGCGTATCCACTGGTTCCGCCAGCTGCTGCAGACGTTGCGGGAAACCAATGATCCGTCAGCGGACAGCGAGCTGCTGCAGCAGGAGTTCCTTGACGAGCGCATCTACGTCTTTACGCCGCGCGGCGACGTGATCGACCTGCCGGCGGGCTCGACGCCGATTGACTTTGCCTACCAGATCCACACGGAAGTCGGCCATCGCTGCCGCGGCGCCAAAGTGAACACAAAGATGGTCAGCCTCGACTATCAGCTGCAGTCCGGCGATCGCGTGCAGATTATTACGGCCAACCGCGGCGGGCCGAGCCGCGATTGGATGAACGAGAATCTCGGCTATACGCGCAGCGCGCGCACGCGCAGCAAGATCCGCTCCTGGTTCCGCGAGCAGGAGCGGGAGAAGAATATCGAGCAGGGGCGAGTCACCGTCGAGCGCGAGCTAAGGCGGCTGGGGCTGGCCGACGTGTATAGCGTCGCCGACATTGCCACGGCGCTGCGCTACGAAGACGTGGACCAGTTCCTGGCGAAGGTTGGTTTTGGCGACATTCAGTCCACGCAGATTGGCGGGGCCATCGCCACGCTGCAGCAAAAGCTCAAGCCGGACGACGAGCTGCGCCCGCTGCTGGGCCGGCCGCAGAGCCGGCCGTCGCCGGGGCTGACCGTGCGCGGCATGGGCGGCCTGGCGACCAAGTTCGCCGGCTGCTGTAACCCGATCCCGCCGGAACCCATCAAGGGCTATATCACCCGCGGCCAAGGAATCACGGTGCATGCGGCGGCCTGCAAGACGCTGCTGAACATCAACGAGCGAGAGCGGCTGATCGACGTCGAATGGGGCAGCGAAGACGAGACCTACCCCATTCCCATTGTGGTGCGTGGCTACCACCGGCCCGATCTGGTGGAAGACATCACCAACGTGCTCAAGGGGCGCAAGATCAGCGCCCCCCGGACGAAAAAGACGACGGCGAACAGCGTGACGACGATCTACATGGTCGCCGAAGTAGCCGATCTGGCGCAGCTTGAGTGGCTGCTGGACCGGCTGGACAAGGTGCCGAATGTCTTCGACGTGCAGCGGCAGCGCTGGGCATGAAACCGCTCGTTCTCTGGTGTCGCTGGCACAACGCCCGGCTGCGGCTGCGCGGGCGGGACGAAGAAGCGGTGTGGGGTGAGCTGGCCTTTGCCGAGCAGACCGAGCGCTTCCGCTATGAGCTGGCAACGCAGGCGCTGACGATTGGCGAAGGGGAAGGGGCGCGCCGGGTCCGGCTGGACGAGTTGGGGGTCGAGCAGAGCTAAGCGGCCGGGGCGGCCGAGCTATCCCCATACTGCTCAAAGATGCGGCGGTAGGCAGCGTGTTCGCGCATGAGCTGGTCGTGCCGGCCGGCGGCGAAGATACGTCCCTGGCGCATCAGCAGCACCTGATCGGCCCAGCGGATCTGCGACAGCCGGTGGGTAATGAGCAGCGTCGTCTGCCGCTCGGCGACGCGGGCGATAGCCTGCTGTATCTTATCCTCGGTGGCGCTGTCCACGGCGCTGGTGGAATCGTCGAGGATCAGGATGCTGGGCTCGGTGAGAAAGGCGCGGGCAATCGCCAGCCGCTGCCGCTGCCCGCCGGAAAGCGTCATACCGCGCTCGCCGATGATGGTGTCGTAGCCATCGGCAAAGGTCATTATGAAGTCGTGCGCCTGCGCCGCCTTGGCCGCGGCAATGACGTCCTCTCGTGAAGCGCCGGGGAGGCCAAAGGCAATGTTATCGGCAACGCTGCGCGAGAAGAGGAAGATGTCCTGCTCGATGATGGAGATCTGCCGGCGCAGCGCTGCCAGATCCCAGTCACGCACGTCGACGCCGTCTACCAGCACCCTGCCCTCATCCACGTCGTAGGTGCGGTTGATGAGCTTGGTCAGCGTGCTCTTGCCGGAGCCGGTCTGGCCGACAATTGCCACCGTAGCGCCGCGCGGCACCTCAAAGCTAACGTCTTGCACAACCTCGGCGCCGTCGACGTAGCTAAAGGTTGCATTTTCGAAACGGATATGCCCTTGCATCGGCTGGCTATAGCCGCCGGCGTTCTCGTCCAACACCGTCTCGGCATTCATCAGCTGCAGGATGCGGCGGGCGCCGGCAAAGCCGAGCGAAACCTGCGAATAGGCCATGAGCGAGATGAAGGTGGGAAAGCCGAACAGCCCCAGCAGCCCCATGTAGGCGATCACGTCGCCAATGCTGATGACCCCGGCGCGCGAGAGGAGAAAGGAGTGGGTAAAGCCAATGGCGTTGGTCAGGCCGAGCAGCAGCAGCGGCAGAAAACGGGCCTCGATGCGCCCCTGCTCGACTTTGGCGTCCCGGTAGGCGCTGGCATTGCGGCGGAAGCGCTCGATCTCCTCGTCTTCCTGCGCCGCGCCTTTGACGGTCTCGATACCGTCGATGGCCTCGGCCAGCCGGCTGTTGAGATCGCCGAAGGTGAGCCGGGCGCGATCGGTAATGGGGTCGAGCACCCGCAGGTAGCGGGCCAGGGAGAGGGCATAGGTGATCATGAAGAAGGCCGGCGCGAAGGCGAGCGAGGGATGGTAGCGCGGCGCCAGCAGGATAGGCATAATGAGGAAGTTGGCCGAGCCGACGACCAGGTTGAGGCCCGGGTTCAGCATGCGGTTGACTTCACGCACATCGTTGGTGGCGCGGGCCATGACATCGCCCACCGGCTGGCGGTCATGGAAGGTCATGCTCTTGCCGAGCAGGCTCACGTAGAGCTCCTCGCGCGTGTCGCGCTCCAGGCGCTGGCCGATAATCTCGCTGGAGAAGTTGCGGCCGAGCTGCAGCAAAGAGCGCAGCAGCTGGCTCACGAAGATTGCCAGCGCTGCCCAGGCGATGGTGTTCATGTCCTGGGTGTCCTGCAGGGCATTGAAGGCGATACCCAGCAGAACCGGCACGGCCGCCGCCAGCGCGGCGTTGCCGAAGGCGCCGAGAAACATGAGGACGATGAACAGCGTCTGCCGCCGCACGTGCGAGAGCAGCCAGCGGACAGTGGAGGAGCGATCAGTGGTAAAGCCAAGCGTGGCCGAGAATTCAGTCATTAGATCCTGCGGTCGGTCAGAGCCGCGGCGCTATTATCGCACAGAAGACGATAGTGTGTAGTGGGCAGTAGGCAGTATGCGTGTGAAGCTGGGTGAACGGATCGCAGTCATTGGGCCGTCTGGCTCGGGGAAGTCGACGCTGGCGCGGCAGCTGGGCGAGCGGCTGGCTCTGCCCGTGATCCACCTGGACGCCCATTACTGGAGCGCCGGCTGGGTGGAAACAGACAGGGCGCTGTGGCGGCCAACGGTGGCGACCCTGGCGCGGCGGCGGCAGTGGATCATCGACGGCAATTACAGCAGCACGATGGACCTGCGCCTGCCGCGGGCGGAGAGCATCGTCTATCTTGACTTCCCGCGCTGGCTCTGCCTGCTGCGGGTCGGGCGGCGCTGGCTGACCTACCACGGGCGCAGCCGGCCCGACCTGCCGCCGGGCTGCCCGGAGAAAGTGGACATGGCCTTTCTGCGCTGGATCTGGAACTACCCGCAACGCTCGCGGCCGAACACGCTGGCGCTGCTGCGCAGCCTGCAGCAGGAGAAGCAGATTATCCGCCTGCAGTCGCCGGGAGCGGTGCGGCTATTCCTGACGCTGCTTTCGCCGGTGCAGGGCGTGGGATAGCGGGCGCGCCAGGTCAGGGCGCGGGGGCTGCGAGGAGGGCGCTGTGCCGCACCGTGTAGAGCGGGCCCTGCCGCCGCAGCTCGCTCTCGATCAGGTGCAGCCTGTCTACGGTGAAGGAGGCGGGCACGACGGCTTTGCCCCAGGGCAGGCGGATCTGGTCGTGGCTCCCTCTGACGCGGCCGAGGGTGAGGTGCGGGCTGAACGGCTTCCCGTCTTGCTGCCAGCCAAGCGGGAGCAGGGCGGCGTCGAGATCTTTCTGCAGGGCGGCGGCCGGCGGGTCGCCGGTCAGGCCCACCCAGATGACGCGCGGGCGGCGCTCGTTGGGAAAGACGCCCAGCCGGCCCAGCGCCAGGGTAAACGGCCTGTGCCGTGCGGCGACGGCGTCCAGCAAAGAAACGAGCCGGTCGAGCCGGGCCAGCGGCGTGTCGCCGAGGAAGCGCAGGGTGAGGTGGATGTTCTCCGGCCGCACCCAGGCGACGGCGCGGCCGGGCACGCGCGTCGCCAGCTCCTGGCTCACAGCGCCGAGAAGCTGCTGCACGTCCGCCGGCAGGCTGATGGCGATAAAGGCACGGATAGACGACATAGGGCCGATTGTACGGAGGCCCGCGGCGGCAGGCAATGAGGGCCGGAGCGCGCTATAATGGCGGCGCCTGCCAAGAGTGACAGACAACGGAGACCCATTCGTGAGTGAAGACGAGAAGCAGTTCCCCTTCTACGACGACGTGCGCGTGCGCTTTCGCGACGTGGACGCCATGGGCCACGTCAATAACGCCGTTTACTTTACCTATATGGAGACGGCGCGCGGCGTCTTCTTCGCGCAGTTCTTTGACATCCGCGAGCCGTTCGACATCCCGGTTATCCTGGGCGAGATTTCCTGCCGCTATCTGACCCCGGCCTTTTATGGGGAGATCCTGCGTGTTGGACTGGGCGTGAGCCGCTTCGGCACCAAGAGCTTCGCCATGAACTACGAGATCCTTGGGCCGGACGGGCGCCTGGTGGCCACAGGGCGCTCGACAATGGTCATGTACGATTACGCGAAGGGCGTTAGCGTTGCGGTACCGGAAAGCTTTAAGGAAGCGGTAGCGGCATTCCAGGGCGGGTGGCAGCCGCTATAAGGTGTACTGCAGCGAAAAAAAGGCCGGCTGCCCAGAGACAGCCGGCCCTTTAAAAGACGGTCGGTTGCTTAGTTGATGGCGAAGGTGACCTGCACCTGAACGGTGTAGCCAAGCTCGCCGGCGGTGATGCTGGCTGCGTCACTGGCTACTTCAGCGCGGCCGCCGCCAGCGCCGAGGGGCAGCGGCAAACCGGGCTGGCCGATGACTTCGCTGATGACGACGACCTCGCCCAGGGTGACGCCGCTCAGCTCAGCCAGTGACTCGGCGCGGCTGCGGGCGTTGGCAATGGCCGCGGCGCGCGCTTCGTCCTCGAGAGCAGCCGGGTCGGCCACGCGGAAGCTGATGCCGTAGATGTTGTTAGCGCCAGCCTCGGTCACGGCGCCAATCACGTCGCCGACCGCATCCACGTCGCGGATGATGACGTTGACCATGTTGTTGACGCGGTAGCCGGAGACGCCCTCGGGCCCGCGCTCGCCGTATACCTGCTCAGCCCAGACGCTGTAGTTACTGGTGCGGATGTCCTTGTCCTCGACGCCCTGCGCGGCGAGAGCCGCCATGATGCTCTGGATGAGCGCCTCATTCTGGCTGGTCGCCTCGGCGACAGTCGGGGCAAAGGTCTCAGCGCCAATCTGGATCTCGGCGGTGTCCGGCCGGCCAAAGGCTTCGCCGGTGCCGACGACGGTGATGCCGCCAACGGCGGCCGGCGCCTGTGCCGCGCCGGGGGCAGCGCTGTTGGGGGTGCAAGCAACCGCCAGCAGAAGCAGCGCCACAAGCAACAGCGCCATGAGCGGGAAGGAACGGAAAGAGTATCTAGCAGACATTGTACTACCTCACTATTCTGTCGTTTCCGGCGCAGTCATTCGCGCCTTCACTCTATAGACGCAGCCCGGTTCCCGTTTGTTCCCACCAATTTCCGCTATAATCGAGAGTGATGGAAAACGGCTCAATCGTGCTCACCGGCTTCATGGCAACAGGGAAGAGCAGCGTCGGCCGCCTGCTGGCCGCGCGCAGCGGGCGCACCTTTGTCGATACCGACGAGCTGATCGCTCAACGCGCAGGCAAGTCCATTGCCGCCATCTTCGCGGCCGAAGGGGAAGCAGCCTTCCGCGCCCAGGAGGCGGCGCTGGTGCGCGAGCTGGCTGGGCAGCCGGGCCTGATCATCGCCACCGGCGGCGGCACGCTGCTGGACGCGACCAGCGCCGGCCTGCTCAGCGCGGGCAATCACGTCTTCTGCCTGTACGCCAGCGCGGGCGAGATCGCACGCCGGCTGGAGGGCGACGGCAGCGAGCGCCCGCTGCTGGCCGGGGGCCGACCGGCCGAGCGCGCGGCGGCGCTGCTGGCCGAGCGCGCGGAAGCCTACGCGCGCTTCGAGCCGCTGGACAGTGAAGGACGCAGCCCAGAGGCGATCGCGGCGCAGCTGGCGCGGCGGCTGGACCTGACGCCGGCGCCGTTGGCCGCGCCGCCCACCGTGCTGCCGGTGCGCATTCCCGGCGGCGGCTACGACGTGCGCGTGGGCAGCGGCCTCTTAGACGAGCTTGGTCGCTGGCTGGGCAGCAGGCCGGCGGTGCTCATCAGCGATGAGAACGTCGCGCCCCTTTTTGCACGGCGTTGCGGCGTGGCAACCGTCCTGGCAATGCCGCCGGGCGAGAGTCAGAAGAGGCTGGAGACGGTGCGCTGGCTCTATGATGAGCTGCTGGCGGCGGGCCTGGAGCGCAGCGGCACCATAGTCGCCCTGGGCGGCGGCGTGGTGGGCGATGTGGCCGGCTTTGTCGCCGCTACTTATCTACGCGGTGTGCGCCTGATCCAGTGCCCGACGACGCTGCTGGCGATGGTAGACGCCAGCATAGGCGGCAAGACTGGCGTCGACCTGCCGCAGGGCAAGAACCTGGTCGGCGCCTTTAAGCAGCCGGAAGTCGTGCTGGCCGACGTGCTGACGCTGGGCACGCTGCCGCC
>CAZOGK010000016.1:0-5812 GCA_964579295.1 uncultured Ardenticatenaceae bacterium
CCGCCGCCGGCTTTGCCGGTCGAGCCGCTGCCCTTCCAGCCGCCGAACGGCTGATAGCCCGGCCAGGCGCCCGTGGTCGCGCCCGCCTCGCGGTTCACGTAGACCACGCCCGCCTCGATATTGTCCAGGAACCAGCGCACTTCCTCGTCATCTTCACTGTAGAAGCCCGCCGTCAGGCCATAATCCACATCATTGGCCCGCGCCATCGCCTCGTCCAGCTCCTCATACTCAGAGACCGTGACAATGGGCAGGAACATCTCCAGCTTCCACAGCTCGTGGTCGGCCGGCAGCTCGTCGACGATAGTCGGCTTCACATAGAAGCCATTCAGCTCGTCAATCGTCTCACCGCCATAGACGACCCGGCCGTGTTGGCGCAGGTCGGCCACGAAGCGCTGGTAATCCTCATAAGCCCCCTCATTAATCACCGGGCCCATCCAGTTCTCCTGCTGCGTCGGGTCGCCCACGTTAATCTTCTCCGTCAGGCTGACCAGCTTCTGCATGAACTCATCCTTCACATCTTCATGCACGAAGACGCGGCTGTTGGCCGAGCATTTCTGCCCCTGCAGGCCAAAGGCCGAGCGCATCACGCCCAGCGCCGCCTTATCCAGGTCGGCCTTGTCGCTGATGATGACCGGGTTCTTGCCGCCCATCTCCGCGATGCACGGGCGCGGGTACTTGCCGCTGGCAAAGGTGCGGTAGATGCCCATCCCCACATCGTAGCTGCCGGTGAAGGTAATGCCGTTGATGTCCGGATGGTCGACCAGCGGCTGGCCCACCGCGCGGCCGCCGCCGGTGACAAAGTTAAAGACGCCCGCCGGCAGCCCGGCGTCGCGGAAGCATTCCGCCAGCAGCCAGCCAGTGTAAGCCGTGTCGCTCGCCGGCTTGAAGACGACCGTGTTGCCGGCCACCAGCGCGCCGCCGCTCGGCCCGCCGGCCAGGGCAAAGGGGAAGTTGAAGGGGCTGATAACCGCCCAGACGCCATAAGGCTTGAGCACGCTGCGGTTGCGGTGCCGCTCGCTCTCCGCCTCCATCGGCACGGTAAAGCCCTCGTTCTCCTCCATCTGGTCGCAGTAGTAGCGGATCAGGTCGGCCGTCTCCTCTACGTCGCCCAGCGCCTCCAGCCGGTTCTTGCCGACTTCCAGCGTCATCACCGCGGCAATGTCAAAGAGCCGGTCGCTGATGGTGTCGGCTGCCTTGCGCAGCAGCGCCACGCGCTCCTGCCAGGGCGTGCGCGACCATTGCGGGAAAGCGCGCTTGGCCGCGGCAACCGCCTGCTTCACGTGTTCTTCCGTGCCCTTCTGGAAGCTGCCCAGCTCCAGGTCACGGTCGACCGGGCTATAGTTGGTGAAGGTCGCCTCGGCCCACACTTCCTCGCCGTCAATATACATGGGGAACGACTGGCCCATATTGGCTCTGGCTCGTTCGACCGCTTCGTCAAACATCTGATGCAGCCGCGGGTCGGGGCTGCTCAGGGTGGCGTAAGTGACTTTGAAGTCGCGTTCTGCCGTCGTCATGTCAACCGTACCTCCTCTGGTAAATAGTGGAATAACCCGCGCCGGCTCCGGGCGTCCGGGCCGCCGGCGCCTCAAGTCAAATGTGGCGCTTCTATTATAGCCCAATCGCCGGATTGGCCGAACCGGACCCGGCGCTCACGCCGTGATGTAGAGGGGTCAGGCATGCCGGCCAGAGTTTGCCCGAAAACGAATGACGGTGCGTCCGGCATGGCTGAACGGCGGGCGCGTGCGTGAGACCTGACAGGTTTCCGAAAACCAGTCCGGTCCTGGCGCCGTAGGGAACGGGTGAGAACATTGCGCCGGCATTTGCTGTATAATGTCGGTTGACCATCAACCACCTCACCATTCCGGAGAAAGACCCTTGACCGACACACAGCATCGCATCGAATCCCTGCTCTCCGCCCGCCTCTTTCTGGTTCCGCAGCTGGTGGGCGAGCGCCTCTACTTCCTCAGCAACCTCAGCGGCCATCTCAGCCTCTATGCCATGGACGCCGGCGGCAGCGTGCCGGAGCCGCTGCTGCCGCCGCACATCGCCCTGCAGAACCCGCACCTGATGGAAGGTCACTCCTTCGTCGTCTTCCCCAAGCTGGAGCAGATTCTGGTGCTGGTCGACCAGGACGGCGACGAGAAATACCGGCCGATGATGATCCCCACCAGCGGCGGCTACCCGCAGCCGCTCTTCGCCGAGACCTTCGCCGGCCATCGCGTCAACGCCTTCGACCCGGACCTCGAGGAAAACGTCGTCTATTTTATGGCCGACGCCGACGACCAGCCGCTGATCCGCAGCTACTGGGCCAACGTGCAGAGCGGCGCCATCGTCAAGATTAACGAGAGCATGTACGCTGGCATTCCCGCCGGGCGCAGCGAGCAGCGCGACCAGTTCATCCTGCTGGAGAGCTACGGCGCCGGCGACAACGTCCTATTCACCTACCGGCCGGGCGTGGACGAGCAGCCGGTTCCCTTCTACGGCAAGCCGCTTTCCCAGCGCCAGCCGGGCGAGCAGGTGGAGGCGACCGGCTTTAACGAGCTATATTTCGTCGAGGACGGCGCGGCGCTCCTCTTCCACTCAATCCTCTTTGACGACCGCTATGGCCTGGGTCGCGTGTCGCTGGAGCGGCCCGAGGATGCGGCGCCGGTGCCGGTTGTCGGGCTGGTGCATACCGGTGAGGGGGAGATGGGCAACCCGCACAAGCTGGCGCGGCGAGACGGAGACGGGCGCAGACGCTACCTGCTGCCCTACAACATTGATGGCGTCTCCTGGCTCTATGAAGCAGAATATGACGAGGAAGCGCGGGCCATGAACGTGCGGCACACGCTGGTGGGGCAGGGCGAGTTAGCCAATGGCGTCCTCGAATCCGTCAGCTACGACGCCGAGGGTGACCGCTTTGTCCTCAGCTTTTCCACGGCGACCTCGCCGACGCAGCTCTACACGATTGAGGGCGAGCAGCGCGACCAGGTAGCGCGCCACACCAACGAGCGCATCCTGGGCATCGACCCGGCGCTGCTCTCGCCCGGGGAAGATGCTTCGTTCACCAGCTATGATGGGCTGCGCATCTCAGCCCGCCTCTACCGCCCCGCCGCCGCGCTGGGCTACGAAGGGCCGCGCCCGCTCGTCTACTACATTCACGGCGGCCCGCAGAGCCAGGAACGGCCCGACTTTGCCTGGTTCTCCATGCCGCTCATCCAGTTCCTCACGCTCAACGGCTTTGCCGTCTTCGTGCCCAACGTGCGTGGCAGTACCGGCTACGGCTTCGCCTACATGAAGCACGTGGTGCGCGACTGGGGCGGGGCCGACCGGCTGGACCACGTGCATGCCATGACAGAGGTGCTGACCGCAGACGAACGGCTGGACGTCAGCCGCACCGCCGTTGTCGGCCGCTCCTACGGCGGCTACATGACCCTCACCCTGGCTGCGCGCCATCCGGAGCTGTGGGCGGCGGCGGTCGATATGTTCGGCCCTTACGACCTGCTGACCTTCGCCGAGCGGGTGCCCGAGACGTGGAAGCCGTTCATCGCTTCGCTCGTCGGCGACCCGGAAACCGAGGCCGATTTTCTGCGCGAGCGCTCGCCGCGTACCTACATCGACGACATCAGCGCGCCGCTGCTGGTCATCCAGGGCGCCAACGACCCGCGCGTGCGCGAAGTGGAGAGCCGCGAGCTGGTGGAGCATCTGCGCGGCCAGGGGAAAGAGGTGGAATACCTGATGCTGCCCGACGAGGGGCATGACATCCTCAAGTTCACCAACCGCGTGCTGGTTTATAACGCCATTACCGATTTCTTTAAGGAACGGCTGCAGTAGGGATCAGGCACGCCTGACCCGCGGCCGTACGCGTGAGACCTGACAGGTTTTCGGAAACCTGTCAGGTCTTGGGGGGACGCCTGTTGTCTTCGGCGGGTCTTAAAGCCGCCCCTATCCGCGCCCTTTCAGCAGCAGGCTGAGGCCGAGCAGGATGAGCAGCGCCGGCCACCAGCGGCCGAACCCAAGTCCGAGCAAGAAGATGAGGGCGACGGCGGAGAGCAAGATGCCGGTGGTCAGGCCGTTCTCCATGCCCTCGGCCAGGCTGCCGCTGCTGCGGTAGGCGTTCCAGCCGCAGCTCAGGTTGGAGACGGCGGGAATGAAGATAAAGAGCGCCCACCAGTTGCGGATGGGCTCCAGGCCAAAGGCGCTCTGCAGGAGAAAAATCACGCCCAGGCCGATGAGCGCCAGGCCTACGAACAGCCCGCCGCCCCCATGGCGCCGGCGCATCGAAGCCTCGCCGTCCGTCGATAGCCTGCCGTCCGCGGCCGCCAGCTCCCGCTCCTCTTCTTTCAGCTTATCCACTTCGTCATACATGCTCGGTTCCTCCGTCTGGTTCGCGATACTCAAATCCCTATACGTGGCCCGCGCCCCTGTCGTTGCACAGCCGGCTTTAGCTGTCGCGATTATCGGGCAGACGGTCGTAGTCCGGAACCTCCTCGCCGTGAATGGAGTTCTTCAGCGGCTGTAGGAAAAGGAGGAGCGCCAGGCTGAGCAGGCTGACGAGGATGGCAATCTCATAGTAGCCATAGGCCACGGCGCCGCCAATAAGCCCGGTGCCCCAGATGCTGGCGGCGGTCGCCGTGCCGTAGACGTTGCCTTCATACTTGAGGATAGCGCCGCCGCCGATGAAGCCCATGCCGGTCATCAGGCCGGCGATGATGCGCGCCTGCGCCTCGGGCGAGCCGGCCAGCACCTGCTGCCCCAGCAGAACAAAGCCGCAGCTGGCGACGGCCACCAGCGGAAAAGTGCGCAGCCCCATGGCCCGGGTCGAAGCCTCCCGGTTCCAACCGACCGGGAGCGTAAGCAAAAACGCCGCCACCAGCTTGCCCAGGTGGGCGAGGAGAAGTTCTAGTTGGATGCTGGGTGGTTCCATAGGAAGCCTTCAGCTATGGCTACCTGACGACCATCACCGGGCACTCCAGCCCATCCAGCAGCGTCTGGAGTGCGTCGCCCTGGAGGGTGGCGGAGTCGCCGGCGAGGATGATGAGGCTGCACGGTTGCTGGCGCAGGCGGGCGGCCAGCTCTTCGTCGTTGCCCAGCTCTACGTAGAGGAAATCGCTGTGCAGCGGGGCGCGGCCAATCTGTTGCTGGGCCGCGGCGGCCAGCGCCGAAGCGCTCTCGCGGCTCTCGCCGAGCAGCAGCACGATCAGATTATTGGCGTAGCGCTGGGCCAGGCGCACGCCGGCAGCCAGGCCGCGCTGCGCCAGCGGCGAGCCGTCGTAGGTGACCACGACCGGCCAGTCCATGTCGCTCGTCTCGCGGGCCAGCAGCACCGGCCGGGTCGCCTGCGCCGCCGCGGCGCGCGCCGTCGAGCCCATGCGCGTGCGGCGCAGCATCGTCAGCCCCGTGCGGCCCAGGCTGAGCAGGTCGGCCTCGCGGCAGGCCAGCAATACCTCTTCCGTCACCTGCCCGCGCACCACGCGGAAGCTCCACTCCACTTCCATCTGCTCGGCGGCCATCGCCAGCGCCCGCCGCGCCTGCGAGGCGCGCAGCCGCAGCTGCTGCGCCATCTGCCCTTCGCTCAGCCCCTGGCGGCGCGCCGCCGGCCAGCGCAGCTCCTGGGCAAAAGGCAGCCCGGCCAGCCGCATCAGGTTGTCATCTTCGACAAAGAGGCCAATCAGCTCGGCCTGCAGCGCGCTCGCCAGCCCCGCCGCCGCCTGCAGCGCCGCCATACTGCTGTGCGACGTATCCAACGCCACCAGAATACGCCGCACGGCAAGCTCCAGCTCGTCGGCTTCCATGTGTTGGGGTTCTTCAGTCATACACGCTCCGCTGAGCT
>CAZOGK010000016.1:5912-14578 GCA_964579295.1 uncultured Ardenticatenaceae bacterium
GGCCCTTCCGGGTCCGGTATGTCAATCGGCGGGATGTCCGGTTCGGGCTCCGGGGTGGGGTGGTCGCGGTCGGGTTCATCACGCTCGCGCCGCTGGTCGCCAAAGCGACGCGCCGCTTCGGCCACCGCTTCCAGCCGGTCGGCAATCATGCGGTTAATCGTGCCTTCCGGGTAATGGCCTTCGTCGTCCGGCTCGCCGGCGGGGACGCCCGTGAGAATCTCGATCCCTTCGTCCACGTGGTTGGTGGGGTAAATATGGAAATTGCCAGCGGCCACCGCGTCGCGCACATCGTGGCGCAGCATCAGGTTCTTGACGTTGGCCTGGGGGATGAGCACGCCCTGGTCGCCGGTGAGGCCGCGCACCGCACAGACATCGTAAAAGCCTTCAATCTTCTCGTTGACGCCGCCAATGGCCTGCACCTGGCCGCGCTGGTTGACCGAGCCGGTGACGGCCAGCCCCTGGCGGATGGGCGCGCGGGACATGGCCGAAAGCAGCGCGTAAATCTCGGCGCTGCTGGCGCTGTCCCCTTCCACCATGCCATAGCTCTGCTCAAAGACAAGGCTGGCATTGAGGCTGAACGGTCGCTCGGCGCTAAAGCGGCTGGCGAGGAAGTTGGAGATGATGAGCACGCCCTTCGTGTGCAGCGGGCCGCCCAGGTCCACGCGCCGTTCCACGTCAATCACGTCGCCACGGCCCATGTGCACCGTGGCCGTGATGCGGCCGGGGCGGCCAAACATGGTGTTGCCCAGGCCCAGCACCGCCAGCCCGTTAATCTGGCCCACCTGCTCGCCGGTCGTGTCCACCAGAATCGTCTCGCGGATAATGGCTTCCTGCATGCGCTCGCGCACGCGCCCGGCGCGGTATTCGGCGGCGTCCAGCGCAGCCTGCACGTCGCCCGCCGTCACCAGCTCGCGCCCGGCTTCGCCGGCCCAGAAGTCGGCCTCGCGCATCAGGTCGGCCACCGTCTGCATGTGGGTGCTCAGCCGCTCCTTGTCGGCCGCCTGGCGCGCGGCGTGTTCCAGCAGGCGGGCCACCGCCGTGCGGTCGAACGGCTTCAGCTCGTCGCGGCGGGCAATGCCGGCAATGAGCTGGGCATAGGCCTCGTTGGCTTCGTCCGTCCGCACCATCTCATCCTCAAAGTCGACCATCACCTTGAACAGCTCGCCGAACTCGGGGTCATACTGGTGCAGCTGGTAATAGAGCATGCGGTCGCCCAGCAGCACCACCTTCACGTCGAGCGGGATCGGCTCCGGCTCCAGCGAGACGGTACTGATAAGGCTGTAGACCTGGCCCAGCGACTCGATGGTGATATCGCCGGCGCGCAGCGCCCGCTTCAGCCCCTCATAGGCATAGGGCTGCTGCAGCAGCTTGCGCGCATCCAGCAGCAGATAGCCGCCGTTGGCCTCGTGCAGCGCGCCCGGCTTAATCAGCGTGTAGTTGGTAATCAGCGCGCCCATCTGCGAGACGTGCTCCACCCGGCCCAGCAGATTCTGGTAGGTGGGCAGCTCCACGTAGACCACGGGCGCGCCCTGCTGCTCGCCATTGTCCACCAACAGATTGACCTCATAGTTAGAGAAGTCGGGCTCGTTGGGCGCGCGTCGCCGCATCAGCGTCGCCAGCGGGTTCTGCTCTTCCGGCTGCTGTGCCTGCAGGAAGCGGTCCACGTTTTCGATGATGTCCTTTTCCACCGCCGCCAGGTAGTCGGTAAGCTCGGCCAGCTCGCCGAAGCGGGCGCGCAGCTCGTCGAGCAGCGGGCGCACAGCAAAGGTCGCCACTTCCTGCTTCAGCTCGCGTACCTTCTCGCGCGTCTCGCGCTGCCAGAGCGGCGCCTGGCGCATGATGCGCTGCAGCTGCTCCTGCAGCTCCTCTACCTGGGCCTGGACCCGCTTCTGCTCCTCCCCCGGCAGCTTGAGGAACTCCTGCGGCTGAATGACCTCGCCGTCCTGCATCGGGGCAAAGGCCAGCCCATTCGGCGTCTGCACCAGGGCAATGTTGCGCTCGGCGGCCTCGGCGCGCAGCGCCTCGAAGGCTTGTTCCTGCCGCTCGCGCAGCTCTTCTTCCACGCCCAGCCGCTGAATCTGGTACTCCTCGCTCTCGAAGGTGGCCGGCAGCACCGCCTGCAGCTCGTCCACCAGATGAACCATGGCGTCGCGGAAGGCGCTGCCCATGCCGGCCGGCAGGCGGATGGCGTTAGGCTTGTGGGTGGTCTCAAAATTGTTAACGTAGACCCAATCGGGCGGCGCGCTCTCCGTGGCCGCTCGCTCCTCGATGAAGCCGCGCACGGCTTGATATTTGCCCAACCCCTGCGGGCCGAGCGCGTAGAGGTTGTACCCTTCCTGGTCGATGCCAATGCCAAAGCGCACGGCCGAGAGCGCCCGCTCCTGCCCCACCACGCCCACCTCGCCGTTTAGTTCGGCGGTGGTCTCAAAACCGAACTGGGCCGGGTCGGTATGCTGGTAAAGCTGGTCAGCGCGCAAGGGTTCGACGGTTGCCATCTATTGCTCCTGCTGAGTCGGGATTAACGGCTGTCATTGTAACACGGGCAAGGGTGGCGGCAACCGGGGGGAGGTGCGACTGGCGACCGGCGAATGGCAATTTGCGAATGGCGAATGGCAAGAGACGTCGGGGCGAGGCAAGCCGGCCAATACCCTCCAGGAAACAGCGCCACGCGCCATCCGGCATGCTTGACCCCTACGCATTCTGTACGCCGTACCCTGCACCGTGCCATCTGCAATTTGCCATTTGCCAATCGCAATTCATACTCCTTGTACCCTCCCCCCCTTTGCGCTAACATACCCGTTCTATGCCCTCACGACTGACCCGCTGGGCCGATGGCCTGATTGAGGCCGGCATCCTGCTCGCCGTGGTCCTCGCGCCTCTCTTCTTCAATATCCATTCCGACCGCGTCTTCGAGCCGGACAAGCTGACGCTGATCCGCTCCATTGCCCTGGTGATGAGCGCCGCCTGGCTGGCGCGCTTTGTCGAAATGGCCGGCTGGCGCGACCGGCGCTGGCTGAGCTGGCGCGACCCGGCCAGCATCTGGCGCATGCCTTTTGTGCTGCCGGTCGCCCTGCTCGTCCTCGTCTACCTGCTCGCCACCATCTTCTCGGTGACGCCCCGCGTGAGCTGGGCCGGCAGCTACCAGCGGCTGCAGGGTACCTACACCACGCTCAGCTACGTGGTCATCTTCGCCCTGGCAGCGGCCACCATCCGCCGCCGTGAGCAAATCAACCGCATCGTCACCACGGCCATCATCACCAGCATCCCCGTCTCCCTCTACGGCCTGCTGCAGCATTACGCGCTGGACCCGCTGCCCTGGGGCGGCGACACGCAGGAGCGGATTGCCGGCCATATGGGCAACGCCATCTTCATCGCCGCCTACCTGATCATGATATGGCCGCTGACGGCGGTGCGCATCGTCGACGCCTTCACCAACATTCTCGGCGACGAAGAGCTGAGCTACGCCGACGTAGCGCGCAGCAGCGTCTATATCTTCACCCTGGCCATCCAGACCGTCGCCATCTACTGGTCCGGCAGCCGCGGTCCCTGGCTCGGCCTGGGCGTGGCCGCCTTTGCCCTGGCGCTCATCCTGCTCGTCAGCCTGCGCAACGCCAGCGGCGAAGGGCGCTTTAACCGGCGCGACTTTGGCCGGGCGCTGGCGCTCACGCTCGGCGTCATCGTGGGCGGCGGCGGGCTGCTCTTCCTGCTGGTGCGCCTGCTGGCCGCCGGCGGCCGCCTCACCAGCCTCGGCGGCGCGGCCACCTGGCTGGTCGCCTTTGCCGCCGGCGCGGCGCTGGCGGCGCTGGCGATTCTCATCCTCATGGCCGCCGGGCGCGGCTGGCGCTGGCTCTGGCTGAGCTGGCTGCTGCTGGCCGTCCTCGGCGTCGCCTGGGTGGCGCTCTTTAACCTGGCGCCGCCGCCGGGGCAGGCCAGCGCGCTGCCCGACGCCGTGCAGGAGACGGTCGAAGCGTGGCGCCAGATTCCCAACGTCGGTCGCTTTGGCCGCCTGCTGGAGGCGGAATCGGGAACCGGCCGCGTGCGCGTGCTTATCTGGGAAGGCGCGCTCGACTTGCTGGCGCCGCACGAGCCGCTCATCTTCCCCGACGGCCAGCGCGACCCGTTCAACTTCCTGCGCCCGCTGCTGGGCTACGGCCCGGAGTCGATGTACGTGGCCTACAACCCCTTCTACGTGCCGGAGCTGGCGACGCTGGAGGCGCGCAACGCCTCGCCCGACCGCAGCCATAATGAGACCTTCGACGCCCTGGTCATCACCGGCGCGCTCGGCTTCCTCGTCTGGCAGGCGCTCTACCTGGCTGTCTTCACCTACGGCTTCCGCTGGCTGGGGGTGGTGCGCAGCCAGCGCGACCGCAACCTGCTCATTGCCCTGTGGATAGGCGGGGCCGTGGCCGGCGCGCTGATTATCGTCAGCCTGCTCGGCCTGCCCTACATCGGCGTCGCCATCCCCTTTGGCAGCATCGCCGGGCTGGTCCTTTATCTCATCTACTACGCCCTCTTTACCGGCGGCGCGGCCGCGGACGCCGACCCCTTTCATGTCGAGCGCCTGCTGCTGCTGGGCCTGGTCGCCGCCATTATTGCCCACTACGTGGAAATCCACTTCGGCATTGCCATCGCCAGCACCCGCGTCCATTTTTTCCTCTACGTGGCCCTCATGTTCCTCGTGGGCTACTTGCTGCCGCGGCTGAGCGAGGAGGCGGAAGAGGAAGCGGCCGCCGCGCCGCCCGCCCAGCGCCGCCGCCGCTCGCGCCGCATCCTGCGCGAGCGCGCGGCCAGCTGGCTGCGCCCGGCCCTGGCCGCCGCCTTTGTCCTGGCCGCCATCACCGGCACGCTCGGCTTCGAGTTCATGAACTACAGCCAGCCGCCCGACCAGCCCATTGTCTCGGTCGAAGATATACCCAGCGCCGGGGCCATCGTGCACCAGTCCCTGCTCGTTCATCCCGGCCGTGGCTTCGCCGATAGCCCGTTCGTCTTCCTGGTCATCGTCATGAGCTGGGCGCTGGGCCTGCTCGCCTTCCTCAGCGAGATGGTGCGGCAGGGGCAGCTCCGCTTCAAGCTGCAGGACGGCCTGCCGGGCAACCGCGGCGCTTATGCCGCCGTGGCCCTGGTCGTCCTCCTCGTCGCCGGCGCCGCCAGCCACATGCTGGGCGCGGACGCCGGCTCGGTCACCGGGCGACTGGGCTATGGGCTGCTGCTCATCTGGGCGGCGCTGCTGCTCTATGCCGCGCTGCGCCTCTTCACCGGCCGGCGCGGCGCGCGCGTCGTCGCCGGCAGCGTCGGCCTGCTGGCCCTGCTGCTGGCGCTGCCCGTGCTGGTCGCCGGCAGCCTCTACGGCTGGGCGCTGCTGTTGGGCGGCGCCGTCGTCCTCTATCTCGTCTGGGACGGCGACTGGGCCGAGCTGGCCACGCCGGCGCTTATCCTCGGCGGCGGCAGCCTGGCGGTGGGGCTGGCCGTGGCCTACCTGCAGGCGGCGCGCATCCGCCACGCCCTCTTTGTCGGCCCCAGCCTGCCGGGCACGGCCAGCCAGATAGAGCGCCTGCTGGCGGCCACGGACCAGTTCGCCGGCTTCCTCACCTTCTTCTATCTGTTCGTCTTTGCCCTGATGCTGCTGGGCGGACTGGCGCTGGCGCGGCGCCCGGAGGGGCGCGCGCTGCCCGCCGGAACCACCGCCGGCTTCATCGCCCTCGGCGCGCTGTTGGCCGCCGCCTTTTTCCTGGTCAACGCCACCAACCTGCGCATTGTGCAGGCCGACATCATCTATAAGCAGGCGCGCCCGCTCGACGCCGAGGCGACCCGCGCGCGCCAGCCGGAGCTGTGGGATAGGCCCATTGCCATCTACGAGCACGCCCTCAGCCGCGCGCCGCTGGAGGATTTCTATTACCTCTTCCTGGGCCGGGCGCTGCTGGAGAAGGCTTCGCTGACCGTCGACGCGGCCGAGCAGCAGCGTCTGCTGGAAGAGGCGCGGGCGCGGCTGCTTTTTGCCCAGGAGATTAACCCGCTCAATACCGACCACACGGCTAACCTGGCCCGCCTCACCACGCGCTGGTCCACGCTGCCCATTAACGAGCCGGCGGAACAGGCCGCCCTGGTGCGCACAGCCCGCGACTATTACGAGGCAGCGCTGACGCTCAGCCCGCAAAACTCGGTGATCCGCAACGAGTACGGCAACCTGCTGGCGACGCTGGAAGGGGATTGTGAGGCGGCGGTAGCCGTCTTCGAGGAGTCGCTGGCGATTGACCCCTACTACGACACCACCTACCTGGGCCTGGCCGGCGTCTACGACCTGTGCGCCGCCAGCGCCGATGGGACGACGCGGGCCGACTATTACCGCCGCGCCGGCGAGCTGGCCGCAGAGGCGGCGGCGCGCGGCGCCACCCCGGCCGGCGACCTGCTGAGCCAGGCCGCCACCTTCTACGAACGCGGCGGCGCGCCCGAGCAGGCCATCGCCGCCCTGCAGGAAGCGCGCCTGCAGCCCGACCTCACCAGCCCGCTCTGGGAGCTGGATTTCCGCCTCGCCAACCTTTACCTCGCCCTCGGCGACGCCGACCTGGCCCGCACCCACGCCACCGCCGCCCTCGCCGCCGCCCCGCCGGCCGAGCAGACGGAAATAGAGGCGTGGTTGGACGAGCTGGAAGAGTAGCCGTTAGCCTGTGGCTTTTTGCCAGAGGCTAACAGCTAAAGGCCAAAGGCTAAAAGCTCCAACGCCATGCTCACCTTCCTCCTCATCTTCATCATCGCCCTCGGCACCACCGCGCTCAGCATCCCGTGGCTGCGGCGGCTGGCGTTGAGCGCGGGCTTTGTCGATACGCCCAATGCGCGCAAGGTGCATACCACGCCCATTCCGCTGCTGGGCGGGCTGGCCATTGTCGCCGGCGCGATTCTGGCCGTCTTCTTTGCCTTTCGCGGCGAGGCGCCGCGCTCCATTGTCGGCGCGCTCATTGCCGGCGCCATCGTCGCCCTGCTTGGCCTCTTTGACGACCGGCGCAGCCTGCCGCCCATCGTGCGCCTGCTGGTGCAGACGGCCGCCGCCGCTATCCTCATCTACTTCGGCGTGCGCGTGCGCCTGCCCATCCCCGAGCCGCTGAATATGGCGCTGACCCTCTTCTGGATACTGGGCATCACCAACGCCATCAACCTGCTGGACAATATGGATGGGCTCAGCGCCGGCGTCAGCGCTGTCGCCGCCGCCTTCATGACCCTGCTCGGCGCCGTCAACGGCCAGTATCTCGTCTCGGCGCTGGCGGCGGCCATCCTCGGCGCTTGCCTCGGCTTCCTGCGCTACAACTTCCAGCCAGCCCGCATTTTCATGGGCGACGCCGGCGCCTACTTCCTCGGCTTCTGGCTGGCCGTGCTCGGCATCCAGCTCCGCTTTCCCGGCAACGTCAACTTCGTCACCTGGATGGTGCCCGTCTTCGTGCTGGGGCTGCCCATCTTCGACACCACGCTCGTCACCATCTCCCGGCTGCGGCGCGGCGTCCATCCCTTTACCGCCGGGCGCGACCACCTCAGCCACCGGCTCGTGCAGCGTGGCTTCAGCCAGCGGGAAGCCGTGCTCATCCTCTACCTGCTGGCCGGCGCCTGCGGCATGGTCGCCCTCTTCATCACCGAAGCCAGCGTCGCCGAAGGCTACCTGCTCGGCGGCCTGACGGCGCTGCTGGCCGCCGCCGCAATCTGGAAGCTCGATTCGTAGGTGAGCGCCAGGTGACAGGCCCGCCCTCTTGCACGCTCACCAGAGGGCGAAAAAATTAAGCTTGAATCGGTAGCCAGCGACCCCCATCTTGGGTTACACTACAGGGGCACAATGACGAAAAAACAATCAGCGCGCGCCCGGCGGTTGGCGCAGCAACAGCGCCAGAAACAGCGCGTGCGCACCACACTCATCGGCAGCGGTCTCCTGGTCGCCGCCGTCATCGCCCTCCTCGTTTACTTCTCGGGGCAGGGTCCAGAGGAGACAACCCCTATGCAGACCGAGCGGCCCCTGGCGGGCCTGTCGCCGGAAGAGCGTGCGGGCTACTATGGCGCCTATCCGGAGATGGTTATCGACACGACCCGGTCGTACGAAGCCATCATCCGCAGCGAAGCCGGCGACATCCGCGTCCGCCTCTTTGACGACGAAGCGCCGCAGACTGTCAACAGCTTCGTCTACCTGGCGAACCAGGGCTATTACGACAACACCACCTTCCACCGGGTCATCGAAAACTTCATGGCGCAGGCCGGCGACCCCACCGGCACCGGCCGCGGCGGCCCGGGCTACACCTTCGCCGACGAGTTTCAGAGCGGCCTCCGCTTTGACCGTGCCGGTCTGCTGGCTATGGCCAATGCCGGGCCGGCGACCAATGGCAGTCAATTCTTTATCACCTTTGTTCCCACCCCCCATCTCGACAACCGCCACACCATCTTTGGTGAAGTCGTAGAGGGGGCAGAGGTCTTGTCCCAGATAACGCGGCGCGAACCAGGTTCATCCCGCTCCGGTACGGTGATTGAGAGAATTGACATCGTCGAGGAGTAGGCGGCTACCGGCACGGTAGACGAGGCAGCAGCATCGCCTTCCGCCCGCTCCTAACCCTCATTGGCATCCGGCGTCGCCCCAGACGCCGGATGCCTTTTTGTCTAACGCTTTCTAAGAAACGCCCCACCGGCTCCGCCCCCGC
>CAZOGK010000016.1:14678-21477 GCA_964579295.1 uncultured Ardenticatenaceae bacterium
GCCATGCCCAGCCGTTATGTGGCGCGCCTGCCGGAGCCTATCCAGGCGCTCGGCGTGCGCAGCCACGTGGCGGCGCTGCCCACGGCCAGCGCCGCCGGCGACGCCAGCTACCTGCTGGCCGAGATTGAGAGCCCGGCCGCGGCCCCGGCCGCCACCCACACCGCCCCACCCACGCCCACGCCCCTGCCCACCACGGCCCAGGGCGAGCAGACGGCGGCTGTCAATCTGGCCGCGCCCACCAGCGCGCCTACTGCCAGCCCCACGCCGGCGGCCACAGCCACCCCGGCCGCACCTATTCCGCCCAGCGCCCGCCTGCGCGGCATCGTCCACCATTTCCAGGACTGGAACAACTGCGGCCCGGCCACGCTGAGCATGGCGCTCAGCGCCTTCCAGATTTACCGCACCCAGACACAGACCGCCTCCTTCCTCAAGCCGGACAAAGAGGACCGCAACGTCAACCCCTGGGAGATGGCCGCCTACGTGAACGAGCTGACCGACGTGGCCGCTCTCTACCGCGCCAACGGCAACCTGGACACGCTGCGCCGCCTGCTGGCGGCCGGCTTCCCCGTCATCGTCGAGGTGGGCATCGACCCGCCCGGCGACTATGCCTGGATGGAGTGGTACGGCCATTACCTGCTGCCCGTGGCCTACGACGACGCCAGCCGCACCTTCTGGGTCTACGACTCCTGGTTCGGCACCAGCGAAGTGCCCGCCGAAAACGCCGACGCCGAGGGGCGGCCCGTCGACTACGACGTGCTGGACGACTACTGGCGCCAGTTTGTGCGCAGCTACGTCGTCCTCTACCCGCCGCAGGAAGCGGCCGCCGTCGCCGCCATTATCGGCGCCGACATGGACGACGAGACGATGTGGCAAAACGCGCTGCGCCGCAGCCAGGAAGAGCTGCAGGCCAACCGGGAAGACGCCCACGCCTGGTTCAACCTGGGCACCGTCTATAATGCCCTGCGCGATTACGGGCGCGCCGCCGACGCCTTTGACCAGGCGCGCAGCCTGGCGCTGCCCTGGCGCATGCTCTGGTACCAGTTCGGCCCCTACGAGGCCTACTACGAAACAGGCCGCTATGACGACGTGGTGGTGCTGGCCGACGTCACCCTGCAGGACCGGCCCTACTTTGAAGAAGCTTTCTATTACAAGGGATTAGCCCTCGCGGCGCTGGGCGACGGGCGCGAGGCGCGCCGCCTGCTGGAAAAGGCGGCCAGCTTCAACCCCAACTACGCCCCCGCGCGCGCAGCGCTGGATAATCTGGAGTAAGACGCATGAACAAACCGACGAGCCGGCTGATTGCTATCGCCGCCTTTTTCATGATTCTCGTTTCCCTCGGCCTCTTTGCCCTGCCGCGGGTGGTGCGCGCCCTGCCGGGCAGCTACGTCGTCCGGCTGCAGAACCACCCGCTCACCAGCGGCGTCGTCGAGCTGGTCACCACGCCCATGCCGTCTTCCCTGCCCACACGCAGCAGCGAGCAGACAGCCGCCGTCGCCGCCGCGCCCGCCTTTGAGATCCGCGGCATCGACGAGCAGGGCAGCTCCTTTGGTAACCCGGAAATCGCCGCCGCCGCGCCGGACGAGCCGCCCGCGCCCCAGCCCAGCCCGACGCGCGAGACGATTATTATCACCGTCGGCGGCGAAGCGACCGCCGAACCGCAGGACGCCGCCGTGGACGAGCCGACGCCCACGCCCAGCCCCACGGCCACGGCCACGCCGCCGCCGCTGCCTGACCGCGTGATGCTGGACAACGTGCCCGTCGAGGTGCAGAGCTTTAACAACTGCGGCCCGGCCAACATGACCATCGTCCTCAACTACTGGGGCGTGCAGACCAGCCAGGCCGAAGCCGCTTCCTACCTCAAGCCCAACCGCGAAGACCGCAACGTCAGCCCGTGGCAGATTAACGACTACGTCAACGAGTTTACGTCGATGAAGTCCACGGCCCACGCCAGCGGCACGCCGGAAATCCTCAAGCAGCTCATCGCCGCCGGCTTCCCCGTTGTCATCGAAAAGGGCTACGAGCCGCGCCAGGGCAATGAGGGCTGGTACGGCCACTACCTCACCGTCTACGGCTACGACGAGACGAAGCAGGAGTTCTACAGCCGCGATACCTACCTCGGCCCCACCGACGGCAGCCCGCGCATCGACAGCTACGACGAGTTCATGATGTGGTGGCAGCAGTTCTACTACACCTTCTACGTCATCTACCCGGAGCATCGCGCCGGCGAGGTCTTCAGCATCATCCCGCAGGTGCTGCAGGACGACGAGACGATGTGGCGGCACACCATCGAGGTCGCCCGCCGCGAGCTGCAGGCCGATTCTGAAAACGTCTTCACCTGGTTTAACCTGGGCGTGGCGCTCACCCGGCTGGCGGCTATCACCGGCAACCAGCAAGAGTATCAGGAAGCGACCCAGGTCTTTGACCGCGCCCGCGACATCGGCCTGCCGCCGCGCACCCTCTACTACGAGCATCGCCCCTTCCTGGCCTACTACCGCACCGGCCGCTTCAACGACATCCTGGAGCTGACCGGCGCGCTCATCAACGACGCCGGCGGCAAATGGGTGGAAGAGGTCCATTACTGGCGCGGCAACGCCCTGGCGATGACCAACGAGCTGCGCGCCGCGCAGGAAGCTTACCAGGAAGCGCTGCGGGTCAACCCCAACTTCTACTACGCCGAATGGGCGCTGGACGATGTGAACAGCCGGCTGGGCGATAGCTAGCCAGTCCTGACTTGGCGCGATGTGAAAAATCGCGCTGCATAAACTCAATAGGCTAAAGCGCCCGCAGCGGACCGGTGTCCCCCGCCTCCCGCTCGCCGTGGCCGGTGGCCCTGTCGGCGATGGGCACCATGGCCCGCAGCAGCGTCCCCTGCCCCTCGCGCGAGCTGATTTCCAGCCGGCCGCCCAGCGTCTCCATGCGCTCATTCAGCCCGGAAAGGCCAATGCCCTCGACCCGCCGCCGCAGCATGGCCGCGGCCGCAAAGCCCACACCGTCGTCGGCAATGGTCAAGATCACATTCCCGTTCTCCAGCGCCAGCTTCATGGCCACGTTGTGGGCGTTGGCATGGCGGGCCACATTGGTCAGCCCTTCCTGCGCCACCCGGTAGAGGGAGATAGAGACCATCTCGGGGAGCCCCGCCAGCTCCGCGCCCTCGTAATGTATCTGCAGGCCGGTGCGCCGGCCGAACTCTCGGCACAGCCCGGCCAGCGTCGCATCCAGGCCAATCACGTCCAGCGAGGGCGTGCGCATGGCGTGGGCCAGCGAGCGGATCTGCTCCATCGTATCCCCGGTGAGCTGCACGGCCACGTCGACGCTGCGCGCCGCCTCGTCGGGGTTCTCGCGGATAGTGTCCTTGAGCATTGCCAGGCTGAAAATCAGCGCCGTCAGCGCCTGGCCCGCCTCGTCGTGCAGCTCGCGCGACACGCGGTGGCGCTCGCGCTCCTGAATGGAGATGATCTGCTGCGCCAGAAGCTGCAGCCGCTGGCCGCGCGCCAGCACCTCGGCGTAGAGCCGGGCGTTGGCGATAGCCGCGCCGGCCTGCTGGCCTAGCGTCACAAAGAAGCGGCGCAGGTCCTCGCCGATGGTCGGCTCTTCGCTCAGCACGAGCAGCACCCCCTGCACCATGCCCTGAGCCAGCAGCGGCACGCACAGCCAATGGCGCCAGCCGCAGCCGGCCAGCTCCGATAGCCAGGGCGGCTCCCACTCGCCCCGGTCGAAATGGGCATGCTCCACGCTCTCCATGCGCGCAATGCACGCCTCAAAGATAGAGCCGGCCACGGATAGGTCGGCCAGCGCCTGGCGCGTTGTCGCCGCCAGCCCCCAGCTTTCGCGCAGCAGCAGCCGCTCTTCCGGCGGGTCGTAGGCCAGCACCGCGCCGGCGCGCACGCCAACCTCTTCCTGCAGCAGGCTGGCCAGCCTCACCTTGACCTCGCCCGTCTCCAGCGAGCCGCTGATCGCGGCAAAAATGCGGTTGAGCAGCTCCAGCTGCTGCTGCGCCTTCTCGCGCACCTCCATCTGCTCGGCCAGAATGCCGTTGGCATACAGCAGCTCGGCGGTACGCTCGGCCACGCGCCTTTCCAGCTCTTCCGCGTGTCGCTCGCGCTCGGCCAGATAGTCGCGCACCTGGTACTGGCGGCGGCGCGCCCGCAGCGCGGCTTCGACCACGCTGACCAGCGTCGAGGCGTGCACCGGGCGCCGTAGCAGGGTGACGTTGTGCCCCGGCAGCAGGGCGCGCGCGCTGGCCTGCCGCGACGCGTCGCCCGCCGCCACCGAGAGCAGCAGCGTCACCGGCAAATCGGACCAGGCCGGCTGCGCGGCCAGATGCGCCAGCAGTCGCTCCCGGCTCGGCGGCGGCAGCGCCTCTTCGGTGAGCAGCAGCGCGCCGGCGCCGTCTTCCAGGGCGCCAAAGAGTGCATGGGCGGTGTTGACGACGGCGGTCGCCAGGCCGGCGGCGCCCAATATCTGCTCGACCACTTCGCCGTCGCGGCCGAGCGGCGCCAGCACCAGCACGCGCTCGTCGTGCGCCGGGATGGTCACGAGGGGCCGTCGCCCCCTTCGCGGAGCAGGTCGCCCTGCTGGCCGCGGAACGCCGGGTTGCCGGTGAGCACGCCGCGGAAGTCTACCAGCGGCTCGCTCAGGGCGATGCCGCCAGGGCGCAGCATCATCTCGCGGATGGTCGGCTCGTGGTAGCCGTGGCGCTTCTTGACCACCGAGGCCGCCTTGCGCAGCGTCCCGGCCGCCTCAAAGTGGCGCGTGAGAATCACCGTGTCGGCCAGGTAGCTGAGGTCTAGCGGCTGCTCCAGCACCTCGCCCAGCAGGCCATGATTGGTGACGATGGCAATCGACAGCACCTTTTTGCGGCCGAGATAGGTGAGCAGGTCGTGCATCTGGTTAAGTAGCTGCCGCTCTTCGGGCATGGCGCGCAGGTAGCCGGTGAGGCTATCGAGCACAACGGCGCCGATGCCCTCCTCTTCCACCAGCCGGCGCAGCTCTTCGCCAAACTCGCCAGGCGAATAGCCGCCGGTCTCCACCGTACGGATCACAAGCTGGCCGCTGTCGCTGAACGGCCGTAGGGAGATGCCCATCGCCTTACTACGGTGCAGCAGCGTTTCCTCGCGCTCGTCGAAGAGAAAGATGGCGCCGCGCAGCCCCTCCTTCAGCGCCGCCCACAGGTAGAGGCCGGCCAGCGAGCTTTTGCCCGTGCCCGAAGCGCCGACAATGAGGGTAGAGGTGCCCATCTCCAGCCCGCCGCCCAGCAGCGCGTCCAGCTCGGCGACGCCGCTCGCCAGCTGCCGCCATTCCTGCACGAAGCCGCGGCTGTCGGCGTGTGGGCGCGGGTAAACTTCAATACCGCCGGTGCGGATGCGCAGGTCGTGCCAGCCTTCGCGATAATGCCGGCCGCGCAGCTTGCTGATTTCCAGCCGCCGCCGCGCCGGGCCATAGGCCGGCGCCCAGCGCTCCAGGCGGATAATGCCGTGCACCAGGCTATCGAGCACGGGCTCCTCGCTGCCTCCCGTGCCAGTGTCGGTGAGCAGCGCCGTCGCCTCAATCTGGTCGAGCGCGTCACGCAGGGCCAGAATCTGCCGCCGGTAGCGCACCGGGTGGTCGGCCAGCAGGCGCAGCTCGCTCACCGCGTCGAAGAGCACACGCTGCGGCCGCGTCTCGAACAGCCGCTGGATGATTTCGTCGGTGACTTCCGTCAGTTCCACTTCGGCGGTGGGAAAGACCGTCTGCGCGCCGCCCAGCCGCCGCGCCGCTTCCTCGGCGGTCACCTCGTGCAGGGCCACGCCCTCCAGCGACCAGCCGTGCGAATGCGCTACTTCTATCAGATCCTCTCGTGCTTCGGCCAGGGAGATAAAGAGCGAAGATTCGCCGGCGCGCGCGCCCGCCAGCAGGAACTGCATGCCAAAGGTCGTCTTGCCGGCGCCGGCGTCGCCCTGCACCAGATACATATGGTGGCGGGGCAGCCCGCCGCCGAGCAGGACATCCAGGCCATCTATACCGGTCGGCGCCAGCTCGGGGGTCGTTGGCTCAGTTGCTTCCATGTTGTCTCCGGCTCCTTCTCCATCCTGTCGCCGCGTCGAGCCGGCGCGGCGGGCAGCACACGCTTCAGTGTAACACTAAGGGTGGGAGGCTACAAGGTACAGGAGGTACGAGTTGCGAGTGGCGCCCAGGGTACAGGGCGCGAATGGCGAATGGCAAATTGCCCATTGCGGCTGGAATGGCACGCAGCGGTAGGTCAGGTTTTCAACCTGACGCCTTCTCACCCGCCCTCCAGCCGCGGCCGGGCGCGCTTGCGCCACCAGCTCGAAAGCAGCAGCGCCACCATTGCCCACACCACGCCAATGGTCCAGCCGGCCAAGACATCGCTTGGCCAGTGCACGCCCAGGTAGACGCGGCTGAAGCCGACGAGAAAGGCCAGCAGCGCCGCCACGGCCAAGACGAAAATCTTCAGCCGCCGGCCGGGCTGCAGCCGCGCCGCCAGCGCGCCCAGCGTCAGGTAGGTGGCCGCGGAGATGGTGGAATGGCCGCTGGGGAAGCTGGCGGTGTTGACATAAGTAACACGCGGCACCAGCTCCGGCCGCGGCCGGTCGAAGCCCTCCTTCAGCAGCAGGGTTAGCGCGAAGGCGCCCAGCACCGTCAGCAACATCAGCGCCGCCAGATGATAGTTGCGCCGTAGAACGAAATAGCCGCAGACGGCAGACGTGAGAAAGAGGAGCGGGCCGGTGCTGCCAAAGGCCGTAAAATCGCGCACCATCTCCTCGAACCAGACCGGGCCAATGGGATCGCGCGGGTCGTC
>CAZOGK010000016.1:21577-37815 GCA_964579295.1 uncultured Ardenticatenaceae bacterium
ATGGCCGAAGCGCTGCACATCCCCTACGTGCTCTGGCCCGGCCTGCACGAGCACGTGCGCACGGCGGTGCCCTACTTTGACCGCGCTACCTTTCTCGACCTGATGCATGAGTTCTTCGCCCGGCCCGACGAGCTCATCTTTGGCGGCGAGACGGCCAACGAGGCGCGCGCCCGTTTTGAGCACGCGCTCGACGACCTGCTCGGTTCCTACCCCCGGCGCACCATCGCCGCCGTCAGCCACGGCACCGTGCTTAGCCTCTACCTGGCCCCCTTAGCCGGCCGCCAGCCGTTCGACCTCTGGCAAAGGCTGGGCGAGCCCGCCTACGCCGCCCTCCAGCTCCCCTCCCGCGAGCTGCTGGAGCTGGCGGAGACGGTGTAGGAGAGGTACAGGGTGCAAATTGCGAACTGCGAATTGCGAATTGCGGTTTGCCTCGCCCCTATTGCCCACTGACAACTGACAACTACCCACCCACCACCGCCAACCGCTCCTCCACCGTCAGCAACAACTGCTCCATCGTGAACGGTTTGGCCAGCACCGGCACATCGTACCTATCGAGGAACTGGCGGGTGGCGGCGCTGACCACATCGCCGGTGCTGAAGAGGATGCGCCGGGCCACGGCGGCGTCAATAGCCAGCACCGCTTCGTAAAAGTCCGGCCCGCCCACGCCCGGCATGCGCATATCGCAGAGAATCAGGTCATAGGAGCGCTGCCGTAGCTGCTCCAGCGCCGCGCTGCCCTCGGCCACGGTGTCCACCGCATAGCCGCTATCCTCCAGCACGCGCGCCAGCGTCTCGCGCACCGCCGGCTCGTCGTCAATCACCAGCAGGCGCGCCGGCGCCGCCGGCGACGGCTGCAGCAGCGACTCCACCGCCTGCAGCGCCGGCGGCGCAATCAGCGGCAGCTCCACGTAAAAGGTGCTGCCCACGCCCGGCTCGCTTTCGGCCCAGATGGCGCCGTTGTGCTCGCTGACAATGCCGTGGGCCACCGAGAGGCCCAGCCCCGTGCCATCGCCCGGCTCCTTCGTCGTAAAAAACGGGTCAAAGATGCGGCGGCGCAGCTCCGGCTCCATGCCCGGCCCGCTATCGCCCACCGCCACGCGGATCACCGGCGCCTGGCCCGGCGTCTCCAGGTAGATAGACGGACCGTGGCTCACCGTCACCGTCAGCAAGCCGCCGCCGTGCGCCCGGCTCATCGCCTGACAGGCATTGTTAAAGAGGTTGACCAGCACCTGCTGCATCTGGTGCGGGTCGGCCATCGTCTCCGGGATATCGCCCTCCACCACCACCTCGCTGGCGACGTTGTGCGTGGTCAGCTCATAACGGATCAGCGCCAGGCTGCTGCGCGCCAGCTCGGCCAGCTGCACCGGCCGCCGCTCCGGCGTGCGCTGCCGGGCAAAGTCCAACAGCGACTGCACGATATTGCCAGCCCGCTGCGCCTGCTCCACAATGCGGTCCAGGTCGCGTTGCATGGCCGGCCCGGCCCCTTTCTGCTGCAATAGCTGGGCATAGAGCATGACGGCGCTAAGCGGATTGTTCAGCTCGTGCGCCACGCCGGCCACCAGCTCGCCGATGGCCGCCAGCTTTTCGCTCTGCACCAGGCGCGTCTGCGCCGTCTCCAGCGCCGCCAATTGCGCGCGCAGGTCGGCGTGCAGCCGCGCATTCTCCACTGCCGTCGCCGCCTGCTGGGCAAAGCCAATGGCGTAGGCCGCATCTCCCTGCCCATAGGCGCCCATCTGGTGGCTGTCCAGCGTCAGGTAGCCAATCATCCGGTCGCGCACGATGAGCGGAATGCCCATCCAGCCGCGCACGACAACCGGACCAGTGGCGGCACGGAAGCCCTCCTGCTGCCGCGCATCGGCCAGAATGACCGGCCGGCCCGTCTCCGCCATGCGCGCCGTCAGCGGATCATCGTCGGGGAAGGTCCAGACGCCGGTAACGCCCGGCGGCAGCCCGTGGCCGGCAAAGACGCGCCACTCCTGGCCATCGCGCAGAATGACCGAGGCCGAATCGTAGGGGATGACCTGGCCCAGCGCGATGAGCAGCCGCTCCAGCACCACCGGCAAATCAAGCGAGCTGTTAATGGTCGCCGCCGCCGACTGCAGCGCTTCCATATGCAGCCGCTGCGCCCGCTCCGCCTCAAAGAGCCGGGCGCGCTCCACCGCCGCCGCCAGCTGGCCGCCGGCAATAAAGAGCACCTGCTCCATTTCCGTGACAAAGACCGTCGGGTTGCGCCAGTAGAGCAGCAGCAGGCCGCGCAGCTCGTCCTGGCTGAGCAGGGGCACGGCCAGCAGCAGGCGGAAGCCGGCCTCATAAGCGGCGGCGCTGTGGGCGTTGTCACGGTCGGCGCCAAGGTTTTCCACAAGCTGCGGGCGGCGCAGCGCGCGCCAGGCGTCGCCGGCCGCGCCGGGCGATTCCAGCTCGCCCAGCCCCCGCTGCGCGGCGCGGCGCATGGCGCCTTCGCCCACGGCCAGCAGGATTTCCGCGCCGTCCACCGGCAGCCGCTGCACCACTTCGTTCAGCGCCACCTCAATTACCTGCTGCAGCGTCGCCGGGCGGTTAATCGCGCTGGTGATGGCGTTGATAAATTCCAGGCCAATGTTGCGCTGCTGGATAGCCAGATCCTGCTGCTTGCGCTCAGAAATATCGCGCACCACCGTTACCCAGCCCGTCTGTGCCCCACTGGCGTCGAAGAGCGGCGCCGTGGTCATTTCCGTGGGGAAGCTACGGCCGTCGCCACGCCGCATCTGGATTTCCATGCGGCGCAGGTGGCCGTGGGCCGCCGTGGCCGCGCGCACGCGCCGGGAGTAGGCCGCGGCGCGCTCCTCGCTCACGTGCAGCCGGGCCAGCGAGCTACCCAGCAGCTCCGCGCGGCTATAGCCGAACAGCGTCTCAGTCGCCGGGTTGCAGTCGAGAATGGCCTCGCTGGCGGCGTCGACAATCAGCACGGCGTCCTGCAGGCTGTTATAAGTGCTTTCCAGAAGCTGTTGGCTGGCGCGCAGCGCTTCTTCCGACGCCTTCTGCTCGGTGATGTCCTCCTTCACCGCCAGGTAATGGGTAATCTCGCCCGCTTCGCTGAAGATGGGGCTGATGATGACCGATTCCCAGAAGGGCTGGCCGTCTTTACGAATGTTGCAGAGCTCGCCGCGCCATTCGCGGCCGCTGCTAATCGTCTGCCACAGGCGGCGGTACTCCTCCGGGCCCAGCAGGCCCGACTTGAGGAAGCGCGGGTTGCGCCCCACCGCTTCGTCGAAGCTGTAACCGCTGACCAGGGAAAAGCGCGGGTTGACGTATTCAATATTGCCCTGCGGGTCGGTAATGACAATGCTGGCCGGGCTCTGCTCCACGGCCTGGCTGAGCTGGCGCAGGCGCGCCGCCGTGCGCCGCTGCTCAGTCACGTCCAGCGTCACCATCTGCACGGCGCGCCGCCCGGCGTAGTGGGTGTGGGCAATGTAGCCGCTGAGCACGCGCTCGCCGCCGTCGCGGTGGATAACGCGCAGGTCGTGGCGCGCCGGCTGGCTGCCCGCCGCCATCTGCCGCCGCACCACCCGCACCAGCTCGCGCCGGTCGTCGTGGTGCACGCAGGCGCGCAGCAGCTCGCTCACCGAGAGCGCTTGCAGCTCCTCGTGCGAACGGCCCAATATCTCCAGCAGCGTCGGGTTGGCAAAGGCGATGCGGTCTTCGTGCAGCAGCAGCAGGCCGGCCGGCGAGCTGTTGACCAGGTTGTGGTAGGCCTCCTCGACGCGCTGCCGCTCCGCCAGCTGCCGCCGCGCCTCTTCGTAGAGATGGGCATTGCGGATGGCAATGGCCGCCTGGCCCGCCAGCAGCTGCAGCGTATAGCGCTCCTTGTCGCTCCAGGGGCGCGTCTCGGCCCCGCTCACGTTCATCACGCCCACCACCTTGTCGTCGCTGGTCAGCGGCAGGCCGAGAATGCGCCCCACCCACTCCGGCGGCGCGTCGCGGTAGAGCGGGTGGTTCTGCATATCGTCCACGGCAATGGCCTTGCCCGTCTGCGCCACCGTGTAGGTCAGCCCCTGCGGGCGCGGCAGGAAGGCCGGCCCTTCGCGGCCATCGTCCCAGCGCGCCGCGCCAAAGGAAAGCTGTCCGCGGCGATAGACAAAAATGTGGGCGTTGCGCAGCTGCGGCAGCAGGGTAAAGACAGCCTGCAATATGGCCTGGAAGACCTTCTCGCTCTGCAGCGAGGCCGACATGAGCAGCCCCAGCTCGCGGATCACTTCCTGTTCGGCGGCGCGCTGCTGCAGGCCGGCCAGTAGCTGGGCATTCTCCAGGGCAATGGCCGCCGCGTTGACCAGCGGCATGAGCCGCGCCGTGTCGGCGCGCGTGAAGCGGTTCGGCTCGGCAGCGTCGAGCCGCAGCACCCCTAAAGGGCGCCCGCGCACCTGCAGCGGCAGGATGAGCAGGCTCCCCGCGCCGCCGACTTCTCCATCCGCCGGCGCCGGGCGCTCCGCGATGAGCAGCGGCTCGTTGCGCGCCAGCACCTGCCGCTCGGCGGCGAAACCGGCCGGCGGCCGTCCAGCGCCGGCCTTATCCTCGTAGCCGCGCCAGTGGACCAGATTGAGCTCCCCGTCTTCCAGCAGGGCAATGCTGGCGCCGTCGTAGGCGACGAGCCGCTCTGCCTGCCGTAGGATTTCATGGAGAAGGCGCGGTGTATCCCGGTGCGACGTCAGCGCCAGGGTAATATCAGCCAGTTTCTCGGCCAGCAGAAGTTGTTCGGCAAGGCCGCTGCCGTTTCGGTCTGGAGGACCAGCCAAGAGATTTTCCTTTACTGCCCGCGACTTGCCCCCTATTATACGCATATCCCCGCGCACTTTCTTTAGGAATTATGGACCTAATGGGGGGAGAGTTGCGAGCTGCAAATGGCAAATTGCGAACTGCAATTGGCAATTTGCCATTTGCCATTGCGGCCGGCCCGTCTCACGGCTGCTCCCCTACCGTGACCGCAAGCGCCAGCGGCTCGCCATCGCGCAGCAGGTGGAGCGTCACCTCGTCGCCGACGATGGTGCGTAACTCCAGGTATTCGTTGAGGGCATCCCAGGAGCCGACCGGCTGCTCGTCAATGCCCACGACAATGTCGCCCCCGACCAGGAGGCGGCGGTTGCCGATAATCACGTCCTCCTGGGCGCCGCGCATGCCGGCGACAGCCGCCGGCCCATCACGATAGAGCTGCGCCACCAGAATACCGCTCTCCACCGGCAGGTTGAGCGCCTGCGCCAGTCCCGGCGTCACGTTGTAGCCGAGGAAGCCCAGCCACGGGTGCGGGTAATAGCCCTGCTCGATCAGCGCCGGCACCACCCGCTTGAGCGTATCCACCGGCACGGCAAAGCCAATCCCTTCGGCGCCCTCGCGGATGGCCGTGGCGACGCCGATGACCCGCCCGCGGCTATCCAGCAGCGGGCCGCCGCTATTGCCGGGGTTGATGGCCGCGTCCGTCTGGATGACGTCAAAGATGACGGTGTTGTCCTCGGTCTGCAGCGGCCGGCCCAGCGCGCTAATCACGCCGGCCGTGAGGGTGCGGTCCAGGCCAAACGGGTTGCCGATGGCGATAGCCCGCTGCCCGACGCGCAGGTCGCTGCTGCTGCCCAGCTCTACGGGCGCTAGCTCCGCCCCCGCCAGAGCGATGCGCAGCACCGCCAGGTCGTTGGGCGGGTCGACGCCGACCAGCTCGGCGTCCACCTCGGCGCCGTCGCCGAGGACGACGCTGATGCGGTTGGCGCCGGCGACGACGTGATGGTTGGTGACAATATGCCCCTGGTCGTCCCAGAGGAAGCCGGAGCCGGCGCCTTCACTGGGCACCGGCCCAAAGAAGAAGTCCATCTGCGTGATCTGGCTGGTGATGTGCACGACGGCCGGGCTGACGCGCTCGTAGAGGTTGGTGATCAGCGCTTCTTCGATGTCCAGCGGCTCCAGCAGCTCGTCGGGCAGCAGCGTCGGCGTTGGTTCCGGCTGCAGCTCGGCCCCCGCCAACTCGGCCGCCGTCTCCACCGGCACGGCCGGGCCTGCCGGCTCCGGGGGCGTTGCCAGCGGGGCGCCGGCCGTCAGGGAGCAGGCCAGCCCTACGCCGGCCAGGAGCAGAATCAGTAGGGCTAAGGTGCGGTATGGTTGCATAGGCTCATTGTAGCCAGCTCCCCACGCAGACGCGAGTTCCAGGCGGGCGCTGCGCCGCCCTGACAATGCGCCCATCAGCCGCCGCTAAGGAGGCGATGAGGCGCCTTGCCCGTGCCCTAGACGGCGGCTAGAATCGCCCCGTGATGCTGCCTTATCCAGGCGCCAGAGGACTGACCAGATGACAGTTCGAACCCTCACCACGGCCCTGCTTGCCCTGTTGCTGGGCCTTCTGGCCGCCTGCGCGCAGCCGGCGCCGGCCGAGCTGGCGGCAGTGGTGGTGCAACCGACCGGCCGCGCCGCAACCGCGACGGCGGCGCCCAGCACCGCCACGGCCAGCGCCACGGCTCCGCCCAGCGCCACGCCCACGCCCAGCCCCACGGCGACGCCCAGCGCCACGCCGCCGCCCACGCCCACAGCCAGCCGCACGGCCAGCCCCACGCCGTCGGCGACGCCGCTGCACCCGCTTTCGATTGCCGCCATGCGCGCGCGCAATTACGACGCCGCCGAGCTGCGCCATGAAGCGACGCTGGAGTGGGGCCGCGGCAGCGAGCGCTTTATTGCCAGCTATCTCTCCGAGGGCCACCGCATCTACGGCCTGCTCTCCGTCCCGCGCGGCGAGCCGCCGGCAACGGGCTGGCCGGCCATCGTCTTCAACCACGGCTACATCCCGCCCACCGTCTACCGCACCGTCGAAGATTACGAGTCGCACGTGGCCGACCTGGGCGCGCACGGCTACATCGTCTACAAGCCCGACTATCGCGGCCACGGCCGCTCTGAGGGGCAGCCGGGCGGCGGCTACGGCGCGCCCGACTATACGGTGGACGTGCTCAACGCCGTCGCCGCGCTGCGCACCCGGCCCGACGTGGACCCCAACCGCATCGGCATGTTCGGCCACAGCATGGGCGGGCACATCACCCTGCGCGCGATGGTCGTAGACCCCGCCATCAGGGCCGGCGTCATCTGGGCCGGTGTGGTCGCTCCCTACGATTACCTGGTGGACAACTGGCGCCGGCCGGGCGCCACGCCCACGCCCGACCCTACGCGCCGCGGCCTCTCCTGGCGCTGGCGGCTACTGGATAGCTACGGCACGCCGGCCGAAAACCCCGCCTTCTGGGCCTCGCTCTCCGCCAACAGCTACCTGGCCGATTTGGGCGGCCCGCTGCAGATCCACCACGGCACCGCCGACGAATCGGTGCCCTACGAGATGTCGGAGATGCTCTACGACCAGATGGCGGCGGCCAACCGGCTGGCCCGCCTCTACCTCTACGAGCACGACGACCACAACTTCAGCTTCTACTATGGCCAGGCGATGGAGCGCACCATCGTCTTCTTCGACCAGTTCGTGAAGAACCCGGAGCCGTAGCCGGGCTAACTCGCGTAGCCCAGCTACGTTGCGTGGCCGAGCTACGTTGCGAAGCCCATTTCCTCCCCATAGGTCCAGGCGCTCAGGTCGGGCGGCTCCACACCGTTCTGGCTGAGCACGGTGGTGATGTGCGTGCGGTGCTCATTGGCGTGGTGGATGGCCTGGATGAGCGGCACGAAGGTGCGAATGCTGTAGGCGCCAAAACGGTTCTCGCCTTCCAGCAGACTGTCTCCGGGGTCGTCGGCCACGAGCCGGATGAGCGCCTCGCCGCTGCGCTGCGCCCGCTCGCGCAGCCGGGCGAAGCCGGCGAAGGCGTCGTGCTCGCTCAGCGGCGGCTGCGGCTGCGGCTCGCCCGTGAGCAGCACAATATAACGCTCCTCCGCCGCCAGCAGGTGCTGCAGGGCCGCGCCGGCCGCGCCATAGGTGCCTTCTGCACTGGCCTCCAGCGCCGCCGCGCCCGCCTCCTCGCAAGCGGCAATCAGCCGCAGATTGGCCCATAAATTGTGCCGGAACATCTGGCTCAATGTATTCATCCTGCTACTTGCCTCCTAATTGACCTCCACATTCCCTGGGGAACGGCGCAGGCCCGCGATTCTCCAGATCGCGCTTCCAGAGCACGGTTGCCCGACCTGTTTGTAAATGTCTACCCGCAGGCCGCCTGAAGCAGGCCGTCTTGCCCGGCCCCTACGCGCCATCTGCGAACCGCAAATCGCCGCCTGCAATCTGCAATTCGCACCTCTCGCAACTCGCAGTTCGCACCCTACACCGACCGCAAATACTGATGCACCAGCGCAATGCTCACGCCGCCTTCGCCGACGGCGGAGGCCACGCGCTTAATGGAGCCGTGGCGCGTGTCGCCGGCGGCGAAGATGCCGGGCACGCTCGTCTCCAACAGGTACGGGTTGCGCTTTAGCGGCCAGAGCTTGGAGAACTCCGGCGCGGCCATCACGTCGGGGCCGGTGAAAATAAAGCCGGTGCGGTTGCGCAGCAGCAGCCCGGCGACCATGTCCGTGTGCGGCACGGCGCCAATAAAGAGGAAGAGGGCCGCCGCCGGCACCTCGCGCTGCTGCCCGCCCTCCTTGTCGGCAATCGTCAGCCCTTCCAGCCGGCGCTCGCCGTGCGCGGCGGCGACCACCGTGTGCGTCAGCACCTCGATGTTGGGTGTGCGCTCAATCTGCTGCACCAGGTAGTGCGACATGCCCATCGCCAGCGAGCTGCCGCGCACCAGCATCACCACGCGCCGCGCAAAGCGGGCAAAATGGAGCGCCGCCTGCCCGGCCGAGTTGGCCCCGCCCACCAAGTAGACCTCCTGGTCGCGGTAGAGCGCGCCCTCGGAGAGCGTGGCCCCGTAATAGACGCCGGCCCCGGTCAGCTTCTCGATGCCCGGCGCCTCCAGCCGGCGGTTGGTCACCCCCGTCGCCAGCACCAACGCGTGGCAGCGGATCTCACTGCCGTCGCTGAGCTGCACAATCTTGTACGGCTGCTCGACGCGCACGGCCACCGCCGCGCGCGGCACCAGGATTTCCACGCCAAAGCGGCGCGCCTGGATGGTGGCCCGCCGCGCCAGGTCGCCGCCGCTCAGCCCGCTGGGGAAGCCCAGGTAATTCTCAATCTTGGAGCTGGAGCCGGCCTGCCCACCGGTGGCGTGCTTCTCGATGAGCACCGTGCGCAGCCCTTCCGAGCCGCCATAGACGGCCGCGCCCAACCCGGCCGGGCCAGCGCCGATAATCGCCAGGTCGTAGAACGGCTGCGAGGCGTGGGCGTGCATGCCGATTTTCTCCGCCAGCGCCGCCTGGTCGGGCTGCACCAGGGTCGTGCCGTCAGGGAAGAATAGCACCGGCAGGCGCACCGGCGCGTCGCCGCAGGCCGCCGCCGCCAGCGCCTCGGCCTCGGCGTCCACCTCCACGTCCAGCCACTGGTAGGGCACCTGGTTGCGCGAAAGGAAATCCTTCGTCATGTGGCTCTGCGGCGACCAGAGCGCGCCGGCGATGCGGATACCCTCGTAGGGCAGCTCCGCCGTCGCCTTCCAGTCGCCCAGCAGCTCCTCCAGAATCGGGTACAGCCGCTCTTCGGGCGGGTCCCACGGCTTGAGGATGTAATGGTCCAGCCCCACCTCGTTAATGCTCTGGATAGCCGCTTCCGTATCAGCATAGGCGGTGAGCAGTACCTTGCGCGCCTGCGGGTACAGGGCAACCGCCTGCAGCAGGAACTCGGTGCCGGTCATGGCCGGCATGCGCTGGTCGCTGAGCAGCAGGGCCACTGGCGCGCTGCGCTGCTTGAGCTGCTGCAGCGTCCCCAGCGCCTCGGCGCCCGAACGGGCCTTGACCACCTGGTACTCCCGCCCAAACTGCCGCCGCAAATCGCGCTCAACAGCATTGAGCACATGCGGCTCGTCGTCTACAGTCAGCAGATAAGGTTTCGCCATAATCGCTCGGTCCGTCCGTTTGTCAACCAGTCAACCCAAAGGTTGAAAGCCAAGAGTCAAAAGCTGAAAGCGCCTCTCTTCTTCCAACTTCCAACCGCCTCACTCTACCCTCCCGCCCACATGAATCGCCGCCGCGCGCAGCGCCGGCACGCTGAACGTAGCCTCGCCGCTCTCGCTCACGGTGATGGCCGGCCCGCTGCACTGCAGCTCGCCGTCGCCGATGACGAGGGAGCCCTCGACGACGTTGCAGTAGACGCCGGGCGCCATGCTCGTCTGGAAGCTGCGGCTCAGCGGCTGCTCCTCACGGTTGATGACCAGGAAACCGGCGTCGCCGCGGCCAAAGGCAATCTGATTGGCGCCGTTGTCCCACCAGTCGCTGATGAAAAAGTTAGGCGCGGTAAAGTTATGGAAGCCGACCATGCCGGCAATCGGCCCCCAGCGATGCTCGCAGACCCAGCCCTGGAAGCAGCCGTCGCCCTCCGCGCCGGGCGTGTAGACCGGCTGCGTGCTGCCGTCGGCGCGCGCCGGCGGGCCGTCGTCGCCGCTCTCAAACGTGTAGCTGCTCATCACCTTGGGGTAGCCATAGGGGTAGCCGAGCATAAAGACCACGGCCAGCTCATAGAGCGCGCCGTCGCGGTGCATGAGGATATCGCCGCCGGCGCCGTGGCCGCGCTGGTTGTCGTGGTTGTCCACAAAGACGACCGCCGACGCGCTGGGCAGCATGCCCCACGCCTCGCCGAAGTTATGCAGCTCCGCCAGCCGGCCGCTGCGGAAGACCCGGCTCAGCTCGCGGCTGTAAGCGAACTCCGTCACGTCGCCCACACGCTCGTACTCGGCGGCCGTAATCGGCTCGCCCGCGGCCTGGATGACCTCCTGGAAGATGTACGGGTCGCCCGTCACCTGTGCCAGAATGGCGCCAATCTGGTCCGGGTACATATGCTTGGCCGCGTCCAGGCGGAAGCCGGCCACGCCCAGCCCTACCAGGTCGTCGAGATAGCCGGCGATGCTGGCGCGCACATTCTCCCGCGAGTGGTCCAGGTCGGCCAGATTGAGCAGCTCGCAGGTGCGCACCATCTCGCCGTCGCGGTAGTGGGCGATGTCGTCGTTGGCTGCCAGCCCGCAGTGGTGGAAGTCGTCGTAGGAGTATAGGCCCGGATAGTCATAGTGGGTAAAGGGCGTGCCGGCGCTGCCCACACCCTCGGCCATACCGCTCATGTGGTTGATGACCGCGTCCACGTAGATGTCCACGCCGGCCGCCGCGCAGCGGGTGACCATGTCGGCAAACTGGGCGCGGTCGCCGCTGCGGCTCACAAGCTGGTAGCTCACCGGCTGGTAGCGCTGCCACCACGGCTGCCCCGCCACCACCACGTGCTCCTGCGGCGGGCTGACCTGCACCGCCACGTAACCGAGCGGCCCCAGCACCTCCTCGCACTCGCGGGCAATGTCCGGCCACGTCCACTCAAACAGATGCACCATCACCGTGCGCGCCGGCGGCGTTGGCAGCACCGGTGGCGGCTCCGGGGTAGGGGCGGCCGTCGTCTCGCCTGCCACCGGCGCCGGGGGAGCGCCGCTGCCGCCCGCCTGGTTACAACCGATCAGCAAAACGGCGAGCAGCGCCGCGACCATTGCGAAGTTACGATTCAGAGTGGCCTCCTGAGACGCCAACATGGTATCACCACTGGACAGTGACCCCTGCATTATAAGAGAACTCCCCCAAAATACCAGACAATGGCGCGCCGCGAATGGCAGCCGGGTAGGTCGGGTTTGCAGCCCGACGGCCAGCTGCTGGCAACGATGTTGAGCGTTTCTTCAAATCGCTCCCCAACGTGCAGGGAGCGATTCGAAAATCGCTTTACAGAAACGGTGCTTCGTGGTCATGCCCCGTTAGTGGTTAACTACCAAATAACCGGACCTACCAGCAGATAACTAGCCTTGACGCCCACCCCTCCCCATGCTATCATACATTATAATCATTCCAAACAAATATTGAGTCTAAACCCTACCTGGAAAAAAAGTGTAAGCCATGCCTGAAAAAACAACACAGGACAAGCTCGCCCAACGGCTGCGGGAGGCCGGCGTGCGGCTGACCCCGCAGCGGCTGGCTATCTACCGGGAATTGGTAGCGCGCGACGACCATCCCACCGCGCAGCAGCTGCACGCGGCGCTGGCCGGCGCGCTGCCCTCCCTCAGCCCGGCCACCGTCTACAACACCCTGCAGGCGCTGGCGGCGCATGGGCTGGTGCACCAGCTTGGCGACGCCGGCGACGGCGCGGTCCATTATGACGGCGACGTGCAGCCGCACCTCAACCTTATCTGCACCGGCTGCCGCCGCATTGACGACCTGGACGAGCCGGCGCTGGCTGGCCTGCGCGCCGGCGCCGCCGCCCGCTCCGGCTATGCCCTGCGCGGCGCGCGCCTCGTCTTTTACGGCCTCTGCCCCGCCTGCCAGGAGCAAGCAGCCCCATGAGCGACAACGACGAGCGCCATGATCATATAGACGGCGACGAGCTGGTCTGCGTCGAGCTGCTGGCCGGCGCGGCCGCTGCCGCCGACGGCATTGTCGAGGTCTCGCTGGACCGCGACGGCGAAGCCGTGCAGTTCCACTACGACCCGGCCCGCACCGGCGCCGCAGCCGTGGCCGAGCTAGCCGCTGGCGTCGCGCCGGCGCTGGCCCGCCGCTGGCAGACCTGCACCATGCTCATCGACGGCCAACACGGGCGCGCCTGTGAAAGCTGCGCCCTGGCGATGGAAGCGCGGCTGGCCGCCATCCCCGGCGTGCATCGCGCCGCCGTCAGCTATCGCGGCGGCGCGCTCAGCATCCACTACGACCCCGGCGCGCTGACTCCCGGCGAGCTGGAGAGCCACGTCGAGTCGCTGCGCATCCCGCGCGCGGCCCCAGCGCCCACCGGTTGGCGGCGCTGGTTCGCCGGCGACCGCCTGGCCGCGCTGCTCACCGCCGTCACCTTCCTCGCCATGCTCGCCGGCCTGCTGCTGGGGCGGCTGGCGCTGCCCGCCTGGGCGCCGTGGCTGGCCTACGCCGTCGCCTACGCGGCCGGCGGCTACTTTGGCCTGCAGGCCGGGCTGGCCTCCCTGCGCGAGCGCACCATCGACGTGGACCTGCTGATGGTGCTGGCCGCCATTGGCGCGGCGCTGGTCAACGCCCCCTTTGAAGGGGCGCTGCTCCTCTTCCTCTTCAGCCTGAGCAACGTGCTGCAGAGCTACGCCATGGACCGCACGCGCAACGCCATCCGCGCCCTGATGGCCCTGCGCCCCGACGAGGCGCTGGTGCGGCGCGGCGAACGCCTGCTGACGCTGCCGCTGGACGAGGTGCGCATTGGCGAGGAGATTGTGGTCAGGCCCGGCGACCGTATCCCGCTGGACGGCCGCGTGCTGAGCGGGGAATGCGGCGTGGACCAGAGCCAGATTACGGGCGAGTCGATACCCGTGAGCAAGGGGCCGGGCGACGCCGTGCTGGCCGGCAGCATTGTCCGCGGCGGCAGCCTGGACATTACCGTCACCCGCCCCGCCGCCGATTCGACCATCGCCCGCCTCATCCGCCTGGTGGAAGAGGCGCAGAGTGAGAAGGCCGAGACGCAGCGCTTTATTGACCGCGCCGAGCAATATTATGCCCTCGGCGTCATCATCATGACCGCCGCCGCCATCGCCATCCCGACGCTGCTGCTCCGCGAAGCGTTCAACCCCGCCTTCTACCGCGCCATGACGCTGATGGTCGCCGCCAGCCCCTGCGCCCTGGTCATCAGCACCCCGGCCACCGTGCTCAGCGCCATCGGCAACGGCGCGCGCCGCGGCGTGCTCTTTAAGGGCGGCGTCTACGTGGAGCAGGCTGCCGCCACTCGCGTCGTCGCCTTCGACAAGACCGGCACCCTGACGCTCGGCCAGCCACAGGTGACCGACGTCGTCGGGCTGACGATGAGCGACGAGCGGCTGCTGGCCCTGGCCGCCGCCGTCGAAGCGCGCAGCGAGCACCCGCTGGCCGCGGCCATCGTGCGCGCCGCCGCCGAGCGCGGCCTGGAGGCGCCGCCCACGAGCGATTTCCGCTCCGATGCCGGGCGCGGCGTCAGCGCGCGCCTGGAGAATGGGCAGCGCCTTGCCGTGGGCAACCTGCGCCATTTCGCGGGCTACCAGGAGAGCGGCTTCGACCGTGCGCAGCAGACCATCTCCACGCTGCAGCGGGCGGGCAAGACGGCGGTGCTGGTCGCCCTACTGGACGACGAGGCCGGCACGGCGCAGGCGGCCGGCGTCATTGGCCTGGCCGACGTGCTGCGCCCCGACGCCGCCGCCGTGGTGCGCCGCCTCAAAGAAGTTGGCGTCGAGCGCGTCGTTATGCTCACCGGCGACCACGAGGAAGTAGCTTCGGCGATTGCGGCGCAGGCCGGCGTGGACGCTTACCATGCCGGGCTGCTGCCGGAAGAAAAGCTGCGCATCCTCAAGGAAGAAGAAGCGCGCTACGGCCCGGTCGCCATGGTCGGCGACGGCGTGAACGACGCGCCCGCTCTGGCCGCCGCCTCCATTGGCATCGCCATGGGCGCGGCGGGCACCGACGTGGCGCTGGAAACGGCCGACATCGTGCTCATGTCCGACGACCTGACGCGCATCCCCTATCTCATTGGCCTCAGCCGCCAGACGCGCCGCACGCTGGTGCAGAACCTGGTCTTCGCCATCGGCGTCATCGGCATCCTCGTCGGCGCCGTCCTCGGCGTCGGCCTGGCCCTCCCCCTCAGCGTCGTCGGCCACGAAGGCAGCACGGTGCTTGTCAGTCTGAACGGGTTGCGGCTGTTGGGGTATCGCGAGGCGAACTGAGGTGACCGGCACTCTGGCAGTGCCGGTCACGCGGGTAAGCGGCTCCGCTAGAGAGCCGGGTTGGGGTGGGCCGCCAGCAGCTGGCGCTCTTCCTGCGCCACCTCGTCCAGCACCTCGACCACCGCTTCCGTCAGCAGCGCTACCATCTCCTCAATCTGCGCTTCGGAAATAATCAGCGGCGGGCCGAGCATGACCAGGTCGCCATTCTGTCCATCGGCGCAGCCCTGCGACCAGTAGACAATCAGCCCCTTGTCAAAGGCGCGCTCGCGAATCTTCCAGGCCAGCCCAAGCTGCGCCGGGAACGGCTCCTTCGTCTCGCGGTCCTGCACGAACTCCAGCGCCCACAACAGGCCGCGACCGCGGATGTCGCCCACGAATGGGTGGTCGCCCAGCGCCGCGCGCAGCCGCTGCCCCAGCGCCTCGCCCATGGCGGCGGCGTTCTCCACCAACCGCTCGCGCTGGATAATGCGCAGCGTCGCCAGCGCAGCCGCCGCGCCCACCGCGTGGTGGCTGAAGGTGCCGCCGTGGTTGAAGTCGCCCAGCCGCTGGCGCACCAGCTCCACGTGCTCATGCGGCGTCATAACGGCGGCAAACGGTACGTAGCCGCCGGCAATCCCCTTGCTGCTGACGAGAATATCGGGCGTCACGCCCCAATGGTCGATGGCCCACCAGCGGCCGGTGCGGCCCATGCCCGTCAACACCTCGTCGAGGATGAGCAGCACGCCGTACTTGTCGCATATCTCGCGGATGCGCGGCCAGTATTCGGGCGACGGCTCGGCCGCTCCCAGGCTGCTGCCGCTGATTGGCTCGGCGATGAAGCCGGCCACGTTTTCCACGCCATAGGCCAGAATCGTCTCCTCCAGCCGGTCGGCCAGATTCTCGCCCTTCGGGTCGAAGCGGTAGGGGTAGGGGTGGCGAATGTGCGGCATATTCTGCAGCATGCCCAGGTACGGGGTGCGCAGGCTGGTGCGGCCGCTGACCGCCATGCTGCCCAGGGTGGTGCCGTGGTAGCTGAGGCTGCGGCAGATGATCAGATACCGCCCGGCCTGCCCGCGCGCCATCTGGATCTGGCGCGCCAGCTTCAGGCCGCCCTCCACCGCCTCGCTGCCGCTGGTGATGAAGTAGCTGCGCGCCCGGGGTATGGGCACGACCTCGGCCAGCGCCGCCGCATACTCCTCGACTACGTCGGCGGTGAACATGATGGCGTGGGCGTAGGCCACCGCCTGCGCCTGCGCGGCCATCGCCTCCACAATCTCGGTCCGGCCGTGGCCGACATTGACCACCAGCGGCCCGCCGGAGCCGTCGATATAACGCTTGCCGCTCTTATCGTAGAGGTAAATGCCGTGGCCGTGGCTGATCGCCGGCCGCCGGTGCTTCATCTTGCGGTAGAAAACGCTCCCGCCCGGGTGCCCAAACAACTGCTCTGTCACAGCCGCCTCCATAGCCTCAAAAGATGCGGGAATTGTGGCTGAGAATGCAGACGCAAGCAACTAGCAGTAGGGATCGG
>CAZOGK010000016.1:37915-61982 GCA_964579295.1 uncultured Ardenticatenaceae bacterium
TCCCCTATCCCCTCTTTTAGATGCATCTACAATTCTGTGATACAATCTGCTTGGAGACACTCATGCTAGACAGCATCGCCGCCCTCCCCGCTGTCCTCCAGGCCCTGCTCGGCTCCGGTTTTGGCTGGTTCATGACCGCCCTCGGCGCCGCCACCATCTTCTTCACCCGCTCGCTCAACCGCAAGCTGCTCGACGCCATGCTCGGCTTTGCCGCCGGGGTGATGATTGCCGCCAGCTACTGGTCGCTGCTGGCGCCGGCCATCGCCCTGGCCGAGGAAAACGGCGGTCCACCGGCGTGGGTGCCGGCTGCGGCCGGCTTCCTGCTTGGCGGCATCTTCCTGCGCGTGCTGGACCTCGTCCTGCCCCACCTGCACCCCAACCTGCCTATCGAAGGGCGCGAGGGCGTCGAGACGACTTGGCGGCGCACGACGCTGCTCATCCTGGCCATCACCCTGCACAACATCCCCGAAGGGCTGGCAGTGGGCGTCGCCTTTGGCGCGGCGGCGGCGGGGCTGCCGGCTGCCACCACCGCCGGCGCCGTCGCGCTGGCGCTTGGTATTGGCATCCAGAACTTCCCGGAGGCGATGGCCGTGAGCATGCCGCTCCGGCGCGCCGGCATGAGCCGCTTCCGCAGCTTCTGGTACGGCCAGCTCAGCGGCATTGTCGAGCCGGTGGCCGGCGTGCTCGGCGCCTTCGCGGTGCTCCAGTCACGGGCGCTCCTGCCCTACGCCCTGGCCTTCGCCGCCGGCGCCATGATCTTCGTCGTCGTCGAAGAGCTCATTCCGGAGGCGCAGGGTGAAGGCAACGCCGACCTAGCCACCATGGGCGCCATGATCGGCTTCGCCCTGATGATGACCTTAGACGTAGCTTTAGGCTAGTGGACAGCGACCAGTGGCCAGTGTACAGTGGTCAGTGGCCGGCCGTGCGCAGCGCACTGACAACTGGCTATTGGCAACCGACTACCGACTACTGATTCATGAGGCTCTGAATGAACAAACGCAACAACACCACGCTCGCCGTTGGCCTCGGCTGCTTGCTCCTCCTCCTCTGCATTGGCGGGGCTGTGGCCGTGGTGGCTTTTTTCGTGCCCACCATCCGCTCGACCGACGTCTTCCGCGATACGCCCTTTGAGTTTGAGAGCGCGCCCTTCGAGGTGACCCGCGTCGTGGCGCCGGAGCGGGAAGTCGCGGTGGGGACGCCGGACGTGGCCCAGACGGGCATAGATTCGCCCGCGCAGAGCGCCACGCAAAGCGCCATCCCCACGCTGCCGGCCAGCGTGCGCGAGGCCACGGGCGAGCGCGGCCCGGAAGACGAGGCCCAGCTCCAACCGGGCGCCAGCCCCATTGCGGCCGACCATCTGGCCCAGCTCTATCGGGCGGCGAACCCCGGCGTCGTCTCCATTCGCGTGCTGGCCGCCGGCCCGCTCGGCGCGGGCGAAGGCGCCGGTAGCGGCTTCATCATCGACGATGACGGCCACATCGTCACCAATGAGCACGTCGTCCAGGGCGCGCAGCTCGTGACCGTTGTCTTTTACAATGGCTTCGAGGCCGAGGCGGAAGTGGTCGGCGGCGACGACGACAGCGACCTGGCCGTTCTGCGCGTGAGCGAGATGGCGGAAGGCGCCCATCCCCTGCCCATCGGCGACAGCAACGCCGTCCAGGCCGGCGAATGGGTGGTCGCCATCGGCAACCCGTTTGGCTTTTCCAGCTCGATGACGCTGGGCATTGTCAGCGCCGTCGGCCGCGCCATTCCCGGCCTGGTCGAAGGCTTCAGCATTCCCCAGGTCATCCAGACCGACGCGGCCATTAACCCCGGCAACAGCGGCGGCCCGCTGCTCAACATGAACGGCGAGGTCGTCGGCGTCAACGCCCAGATTCGTACTGATGCCGGCGTGCGCGCCAACAGCGGCGTCGGTTTTGCCATCCCCAGCAACGTGGTGCGCCTCGTCGCCCCCGTGCTGGTCGAGACCGGCGCCTACCAGTGGCCCTACCTCGGCGTGCAGGGCTTCGGCTATGGCGTGGACCTGGCGCTGCAGGAAGCCAACGACCTGCCCGACCAGCTTGGCGCCTACGTGCACGTCGTCCAGCCCAACACGCCGGCCGCGGAGGCCGGGCTGCGCGGCAGCCGCGGCCAGCAGACGGCGCTGGGCCAGGCGGTGGCCGTCGGCGGTGACGTCATTATTGCCTTCAACGGCGAGCAGGTGATCGATTTTGCCGACATGCTCAGCCGCATCGCCTTCAGCCAGGTGGGCGAAGAGGTGACGCTGACCGTGCGCCGCGACGGCGAGCTGATCGACGTGCCCGTCACCCTGGCCGCTCGCCCCGCCAGCGTTGACATCTTCCAGCAGGTCGAGCCGTAAGCGCATCGTCCGCTTGAAAAACGGACCGGCCGGCTGCTCTGGTAGCGCCGCCGAGCGACGACACAGGAGGTCCCGATGACCCCATCGTTCTATAACCCCGACCGCGTCGGCACCCTCTTCTATCCGGACATGGGCGCGGTGGCCGCGGCCGCGGCCGGAGCCGGCCTGCCGCCCGCCGCCGCCGCCGGCCGCCGCGTGCTGCTGCTGCTGGTCGATATGCAAGTAGACTTCTGCCACGACCACGGCGCGCTCTACGTGCCCGGGGCCCAGGACGACCTCCGCCGCCTCATTCGCTTCATCTTCGACCGCGCCGCCGCCATCACCGACATTGTCTGCACGCTGGATAGTCACCTGCCTTTCCAGATTTTCCACCCGGCGTGGTGGGCCGACGCCAGCGGGCGTCATCCAGCGCCGCTGACGTTGATTAGCGCCGAAGACGTGGCTGCCGGCCGCTGGCGCCCGCTGGTCATGCCCGATTGGTCGGTCGCCTACGTCGAGCGGCTGGAAGAGCAGCACCAGAAAGTGCTCACTATCTGGCCCTACCACGTGCTCATGGGCGGGCCGGGCAACAGCCTCGACCCGGCTCTCTACGAAGTGGTCCAGTGGCATAGCCTGGCGCGCCAGACACAGCCCGCCTGGCTCTATAAGGGGCGCATCCCGCAGAGCGAGCATTACAGCGCCCTGCGCCCGGAAGTGCCCGTGCCCGGCCACCCGCAGGGCGAGCTGCACGCCGGCATCCTGGAGACGTTGGCCGCCGCCGACCTCGTCTTCATTGCCGGCGAGGCGCAGAGCCACTGCGTGCTGGAGACGCTGGAAGATATTGTGGACATCTTTGGCGACCCCGACGACCGCACGGCGCTCGACAAGTTCTATCTGCTCACCGACTGCACCAGCAGCGTGCTGCACCCGCAAATAGACTTCGAAGCGCTCAGCCTGGAAGCCTTTGACCAGTTCGCCCGCCGCGGCGTCCATTTCGTCAAGTCCACCGACCCGCTGCCCTTCCTCGACGAGGCCGTTCCCGACGGCAGCGACGGGCAGCCCGTCCTTGCCTTGCAGCGCATGGGCAGTTGGGAATAGCGACTTGTAGCCCGTGCCTAAATATGGGGCATTAGATTGGCAACGCTGTAGAGCGATTTTTTGAAATCGCTCTACAGGAACTGGGCTTCGTGGTAATGCCCCGTTATTTGTTAACCCCCAACAGCCGTCTGCGAACGACTGAAGTCGTTACTCCCAGGGGCGCCGCTCGCTGGCTGGCGCTGCCGCTGGTCCTCTTCGTGGCCGCTTGCACTGCTACCGCCCCGGCGGCGCCCACACCCACGGTCGCGCCCACCGCCACGCGGCCGCCGCTGCCCACGGTAGCCGTCACCATCGAGGGGCCCGGCGCTGCCCTGCCGCCCACGCCCGTGCCCACCGCAACCCCGCGCAGCGCCACCGCCATCCCGCCAACGCCGTCGCTCACCGCCGAGCCATCGCCCACGGCACACCCGCTGCAGCCCTACACCATCCCTGCCCTGCGCGCCCGTACCTACCCCGGCGGCGACATCGAGCTGCGCGAGGTGGTGGAGCAGACGGCCGGCTTCAGCCGCGTCGCCTTTGCCTATCCCAGCGATGGGCTGACTATCACCGGCCTGGCCCACCTGCCGCCCGGTCCCGGCCCTTTCCCCACCGTCATCCTGCTGCACGGCTACGTGGACCGCGACCGCTATTTTGCCGGCAGCGACACCTGGCCCGAGGCGGAATATTTCGCCGCCCGCGGCTACCTGGCGCTATCCCCCGACTTCCGCACCTGGGGCGGCTCAGACGTGGGCGAGAGCTTCTTTCACATGGGCCTCGTGGTCGATACCATCAACCTGATCAGCGCGCTGCCGTCGCTGCCGCAGGCCGATGGCGAGCGCGTGCTGCTCTGGGGCCACAGCATGGGCGGCGGCGTCGTCACGAAGGTGATGACCATCGACCCGCGCCCGCGCGCCGCCGTGCTCTACGCGCCCAACAGCGCCGACGACGCCGACCTGATTGCCCGCTGGGGCTTCGGCTGCCGCCCCGGCGTGCCGCAATCGGTCAACCAGCAGTGCAACCCGGCCGAGTCGCTGCCGCCCTGGCTGCCGGCCGCCACGCTCGACGCCTACTACGCCGGCGCCGCCGACCCGGCGTTCCTGCGCCTGGTCGCGCCCATCTACCACCTCGACGCCATCAGCGCGCCCATCCAGATCCACATCGGCACGGCCGACGGCGCCGCCCTGGTGGAAACGCCGCCGGAATGGTCGCAGAAGCTGCACACGGCCCTGTTGACTGCCGGCCGCGAGGTGGCGTACTACAGCTACCCCGGCGCCGGCCACACCTTCAGCGGCGCTCCCTGGCGGGAGATGATGTCGCGCGCGGTCGATTTCTACGGGGCGGCCATGCGTGGCCCGTGAGGGTGGGCGCATGGCGAATAGCGAATGGCAAATTGCAGATGGCGGGGTTCAGGGTACAGGGTACAGAAGCTGTTTTTGGGGGAGCCGGCGGAAGATGTCTCGCCCAATCAACGCCAATTAAACAGGTAATGCCAGATCAACCGGACGCCTGACTCAAAGCCGCTGGCAGCTTGCGCCCGCGCCGGCTGCGGTGACGTAGACGGCGGGACGGGTACCGGTGTTTTGCGTATAGCACTCAGACACGGCGGCGACGAAGGAATCCGCCGCGGCGGCCTGCACCAGGGCCACGGCGCAGCCGCCAAAGCCGGCGCCGGTCATGCGCGCGCCGTAGGCGGCCTCGTGCGCCTGGGCGCAGTCGACCATCGCATCGAGCGCCGGGCTGCTCACCTCAAAATCGTCGCGCAGGCTGGCGTGGCTGGCGTTCATCAGCCGGCCCACCGCCCGCGCATCGCCCGCCGCCAGCGCCGCCGCCGCCGCCAGCACCCGCTCGTTCTCACTGATAACGTGGCGCGCGCGCCGCCGGAGCAGGGGCGGCAGCTCGTCGCCGCGCCGGGCGAACTGGGCCGGCGTCACGTCGCGCAGCGCCGGCGCGCCAAAGAAGGCGGCCGCCTGCTGGCACTGGGCGCGCCGCTCGTTGTAGGCGCTGTCCACCAGCCCTCGCCGCGTCATCGTGTCGAGGATGACGACCACGCTCTGCGGCGGCAGCGGCGCCGGCGTCGTCTCCAGGCTGCGGCAGTCGATGAGCAGGGCATGACCGGCCACGGCGGCCGCGCTGATCATCTGGTCCATGATGCCGCAGCTCACGCCCACCCATTCATTTTCGGCGCGCTGCCCGGCGCGGGCCATCGCCGGCGCCTCCCAGGCAAAGCCGCCCACCGCCGCAAAGGCGCGCGCCACGGCCATCTCCAGCGCGGCGCTGCTGCTCAGCCCGGCGCCCACGGGCACGTCGCTGCTCAGCTCGCCTTGCCAACCGTGCAGCGGGTAGCCGGCCCCATGCAGCGCCCAGGCCACCCCCTTCACGTATTCCACCCAGCCGTCGTCGCCCGGCCGCGCCGTCTCCCGCCGCACCTCGTCCAGCGCAAAATCGGCCGGCTCGCCCGGAAAATCCCGCGACCGCAGCAGCACCCGCCCATCGTCGCGCGCCCGCAGCGCAATCCGCACCGCTCGCTCAATCGCCAGCGGCAGCACAAAGCCGTCGTTATAGTCGGTGTGCTCCCCAATCAGGTTGACCCGCCCCGGCGCCCGCACCAGCCAGCCAGCCTCTCCCCCGAAACGCTCCTGATATGCAGGCAGGAGAGCCATTAGCAGCTAGCCGTTTGCCATCGGCTCTAGGCCGTAGGCGTCGCTCTCTCGCAACTCGTAACTCGTAACTCGCAACGTGTGACTTGCAACCTGAGCCCACTACCTCCGCCGCCGCTTCTTCTTCTGCACGGCTTCGCGCTGCAGGCGGACGCGGAATAGCTGCTGTTCGCCCGGAGCCAGCTCGAACTGGTAGCCTAGCTCAATCTCCAGCGCCAGCAGCGCCTCGCGGTAGACGATCTCCTCCGGCTGCGGCTCGGCCTCGACGAAGATGCCCTGGCGCGCCGCCGTGTTGGCGACGCCCGGCCGCTCCTCGTCCTCGATAAACTGGATTTCGCTGCGGTCGGTGCGCATCATGTTGCTATAGGCCGGCGTCAGCTCGTTGACCAGCCGCCAGCTTACCGGGCAGGGGCCATCGCCGCTGTTGTGCCAGCGGTAGGTCACTTCCACCGCGTCGGGCGTCAGGCGATAATGCTTGCCCAGGTGCACGCCGCCTGGCAGCGCCCGCTGGTAGCAGATGCCGTCGCTGTCCGGCTCGCCCGGAGCCAGCTCGCCCGCGTCCGCTTCCACGCCGTCCACGCTGATGTAATCGACCAGGCCGCGCCGCTGCGCCGGGCGCAAAGGCGTCTCGCCGGGCAGCTTCATCTGCCGCGTCAGCAGCTCAAACGGCTGCCGCTCCCCCTCGAAGACCCAGGACGGCAGGTATTTGTCCATCCGCGTGGGCGCCATCTCCGCCGTGAGCTGCGCCTCGTGGATGAACGGCTGCGGCCGCGCCTCTTCCGGCAGCCACATCTCATAGTCCAGCGCCTCGGGCTGCGGCAGTGCGGCGTCGTACTCATAGGGTGCGCTGGTCACCGCCCGCTGGTTGCCCACGTACTGCTCGCCCGTCTCCAGGTCGAACCAATAGAGCAGGCGCGCGCCGTCGGGCGTGGTGATGATGGCCTGCTTGCCGTCGCCCAGCACCAGCTCGTCGTGGCCGTCGCGGTTGACGTCGCTCATTTCCATCATCGGCCGCGGCTCCATCGCCCAGCGCGTCGCCGCCAGTAGGGCAAAGGTCGCCTGCGCGCCGTCCCACCCGCGGTAGCGGTCGCCGCCGATGCCGATGCAGCCGAACTCATACTGGTGGCCCAGGTAGTTGTGCAGCGCCAGCTGGTAGAGGTTGCGCACCCCCTTGCTCTTGCGGCCCGCATCCATCTCCGCCGCCACCGCCTGCAGCTCGTCGCGAATCTCGGTAAAGAAGCTGCGGTATTTCTGCAGTTTGGGCGAATTCTCGTTAAAGTCGAACCAGTCCGTGAAGCCCGGCTCGTGGTAGGGCAGGTCGGGATGCTCCAGGCTGATGTCCATCCAGGCGCCGGCGCCGTCGGGAATGGGCGAGAGGTTGCCCGCCGAGGCCGGCGAGTTGGTCAGGTGCACCAGCTCAATCTCCGGCATTGCCTCCAGCAGGCCGAGCACCTGGTCCAGCCGGTGCCAGGTCTGGTTGGGCACGATGCCCTCCTGCCAGCCCCAGAGGCCCATCGCCTCGGCGTCCTCGGCATAGGCCAGACAATGCTCGTTGGCGTTGGCGTGGCGCGCCCGCTGCATCAGGTAGCTCTGCAGCTGCCCCGGCCGGCCGAACCAGACGGCAAAGTTGAACAGGTGCTTGAGCTGCTGGTCGTCGCAGAGCAGGGTGAGGATGTGCGGCCCCACCTGGCTGGTGACGACGACCGGCTCCGCCAGCCGCGCCTGCGCCAGAATGGAATCCTCGACCAGCGTGGAGCGGTAGCCCGCGGCGGAAATGATGGGCAGTAGCGATTGCCGCCAGCTGCGCTCCGGGTTCCAGAAGGTGACGGGCGTCACGCCGAAGGTCTTGTAGAGCACCTCCTGGTGCATCTCAATCTGGCGCGCGTTGTCCCAATCGTCGGAAGCATAGGGCACATTTTGCGCATAGGTGGAACCCAGCAGCTCGAACTGGCCGGCGCGCAGCCCTTCCCAGATTTCCTGCAGCGGCTCCGGGTCGAGCCAGCGCAGGGCGTCAATCAGCGTCCCCGAAATCTGGATATTCACGGGCAGCAGTGGATGCGCCCGCAGCACCCGCAGCAGCCCGCGATAGCAGGCCAGGCTGGCGATAAGTGACTGTTCGGTCAGGTGCTGGTTGAAGTGAAAGACGAGGGGAATACTGATAGCCATAGCAACCCAGGTGTAGGTAGTCCGCCGCAAAAGCTATCTTGTATTCTATCTGATTTTCCTTAAACTCCAAATTGGTTGACATATCAACGAATTGCGAATGGCAAATGGCGAATGGCAATAGGCGCCGGGGGCCAGGCAGGCCGGATGCACGATTCGCCCCCTATTCGCCAGTCGCAGCCGGCGCCTTGTCCCCGATCCCCCCCTCTGCTACACTCCGGGCACTTATCCACCACCCGAGGCGAGGCCCTGCCATGATACGTATGTCCGTCTTCTACCCGCGCACCGGCGACAGTCATTTCGACATGGACTATTACACCGGCCAGCATATCCCCATGCTGCAAGAGAAGCTGGGCGAGGCGCTGCACCACGTCGAGATTGACCGCGGCATGGGCGGCGCCATGCCCGGCGAGCCGCCCCCCTACGCCGTCATCGGCCACTTCTTCTTCGAGGGCCGCGACCAGCTGCGCCAGCTCGGCCCCCACGCCCCCGCCATCATGGCCGACGTGCCCAACTTCACCAATGTGGAGCCGGTCACGCAGTTTAGCGAAGTGGTGGAAAGCTATAGGTAGATAGCTGGAAGCAAGAAGCTGAACTCCAGCTTCCACCTTTCAACGCTAACCTCTACTAGCCCAGCCGCCGGAACCAGATCAGCAGGCCAACAAACGCCACGAGCAGCGCCGCGCCCATGCCGAGGTTGATGGTCACAAAGACGACGGCCGTCCAATTGGCCACGAAGGCAATGCCGGCGATAAGGCAGACGGCGCCATTGGCCACGAAGGCGGCGCGGATAACCCGTTCAACGCCCTGACCAGAGAAGACCCCTGCCAGGAAAAGGCTCGCGAACCCGAGGAAGAGGGTGAAGCCGGTCATGTTCACGGCAAGGATGGCAGCACTAGGGTTGGCCTGTATCCAGTGAGCTAGCCCCTCGATGGCGCCCGCTGCCACGTTGAGCCGCACCGTGCTGAGCTGCACAAAGTAGTGTACGGCGGCGAGGGTGGCAAACGGGATGGAGAGCGCCAGCCCGGCGCGCGCCAGGAAGCGGCGCTCGCCGCCGGTCACGTCGTGGATGCTGGCGGCGAGCAGGACGAAGAGTGGCGCGAAAAGGAGCATCGCCGCCTGGGCGACCACCTTGAGCGTCTGGCTGCGGGTCGCCGTGTCGGCGACATAGCCTGCGAGGTCATCCCAGACGTAGAGCGGCCCGGCAAGAGCGATGCCGGCGAACGCAATGGTGAAGAGCACGAAAGTTGCCGCGCAGAGGAGCGCGGACCAGTAACCGGTACGGATCGCGAAGCGGTTCATGGAATCCTCCTGGAAACAAAGCCGGCGGTAGGTCAGGTTTTCAAGCTGACAATTCGCGCTGAATCGCCAGCGATGACCGGCCCGGCTATTCCAGGAGGGAACAGGAGAGGGGATAGAGGCGGTAAGGGACGGCGCCCGGAGCCTCGGCGGCGCCCGCAGGGCGGGCAGCGCCGCGCCAGAAGCAGCGGGCGATGGCGCCGGCAGCGGAGGCTGAGCGGGCCAACAGCCCGAGCAGGACGATAAGGAAGAGACGGAGGCGCCGGTCCATAATCCCCTATTATAACATGGATCTGGAGGACGAAACAGGGTACAACTTACGCCGGGACCCTGTCGAGCGGTTTTTCGAAGCGCTCCTCACAATTTACATCATCATCCCACCAGAACGAGATGCCAATGACCGACCAACAAGTGATTTTTTCGATGAGCCGTGTCAGCCGGACCTTCCCTCCGGGGAACCGGCCGGTTCTGCGCGACATCAGCCTCGGCTTCTACTACGGCGCCAAGATTGGCGTGCTGGGGCTGAACGGCGCCGGCAAGAGCACGCTGCTGCGCATCATCGCCGGCAAGGACCACGGCTACGACGGGACCGTGGCCTTCTCTCCCGGCTACAGCGTCGGCCTGCTGGAACAGGAGCCGGCGCTGGACGACGCCAGCACGGTGCGCCAGGTCGTCGCCGAGGCGGTGCAGCCGGTCGTGGATGCGCTGGCCGCCTTCGAGGCCGTGAGCGAGCGCTTTGCCGACCCCGACGCCGACTTCGACGCGCTCATCGAGGAGCAGGGCAAGCTGAACGAGTGGCTGGACGCCCACGATGCCTGGAACCTCGACCACAAGCTGGAGCTGGCGATGGCCGGGCTGCGCTGCCCGCCGGGCGATACGCCCATCCATGTGCTCAGCGGCGGCGAGCGGCGGCGCGTGGCCCTCACCCGCCTGCTCCTCTCCGAGCCCGACATCCTGCTGCTGGACGAGCCGACCAACCATCTCGACGCCGAATCGGTCGCCTGGCTGGAGCGCCGCCTGCAGCAATACAAGGGCACGGTCATCGCCGTCACCCACGACCGCTACTTCCTGGACAACGTCGCCGGCTGGATTCTGGAGCTGGACCGCGGCCACGGCATCCCCTGGCGCGGCAACTACTCCAGCTGGCTGGCGCAGAAACAGGAACGGCTGCGCCACGAGGATAAAGCCGCCGACCGGCGCGCCCGCACCCTGCAGCGCGAGCTGGAGTGGATCCAGATGTCGCCGCGCGCCCGGCAGGCCAAAGGCAAGGCGCGCGTCAATAACTACGAAGCCCTGCTCAGCCAGGAAGTGGAAAAGCGGCGCGAAGAGCTGGAAATCTACATCCCGCCCGGCCCGCGCCTGGGCGACGTCGTCGTCGAGTTCGACGGCGTGAGCAAGGGCTACGGCGAGCGGCTGCTGATTGACAACCTCACCCTCTCCATCCCGCCCGGCAGCATCGTCGGCATCGTCGGCCCCAACGGCGCCGGCAAGACGACGCTGCTGCGCCTCATCACCGGCCAGGAGCAGCCCGACAGCGGCCGCGTGCGCCTCGGCCAGACTGTGCAGCTGGGCTACGTGGACCAGAGCCGGGCCAGCCTGCAGCCGGAAAACAGCGTCTGGCAGGAAATCAGCGGCGGGGAAGAGACCATCGCCCTGGGCGGCCGCCGCCGCAACAGCCGCGCCTACGTCGCCAGCTTCAACTTCCTCGGCGCCGACCAGCAGAAGGCGGTGGGCGTGCTCAGCGGCGGCGAGCGCAACCGCGTCCACCTGGCGAAGATGCTCAAGGAGCAGGCCAACGTGCTGCTGCTGGACGAGCCGACCAACGACCTGGACGTCAACACGCTGCGCGCCCTGGAAGAGGCGCTGGAAGCCTTCGCCGGCTGCGCCCTCATCGTCAGCCACGACCGCTGGTTCCTCGACCGCGTCGCCACGCACATCCTCGCCTTCGAGCCCGGCAGCCGGCTGCACCTCCAGGAAGGCAACTGGAGCGAGTACGAGGCGGACCTGAAGGGCCGGGCCGGGTAGGTCAGGTTGAAAACCTAGCTACCTTCCTACCCCTTCACATACGACAACTTCTCCACAATCAGCTCATCCTCCACGCGGAAGACATCCACGCCGCGCACGTGGCCGGGCGCGCCGTCTGCGTCCACCCATTCGTAGCGCCAGCGCACGATACAGCGGCGGCCGAGGCCGAAAATCTCTTCCGTCTCAAAGTGCGCCTGCGGCGATTCCGCAAAGAACGTCTGCCAGAAGCGCGTCACCGCCTCCTTCCCTTCATAGACCGTGCCATCGGGCGCCGGCGCCGTATTCTCAAAGCGGCAATCATCGCTTATCAGCCGCATCATCCCGGCCACGTCATGCCGGTTACACGCCTCATTAAACGCCAGCACCACGCGCATGGCCGATTCAAGCCGGGACATCTTCGTAGGACTCATCGGGACTCCAGGATTAGGTTAAAGGCGGGTAGGTCGGGTTTACAACCCGACAGTCAGGGCTACCCACTGCCCACTGCCAAGCGCCGCGGCGCCCTGGCCAGCGTAATCAGCGCCACGGCCACGACGATAATGGCCGCGCCGGCCAGCGTGCGCAGCGTTACCAGCTCGTCCAGCAGCAGCCAGCCGAGGAAGACGGCCACCACCGGATTGACGTAAGCATAGGTCGAGACCTTCGCCGCCGTCGCGTTGCGCAGCAGATAGATATAGGCCGTATAACCGACCAGCGCGCCGAAGACGACGAGATAGAGGTAAGAGAGAAAAGAGCGGGTGGAAACGGCGGCCGGGTCCAGCCGCGCTGCCTCGCCGCTGAGCAGCGAAATGACGGCCAGCATCGCGCCGGCGCTCAGCATCTCCAGGCCAATGCCCAGCAGCGGCGCGCGGGGCAGATCCGCGCCGCGCGAATAGATGCTGCCCGCCGCCCAGCTAAAGCTGCCCAGCAGGATGACGCCAATGCCCAGCGCCGACGGCCCCGGCCCGCTGCCCGGCCGCAGCCCTTCCGACAGCTCCGGCCCGACCAGCACGGCCAGCCCCACCAGTCCCAGCGCCAGCCCGGCAAAGACGCCGCCGCCCGGCCGCACGCCGCCCGGCCGCGCCCAGTCCAGCAGCACCATCCACAGTGGCACCGTCGCCACCAGCAGCGAAGCCAGCCCCGAGGGCACCTCCTGCTCGGCCCACGTCAGCGCGCCGTTGCCGCCCACCAGCAGCAAAAAGCCCACCACCAGCAGCGAGCGCCACTGGCGGCTCGTCGGCCACGCCGCCCCGCGCGAGCGCGCCCACGCCGTCATGATGGTCCCCGCCAGCAAGAAGCGGGCGCCGGCCATGAGAAACGGCGGAATCGTCTCCACCCCCACGCGAATGGCGAGATAGGTAGAACCCCAGATCGTGTAGACGGCGGCAAAGGCCAGAATCAGGCGAGTGCGGGCAGACATGGGACCTTCCTTTCAGACAAGCGGCGAATTGTAGCAGCCCCTGGCCGCCGCGCCACCGCCCGCCGGCCCTGACGTCGCCTTCCGCATCGTCGCCATCCAGGACGCCGACGTCTGCAGTGCGCTTACGCTCACGGACGGCGCCCGCACCGTTGACGCCATGGCCGTGCTGGAGCAGATCCTCGGCAGCCGGGTCACCACCCGTAACTGGAATACGGTGCTCAAGATAGCGGCAGGCTAAGCCTCGCGCTTCCCCCTTCGACCACGCGCCGGCCGGTGCTTTTATCGCTCGCCGGCAACCTGCGGAAAAGTGACCGTGAACGTCGTCCCTGTGCCAGGCTGGGACTCGACGGCGATGGCGCCCCTGAGCACGTCCGTCACGATGTTCTTGACGATCGCCAATCCTAAGCCCGAGCCGCCCTTGCCCCGGCCGGTGGTGAAAAAGGGCGTGAAGATCTGGTCCAGATGCTCTGGCGCAATGCCCCGGCCGAAATCCTGCACGATTAGGACGAAGCAAGCCGGCTCCCGCTGTCTATCCGCCCGCAGCCTGATTTCAATAGCGCCGCCCACGCCTTCAGGATAGGCATAACGCTCAACGTTGAACAGCAGATTCGTCAGGACCTGGGTCAGATGGCCCGGATAACCCTGCCACGTCCGCTCCCCCTCGGCTAACTCGTCGTGTAAGGTAATCTGCAGGTTGGCCTGGCGGGCATTGATGCGGAACAGTTCGAGCGCATCCAGCACCAGAGCCGGCAGGTCGACCGTCTCTTGCACGGCTGCCAGCTCGCCGACCGACACCTTCTTAAAGTGCTGCACGAGGTGATGGGCCCTTTCGATATTGCGGCCGGCCAAGCGTGCTGCCTCCTGCATATCGGCCAGAATCGCCTGCGCATCCGGGTTGTCGCGCAGCGGCGCCGCCAGCTTCTCACTCTCGGTACGCTTCTGTATCATATCGACGGCCGTGTTGACAATGCCCAGCGGCGTACCCAGCTCATGAGCTACCCCCGCTACCATCTGGGCCATCGCCCGGTGGCGCTGCGCTTCCATCTCCGCCTGCAGCGTGCGCTGCGCCAGCTCTTCCTCGAAATAGCGAGTCGAGGCGAAACGCACGCGCTTGACCAGGGCCGTCAGGAAGGAAAGGGACATGACCGGCGTTTCCTCGCCGAGGAGAAGCTCCATGAACGCTGGCCGGCCCAGCATAAACAGCCGGCAGGGAGTGAGGCAGACGACGGTGGCCGAGCGCGGCTCGCCGTCGAGGAGCGCCATCTCGCCCACAAACTCACCTTCTTTTCTCACCGCCAGCTCCACTTCGTGTCCCCGCTCATCTTCTTTGAAGACCCTGAGACGTCCGTCCAGGATCACATACATCGTGTCCGCCTCTTCGCCTTCCTTGCAGACCACGTAGCCCGCCTCGAAGGTGACGACCTCGCCGCACTCGACCAGCGCTGCCAGCGAGGCCGGCGGCAGCAGGCTGAACAAGGGTACGTCCTGCAGCATGGATTCGATGCTCATCCGAAAATCCTTTCCGGGCGCGGCTGGGCGACGCGCACCTGCCGCAGCATGAGCCAGGCCACCAGCGCACAGACGGCGGCAAAGGCAAATAGCATGCGGTGGCTGCCGCCGAGGTCGATGCCCAGTCCGGCCAGGGTCGGCCCCAATACCGCCGCCGACTGGGTAGCCACAAAATAGACGCCGGTATTGGCCCCTATCCGGCTCTCGTCGCCGATGTCATAGAGCAGGGGCAGATCGTTGATCACAACCAGGGAAACGAAGAAGCCGAGCGGGACCAGAACCAGGGCAAAGGTAGCCGGCGTCTGCACGAAGAAAAAGCCAACAGCAGCGGTGACCGACAGGCCCAGCAAGCCGGCGTTAATGGTCCGCCGCCGTCCGAAACGCGTGGCCGTGAGGCCGCTGGCGTAGGCTGACAGGACCAGCACCAGGGCAAAGATAGCCCCATAGCGCGCCGCCTGCCCCAGCGGGATACCCAAGACGAAAACAGCAAACGAAGAGATTCCGGCCTGGACACTCTCGATGACCATGAAGGACAGACCGATGGTCAGCAGCAGCCAGAAGCCGCTGTGGTTTTCCGTTTGCCACAGCGCCCGGAACGCCTGGTTCACCGTCGCCCTCGTTTGGCTATGGTCCGTCTCGGGAATGGCCGGCTCTCGCACGAGGAGCAACAGGGTGATAGCGGCCGCCGCCATCAACAGGGCGCTGAAGATGAAGGGAGCTGGACGGCCGAGGCGCTCAAACAGCAGGCTGCCCACGACGAGGGCCAGCACGCCGCTCAGGCCGGCCATCATCGCCATGATACCCCTGGCCTTGCTGCGCTGCTGCGGCGGAAAGAGATCGCCTAGAAGGGCCGCTGTCGGGGCGCGGAAAAGGGCCATCCCCACGTTGGTGATGACGATGAACAGCAGGAGCGTCACCAGGGCGCCGGCGAAAGGGACGAGCATAAAGCCCAGAGCGGCAACCGGCACGCCGATCATGAGCCACGGTTTCCGCCGTCCCCAGCGCGTTCGCGTTCTATCACTTCTGGCGCCGGCCCAGGACTGGACAAAGATGTTGATGACGTTGTCCCAGGTCATGATGAAGAAGGCGAGCGTCGAGGACAGGCCGAAACCCGCCGTCTCCACCAGCGATGGATCGGCGACAGTGGCGTCCGGCTCCCACAACGGGTTGCCGGCCTGCAAAAAGATGGGGATAAACTGGTTATAGATGGGCCAGATGAGAAAGACGGCGGCAATGCCGAAGCCGGCAGATACGGCCGTCTTCCACTGAAACGTCATCTAGCGGTTTGTTTCCACAGAACCGCCCCGGCCGCCATCACCCCGTGCAGGAATGTCTTCACGGTTTCGGGCGGGAGAAACTTCCAGTCGCCGGCGATCACATGCAGCACCTCAGCTTTGCTGTCATCCCCGGCCACCTTCATGAGCATATTCTGCTCCTCGTCGACCACAAACTTGTCGCCGTCGCCGTCCAGCGATTGTCCGGTCTGCCGGTCGAGCCGCTCGGCCAGGGAGCGCGCCGCGTCCTCGGCCAGCGTTCCGCCGATAGCTTCCCCGTCGACGAACAGAAAATGGCCCTCTCGCCGGAACATGGGGAGCATCTGAAAGAAGCTGCGCAGCGAGTCGCGGGAGCCGGCGGCCATACTCATTCTGGATAACAATGTCTGGCTCGCCGTCGCGGCCATATACGAGGCGTACTGGCGCACCCCGCTCTTCACCAGCGAGTAGAGCTTATCCTCCGTCGCCTCTGCTTTGGTAAAGTAGCCGTTGATGTCGTAGTTGTCGATGACCTGGCGCTCCGGGGCCACGCCCGGCTGGCCGGTGCGGATGAAGAGCTGGACGACCTTATTGCCCATCGTATTGCGGATGTAGTCACACAGCTCCAGGCCGGCCTTATCGCTCTCCATCACCACGTCGATAAAGGCGACCGACACCCGTGGCGGCGGGATCGTGGGTAGGTACGGAATCAGCTCGGTCTCCATCAGATGGATGGCCTCGGCTTTGCTGGCGGCTGTGTGCAGCTCCAGCGGCAATCCGTACACGGTGAAATCCTGCATAATCAGCCGGGATAGCGTCAGTACATCCGGTTCATCGTCCACGAGCAAGACGGGCCAACTGGTGTTGAACATGGGTTTCCTCCTGATACCTTACTTCGGCAGATATCCATCTACCCGATTTCTGCCAGAAATCGGATACCGCAAGCGATGCGACAAGCCGCAACGCCGCGAACCTGAACTCCTGCTATCTAGTTGATGTGGCCTTAATCCGTAGAAAGAATGAGCTGGATGGACTGGATGGTATTCATTATAACCCAGTTTGGACAGATTCAGCGCACGAATGAGCAAATTGGCTCTACAAACCAGTTGTCAAGTGGAGCACGGGTATCCTGCCCGCAGATGCAGGCAAGTTGCCCGCGCGCCGTTTTCTGTCGGGTCCGTCAATCGTCGCTCTCCTCCACGCTCAGCGTATACGGCCCCGTGCTGCCCCCGTACCCCAGGATGTAAATCAGGTATTCGCCGTCGGCCGGGAAGGTTAGCTCTACTATCTCGGCGCTGCCGGCGCCGTCGCTATCGACCTCCCCACCGTCGAGAATGGAGCGGCCGTTCTCCCCGCGGACGTCCACCATCACGTCGAATTCTTCGCCCGGCTCGACCACGATACGTACCGGCTGCCCCGCACTGCCGGCCAGATGCCAGGTGTGGTAGGCGCCTGCTCCTACCTCGTCGCCGGCGCTGTCGCCCACGGCGATGCCGCCCCGGCCCACCTGTTCCGGAGCCGGCCGCAGCTCGATGGACTCCACGATGGCTCGCAGCGCCGGCTCATGCTGCTCCATCTGGTCCGTGGGCACAAAGGCGGCGACCAGCAACAGACGTCCTTCGTGCCGGATCATGGTCAGGATGGCTGCGATGGACGTACCGTCTGGCGCGTCTCCGGCCACAATCGCCGTGGCCGCTTCCATCCCGCCGATCGTCGTCGCCTCCGGCTCCTGCAGCACCTCTCCGGTCTCGCTGAGGTCGCTGAAGGGTTGGCTCTCCTGCAGCATGTCGACCAGCGGACCGTCGCCCGCCTCGGCCGCGTCTCGCAGCCACCAGCCCACAAAGGGATCCAGGAAGGTGACCTCCTCGCCGCTGTATAGTTGTAGTTGTTCAAGCATGAGCGCGTTCGCCGTGGCCACCACGGCGAACGGTTCGAAATTGCCCTCCTCCACCTCATAACCGGCTGGATAGTCGAAGCTCAGCCCCAGCGCCGCGCTGTCAAAGTGCGCCAGCTCGAAATCCAGCCCGGCCTCGCCCGGCGACCCCTCCTCAATCAGCATGGTAAAATGCCCCTCGCCTAGCCCCTTTAGCTCTGAGAGTTGAATGGTCACCTCCTCATCTTCTTCGTCAGGGGCTGTAAAGGTCACATTCTCCGAGCCGCCGTCGCCGCTATCGTTGGCGTAGGCCAGGTCATCGCCGTCTTCATCCCGGACGACGAGGGCAATATCGCCCTCGTTATCGGGCGCCGCTGCCAGGGTGACTGTCGCGCCGGGCGCCAGCTCCAGCCCGTATTCAAAGAGCATATCCGGGGCGAAAGCGCCAATCAGCTCGTCGCCGGGCGCAACCGTCCCCACCAGGGATGGCGGCCCGTAGAGCAGCAGCCGGTAATCGCCGCCGCCGTCGTTGGCGAGCACGGTGAAGGCATAGGAATCCTCCTCGGGCAGCACCGTGAGTATCTGTTCATGGCCCTCATCCCCGTCTCGCGCGACCAGCGCACCGTCGTCGTGCCACAGCTCCAGCGCCAGGTCGAAGCCGGCCGCGGTCACCGCGGCCACCGTCGCCCCTTCCAGCGCGTCGAAGGGATACTCGCGCACCTCGCCGTCGCCCAGCTCGCCGCCGGTAACGCGCACGCTCTCGCCCGGCTCCAGGCCGTGGTCGGCCTGTAATGTGTAGCGGCCGGCGGAGAAGCCGCCAACCTCGACCGTGCCCTCGACCGGCCAGACTATCATGCGTTCGGGCTCGCCGGCGCTGCCCTCGTCCACGCGGCGCAGGTAATTGCCGCCGGGGTCATACAGCTCGAGGAAAACGTCCAGCTCGCTCTCGGGTATCGCCTCGACCAGAGATAGCGGCGTGCCCAGCTCGGCCAGGTTGTAGGTGTGCACAGCTTCCTCGGCCAGCTCACCCTCGTAGATTACCCGCAGCGCCGCCGCAACCCCGTCGCCGGTCGCCAGCTCCCCTAGCTGCGCCAGCGTCGTCGCCAGGTCGCCGTCCGGCGTCGCCGGCTCCTGCGCGCCGCCCAGGCCGCGTGTGAGGATAAGGACAGCCGCGACGACCAGCACCACGAGCAGCGCCGCGCCGCCCCACACGGCCGGCCGGCTGCGCAGCCGTTGCCAGAGCGGGACAGCGGCGACCATCTCGCCTGGCAGCGCGCCGCCGGCGGCCGTTTCCGGCTCTGGCAGCGCGCCTTCGCCGGCGCCAGCCTCCGCCGTGGCGGGCTGCGCCTCTGGCTGAAGCGCCTGCCGCGCCCGCTCCATGGCTGCCTTTGCCGCCACATCCTCCGGCGCGAACTCCTGCCAGCGCTGCGCGGCATTCAGCGCTCTCCGCCAGTCGCCAGCCTCCAGCGCCTGCGCCGTCTCCGCCTGCCACTGCGCCGCCCAGGCGGCCCGCTCGGCCTCAAGGCGGCGCGCCGTCGCCTCTTCCAGCAGCGCGCGCGTATCGCGTTAGGCGGGCGCCCGCTCCAGAATGGACTCGGCCAGCGCCACCGCGTCCGGCCACCTGCCCCCGGCCATCGCCCCCGCCAGCGCCTCGTAGGGCGCCGCCAGGGGATCGTCGGCCAGCTGCGCCAGCGCCCCCGCAAAAGCGCCGGCCGACGGGTGGCGTTCGCCGGGCTCGTGCGCCAGCGCCTGGCCCAACACCCGCTCGACGCCGGGGGGCGTGCCCTCGGGCCACTGCTCGGGAAAGTGGGGCGGATGGAAGTGCAGCCGCATCGTTGCCGGCGGCGTCGGCGCGTCGAAGAGCTGGGCGCCGGTAATCATCTCGTAGACCAGACAGGCCAGCCCGTAGACGTCGGTGCTGCGCGTGCCCGCCTCGCCGTTCCAGACCTCCGGCGCCACGTAGGCCGGCGTGCCCAGCACGCCGCCGCTGAGGCTGGTCGTCAGCCGCCCGCTCTCCAGCGCGCGCACCAGACCAAAGTCGGCCAGCACCGCCTTGCCCTGCTCGTCGAGCAGCACGTTCTCCGGCTTGATGTCGCGGTGCACCAGACCGCGCTCGTGAGCGTAGTCCAGCGCCGAGGCAATCTGCGCCGTGAGCGAGACGACGCGCGGCCAGGGCAGGGGGCCGTGCTGCAGCAGGTCGGCCAGCGAGCCGCCGGGCAGCAGCTTCATCACCAGGCAGAGCCGGTCCTCGATGTCGCCGTAGTCGTAGATGGGCACGATGTTGGGGTGGTCGAGGTTCGCCACCACCCGGGCCTCCTGCTCGAAGCGGGCCACGAAGTTGGGGTCGCTGAGCAGCAGCGGCCGCATCACCTTGAGCGCAACTTCGCGGTCCAGGTGGCTGTCGCGCACGCGGTAAACCGTGGCGAAGCCGCCACTGCCGATGCGCTCCAGGACGGTATAGCGCCCGATCCTGCTTTCCGGCTCATCCATCGTCTTGCTCCACGGTACGCGGCGCGGGCATCGTCTCCAGCACGGCGGTCACATTGCGCTCGCCGCGCGCCACTCCCCGCGCTGCCCGGGCAATCTCCACCTGCTCGCGGTTGTCAAAGTAATAGCCCTGGTGATGCGGCCGGATACGCAGTTCCTGGTCGGGGCGGGCTGTCGCCGCCGCCGGCAGCACCGGCTGGTGAATCTCAAACGGCCCATCCTCGGCGGCAAGCCCGTTGCGCACGTCTTCGTAGCGCAGCAATAGCTTAATTTGCAGCGGCGTCTCTCCGTGGCCGGCGGCGCTGGGCTCCACGGCAGCCGTTACCGCCACCTCGCCGTTGGCGGCCACGTGGGGCGCGCTGCCCGCCCAGACGGCGTCGCCGCGCGGCCGTTTCAGAGCGCTGCCGTAGGCGTAGACCTCGATGTTGCGCGCCGGCCCGAAGCCCACGTTGTACAGCGGCAGGGTCAGCTGCGAGGTGACCCCCTGCTGCAGCTCCCCGTGTAGCGTCCCTTCGCCAAGGACCAGGCGGGGGCGCAGCAGGCAGCGGTCCGCCTCGGTCCGGCAGATGAGCAGCCCTTCCAGGTTGCCGCTGAAGAGGAAGCATTCCTGCGCCTTCTGGAAGAGCGCCGCGGCTGCCGGCGCCCGTCGCTCCCAGGCAGGCAGCGCCGCCCGCTCGGCCACCGCCGCCTCCCAGTAATAGGCCGCCGCCTGCTCGTAACCAATCTTATGGGCGTTGAGCAAATCGCCGGCCTCATCCCAGCGACCCTGCTGGGCGATGGCCTCGGCCCAGCGCTGCACATGCCCCGCCGCCCGGAAGCAGCGCTCCGCCTCGGCCCAGCGCTCGTGGGCGGCATACAGCTCGCCGGCCTGCGCCCGCCACTGCCGCGCCGCCGGCGATTCCACCAGCTCGGTTCGCTGCGGCGCCATCTCCAGCGCCGCGGCGGTCTCGCCCGCCAGGGCCAGCAGCTCGCCGCGCTGCGCGTCCCCTTCGTCGGCGCGCTCCCCCAGCACCTGCAGCAGCAGCGCCAGCCCGTTGCGCCCGGCGCGGTCCGACTGGTTGTGCAGGAGGGCAATGGCGCCCTCGACCCGATCCAGCACGCTGTCGCCGTCTGCGAGGCGCTGGCGCCACGGCGCGATGCGCCCGTCGACAAAGGTTGCCGCCAGCGCCGTATCGCCGGCGAAGGCGTCGCAGCGAAGCAGCGCCTGCCGTACCCGCTCGTGCAGCCGCTCCGGCAGCCCGTCCGTCGGCTCGCGGCGCGGCGCAGCCACCACAACCTCGCGCCGCGGCAGCGCCTCCGCCAGCTGCAGGCAGGCTTCCGCTTCGCCCTCCCAGTCGCCCAGCTCGCAACAGATTTCGCGCACCCGGTCCCAGTTGCCCTGCTGCCGGCGCAGCGCCAGCGCTTCATCCCACGCCTGGTGCGCTTCCAGCAGGTCGGCGGCGGCGTCCAGGTGGCCGGCCTCGCGGTAGCGGGCCACGGTCGCTTCCCAGCCGAGCACGTCCACCAGGTCGGTGACGGCCACCAGCTCCAGCGCCCCCGCCAGGCGCACCACCTCCGCCTGCATGCCGGCGTTGTGGTAGGCGCGCACCGCCTTCAGCGGGCGGTGGGCGGCCTCGAAAGCTGCGCCCGCCGCCGCCCATTCCTCCAGCTCGGCATACATCTCGCCGGCCCGGTCGTGATGGCCCAGCGCCTCGTGCCAGGCGGCGCGCTGCGCGCTGGCCGTGGCCGGGAGCTGCGCCAGCGCCTCCTCCAGCCGGCCCAGCTGCGCCAGCGCTTCGGCGGCGCCGGCGCTATCTCCGGCCGCCTCGAAGAGCTTGAGCGCGCGCGCCGGCTGCCCGGCCCGCAGCAGCGAGCGGCCCGCCTCTGCCAGCCGCGGCGGCTCGGCCAGCGCGTGGGCCACAGCCGCCTGCTCCCAGTCGCCGGCCGCTTCGTAGGCGGCGGCCTCTTGCGCTGGCCGGTCGTCGCTCTCCTGCCAGCGCAGGCGGAAGAGCTGCCCGTCGCGGCCCGGCAGCAGGAGCGTGTTTTCCACCAGCGCCGGCGACGCTGCCAGCCGCTGCGGCAGCGTTTCCTGCCAGAGCAGCTCGCCCGTCGCCAGCTCCAGGGCCAGCAGCAGCCCGGCGCCGTTCCCGCAAATCACGCTGCTGCCAAAGACGGCCGGCGCCACCTTGATACGCCCCCCATCCGGCGGCAGCCGCTGTTCCCAGCGCAGCTCGCCCGTCGCCAGCTCCAGGGCCAGCAGCCCGTAACCGCGCGTGCCCTCCGCTGCAAGACCGGCCGGCAGCAGCAGGAGGTCGCCGGCTGCTACCAGCGGCGCGGTGGCAATGCCGCGGCTGGTCGCGCGCGCCCCCGCGAATTCCCAGCGCAGCCGGCCGGTGGCCGCCTCGTAGGCAAAGAGTTGCCCCTGTCCTGGGACGATAACCAGCCCGGCCCCCGCCGCCGGCTGCCCGGCCCCCGGCTCGACCGGCACGCGCCAGCGCTCGGCGCCGCTTTCCTGCTCCAGAGCGACCAGGAAACGGCTGCCGGTGAGCGTGCCGGCCACGACGGCTACCGCCTCCCCCGCGACGACGGGATGGTAGCGCTGGTCAGCCGGCAGGCCGGCCTGCCACAATAGCCGCTCCTGGCTCAGGCTGAAGGCGTAGACGAAGTCGGCCGAGGCGCCGGCGACGTACAAGGTGTCACCGGACAGCGCCGGTAGGGATAGCTCGCGCGAGGGGGTGGGGAGCTGCCAGGCTATCTGCCCGCTGTGCGGCTCCAGCGCCAGCAGCGGCTTGGGCCCGCGCTCGGCGCCAAAGGCGTAGTCGAGCAGCGCCGGGAAGAGGAAACCCCCGCCGGCGATAACGCCGGTCGCCACCGGCAGCCCCGCTTCGCCCAGCAACGGCTCCAGCTCGTGGCGGCGCACCAGGCTGCCGCCGCGCCGCAGAGCGACCAGCGCCCCGGCGCTTTCCGGGCTGGCCGGCGGCGCGGCATACCAGACGACGTCGTCAAACTGGGCCGGCGCCCCGCTCAGCGCGCTCCCCAGCGGGACCGGCTCGCCGGCTGGGGCGCCGAGCCGCGCCACGACACGCGGGCGCCGCCAGCCGCACGACGCACACTCCGCTGCTTCAAGAAGCAGGCTGTCACACTGGGGGCAGAAGAGCGCAAATACCATATGAGGCCGGGCATCCAGCCCGTCGCTTGCCGGCGCCAGCCACCTCTGGCCCTTTCACACGATGGCCACGATAGTATCATACTAGACGAAGCGCGCGCGCTATGTCAACCAGGCTACAGCCAGGGTGCTCAGCGCAGGACAACCAGCAACCGTGCTACCAGGACGGCAGCGGGGCCGGTCATCTGAACCTCTGCAGGAAGCCGCTCCCCGCCTGCGTCCTGGAAGCTAACACATACCGGGGCATTACCCCGAAGCACAGTGCCTGTACCGTGTTAATGCCTCATATTTCGGCAAGGGCCAACCTGCCGGCCGCGACAGCGCGCTCGCCATTGCCGGCGGCGCAGCCAGCGCGAGCTGGCCGGCGCCTCCCCAACGCCGGCCAGCCAGGACGCCGCCGGTTACCGGCTTGGCGCCGGCTTCACATTCTGGTTCATCTGGAACAGATTCTGCGGGTCGTACCTGGCTTTCAGCGCCGCCAGCCGTTCATAATTGGCGGCGAACGCCTTCTGCACCATCTCGTCGCCTTCCTCGTGGAAGCCGGCAAAATTCAGGTAGCGGCCGCCGTCGGAGAACGGCGCCATATCGTCAATGAGCCCGCGCACCCAGGCCACGTTGGCCGCGTCGTCCTCCGGCGCTTCCCAGTTCCCTTCCGGGCTGAGCAGGAATGCCGCCTGGCGCCCGCTATAAGCGCCGTGTTCCGGCCCGAAGCGCTGCAAGGCGCCGCCCATGTGCCACAGGTCAATGGTGCTCAGGTCCGAGGGCATGCGCCGCGCGTGCGCGACGATGCGCGCGATAGCCGCCTCGTCCAGCCGCGTCAGGTTGAGCGACTTCCAGTAGTA
>CAZOGK010000016.1:62082-71008 GCA_964579295.1 uncultured Ardenticatenaceae bacterium
TTGTCGGCGGCCAGCCCATACTGATGGCTCAGCCAGCCAAAGCCGCCGCCGAGTGTCAGGCCGGCGATTCCCGTCGCCGAGACGACGCCCATCGCCGCCGCCAGCCCGTAGCGCTGCGTGGCCGCGTCCAGCTCGCCGATGGTCACGCCGCCGCCGGCCCGCGCCACCCGCGCCGCCGGATCCACCTCCACGCGCTTCAGCCGGCGCAGGTCAATGACCAGGCCGCCGTCGTTGCTGGCCAGGCCGGCCACGTTGTGCCCGCCGCCGCGTACCGAGAGCCGCAGCCCGTGTTTGCGGGCAAAGCTGACCGCCTGCACCACGTCGGCCGTGCTCGCCACCTCGGCAATCAGCGCCGGGTAACGGTCGATCATGCCGTTCCAGACCTTGCGCGACTCCTGATAGGCCTCGCTGCCCGGCCGGATCAACTGCCCTTCCAGCGCCGCCGCGAAGGCGGCAATCTCACTTTCGCCTAACGTTACTGTCTCCGTTTTGCCCAATCCAACCATTGTGGAACACTCCTTTTGGGTATATGGCGGTTCGCTGGTTCATTACGCGGCTCATGATAGCAACGCGCCGTCCCGCCTGCGTCCCTCGCGCCGTCCCGCCTTGTTGTCTCAGCTACCGGCCGCTCGGGCGAGGCAGGCCGGAAGAACTTTGCGCCGTTTTCTGCACAGTTTTCGCCGGCCTCCCCTCGCCCTTACACCTGCACACTCTACGCTGTAACCGCTCCTACCGCCACATCGACCGGATGCGCCAGGCGGCGATGGCGGCAAAGACGGCGGTGTAGAGGAGCAGGATGCCCACCTGCGGTAGCGCCTCGGCCAGCGGCGCGTTGTCCACTAGGAGCAGGGTAAAACCCTCGAGCGCGTGGGCCTGGGGCGTGAGGCGGGCGAGGCTGCCGAGGAAGCCCGCGGAGCGGAAGAGGGGGGGCCAGGAGACGATTAGCGCGCCGCCGAGGCCACCGAGGACAAAGCCCAGCACGCCGCCGATGGAGTCTGCCTGGCGGGCCGTGCGGGCCAGCGAGCCGATCATCAGGCCGAGGGCGCTGACGGTCGTGGCCAGGGCCAGCGTCACTAGCAAGAGGCCCAGTGGCTCGTCGCCGAGGTTCATGCCAAAGATAATGCCCCCCACGCTAAAGACGACGAAGACCTGGAGAAAGACGATGGTCATGTAGGCCAGAATGTTGCCGGCGATAATCTCGACGCGGGAGACCGGGGAACTGAGTAGCCGGCGCAGCGTTCCCTGGTCTTTCTCCTGGTGCAGGGTGTAGCCGACGATGCCGGCGACCCAGAAGGAGAAAGCGACGCTCATGCCGGGCATGACCAGGCTAAAGACGTTGATAGTAGGGGCCTCTTCGCCGCTCATGGTGGTGGTCTCCACGGTAATGGGCGGGTTGCTCTGCATCGTCTGGAACCGGCTCATCACTACGCCGGTGCTCTGGGCAACGGTGGCCTCCAGGCGCGCCGGGTCGTCCTGCAGCAGACCGCCCTCGGCGAGCAGGGTGCGGATGCCATGCTGGACTTCGCCCTGGACCATAGCCGGCGCCACGGCATAGCTGACCAGGCCGGTGACAATGCTGCCAAACTCCGCCTGCACCGGGTCCACGAGCACGCGCACGGTGGTCTGTTCGTAGGCGTCGATGCCCGCGCTGAAGCCGGCGGGAATTATCACCGCGGCGAGCTTGTTACCACTGCCCACCTCGCGGTCGGCGGTCGCCGCGTCCGCACTCGTATCCAGATCCAGAACGGGCATCTCCCGCAAGATGGCGACGACCTGCTTGCCATAAGGGCCGGCGTCCTCGTTGACGACGTAGACGGCGATGTGGATGCCAGGCTCCGCATCCTCGTCGTCCGTAGAAGATCCGCTATATATGCTGCCGACGAGGGAGCCGATGAGCAGTGGCAGGAGAAAGAGGACGGCAAGGGAGCCACGGTCCTGGGCGCGGACCTGCAGCTCTTTCCAAGCGACAGAGAGGATGGTATGGATGCGCATGGTCTGCCTGCCTACTCGAATTTGAAGCGCCAGAGGCCGACAGCGACGAAAAGAGCCGTAAAGACAAGGAGAGCCAGCAACGCGGGGGCGATGTCGGCCAGGGCGCGCCCGCGCACGAGCACGTCAAAAAAGGCGACGTTGGCCCAGCCATGCGGGGTCAGGCGGCCGAGACTGGCCAGGAAGGGGCTGAAGAGGAAAAGGGGCATGAGCGAGCCGCCGATCAGGGCGGCCACCCAGAGGATAACGGCGGCAATGCCGCCAATCTGCGCCTCGCTACGGGCCAGAGCGGCGATGAGGACGCCCAGGCCGGTGGAGCAGAGGGCTACGGCCAGGACGAGCAGGACGAGCGCCAGGGGCGACTCGCCAAGCTGAAACGCGTCCAGGCCGACGAGCGGGAAGATGAAGCGCGCTGTAGCAAAGATGACGGCAATCTGGACGAGGCTGATGAGCAGCGTGGGCAGCATCTTGCCGGCGAGGAGGGTGGCCTTACTCATGGGGGCGGCCAGCAGGCGGCGGAAGCTGCCCGTTCGCTTCTCCTGGTAGATGGACTGCGCCGTGGCCTGGGCGGTGAGGAAGACGAAGAGCACGGTGACGCCGGGCACGCCAGTCTGCACCGCGCTGAACGAAGCGTCCTCGCGCTCCTCGGTGAGGCTGCTGGGCGTTTCCTGCTGCACGGCGACGAGCGGGCGGGTCGCGGAGCTGGCGAACTGGCGCTCGGCCTGGGCGATGGTGCGCTCCGCCGCAAAGACGGCCGGCGCCTGGGAGTCGGCGCTCTGCATGGCGGCCACCTGCGCCAGGCTGGCGACGATCTGGTGCTGCAGGGAGAGGCTGCGGGCCACCCCTTCGACGGCAACGCGTAACGCCTCGTTTGCCTGGGCCTCGCCGCTGGCTGCGCGCAGGTCCAGGGTCACGCTCTCGCCCGCCTCCAGAGCGCCCGTAAAGCCAGCGGGAATTGTCAGCAGGCGGGAAATGTCGCCGTCTTCCAGCAGTGCCTGCGCCTCGTCAGCAGCAAGCAACTGGATGCGATAACCGGCGTCGTCCGCCAGCGCGTCCAGGAGCCGGGCGGACAGCCTCCCACCCTCATCGAGGTTGGCGACGGCAAGCGGCTCGGCCTCAACCGCAGTATCGTCCCCGTAAAAACCCGCGGTGAGACCCACCAGGATGAAGGTGAAGACGACGGGCAGGACAAGTAGCTCCAAGAGGGCGCTGCGGTCCTTGATGTAGAGCAGGATATCTTTCCAGGCGATGTTGAGGACGTTCATGGTGCGTTCCTTGAGTCGAGCGGTGCTCCGCTCTGTGCGCCTCTATTTGCGTCGCTCTGTGCGCCTACTCCCGGAGCTTCTTGCCGGTCAGGTGCAGAAAGACACTTTCCAGGTTCGGCTCCAGGATCTCCACCGACAGCAGCTCGACGTCGCGGCTGCTGAGGTAGCTAAAGACGTTGACCAGGGCAGCGCGGCTATCCTCGACTTCGACGCTGACCAGGGGCGCTGCGGCCACTGGCGCGCTGCCGGCCGGCTCTGCGCCGGGCACGGCGAGCGGGTCCGGCGGCGGCGACACGATCGTGGCCCGCCTCACGGCCGGCAGGGCGGATAAGTCGGCCAGCAGTGTCTCGCCGGCGCTAGGCAGGCCGAGGTTGATGACGCCCTGGCCGAGCATGGCGATCAGATTCTGGACGGTATCGAGGGCGACGAGCCGGCCCATGTCAATGATGCCGACCCGGTTGCAGAGCAGCTCCACCTCTTCCATGTAATGGGTGGTGTAGATGATGCTCATGCCGCGCTCGCGGTTGAGGCGCAGGACGCTATCAAAGATGTGATGCCGGCTCTGTGGGTCCACGCCGACGGTCGGCTCGTCGAGGAAGAGCAGCTGCGGCTGGTGCACCAGGCCGGCGGCGATGTTCACGCGCCGCTTCATGCCGCCGGAGTAGGTGTCCACAGCCTCGTTGGCACGGTCCGAGAGGGCGACGATACGGAGCACGTCATCGACGCGACTTTTCAGCGCCGGCCCGCGCAGCCCGTAGACGCTGCCGAAGAAGTTGAGGTTCGACCGCGCACTCAGCGTCGGATAGAGGGCCAGCTCCTGCGGTACCAGGCCGATGAGCTTCTTGACCTGGCCCATCTGCCTGCGGATATCGTAGCCGCCGATGGTCGCCGTGCCCGCCGTCGGCTCCAGCACGCCGGTCAGCATGGAAATAGTCGTCGTCTTGCCGGCCCCGTTGGGCCCGAGCAGGCCGAATATCTCCCCCTCTTCCACCTGAAAGGAGACATCGTCGACTGCAGTGTTGTCGCCGTACTTCTTGACCAGATTCTGCACGTCCAGTATGGGTGCCATAACACGCCTCCTTCCCTATCTCATCATTATAGATCAAGTATGGGCAGGCGTGAATCGGCCAATTGTCGGAGGCGCCAGTGGGGTGTCGCGGAACGTTTCGGGGCGTAGGGGTGAGGCATGCCGGAGCGACCGTGATTCATCTATCTGTAGCCCGCTGCCGGCATGCCTGGCCCCTACGACGTGACGTCTAGCGGCGGGCCGAGCAGCTCCATACCGTGGGCAGCCCACAGCGCCGGGTCCAGCGGCGGCATAGCGTTCTCCTTGGTCACCTCGCGGAAAAACGCCTCCATCTGGCCGGCCGGGAAAAAGGCGATAAGGATGCGGCCCTTGGCTGCTCCCACGTGCGCCCAGACGTGCGGCACCCGCCGTGGCGCCAGGACTGAGTCGCCCGGCTGCAGAACGAAGCGCTCCGCACCCACTTCTAGGACAAACTCCCCTTCCACCGCATAGAACCACTCATCCTGCTCGTGGTGCAGGTGGCGCGCCGGCCCGCCGGGGGCGTGGAACGTGTTCTCGATGACGAGGATGCCGCCGCTATCTTCCGGGCAGAGCTTAAAGCTGATCTCACTCACGCCCAACCCGCGTCGCTCGCCGTAACGGTCGGCGCCAGCCAGTAGACGCAAGAGCGGGGCAAGGCTGGCCGGCCCGTCGACTGTTCCTTCCACTGTCTAATCCTCCTGGTTCACTGGATAAGCGCGCGCAGTATAGCGGCAGAGGGGGGGCTGCGGCAACTGCCGCGGGCCGGCCTGGCGGAAAGATGGCGAACTAGCTAAGACTCGCGAAAACGCGGGGCTCCTCCGCAAACAACAGCTCAAGGTGTTCTTTGAGCTCGTTCCAAAACTCCGGCGGTGCGTCAAAGCGGAGCAGGATTCACCAGCGTGTGCGCAGGGTCTGCGCCGTCGCCGGCTCCAGCTGAAGCTCGACGGCGGCGGGCGTTAGAATGCACTGTCTGATGCCACCGTAGTCCGCGTACCGCTGGTCATTGCGCTCAATGTAGACCTGACCGAGACCCATCTCGGCTTCCTCGTCGGTTACCTTCAATGAGCGCTCAAGCAGAACGTACTCGCGGGGGGCAAACTCGTCGTCGGTGAAGCCAACCACAACCGATGCATCGCCGCGCTGAAGAGTAACAAACTCAGCGTCATGAATGGTCCTTCTCACCTGCGGCATCCGCCAAAAGCCTTTCTAGTGGTCAACGTGACGTGTGAAAGACCTTGGTTACCCCCGCCGCCGCGAGATAAGCACCACCCCGGCTGCTACCAACAGAGCCCCCACCATCTGCGCTACGGTCAGGCGCTCGCCGAGCAGCAGGTAGGCGAGGACGGCGGCGAAGGGGATTTCGGCGAGGCCGACGATGGCCGCGGTGCTGGCATTCAGCCCGCGCAGGCCCAGCGTATAGAGCCCAAAGCCGCCGATAGAGGTGAATAACACCAGGGCGACGAAGGGCAGCAGGAAAGCGCCGGAGAGCGGCGCCGGCAGCGGCTGGCCGATTTGTAGCGGCAGCAGCGCCAGGCTGGCAAAGCCAAACATGTAGACCATGACCGTCCAGGAGTTGTAGCTGCCGACCAGCTTCTTGCCGAGCAGGGTGAGCATGGAGTAGGCGCCGGCGACGCCGAGGCCGAAGAGCAGGCCGAGCGGGGTAATCTCGATGTTGCCGCTGCCGCCGCCCAGCCCCGGCAGCCCGGCGATGAGCACCGTGCCCGCTACGCCCAGGCCAATGGCCGCCCATTTGCGCCCCGTCAGCGGCTCGCGCCAGAGCAGCCAGGCGAGGATGGCCACGATCAGCGGCGAGTTGCCCTGGAAGACGGTCGTTACGGAGGCGCCGATGAGCAGCACGGCGCTGTTCCAGGCAACGTGAAAGAAGCCAATGCTGATGGCGCCCATCGCCGCCAGCCAGGGCAGGTCGCGCCGCTCGGCGCGCAGCAGCCGCGGCCGCGCCAGCGCCAGCGCCGCCAGCAGCACCACAAAGACCGCCAGGTCGCGCCAGAAAGCCAGCCCCACCGCCGACAGATTGCTCCTCCCCACAATCTGCATCACCAGAAAGCCGGACGTAGACCAGCAAATAGTAGCGCCAAGCACCAGCAGCAGGCCGCGGGAGCTGTTAGCCATGGCTGTTAGCTGTGAACGCTTAGCCCCTTTGCCGTTACTTTTGTCGTTTCCATAGGGCGCCTTTCCTGTTGCTGAGGAGTATAGCGTGGGAAGCTATTAGCTGTTAGCTTTGAGCTGCGAGACCACGGAGCATTCCATCCAGTTTACCCTGGATAACACCCTGCCCGATGACCTGATCAGAGACCTTGTGCTGCACCACGTCAGGGATATTGATGCCGACAGGCAGTAAGCCATAAGCCGTAAGCCATAAGCCTTAAGCCAACGGCTTAAGGCTTAAAGCTTAAAGCTTAAAGCTAAGAAAGCCCCAACACCTTCCCCGTCTCCAAATCCACGTCAATGTCGAAGAAGACTGGGCGGGTGGGCAGGCCGGGCATGGTGCTCATCTGGCCGACGAGCGGGTAGAGGAAGCCGGCGCCCACGCTGGCGCGGAGGTCGCGGATGGGCAGCGTGTAGCCGGTGGGCACCCCCTTCAGCGCCGGGTCGTGGCTCAGGCTGAGGTGCGTCTTGGCCATGCAGATGGGCAGGCCGTCGAAGCCCAGCCGGTTATAGCGCTCAATCTTGCGCTCTGCCTCTTCCGAGTATTCCACGCCGTCGGCGCCGTAGACCTCGCGCGCAATCGTCTCAATCTTCTCTTTAATGCTGTAGTCGAGCGGGTAGAGGAAGCGGAAGTCGCTAGGCCGTGTGGCCGCCTTCATCACCGCCTTGCCCAGCTCCACCGAGCCCGCGCCGCCCTCGGCCCAATGGTTGCTCGGCTGCGCGTCGTCGGCGCCGGCCTCGATGGCGATGCGCCGCACCAGCTCCACCTCGGCGTCCGTGTCGTCCTTAAAGCGGTTCACCGCCACCACCACCGGGATGCCAAAGCGGATGGCGTTCTTAATGTGCGCCACCATATTGGCCGCGCCCGCCTCCAGCAGCTCCAGATTCTCCTCGGTGTAGGCCGAGTCGAGCGGCTTGCCGGCGACCACTTTGGGGCCGCCGCCGTGCATCTTCAGCGCGCGGATGGTGGCCACCAGCACCACGGCGTCGGGCACCAGGCCGGAGTAGCGGCACTTGATGTTGAAGAACTTCTCCATGCCAATATCGGCGCCAAAGCCCGACTCGGTGAGCACGTAGCCATCCGGCCCCACCAGCTTGAGCGCAATCTGGTCGGCGACGATAGAGCTGTTGCCGTGGGCAATGTTGGCGAACGGGCCGGCGTGGACAAAGGCCGGCGTGCCCTCCAGCGTCTGCATCAGGTTGGGCATAATGGCGTCCTTCATGAGGACGGTTAGCGCGCCGCCCAGCCCCAGGTCGTCGGCGGTAATCGCCTGGCCGGCGCGGCTGGTGCCAATGACCATGCTCCCCAGCCGCTCGCGCATGTCGGCCAGGCTGGTGGTCAGCGCCAGAATCGCCATAATCTCGCTGGCGACGGTGATGTCGTAGCCGGTGCTGCGCTGGAACTTCTCCTGCGGCCCCTGGCCTATGGTGATTTCGCGCAGATAGCGGTCGTTGGTATCGACCACGCGCCGCCAGGTGATGCTGTCCGGGTCGATGTCCAGCCGCACGAAGCGGCTGCGCTCGTCGGGGGTGAGGTCGTCCGGGTTGGTCTTGTCGATACCCAGCTTCTTCAGGCGGCGCAGCATGACGTCGGCAAAGCGGCGCTCGCCGTTCTTGTTAGGCGGGCAGAGGGCGTTGAAGAGCCGCTCGTCGTCCTGGTACGATTCGTGGTGCATGCGCGCGTCGATAGCCGCCGCCAGCAGGTTGTTGGCCGCGGTAATGGCGTGGATGTCGCCCGTGAGGTGGAGGTTGAAATCCTCCATGGGGATGACCTGGGCATAGCCGCCACCGGCCGCGCCGCCCTTGATGCCGAAAGTCGGCCCCTGTGACGGCTGGCGAATGTTGGTGAAGACCTGCTGCCCCAGGTGCGCGCCCAGCGCCTGGCTCAGGCCCACCGTGGTCGTCGTCTTGCCCTCGCCGAGCGGGGTCGGCGTGATCGCCGTCACGTCGATGTACTTGCCGTTGGGCTGGTCCTTGAGCCGTTCCAATACATCGAGCTTCACTTTTGCTTTATAGGGCCCATAGAGGAGCAGCTCCTCCTCCAGCAGGCCGACTTCCTGGGCAATCTGCGTAATGGGCTTCAGCTCCGCTTCCTGGGCGATGTCAATATCGCTGGGTACAGGATGGCGCAGTCTCAGCCGGGTGGGGGTGATCATGACCAAATCTCCTTGTAAGGTGCTTCATGAAAGGCGCCGGCGGCTGCCGGCTCGGCTTCTGTAGACAGACTCCCCCCGCGCGCTCGGCCGCCCATTCGTGCTAATTTTCTCAAACTATAATATAGCAAAAGTGGGCTGGGGCGCCAACGGAATTGTTAATGGCGAATGGCGAATTGCAGATGGTGCTAGGCGTAGGAGCGTGGCATGCCGGCAGCGGGTGAGGGGGGTTTCCTGGAAGTTAACATCTAACGGGGCAGTACCACGAATCACAGCTCCCGTAGAGCGATTTGAAAAAATCGCTC
>CAZOGK010000017.1:0-12047 GCA_964579295.1 uncultured Ardenticatenaceae bacterium
CGGCGCACGAGCGCCTCCGTGTCGCCATAGCGCACCACCTCGGTCAGGCCAATGGGGCCGGCGGGATCGACATAGCTGAAGCAGACATCCTCAAAGGTAATCGCCCCTTCCACCGTCTCCAGGTGGAGCGCGCCCGGCTTCTCGCGGATTTCCACGCCGATGTCCAGCACCTCAAAGACACGTTCAAAACTGACCATACTCTGCGCAAACTCGACGGGCACGTTGGTGATCGACATGAGCGGGCCGTAGAGCTGGCGCAGGTAGCTGCCGAAGGCGACGATGGTGCCGATGCTGAATTCGCCGCGCAGCACCAGGTGGCCGCCGAGCCAGTAGATGGCGGCGGTGCCCACGGCGCTGACGATGCCGAGCATGAAGAAGAACCAGCGGCCGATGACCGCCGAGCGCACGCCGATGTCGCGCACCTGGGCCGCCTCGCGGCTGAAGCGGCGCATTTCGTCTTCCTCGCGGCCAAAGAGCTTGACCAGCAGCGCGCCGGCCACGTTGAGCGTCTCACTCATGACGGCGTTCATCTCGGCGTTGCTTTCCATGCTCTGGCGGCGAAGGCGGCGCAGCACGCGCCCCACTCCGCGCGCCGGCAGCACGAAGAGGGGCAGGACGGCCAGCCCCAGCAGGGTCAGCCGCCACTCCAGCGCCAGCATAATGGCGATGGTGGAGATGACGGAGACGACGTTGGAAAGGATGCTCACCAGCGTGCTGGTCACCGCCGTCTGCGCGCCGACCACGTCGTTGTTCAGGCGCGACATCAGCTCGCCGGTGCGCGTCTCGGTGAAGAAGCGTAGCGACATGCGCTGCATATGGTCAAAGAGCGCCCGGCGCAGGTCGTAGATAATGCCCTCGCCCACCAGGGCGCCGGCGTGGCGCTGCCAGATGCCGACAATGCCGCTGGCCACGGGCACGGCAATCAGGCCCAGGGCCAGCCAGTTGAGCCGGGCCGCGTCGCCATTGGGCAGCGCGTGGTCAATCAGGTCGCGGATCAGCAGCGGCGTCACCAGCGAGAGGCCGGTGATAATCAGTATCGTCGCCAGCAGGATGGCGACCTGCGCCGTATAAGGCCGGGCGAAGCTCCAGACGCGCCGCAGCAGCTCGCGCGAGACTGCCGGCCGGTCTTGTTGTTCGTCATGGCGAATGTATGCCCACCAGTTACCGCCGCGCATCGCTATACCTCTCGGTTACTCATCTTCGTCGAGGATGCCCTGTTCCACCAGCCAGTCGTGCGCGCGCTGCCGCATCTGCCTGTCGCGGAAGTCGAACCATTGCTGGCGCCGCTCCGGGTAGCGCAGCAGCGCGTCTTTGAAGCGGCGAAAAGCGCCGCGCCCGTCGATGGCGTGCAGCAGCCGTTCGCGCACCAGCTCGTCCTCCACCGCGTCGACAAACGCTGCCATGTCGGCGTAGCCTTCGCGGCTGCTCATGGCTGGCACCTCCAGAAAGCGCGCCATGTACGCGTCAACGCGCTCCTGTATCGTCGCCGTTTCTGCCTCGCCAAACAGATCGCGGAACTGGCCTCGGCCCCACAGCACGCACCAGGCCAGGCCCAGCGCCGGGCCGACCGCCTCGTTCGCCTCGTCAACGCTGAGAAAGCGTTCGGCGAGCGTCTGTTCGGAATCGGAGACAGGGTAGACCTGCCCCGTCACCGTATCAAAGAAGGAAGGGTCGCCCGTGGGGCCGCTGTCCATTGCCAGCTCCAGGCCATCCCAGTCTATTTCAGCGGGCATCGCTTATTCCTCCACACTGAGGACCATTGTAGACCAGAGTCGGGAGAGGTGCGAGTTATGAGTGACGAGATACGTGGATTTCAGGTAGTAGCTGTCTGGTCGCCTCTGGCGTGACGGGGCCATTGCGTGCATACTAGCGGCAGAATCCTATCCGGATGATTGCCAGTGCAGAGAGCCATATGACCGACTACCCAACCGCCCCCTGGAGCGCCATCGACGCCATTGTCGGCGGCTATCATGGCGACCCGTTCGCCATTCTTGGCCCGCACGAACACGAAGCGGGCGTCATCGTCCGCGTCTTTCATCCCCAGGCCGCCGGCGTGGCCGTGGCGGTGGACGGTGAGAGCCGGCCCATGGAGCGGGTCCAGGGCGCCGGCTTCTTTGAGCTACTCCTGCCCGGCGCCTCGCTGCCGCTGTCCTATACCCTCGCCTACACCGGCCCGGACGGCCACGCCTGGCAGGCCGACGACCCCTACCGCTACCCGCCGGCGCTGAGCGACTATGACCAGTATTTGCTGGCGGAAGGGACCGACGTCTACATTTACCGCAAGTTGGGCGCCCAGCTCATGGAGCTGGCCGCGCCTGGCGACCAGCCAGCCGCGGGCGTGCGCTTTGCCGTCTGGGCGCCCAGCGCCGAGCGGGTCAGCGTCATCGGCAATTTCAACCAGTGGGACGGGCGGCGCCACCCGATGCGCTTCCACGTCAACAGCGGCATCTGGGAGCTATTCATCCCCGGCCTGGGCGCCGGCGAGCTGTACAAATACGAAATCAGAACGCGCTACATGGACTACCTGGTCGCCAAGGCCGACCCGGTCGGCTTCTACGGCGAGCTGCGCCCGAACACGGCCAGCATTGTCTGGGACCTGAGCCGGTATGAGTGGGGCGACGAGGCGTGGCTGGCGCAGCGGCGCGAGCGCGATGTCAACGCCGAACCGATGAGCATCTACGAGGTCCACCTCGGCTCGTGGCGGCGCGACGATGGCGGTGACTGGCTCACCTACCGCGAGCTGGCCGCGCAGCTCATCCCCTACGTGCAGGAGATGGGCTACACACACGTCGAGCTGCTGCCGGTCAGCGAGCATCCTTACGACGGCTCGTGGGGCTATCAGGTGACCGGCTTCTTCGCGCCCACCAGCCGCTTTGGCACCCCGGACGACTTCCGCGCTTTTGTCGACGCCTGCCACCAGGCCGGCCTGGGCGTCATTCTCGACTGGGTGCCGGCTCACTTCCCCAAAGACCAGCACGGGCTGAGCTTCTTTGACGGCACCCACCTCTACGAGCACGCCGACCCGCGCCGCGGCGAGCATCCCGACTGGGGCACCTACATCTTCAACTACGGCCGCAACGAGGTGCGCCAGTTCCTCATCAGCAACGCCATCTTCTGGCTGGACCAGTACCACATCGACGGCCTGCGCGTGGACGCGGTCGCCTCCATGCTCTACCTCGACTTCTCGCGCGAGCCGGGCCAGTGGCTGCCCAACCGCTACGGCGGGCGCGAGAATCTGGAAGCGCTCGCCTTCATCCGCGCCTTCAACGAACGGGTGCACGAGCTCTTTCCCGACGCGCTGACCATCGCCGAGGAGTCCACCTCCTGGGCGGGCGTCACACACGCCGTCGCCGGCGATGGGCTGGGCTTTGACCTGAAGTGGAACATGGGCTGGATGCATGACACGCTGCGCTATTTCGGCAACGAGCCCATCTACCGCCGCTACCACCACGGCGCGCTCACCTTTTCCATGCTCTACGCCTTCAGCGAGCGCTTCCTGCTCCCCTTCAGCCACGACGAGGTGGTGCACCTCAAGCGCCATATGCTGGACAAGATGCCGGGTGACCTCTGGCAGCGCTTTGCCAATCTGCGCGCCCTCTACGGCTACCAGTACGCCCACCCGGGCAAGAAGCTCCTATTTATGGGCGCCGAGTTCGGCCAGTGGCGCGAATGGAGCGAGGCGCGCGCGCTGGACTGGGAGCTGCTGGAGCAGGACGAGCGGCACGCCGGCCTGCAGCGGCTGGTGCGCGCGCTCAACGACCTCTACCGCAGCGAGCCCGCCCTGCACCGCGCCGACTTCTCCTGGGAAGGCTTCTCCTGGCTCGACTTCCGCGATGCCGATGCCAGCGTGCTGGCCTTTGCCCGCCACACGCCGCAGCGTGACGAGGTTATCAGCGTCGTCTGCAACTTCACGCCGGTGGTGCGCCACGACTACCGCGTTCCGGTGCTGCAGCCGGGCGCCTATCGTCTGATTTTGAACACCGACGCGGAGGAATATGGCGGCAGCGGCGTGAGCAGCGGCGAGACGCTGGCCGCCGACGCCAACGGCTGGCAGGGACAGCCCTACGCCCTCTCGCTCACCCTGCCGCCTCTGGCCGTGGTCTACTACAAGTGGCAGCCGCCCGCGGCCGGGGCCGGCGCGTCTGACACATGAGCCGGCCGCCGCTCTATCCGCTAACCTTTACGCCCGTGCTGAAGGAGTACATCTGGGGCGGGCGCAAGCTGGCGACCCTCCTGGGGCGCGAGCTGCCGCCGGGCGTCAACATCGCCGAAAGCTGGGAGATTGCCGCCCACCCACACGGCGATGCACGGGTCGCCAATGGCGCGCTGCGCGGGCGCTCGCTGGCGGAGCTGACCGGCGCCTATGGCAGCGCGCTGACCGGCGGGCGGGCCCGGCCCGGTCGCTTCCCGCTGCTGGTCAAGCTGCTCGACGCGCACCAGAAGCTCTCTGTGCAGGTCCACCCCGACGACGCCTATGCCCAACGGCACGAAGGCGGCGAGCTGGGCAAGGCCGAGATGTGGGTGGTGCTGCACGCCGAGGCGGGGGCGTCTGTCGTGCTGGGGCTGCAGCCGGGAGCCACGCCAGAGCGGCTGCGGGCGGCGCTGGCCGCGGGCAATCTGGAGCAGTGGCTGCACATCCTGCCGGTACAGGCCGGCGACGCCGTCTGCGTGCCTGCCGGCGCCATTCACGCCCTTCTCGGCGGCGCCGTCATCGCCGAAATCCAGCAAAACTCGGACACGACCTACCGCCTCTACGACTGGAACCGCACCGGCGCCGATGGCCGGCCGCGCCCGCTGCACGTCGAGAAGGCGCTGCAGGTGATCGACTTCAGCCTGGTGCGGCCGGGGCTGGCGCAGCCCGCGCTGCTGGCGGAGCATGACGGCCTGCGCCGCTGGCAGCTCTGCGCCGCGCCGACATTTATCGTGGAACGGCTGGAGCTGGCCGCCGGAGCGTGCTGGCAGGGAAGCCTCACCGGCGAAACCCTGGAGATATGGGGGACAGTCGCCGGCGCGGCGACGGTGACCGCCGGCGCCACAACGCTGCCCCTGCCCGCCGTGCAGTTCGCCGTGCTGCCCGCCTCCCTGGGCGACTATACCATCACCGCCGGCCAACCCGCCACACTGTTGCGCGCTACCCTGCCGCCATAGCGCCGGCCCCAAAGACCTGTCAGGTTTTGGAAACCTGACAGGTCTCACGGTCCAGACGAGAAGTCCCGTCAGATTGAAAACCCGACCTACCGACTTGTATCTTGTACTCTGCACCCTGAATCTTGCACCCCGCACCTTAATTTGGCAACCACGCCCTTTTCTGCTATGATTAACAATTGCTCTCACGTCTATCGTACTGGCAGCAGTACACCGTTCACAGCCACGTTTTAGACAAATCTGATTTGTTGAAAACGATGGAGGAATAGATTGGCTAACCTGAAATCGGCAAAGAAGCGGATGCGGCAGAACGAAAAGCGCCGGCTGTTGAACCGGCGTTATCGCTCGGCGGCCCGCACCTATGTCAAGAAGACGCGCGCGCTGATGGCCGCCGGCGAGCTGGACGAAGCGGAAGCCGCCCTGAAGCAGGCAGTCAGCACGCTCGACAAGGCCGCGCGCAAGGGCGTCATCCACCCCAATAATGCCGCCCGCCGCAAGGGCCGGCTGATGAGCCAGCTGGCGGCCGCCCGCAACCAGGCTGATTCAGCCTGACCTGACCGGTTTTCTCTCAGAAAACAGAATGGCCTCACCAGTCGTTGGTGGGGCCTTTTTGTGTTGGGGGAGTAGTGGGCGGGCGACTGGCTCAGACCAGCGGCGGCACGCGCAGCACGTAGCCTTTGCCGCGCACGGTAATCAGCCGCTGCGGCTTGCTGGGGTTGGCCTCAATCGCCTCGCGCACCCAGCGCACGTGCACATCCAGTGTGCGCGTGTCGCCAATGTAGTCGGTCTGCCAGACGTTCTGCATCAGCTCGCGGCGCGTGCGCACCTGGTTGGGGTGGCGCAGGAAATCTTCGAGCAGGCAGGCCAGCTTGGGTGTGAGCTGCGTCTCCCCCCGCCCTACCACTTCCACCGAGCGCTTACCCCGGTAGAGGATCAGGTCGCCAGCGCTGACCATCTCTTCTTCGCTGGCATCGGCGGGCAGCAGGGCGCGCACCCGGTTTAGCACCTTGCGCGGCGTGTAGGGCTTCACCAGGTAGACGTCGGCCCCCGCCGTCTCGTCGCGCGGCTCGTCCACCGGGCGTGTATGGATGATGGGCACACCGGCCAGCGCCTTGCGCAGCCGCCGGCAGCTGCGCACGCCGCTGGAGCGCATGGAGGCGCCGTCGAAGACAACCAGGTCGGGCTCGCGGCCGTCGCTATCTACCCAGCTCAGGGCGGCGTTGCCCGTATGGCGCACGGTGACGCGGTAGCCGGCCTTGCACAGCGGCGCTTCCAGCGACTCGTCGCCCGCTCGTTTCCCCTCGACCAGTAAAATACGCGCCTCGGCCATTGTCTTCAGTCCCCCAACCAGAAATCTTTAACATACGGCAGCGCCATTATAGAAGGATCGACCGGGCGCGCAATAGCAGAAAGAGAAGTTTCCATGGCAATTCAGGAACATTTTTGCCGTCGCCGCGGCGGCGCAGCGGGCGGCTGAACAGGCGATAAGGAGATTTGACGCTGCCCCGCGCGCCCTCTATAATCTGCAGGCCGTTGCGGGCATAGTTCAGTGGTAGAACGGTGGCTTCCCAAGCCTCAAACACGGGTTCGAATCCCGTTGCCCGCTCAGCCGAGGAGGGTCGCTCGTTGGAGCGACCTTTTCTGTTTATATCCACTTTTGTATCCGGCGCTGTATCCGTGCATCTGGTCTGGCCGCCGGGCGGCGATTATCGTGTGGGAAAAGCCGGCAAGGAGAGAGCATATGTCACTCTATCTGGTCCATCTTGATCAACGGACACGGGAGCTGATGCTGGAAGAGCTGGATTACGACGAAGAGCGCCGCCAGCTGCATATCAGCCCCTACCTGAGCAACCAGGGCGTCTACGACTACCCGGCCCTGCTGCGGAGCGCCCTGGCCGAAGGCGACCCTGAGTCGCTGGCCGCAGCGCTGGCGCAGCAGCGCCGCATCGCCCGCACCGGCCATCGCCGCCAGTCCGCCGGCGGCTACACCATCGTCACCATCCCCGAGAACGCCGCCGAGATGCTGGCGAACGACGCCTTTAACCGCTACTACATCCGCGCCGTGGCGCGGCGCGCGCTGGAAGAGGGCTTCGAGGAGGTCATTGTCTACCGCGCCCGGCCCGTGCAGCAGCCCCGGCCAGAATCCGAGGATCTGGTAGAGACGGCCGTCCCCGCCGCCGCCTTGCTGGAAGAGCTGCGCAGCGCCACCGGCCCGGAGCGGCCAGAGCTGGGCGTACCCGGCGGCCCCAACTCCGGCATCAGCGTGCACCTGCCCAACGTGGCGACGCCGCCCGACGCCGAGGACTATAGCCTATAGGCGAAAGCGTCAGCGGCCCTATGCGCGGTAGTTATGGTAAACCAGTACGCTGGGCCTGTTAGACCTTAAAATCTTCCCGTCTGTATGGTGCCGGCGCTGCGAACGGCATATAATGAGTGCAGAATTTTGGGAAGGACCCAAATATCTAAAGGGATCAGGACCGGATTAGCTGACGATCTGGACGGAGTGGAAACACTCGCGGTCAAAGGATACGGAAAGCTATCCGTCACACATATAGCACCACCGGCGTCCTCCCCATTCTCATGAAAAGGCCACCACTGCGGTGGCCTTTTGCCGTTCGTTAGCGGGAGCGGCTCACATCCCACCAGGCAATATAATCGTCGATGTGGCGCGCGTTGGCCGACATCTCGTCGATGGCTTCCAGGTCAACCAGCGGGATGTCATACTGCTGGCTGCGAAAGCGCACGCCCACAATCAACCCGTGGCGGTCGTCCACCAGCGAGATGCGGCGCACCTCCACCACGTCCCCTTCTTGCAGCGGCCCCTGCACGCGGAAGCTGGCCACCTCGGCGGCAAAGGGAAACTCCAGGTTCTGCGCCAGATGGCCTACCCAGCGCTGAAACGCCTCGCGGTTGTCGGCGGCGCCCTGAATCAGCTCGCGAATGCGCTGCCCCTGCTCGCCCAGGTAGTCCCAATCGAACGCTTCGTCCAGCTCGGCGGCCACCTCGCTGGCGTCTCCGGGCCGGTCACGCGGCGCCGCCGGCAGCAAGGCGACCCGCGCCAGGGGGGTCTGGGTGAAGTCAACGCCCGCCTCCTCGGCCGCGTCACGGTATGCCTGCGACGTCTGCGCCAGCGTCTGGCTATCCCAGACGACGACCAGTACCTCGCCATAGGTCTCGTCGTCAATCGTCTCCATAATCCAGCCCTGCCAACCGCTCAGGTCGGTGCCCAGCTCGGGGTGCTCGACGCCATCGCGGACCACTACAGAATCGCCCTCGGCGAAGTTCGGCGCCTGTTCACGCATCAGCCAATCTCCTTAGCGGGCCGCCAGCGACTCGGCGACGCGCTGCAGGCGCTCGCGCGCCTCGCCGGCCACCGGCTCCAGCGCCGGGTTGCCGGCCACGCTCAACATCTGGGCCGGGTCGACGATACTCACCGTCGTACTGCCTTCAGCTTCATAGACGATGACGTTGCAGGGCAGGAGCAGACCCAGCTCTGGCTCGAGCGTCAGGGCCTGGTAGGCCAGATGGGGGTTGCAGGCGCCGAGGATAACGTAGCGCCGGAAGTCTACGTCCAGCTTCTGCTTCATCGTCGCCCTGACGTCGATTTCCGTGAGGACGCCGAAGCCTTCTGACTTCAGCGCTTCCGTGGTCCGTCTAATTGCCTCTTCATAGGGAACGTCGAGTCGCGTGACCATGCCGTAATGGGTTGTGTCGTGTGCTTCCATGTTAACCTCGCATTGTTGTCGGTCGTATCTCCGTTTTCTGAGGCGGGCAAGCTGCCCGCGCTCCGTCTCGCGGGGACCCTGTTGACCTATTCTAGCACCTAGTCTATAAGTGAAGTATATGCGGAAGATAGGATCGCGGCGGTACCAGTTACCACTCTCCGGGCGCGACGTGCCGGATGCGCCAAGCTGGCTGCAGGCGACAGCCTTCCTGATGGAGGCGGGCGCCGCCAGCGTCCAGACGGAAGCGACCTACCGCAGCGGCCTGCGTCTACTGGCCGACTGGCTGCAGCAGACCGGCCATGACGGCTACTCTCTCGACGATAGTTGGCCGCTGGACCCGGCGGCGCTGACCACGGCGACGCTGCTCAGCTTCCGCGCCTGGCTGCTCAATAATCGCAGCCGGGCCACGGCCACCACCTACATGGCCGCGGTCAGCGGCTACCTCAACTATCTCGACGGCCAGGGCCAGCTGCCGCCCGGCGTGCAGCTCGGCAAGCTGCAGCGGCAGCTCGCGCGGCGCCAGATAGAGCGCAACCCGGCCGAAGGCGTGCTGGACCTGGACGAGGCGCGGCGGCAGATTCCGGCCATTATCGCCTATTACGACCAGCAGCCGCTGCCGCCGCCCGATGCGCCTTACGGCCGTCGCCTGGCGCTGCTGCGCAATCGCGCGCTGGTGCATACCCTCTATTCCACCGCGGCGCGCATTGCCGAGCTGGTGGCGCTCAACCGCAGCAACGTAGACCAGGGCCGGGCGCGCCACGCCTCGATTGTGGGCAAGGGCGGCAAGGGGCGCGTCATCCACATCCGCGACTACGCCCAGCAGGCAATCCGCGCCTACCTGGCGGCGCGCAGCGACAGCAACCCCGCCCTCTTTGTCGCCCACAGCCGCAACGCATCCAGCGCGCGCCTCTCCGTCACCTCGGCGCACAACGTGGTCAAGCAGGCGGTGAAGGCGCTGGGGCTGCACAGCGCGCTGAGCGCACACGATTTCCGCCACTTCCGCGCCACGCAGCTCTTGCGCGAGGGGATGCCGCTGGAGGTGGTGCAGGAGTTTCTGGGACACGCCGACATCTCGACAACGCGCGGTATCTATGCGCCGGTTCTGGGCGTCCACGTAGTAGACGAATGGCTGGACAATATGGATGTGCCGCCGGGGGAGGCGCAACAGGCAGCAGCGAGCAAGGAGCAGGGCAGTTAGTAGCTGCCCACGGAGGGGTCTACCTCACGCGCGTAGGCGTCGATACCCCCGGCCATGTGAGACACGTTGCGCCAGCCATTGGTCAGCAGCCAAGCGGCGACCTGGGCGGAGCGGATGCCGTGGTGGCAGAGGATGACAATATCGGCATCACGGTCGTGAGCGGCAGCGGGCAGCGCCGCCGGGCCCTCGCGAATGAGCGCGCTGACCGGGGCGGTGAGCACGACGCCGTCGAGCCGCGCCGCCTGCAGTTCGTATGGTTCGCGCACGTCGAGCAGAACGAAGCTGTCGCCGCGCTCCCGGCGCGCAGCCACCTCTGCGGGAGACAGTTCGGGGACGTTGTACGGATTGGGCATGTGGAGGGTTCGATAGCGAATGTCCTGCGAGAAATCCGCTATCTCGCGCTAACTGCGGTGCTTCTCGCGCAGGGCGCGCTCGACCTGCCGGTCGGCGTCCCGCTTGCGCAGGTCAGAGCGCTTGTCATAGAGCTTCTTGCCGCGCGCCAGCGCCACCTCCACTTTCGCCAGGCCGCCGGAGAGATAGAGCTTGGTGGGCACCATCGCCATCCCTTTGCTCTGCAGTGCGTCGAGGATCTTGTTAATCTCCCGCCGGTGCAGCAGCAGCTTGCGCGGGCGCGTCGGGTCGTGGTTTTCGCGGTTGCCGTGGTCGTAGGGGGAGATGGTCGCTTCTATCAGGTATAGCTCGTCGCCACGCGGCTGCACGTAGGCGCGCTGCAGGCTCACCTTGTGGGCGCGGACCGACTTGATTTCCGTGCCCGTCAGCACCAGGCCCGCCTCGAAGCGCTCCAGCAACTCATAATCGTGGCTGGCGCGCCGATTGCGGGCGATTACCTGACCCTGCTCCTTCTGTTTCCTGCTCATCATCGTTCTCTTCAGGTCGCTGGTTATGCCGGCGGCGCCTATTCCCCTTCCAGCAAATAGTCCACGGCCCGCTCTAGCTGTGTATCCTCGGCCTCATCCTCGAACAGCACGCCCTCGTCCAGCACCACTTCAATGTCCGGGGCCACGCCCTCGGCGTCGATGCTGACGTTGGCCGGCGTATACCAGCGGGCAATGGTCACGTTAAGCTGCGAGCCGTCGCTGAGAGTGTGCGGCAACTGCACCGATCCTTTGCCAAAGGTCGTCTCGCCGATGAGGACGCCGCGCCCGTGGTCGCGAACCGCGCCGGCCACGATTTCGGCGGCGCTGGCGCTGAACTCGTTGACCAGCACCACCAGTGGAATCTCCTCGGCTATCTGCCCATCGCCGGCGTTAAAAACCTCGCTCAGCTCGCCCGTCGAGTTGCGCTCGTAGAGGACGACCGATTCGGGCAGGAAGAGGTCGGCCACCGTCACCGACTGCGTCAGGAAGCCGCCGGCATTGTTGCGCAGGTCCAGAATCAGGCCGCGCGGGTTCTGCGCCAGCAGCTCCTCCAGGGCCAGCTGCAGCTGCTCGGTCGCCAGGCTGTTGAAGCTCGCCAGCTCGACGTAGGCAATATTGTCCTCCAGCATCTCGTGGGTGACCACGGGAATGACGATATGGGCGCGCGTGAGCGGCACATCAAACGGCTCCGGCGTCTCGCCACGCACGAAGGTAATCACCACGTCGGTGCCCGCCGGCCCCAGAATATAGGAAATGACCTCCTCCAGCGCCTTGCCCACCATCGATTCGCCGTCCACGGCGACGACCATATCGCCCGGCCGCAGCCCGGCCGCTTCCGCTGGCGAGCCGGCAATGGGCCGCACAATCTCGGTGAGGCCCTGGTCGTTCTCCTGCACGTAAGCGCCGATGCCATCATAGGCGCCTTCAAAGCGCTCCTGCATGCGCACCGCCGCCGGCGGGTCGATGAAGCGCGTGTGCGGGTCGCCCAGGCCATCGACCAGCCCGCGCACCACGGCATAGGAAAGCTCCTGCTCGTCGGGCAGCTCGCCGTCATAGGCCCGCTGCAGGATTTCCCACACCTCCCACAGCAGCTCCAGGTCG
>CAZOGK010000017.1:12147-39124 GCA_964579295.1 uncultured Ardenticatenaceae bacterium
GCCGTCATAGGCCCGCTGCAGGATTTCCCACACCTCCCACAGCAGCTCCAGGTCGCCCTCGGCAAAGCGGCCATCGGCGTCAATAGCGCTTTCGGTGGCGGCGCCCGGCGGCGCCGCCGGCGCGCTCTCGCTCTGCGCTTCGGCGGGGGCCTCCGGGGCGGCGGGGGCGCTGGTGGCCGGCGCCTCGGTGGGCGCAATGACCTCCACGGGTAGCGTCGCTTCCGGCAGCGGCGTCACCGCTCCCAGCTCGACTGGCTCGCTCCGCTCGACGGCGACCAGGGTCGGCTCGCCGGCCGCGCTGCCGCGCCCGATAAAATAGCCGGCGGTCGCCATGAGCAGGCAGAGCAGGACAATCAGCACGGCGCCGCCGGCGCCGGCGAGCAGTTTCACAGAATTATTGGTCATCATTCGTTACCATTGAGGTGAGCAACGGCCGTCTCCAGGGCAACGTCCTGCCCGCGGTCGATTGCTTCCTGGGTTACTTCCACGGGTATGTCCGGCTGCAGCCCCTGTTCGTCAATCTCGTGGCGATTGGGCGTGTACCAGCGGGACGAGGTCACGTGCACCGAGGAGCCGTCGCTGAGGTCGTAGACAAGCTGCACCGACCCTTTGCCAAAGGTGCGGCTGCCGACCAGCAGCGCCCGCCCCCGGTCCTGCAGCGCCCCGGCCAGAATCTCCGAGCTGCTTGCCGTCTGCCCATCGACGAGCACGACGAGCGGCATTGCGCCGGCCACGGGCCCCTGCGCGGCGTTGTAGGTGCGCTCTTCTTCATTGCGGCTCTTCTGGATCATGACCGGGCCGCCGTCGAGGAAATGGCCGGCCACTTCGACGGCGGCGTCGAGCAGGCCGCCGCCATTGTGGCGCAGGTCGAGGATGAGCCGCGTCGCTCCGGCCGCCTGCAGGGCGGTAACCGCCGCCTCAATTTCCTGGCCGCTCTCGCCGCTGAAGCGACTGAGCTGGATATAGCCGACCGTGGGCGCCTCGTCCAACAGGCGGTAGCTGACCGACGGGATGAGAATGTCGCCGCGCACGATGGCTATCTCCACCGCCTCGCTGCTGTCGGCGTGGCGCACGGTCAGCATGACCGTAGTGCCCTTCTCGCCGCGCACGAGCTGGGCGATTTCGGCGACGGTCATCTCCGGCGTAATCTCGCGCCCGTCGACGGCCAGCAGCACGTCGCCACGGCGGATGCCGGCGGCCTCGGCCGGGTTGCCCGGGATCGGCTCCAGAATCAGCTCGCCAGCGTCATTTCGGGACAGGTTGGCGCCAATGCCGCCATAGTTGCCGCGCAGCGAGTCACGCTCCTGCTCGCGCACCACCGGCTCGACAAAGATAGTGTAGGGGTCGTGCAGCTCGTTGAGCGCGCCGCGGATGGCGCCGTACGTGACCAGGTTCTGCGGTGGCTGCTCGCCGAAATAGCTGGCGTCGATGTAGCTCCAGGCCTCGTCAAGCAGAGCAAAGTCGACGCCGGCGCCGCTCACCTGACGCTCGCCCAGAAAATCGCGCGCCAGATAGCCCGCGGCAAAAGCGGCAATCGCCATCACCAGCACGAGAACGACGACGAGAAAGGATCTGCGTATGCTATGGGTCATAAAGAAGAGCCAGATAAGCGGTGGTCCCAGGGGGAGGGATTGTTGTTTTCTCCCATCAGAGTCGCGTGATTGTAGCAATCGCCTCTGGCGCTGGCAATGAGCCTGGCGCGCCGCGGCCCGGACGGCTCATCTGCCACTTAAGGCGCTCCTCAGGCGCCGCTTCGATATACGAAAAGTGCGCAGCAGAAATGGGACTTTTGCCACCGTTTACAGTATACTGTGGGCGCGCCGGCCCGGTCATCCACCCGGATTGCAGGCGCACTTCTGGAAGTAGATCAAGATGACGTTTTTGTGGCGCCTTAGTCTGGTTATTATTCTGGTCGCGGCTATCTTCGCGCCCGCGCCTCGCCTGGCGGCGCAGGAGGATGGCCCGCCGGCTGCCGCCGCGCTCCTGGAACAGATGTCGGTAGCCGAGCGGGTGGGCCAGCTCTTCCTCGTTACCTTCTCCGGCGACAATCCCGTCTCCGACGCCATGATTACCGACCTCATTGTCAACTATCACGTGGGCGGCGTGGCGCTTAGCGCCGCCCACAACAACATCCGCGCCACCGGCGCGGAAACGCCAGCAGCCGTGGCGTCGCTGGCCAATCAGCTGCAGGAGCTGGCGCTGCAGGGCGAGGCCGCCCTTGACTCGCGCCCCATCACGGCGACGCAGACGCTGACCCCGACGATTACCCCCGCCCCGGCTGTGGCCCCCGCCGGCGCCGGCGGCGTGCGCCTGCCCCTCTTTATCGCCATCACACACGAGGGCGACGGCCCGCCCTATACCCAGATTCTCGAAGGGCTGACGCCGCTGCCCAGCCAGATGGCGCTGGGCGCCACCTGGCAGCCGGCGCTGGCCGAGGACATCGGGCAGATTGCCGGGCGCGAGCTGGCCGCGGTCGGCGTGAACATGCTGCTCGGTCCGTCGCTCGACGTGCTGGAAGACCCGAAGCCGGGCGCGGCCAGCGACCTGGGCGTGCGCACCTTTGGCGGCGACCCTTACTGGGTGGGCCTCATGGGCCGCGCCTATACCGAAGGGGTCCATCGCGGCAGCAATGGCGCCGTGGCCGTCATCGCCAAACATTTCCCCGGCCAGGGCAGCAGCGACCGCCCCCTGGGCGAGGAATTGTCCACCGTGCGAAAATCGCTCGACCAGCTCAAGCAGGTGGAGCTGGCCCCCTTCGTGGCCGTCACCGGGCAGGCGGGCGACCCGGCCGGCGTAGCCGACGGGCTGCTGACCACGCACATACGCTATCAGGGCTTCCAGGGCAATATCCGCGCCACCACGGCGCCGGTCAGCTTTGACCCGCTGGCGCTGCAGTCGCTCATGGCCGAGCCGGAGTTCGCGCCCTGGCGGCAGAACGGCGGCCTCATCGTCTCCGATGCCCTGGGGGTACGCGCCGTGCAGCGCTTCTACGATGACACGGGCCAGACCTTCGCCCACCGGCGCATTGCCAAAGACGCCCTGGTGGCGGGCAACGACCTGCTCTATCTCGCCGACTTCGCCCTGGACACCAACGACTGGCGCGCACAATACCTGAACATGGCCGATACCATCGTCTCCTTCCAGACGCGCTACGAGACCGACCCGGCCTTTCGCCTGCGCGTAGACGAAGCGCTGCTGCGCATCCTGGAGCTGAAGCTGCGCCTCTATCAGGACGATTTCAGCCTGGAGAATGTGCTGGTGGACACGGACGTAGACGTGGGCCGGCTCAGCAGTGCGGCCATGCGCGTGGCCCAGGAAGGGATTACGCTGATTGCACCCAGCCAGGCGGAGCTGGCCGAGCGGATGCCCGGCCCGCCTTCCGGCGCCGACGATATTGTCATCTTCACCGACGTGCGCACGGCGCGCCAGTGCCGCGACTGCCTGCCGGAAGCCTACATCAGCCAGCGAAGCCTGGAAGAGCGGCTGCTGGCGCTCTACGGCCCCGACAGCAGCAACCAGATCCGCGAAGAGCAGATCCGCAGCTTTACCTTCTCTGACCTATCGGAGTTCATCGCCGCCGGGCCGGCGCCCATCGCCGCGCCGACGCCGGGCAACGCCGATGGTGAAACTGGGCCGGAGAGCGCGCCGCCGCCCTTCCCCGCGGCCTTTGCCGTGCAGTCGGCGCTGCAGGAAGCGGAGTGGATCATCTTCGCCATGCTCGACGTTGCGGACAGCGCCCCCAGCTCGACGGCGCTCAAGCAGTTCCTGGCGCAGCGGCAGGATATGTTCCGCAACAGCCGGCTCATCGTCTTTGCCTATAATGCACCCTATTTCCTGGACACGACCGAAATCAGCAAGCTGACCGCCTACTATGGCGTTTACAGTAAGATTCCGGCCTTCATCGACACCACGGCGCGCGTCCTCTTTCAGGAGATTTCCGTGCGCGGCGCGCCGCCCGTCGACGTGCGCGATACCGGCTACATGCTGCTGGAGATTACGCGCCCCGACCCGGACCAGGTGATTGAGGTGGCCATAGTGCGCAACGGCGCCGTCGAGTCGCCGGCGGTAGAAGCGCCGCTGGAGCTGCAGGTGGGCGACAACGTGCGCCTGCGCGCCGGCGTCATCGTCGACCACAACGGGCGCGCCGTGCCCGACGGCACGCCGGTGCAGTTCTTTCAGGAGGACCGCACAGAGGGGCTGATTACCCTGCTGGGCGAAAGCCAGACGCGCGGCGGCATCGCCGAGCTGGATTACGTGCTGGAAGACCGCACCGGCCAGTTCCGCATCACGGCGCAGAGCGGCAGCGCGCGCAGCTCGCAGCAGCTGGACATTGTCATTGGCGAGCGAGTGCTGGTGGTGATGATCACTTCGACCCCGGCGCCGACGGCCACCAGCACGCCCACGCCCACGCCGACGAGCACGCCCACCCCCACGCCCACCGTCACGGCGACCATTGCGCCCATAGCCACCGCCGCGCCCGCCCCGCCCGAGCCGCGCGTGGAAATCTCGCTGGCCGACATTCAGCAGCTACTGGGGCTGATTGGCGGCCTCACGGCCACCTTTGCCGCCGGCTGGCTGGCGACGCGCGAGCATAGCCTGAGCCGCCGCGTGCGCCTGCTGACCTCCGGCATGGTCGGCGCCCTGCTGCTCTACAACTACTACGTGCTGGGTCTGCCGGGCGCCGCCCCGCTCGCCTCGCTCTCCGGCTGGGCCGGCCTGGTCACCGCCCTGGTAGGGGGCATGGTGGGGCTCGTAGTCAGCTGGGCCGTCCTCGTCCAGCTCCGCGACTCCTTCTGATTTTCCCGCCGCCCCGAGAAGCGTGCGCCACGCAAAACGCCGCTTACGCCGGTAATGCCCAATCAACCCTCTTCGCGTTGCAGCTCGACGTCGTCCCACGACGCGGGATCTTCAAGCGGTTCCAGGTGGGTAAAGACGGCGACTCGTGGCAGGGCGGCGCGTATCTCGCCCTCGATTTCCTCCAGCAGCGTGTGCCCCTTCTGGATGCTCCACTTCCCGGGCGCCTGGATGTGTACGGAGACAAAGCGGCGGGCGCCGGCGCGGCGGGTGCGCAGCGCGTGATAATGGACGCCGCTAGCCTGATAGCGGTCGAGGACAGCCGTAATGGCCGCTTCCTCTTCGTCGGGAAGCGCCGTATCCATCAGGCCCGACAGCGAGCTACGGGTGAGACGAATGCCGGTAAGGGCAATCTGCAGGGCCACGATGATAGCCACAATCGGATCAAGCACCTGCCAGCCGGTCACTGCCACCGCGCCAACGCCAAGTAAGACCCCGGCCGAAGTCCAGACGTCGCTGAGCAGATGGTGAGCGTTGGCTTCCAGCGTGGCCGATTCGTGCTCCCGGGCCGCCTGCAGCAGGACGCGAGCGACGGCGAAGTTGAGCGCCGAAGCCAGCACCGCCACGCCCATGCCCACGTCTATTTGTTGCAGCGGCTTCGGGTGGATCAGACGCTCGCCGGCGGAGACGATGATGGTCACAGCCGCCAGCATGATGAGCCCGCCTTCAAAGCCACTGGAGAGATATTCGGCCTTACTATGGCCGTAGGCGTGTTCAGCGTCGGGCGGCTGGGCGGCGACGCTAAGCGAGATGAGCGCGATGATCGCGGCGATGAGATTGACGCCGGATTCGAGCGCGTCGGAGAGCAGGCCGACGGAACCCGTGAGCACGTAGGCGGTTGCCTTCAGGCCCATCGTGGCCAGCGCCGTGGCGATTGACAACCAGGCAAAGCGTGCGAGGCCCGGACGTTCGACGCTCATATCCTCATTCTATCAGGCTCACGTTGGGAAAGCCGCCGGTTCTGCATATAATCCGGCTGGTTCGTATCTTGGCGGGAATGCGCCCGCGCTCATGCTGGTTAATTGAGGAGGCACAATGGCCCTGACAGCCGCGCAACAAGAAGTGGTGGAGAAGGCTCGCGAAGACGAGGTCCGCTTCATCAATCTGCAGTTCACAGACATCGACGGCACAGTCAAAAGCGTCGGCTTTCCGACGCACCGGCTGGCCGAAACGCTGGAAAAGGGAAGCTGGTTCGACGGATCTTCCATCCAGGGATTCGCCCGCATCCACGAGAGTGATATGGTGCTGCGGCCCGATCCGGCCACCTATCAGGTGCTGCCCTGGAAAGCGGCAGAACGGCGCACGGCGCGCCTCATCTGCGACGTCTACCTGCCCAACGGCGAGCCCTTTCCCGGCGACCCGCGCCGTATCCTGCGCCGCGCCGTCGAGCGCGCCGCGGAGAAGGGGCTGACCTATAACTGCGGCCCGGAGCTGGAGTTCTTCCTGCTGCAAAAGCGCAACGAAACGCTGCGCCCGGTGCCGCACGACGTGGCCGGCTATTTCGACTTCTCGCCGCGCGACCTGGCGGCCGCGGTGCGCGACGATATCGTCGAGGCGCTCTCGGCCATGGGCATCGAGGTGGAGATGGAGCACCACGAGGTGGCGCCCGGCCAGCACGAAATAGACTTCCGCTACGCCGACGCCCTGGCCGCGGCCGATAACGCCATCACCTTTAAGCAGGCGGTCAAAGCCATTGCCGCGCGCCACGATGTCTATGCCAGCTTCATGCCCAAGCCGTTCTTTGGGCAGAACGGCAGCGGCATGCACACCCACCAGAGCCTCTTCCACGAGGGCACGAACGCCTTCTTCGACGCCGAGGACCAATACAAGCTCTCGCCCATGGCCTACCAGTTCGTCGCCGGCCAGCTGCACCATGCGCGCGCGCTCAGCGCCGTCGTCGCGCCCACCGTCAACAGCTACAAGCGGCTGGTGCCCGGCTACGAAGCGCCGGTCTACATCTGCTGGGCGCGCATCAACCGGGCGGCCCTCATCCGCATCCCCAGCTACTCGCCCGGCCGCGAGCAATCGACGCGCGTCGAGCTGCGCTTCCCCGACCCCAGCTGCAACCCCTACCTGGCCTTTGCCGTCATGCTCAGCGCCGGGCTGGACGGCATCGATAAACAGATGAACCCGCCCGATCCGGTGGAAGAAGACGTTTACCATTTCGACCAGTTGCGGCTGCTGGAATATAACATCGACCAGCTTCCCGGCTCCCTGGGCGAGGCGATTGGCGAGCTGGAGAAGGACGAAGTACTCCTGGAGGCGCTCGGCCAGCACACGGCGGAGGTCTTCCTGGAAGCGAAACGGGCTGAATGGGACGAATATCGCATGCAGGTGTCGGAATGGGAGCTGGACCGCTATCTAGAAACGCTGTGAGCCGTCGCGGCCTGTGGCTGCTGTTATGGGCGCTGCTGGCCGCCGCACCGGCGCTGGCCTGCCAGCTGGCGACGGAAGCGCTGGTCACGCCCGCGCCCAGCCCGACCTCCTTTGTCACCGCGACGGCGACGACGGCGCCGGCCACGGACCCGGTTGGCCTCACGCTGACCGGCTACGACAGCGAGGAGCTGGGGCTGAGCTTCCAATACCCGGCCCACTGGACGCTGGACACCAGCGACGACATCCCCATGCTCCTCTCCGGCGACGGCGGCAACGGCGCGGAGGAGGCCACGGTACTCTTCCTGGTGGACGACGCGGCCAACATCGGCGAGGGGCCACTCGACCAGCTCGTGCAGCAGCTTGCCGCCGACCTGGCGCCAGACGGGCAGACGTTGGCCGGCCCGCACCTGCTGGCGATAAACGGCCAGGAAGCAGCCACCCTGAAGCTGGCGAGCACGGAAGAGGATGGCGCCGCCATCGTGACGACCGTCACCGTCATCCGCCACGAGGGGCGCGCTGTGCTCATCTCGGCTTCGTCGCCGCAGGCCACGGCCGGCCAGTACGAGGAAGCGCTGGCGGCGGTAACCAGCTCCGTGCGGCTGCGCCCGGCGGCCGGGCCGGCGCTGGAGGGCGCGCTGCGCTATGGCGATAGCGTGCGCGGGCAGGTGACCGGCCTGCGCGGCTCGGCCTGGCAGTTCCGTGGCCGCACCGGCGACCTGATCGACATCCAGGCGACGCCGGTCGACGCCGCGCTGGACGTGACCGTAGACGTACAGGACAGCGCCGGCCGCTCGATCCTCGCCGGCGGCGCCGTCGACGAGGCGTTCGGCGCCGAGACGATCCGCCGGCTGGAGCTGCCTGCCGACGGCGATTACTTCATTGTCCTGCGTGGCTTTGCCGGCTCGACCGGCGCCTACACGCTGGCCCTCTCGGCGCAGCCGGCGGGCGCCGACACCGTTCCCGACCAACCCCTGGCCATTGGCGCCAGCTATCACGGGCGGCTGGCGGTCAATGCCGTGGATAGCTACCCGCTGCCGGAGACGGGCGAGACGCTGAGCCTGGAGGTTATCCCGGACGAGGGGCTGGACGTGGTGCTGGAGGTCGTGGGGCCAGACGGCAGCCTGGAGGCCAGCGCCGATAGCGGCTTTGCCGGCATGCGCGAGCGGCTGGCGGTGATCGCCGGCGGCGGCGTGGTGCAGGTGCGCGGCTTTGCCGGCGGCAGCGGCGCCTATACGCTGCAAGTGGAGGTCGGGGCCACTGAAGGCGTGCGCGTCATCGCCGGCCACGAGCTGCAGCCCGGCGACAGCGGCCACGTCTACCCCTTTGCGGCGGCGGCCGGCGCCGTGGTGACGGCGCAGGTAGAGCCGGACGAGGGGCTGGACGTGGTGATCGACATCTGGAACGATGACGACGGCAGCCTGCAGGGCACGGTCGACCAGTCGTTTGGCCTGGAGCAGGTCAGCTTTACCGTGCCCGCCGACGGCAACTACTCGCTAGTGGTGCGCGCGCTCGAAGGGCAGGCGGGCGCCTATGCCATCACCCTGGCCGGCCCGGTCGACGTCATCTTCGAGCTGACCAGCGGCGACGAGGTCAGCGGCGTCTTCGACGCCAGCGCCGCCGTGGACTTCCTCATCGCCCTCGACCCTGGCGAAACGGTGCTGCTGACGCTGGCGCCGGATGCGGTCACCGATGCCGTGCTGGAGCTGAGCGACCTGGACGGCAACGTGCTTTCCAGCGCGGACGGCTACTTCCCCGGCGGCCCTGAAACCCTGACCTTCACCGCCCCACCGGAAAGCGCGCCGGAGACTCTCTACTTCGTCCGCGCCAGCGATTATAACGGCAACGCCGGCGGGCGTTTTACGTTGCTGGTTGATTGAAGCTCCGTGAGGCCTGACAGCTTTTGAAAACCTGTCAGGTCAATCGCCCGTCGCCAGCCGCTGGTACCGCTGCCGGATGGTGGGGATCAGGTATTCCTCAAAGCAGCGCCGGGCGTCATATTCCGGCGCCCAGCCCCAGTCGCGGCGCGCCGGGTTGTCGTTGAGGTCAGCCGGCCAGCTATCGACAATCCCCTGCCGCTTCTGGTCCGGCGCAAAGGAAATGTCGGCGCCGGGAAATGCGTCCAGCACCAGGTCGCGGATCTCGGCGGCAGAGACGCTGAAACTGGTAATGTTGTAGACCTCGCGGCTGAGCTGCTCGCGCGGGGCGGCGGCCAGCTGCAGCAGCGCCTTCACCGCGTCCGGCATCGCCATGAACGGGATGCGCGTGTCTTCGCGCACAAAGCAGCGATAGGGCTTGCCCTGCGCGGCGGCGTGGAGCATCTCCGGCCCATAATCACTGGTGCCGCCGCTGGGCACCGTGAGCGCGCTGATGAGGCCGGGAAACCGCAGGGCGCGGAAGTCGAGCATCACCGGCCGGTCGGCGGCCAGCTGGCGGTAGTTGGTGCTGTAGTAGACGCCCAGCATCTCGCCATAGAGCTTGTTGCAGCCGTACATCGTCGTCGGCGTGTTCCAGTCCCACTCGCGCACGTGGCTATCGCGCTCTTTCGTCTCCAGGTCGGGCAGGCCATAGGCGGCGATGCTGCTGGGAAAGATGAAGCGCACGCGCCGCCCCTGCCACTCCGACTGTTCCGCGGCCAGCTTGAGCAGGCGCAGCGTGCCTTCTACGTTGACCCGGTGCGCCAGCTCGGGCGTAAACTCGGCGCGCGTCGAGAGCAGGGCCGCCAGGTGGAAGATCGTGTCGATTTCGTACTCCGTGACCAGCCGGCCCAGGAGCGAATCGTCCAGGATATCGCCCACCATATGGATAGCCGCGCCCTCCAGCTCCGCCGGCAGCGGTTTGAGGTCAAGGCTGAGGACATGGGTATCCTGCCTGCGGCACAACGTCTCAATCAGCGCATGGCCGATTTCGCCGGCGCTGCCCGTAACCATGATGACTCGTTTGCGCATGGGGTCTGGTCTCCTCTCTAGACAACGTCAGGTTGAAAACCTGACCTACCGTAGCTGGTAGGGGCGGGCATGAAACCCGCCCCCCTATCCATCCCGCCGCTGCTCAACACCGTAAGTATAGCCAGACGCGCCCCCGCCCGCCCATGTCAAATAGCACCCATTTTCCCGCGCATCCTCATCCCGGCCATGGCCCGGTTGCCAGGGGCCGTTTTCCAGAGACAATCGCTCCCATGAGACAACGCGACATCTTTCTCTTCTGGCTGCCCCTCTTCGCCAGCTGGCTGCTGATGACGGCGGAAGGGCCCATTGTCAGCGCCGCCATTAACCGGCTGCCCGACGAGGTCATCATGCTCGCCGCGCAGGGCATTGTCGTCAGCCTGGCGGTTACGATTGAGAGCCCCATCATCAACCTGCTGGCCACGGCCACCGCCCTCGTGCGCGACGACCAGTCGTTCCGCGTCGTGCGCCGCTTCACCATCCATTGGGCCATCGCCCTCACCGTCGTCAGCGTGGCCGTGGCCTTCACGCCCCTCTTCGACCTCATCGTCTATCGCTGGCTGCACACACCGGCGGAAATCGGGCGCTGGGTGCGCCCGGGCATGCAGATTATGACCCTGTGGACGGCGGCCATTGCCTGGCGTCGCTTCCTGCAGGGCGCGCTCATCCAGTTCGGCTACACGCGCGTCGTCGCCTGGGGCACGGCGGTACGCCTGCTCGCTTCCGGCGGCGCGGCCATTGGCCTGGCCCTGTGGAGCGGCTGGCCGGGCGTCGCCATCGGCGCTACCGCGCTCATGGCCGGCGTCATCGCCGAGGCGGCCTACGCCACCGCCGCCGTGCGCCCGCTGCGGCGCAACGAGCTGCACCCAGACCGGACACAGGAAGACGAGCCGCCGCTGACCTATGGCGAGCTCTTCTGGTTCCACCTGCCGCTGGCAGCGACAGCCCTGCTCACCCTGCTGGCGCAGCCGCTGGTGACGCTCAGCCTGGCCCGGCTGGACAACCCGACGCTCTCGCTGGCCGCCTGGCCGCTCACCTTCCAGGTGGTGCTGATGGCCCGCGCGGCCGCGATGGCCCTGCCCGAGGCGGTCATCGCCCTGACGCGCGGCCCGCACAGCCACGGCCCCATTCGCCGCTTCAGCCTGACGCTGGCCGGGCTAAGCGTTGTGGGCATGGGGCTCTTCGCGCTCACGCCGCTGCTGACCCTCTACCTCTTCCGCCTCCAGGACGCCGACGCGGACGTGGCCGGTCTGGCTGCCTACGGCACGCGCCTCTTCCTGCTCTATCCGGCTCTCTTCGTCGTCGTCTCCTGGCTGCGCGGGCTGCTCATTCGCAGCCGGGCGACGAGGGCCGTCAACCTGGGCATGGGCATCAACCTGCTGCTGACGGCCGCCCTGCTCGCCCTCGGCGTCGCCCAGCGCTGGGACGGCATGACGACGGCGGCGGCGGCGCTCTATCTGGCGATAGTCGCCGAGCTGCTCTTCCTTGCCTGGCGCGTCCGGGCGCGGCTGGGTATCCATCTCTGGGCCGGGCCGGGCCGGCGCTCGCTGCGGCCGGCCGTGGCCGAGGAGTGAGCCAATGATGGAAATGAAGAATGAAGCCGTGGTGAAATTGCACCTGATGACGCTCGGCCCGCTGCAGACCAACTGCTATCTGGTCGGCTGCGCGGAGACAATGGCCGCCGCCATCGTCGACCCCGCCTGGGATGGGCCGGCCATTGCGCGCGCGGCTGCCGGCGGCGGCTGGACCATCAGCCACATTCTGATTACCCATGCCCACTTCGACCACATCGGCGGCCTGGCCGAGCTGAAAGAGGCGACGGGAGCGCCCGTCACGATGCACGCCGAGGCGGCCGACCAGCTGCGTACGGCCGCTCTGGCGGCCAGGCTATGGGGCTTCCACCTCGACCCGCCGCCCCCGCCGGACCAGTTCATCGCCGCAGGCGAGACAGTGGCCGTCGGCCGCCTGCGGCTGGAAGTGCTATACACGCCGGGCCACGCGCCGGGCCATGTCAGCTTCTACCTGCGCGAGCACGGCGCGCTCTTCGACGGCGACGTGCTATTCCAGCAGGGCATCGGCCGCACCGACCTGCCCGGCGGCGACTACGCGCTGCTCATGCGCACCATCCACGAGCAAATCCTGACCCTGCCGGACGACACCGCCGTCTATCCCGGCCACGGCCCGCCGACGACGGTGGGGGAAGAGCGCCGGCTGAACCCGTGGCTGCAGGAGTAGAATAGCAAATTACAGATGGCAAATTGCGAATTGCCATTTGCAGTTTGCAATTTGCCATTTCCGCCCGCGTCAACCGGCGGGCGGTGCGGGGCTCGCCGTGGGCGTCGGCGTCGGCGTGGGGATGGCGCCCAGCCAGCTCAGGCGCGCCGCATCGCCGGGGCGGCCGCCAAAGGTGTAGATGAGGCCGCCGTCGGCGCGCTGCCCGGTTACCCGCACCACGCTGACGCGCCACTCGAACGCATGCACCACCTCCTGCTGCGGCCGCCAGCCTGAGGGCACGCGGAACGAGGTCTGCCGCGTGAAGCCGCGGTACGGGTGCAGGCCCGCCTCACTCAGGTTGGTCATCTCCACCATATACCACTCGTCCGGCTCCAGATCCTTGCTGGCGACCCACTGCAGCGCCAGCGGCCGCAACGGGTCGACCGTCGTGCCCGAGGGCGGATAGAGCGGGCGCGGGCCGGTGGGGAAGCCAGTCGGCTGCGGCGTCGGCGAAGGGCCGGGCGTCGGCGGCAGCACGTCGCCGTGGATCACTTCCGGGATGCAGATGGTGTCGCCCGGCTGCACAATCGACTGCTCCGACAGCCGGTTGACGCGCATCAGTAGCTCCATGTTGATATTCTCGCGCGCCGCAATGGCCGAGATGGCGTCGCCGGCGGCAATCTCCACCCGGCGGCAGTCGCGCGGGTCGGCAATGACCAGCTCGCCGTTAATCTCCACCGCAATCGGCTCCAGCGGCGGCGTGGCCGTGGGCCAGGGCACCTGCAGCGTCTGGCCCGACTGGATGGGCGACTCTACCGAGAAATCGTTGAGCGCGGCAATGCTGTCCATCGAGACGTTGTAGGCAAAGCTGAGGCCGAAGAGCGTCTCGCCTTCGGCCACCGTATGCGTGCGCGGCGGCTGCTCGGTGGGCGTCGCCGGCGGCGTGTTGCTCGGCTCCGGCGTCGCCGAGGGCGGCGGCGTCTCGGTCGGCGGCAGCGTCACGGTGGGCGTAAAGCTTGGCGTGGGCGGTATGGGCGTCAGCGTCGGCAGCAGCGCCAGCTCCACCGGCCCGCCATACTGCAGAATGGCGCCGCCAAGATAGGCGGTGATGATAAAGACGACGGCCGTCATCCAGAAGACAATCTTCGACTGCCGCTCGTGGACCACGGATTCGACGACGCCATCGGGCAGGGGCGGCTCAAGTTCGAGACCTGACGGGTCCTGGAGACCGGTCGGCTCTGGCGGCGGCTCACGTTCGAGACCTGTCAGGTCGGGTGGTTGTTCCTCTTGGCGAGTTGTCAGCTCTGGCAGCGTCTGCGGTTCGTCTTGGAGACCTGTCAGGTCCGGCTCCGTGGGGAGCACGTAGCCGCACATCAGGCAGCGCTGCGCACCCGCAGGCAGGCGGCTGTCACAGTCTGGGCAGCGCTGTTCCGTGTCGTTTGCTGGGCTCATAAGCTCTTCTGACCTGCCGGGAAGCCGCGGCTTCCGGGGCGACGGGCATTATAGCACCCCGGCCGGCCCGTACAACCACTCCTCTACTACGGCTCAGGCAAGGGAGCCGGCCCGTCTCATGGCGCCCTCATACCACCAGGCAAACAAACGCCAATCAGATGATAGTTGCGTACTATTCTGTATACGCGAGCGCCCACGGCCCGCCTGGCGGTTACAAGAGGGGTGCGCATGGTCGAGGAGCCGCCTGCCTTCTCTCGAAGTGGCGCTATCCAGGAATATTGCCATTGCACCCAAACAAAGTATAATTTCGTTGGCTTGACCCCAGGCCCTGTTGGGTTAGTTCGTGGGGAATGTAAAGTAGAGAGATGGATAATTTTACAAACGGTTCAACTGAAACGGCTGGCGAAGACAGCCACGGCATGGAGTTCTTCCTCAGCGAAGAGCTTTCACTCGACCTACCGCGCGCCGGAGATATTCGCCGCGGCGAGGTCATCGAGCATCTGCGCAATGCCATCCTGGTGGACATTGGCGCGAAGTCGGAAGGCATTATCTCCGGCAGCGAGCTGGACACGCTCTCTCCCGAGGAGCGCGATGAGCTGGCCGTAGGCAACGAAGTGGCCGTCTACGTGGTCGACCCCGAAGACGAAGAAGGCAACATCGTCCTCTCCTACGCCCGCGCCGCCGAGGAAGAAGACTGGCGCCGCGCCCAGGAGTTAGCCGACACGGCCGATGTCTATCAGGGCAAGGTCGTCGGCTATAACAAGGGCGGCCTGCTCGTCGCCGTCGGCCGGCTGCGTGGCTTCATGCCCATCAGCCAGCTTGGACCGTCGCGCAACTTCAGCCGCGAGAAATCGTCGGCCAGCCAGTTGCAGCGCATTGTGGGCGAGATGATCAGCGCCAAAGTGATGGAAGTCGATCGCAGCCGCAACCGCCTCATCCTCTCCGAGCGGGCCGCCACGCGCGAAAAGCGCGCCGCCCAACGCGAGAAGCTGTTTGAGGAGCTGGAAGCCGGCGTTGCGCGATCAGGACGCGTCGTAAACCTGACCGATTTCGGGGCCTTCGTCGACATCGGGGGAATAGAGGGACTGGTCCACATCTCCGAGATTAGCTGGAAACGGGTCAACGACCCGCGTACCGTGCTGGAGATTGGGGACGAGGTAGATGTCTACGTTCTGGATGTCGACCGGGATCGGCAGCGGGTCGCGCTCAGCCTGAAACGGATGCAGACCGACCCCTGGACCATTGTCGACCAGCTGTATAGCGAAGGGCAGCTTGTCGAAGCAGCCGTGACGAAGCTGGCTCAGTTCGGCGCCTTCGCCCGGATTCAGGACGATTACGAGCTGGAAGGGCTCATTCACATCTCGGAGCTGTCCGAAGAGCATGTGGCCCACCCGCGCGAGGTCGTCCGGCCCGGCGAGACCCTGACGCTGCGCGTGATTCGCGTCGATCCCGAGCAGCGGCAGATTGGGCTGAGCCTGAAACAGGTCGCGTCGTCACGTTACATGGAGTTCGATATCGCGCAGGCGCAGGAGGCGACCGGCAACGATTTCGACGTTGAGCCGTATAGTTTCGAGGACGAAGAAGAATAAATAGCTCCAATCGCAGGTTGAGACGCTCGGGAGGGCGACCTACGACTATAGATACCGAGGTGATCCTGTGAATTCAAAGAATTGGGAACGCTTTACCCAACGGGCCCGCAAGGTGTTGAGCCTGGCCCAGGAGGAAGCGGAACGCCTGAATCATAATTATATCGGCAGCGAGCACATCCTCGTCGGTCTGCTGCTCGAAGATGGCGGCGTCGCCGGGCGCGTTCTGCGCGAGCTTGGCCTGGAAACCGCCCGCGTGCAGGCCATGGTGGAACGGCTCGCCGGCGGGGGCTCACGGACGCCGTTTAGCAAAGTAGAACTCTCCCCCAGCACCAAGCGGATTCTTGAGCTAGGTATAGACGAAGCGCGCCGCATGGGCCAGCACTACATCAGCACGGAGCATCTGCTGCTGGCGCTGGTGCGGCAAAACGAAGGGCTGGCCATCGACGTGCTCCGTCGCTTTGGCGTCAGCGCCGACCAGATTCGCCGCGAGACGCGCCGCATGCTGCGTGACGCGCCGACCCCAACCGCCGAGGAGGGGGGCTCTTCCCGGCGCAGCAGCAGCGCGCGTAAGGAGAAAAGCAAAACGCCGTTGGTAGATCAACTCGCAACTGACCTGACAGCGTTGGCGGCGGAGGGCAAGCTGGACCCGGTCATCGGGCGCCAGACAGAAATCGAGCGCGTTATCCAGATTCTGGCGCGCCGCACCAAGAACAACCCTGCCCTCATCGGCGAGCCGGGCGTGGGCAAGACGGCCATTGTCGAAGGGCTGGCCCAGCGCATCATCGAAGGCAAGGTGCCCGACGTGCTGCTCGAAAAGCGCGTCCTGCAGCTCGACGTGGGCAGCCTGGTCGCCGGCACCATGTACCGTGGCCAGTTCGAGGAGCGGCTCAAGCGCGTTATCGAAGAGCTGAAGCAGAGCGACTCGATCCTCTTCATCGACGAAGTGCATATGCTCGTCGGCGCCGGCTCGGCCGGCAGCTCGGTGGACGCGGCCAACATCCTCAAGCCGGCCCTGGCGCGCGGCGAGCTGCAGACCATCGGCGCCACCACGCTGGACGAATACCGCCGCCACATCGAGAGCGACGCCGCCCTGGAGCGGCGCTTCCAGCCCATCCGTGTGGACGAACCGACGCCGGACGAGACAATCAACATTCTGCACGGCATTAAGCGCGCCTACGAAGAGCATCACAAGCTGACCATCACCGAAGAGGCGATTAACGCCGCGGTGCAGCTTTCCACCCGCTACGTGACCGAGCGCTTCCTGCCAGACAAGGCCATCGACCTCATCGACGAGAGCGCGTCGCGCGTGCGCATGTACCGCGTGCCGCAGCCGGCCGACATCCGCGAGGCCTACGAGACGCTGCGCGAGCTGCGTGAAGAGCGCGAGCGGGCCATGGACGCCGGCCAGTTTGAGGAGGCCGACCGCAGCCGCCTGCGCGAAGAAGAGCTGCAGCGCCGCCTTGATCAGATGCGGGCCAGCCAGGAAGAAGGCGCAGCCCAGGTGACCGCCGAAGACATCGCCGAGGTGCTGGCGATGTGGACCGGTATTCCGGTCTACCAGTTCACCGAGGAAGAGTCGGCCCGCCTGCTGCGCATGGAAGAGGAGCTGCGCGATTACATTGTCGGCCAGAATGAGGCCATCACGGCCATCAGCAAGGCCATCCGCCGCGCGCGCGCCGGCCTCAAAGACCCGCGCCGCCCCATTGGCTCCTTCATCTTCCTCGGCCCCACCGGCGTCGGCAAGACCGAGCTGACCAAGGCGCTGGCCCGCTTCCTCTTTGGCAGCGAAGATGCGCTGGTGCAGCTGGACATGTCCGAGTTCATGGAGCGGCACAACGTGGCCCGCCTCATCGGCTCGCCGCCCGGCTACGTCGGCTACGAAGACGCCGGGCAGCTAACCGAGGCCATCCGCCGCCGCCCCTACTCCATCGTCGTCTTTGACGAGATTGAGAAGGCGCACCCGGAAGCCTTTAACCTGCTGCTGCAGATTATGGAAGAAGGCCATCTCTCGGACGCCAAGGGGCACCAGGTGGACTTCCGCAACGCCATCATCATCATGACCTCGAACGTCGGCGCGTCCACCCTGGCGCGCGGCCCCAACCTCGGCTTTGCCTTCGAGGAAGCCGGCCCCGCACAGAGTGACCAGGAATATCAGGACATGCGCAAGAAGCTGATGGACGAGCTGAAGCGCCAGTTCCGCCCTGAGTTCATCAACCGGGTCGATAGCATCGTCGTCTTCCGCGAGCTGTCGCAGGAGGATATCTTCAACATCGTCGATATCGTGCTGGGGCAGGTCAACGAGCGGCTGGCCGAACACCAGCTCACCGTCTCGGCCACCGAGACGGCCAAGGGGTGGCTGGCTAAGGAAGGCTACAACCCCGAGTTTGGCGCGCGGCCCCTGCGCCGCGTCATCCAGACGCAGGTGGAAGATAAGCTTTCCGACGCCGTCCTCTCCGGCCGCTTCCGCGAAGGCGACCTGGTCATCATCGACATCGACGAGGAGAACGACCTGATCCTGCGTACGCCCACCGCCGAAGAAGGCGCGCGCGAGCAAGACGAAGAGGTCCTGCCAACTGTGTAACGGCGCGTAGCGCCTGATGCCTGATGTGTGAAGGGCGCCGGCTGAATCAGCCGGCGCCCTTTTTCGTTGCCCAACCTGCCCCCGTTGGTAGGGGGGTTCTTGGCCCTTGCCGAAATACGAGGCACTCTGTACAGGAACTGTGCTTCGTAGTAATGCCCCGTTATTTGTTAACTTCCAACAAACGCGCCCACAAGACCTGACAGCTTTCCAAAAACCTGTCAGGTCTCACGCCTTACCGCGGAATCAGCAACAGCTGCCCCGCCCGCAGAGGCGCCCCTTCCTCCAGCCCATTGGCCGCTGCCAGCTCGGCCGGCTCCACGCCAAATGCCTCGGCTACCGCGGCCAGCGTGTCACCGGCCGCCACCACGTACACCTCCCCTTCGCTGGCCGACAGGCCGGGCGGGGCATTGGAATCGGGCGTGCGCGTCGCCAATATCGGCGGCGCCGTAGCGCGCGGCGCCGGCGTCCACGTCGGCGGCACGCCGCTATCGGCCGGCTCAGGCGTCACCCGCGGCGAGTCGGCCTCATCCTCGGCGGCGCTGGTGAGCGCGCCCAGGTCCGGCGGCGGCGCAACCGTGGGCAGCGGGCCGGCGTCGCCGCGCCGCGCGCAGCCCGTAACCGTCAGCCACAATAAGAGCAATGCGATTGGGAGCCAGATTCGCATGATTGATCCTCCCGCATGAAACCAGTGCGACCAGATGATCTGATTTCATTGTAGCAGGTCGGGCGAGCGATTGGCAGACCCGGTTGTACTAGTGGCGCGCCAGAGTGCCAGCCCCACCGCCATCCCCCCACGAGCTGCTGACCGCTATCCACTGCCCACTCCCCTATAGGTAACGCGAAAAAGCCCGGTTCGCCAGATAAGTCAGCGGATCCTCCCGCGCCACCGGCCACAACCAGGAGCGGGCCGGCTGTACCCTGTCGTAACCGTAATCCTCCAGCACGAAGGGGAAGAAACGGCTGATGTAATGCGCCTCCAGAGCGGTCAGGTCGGCCCGCCACAGGTCGCGATTCTCCGCCGCAATGCCCGCAAACGGCAGGCCCCGGCTGCTGTTGCCGGCCCACGGCTCGCCTAGCGTCGTCGGCTGCAGCAGAGTACTGGAGAACGCCAGCCCGAGAAAGCCGGCCACGCGCCGCATCGTCTCCTCCGGCGCGGCCAGCAGCTCCTCATAGCGGATCACCTCGTAATCAGTCAGCGTGCGCCGGTTGCGGTAGAGCCAGTAATAGGAATTCTTGAGCGCCAGCAAGTGCCGGCCGAGCAGAGGGAAACGCCAGCGTTTTTCCTTGCGCCGCAGCGAGACCAGATTGGCATAGGGGTTACGCACAATGTGCAGGAACCTCGCGCCGGGAAACATCCGCTTCAGATCCTCGGCAAACTCCGCGTTTTCCACCGACTTCTCCACCACGCGCACATCGTCGCGCAGCCTGCTTCCCCACAGGCTGCGGTGGATGGCGCGCACATACAGCGCAATCGTCTCGGCGAAGGTCGCCGTCTCCTGGCTCAGCTCGCGGGCCAACGCCTCCATATCCAACCGGCCGACGAGTTGGGCGTCGGCGGTGGGGTCGAGATGGCTGTTGTAACGTTCGGCGACCTTGAAGAACTCGGCTTTGACTTCCTCCAGGCCGAGCTGCGGTGGCCGCGCGCGCCGCAAATGATAATCGACCCAGTAATGCGCCGCCTCGAAGAAGTGCGCTTCAAAGGGGACGACAAAGAGAGCCGGATGGCCGTCCAGCAGCGCCCGCAGCAGGCTGCTGCCCGATTTATGCGCGCCCAGGAGAAAAATTGGCTCCTTCATGCCTCTCACTCCTTTCGCGCCAGGCGGCGGTAACACGCCAGCGTGGCTGCCGCCGTCCGCTGCCAGGAAAAGCGCGCCGCCTGCTCCGGCCCGCGTCGCGCCAGCTCGGCGCGCAGCCCTTCATCACCCAGCAGCCGGCCCAGCGCCGCGCTCATCGCCTCCACGTCGCGCGGGTCAAAGAGCAGCGCCGCCGTGCCCGCCACTTCGCGCAGGCTCTCTATATCGCTACACGCAACCGGGACGCCGCTCGCCAGCGCCTCTACCACCGGCAGCCCAAATCCCTCATAGAGGCTGGGAAAGACAAAGAGCGTCGCCGCGCTATAGAGCGCTGGCAGCTCTGCCTCCGCCGCCGGCCCCAGCAGCCGCACCCGCTGCGCCAATCCCAGCCGCTCCACCAGCCGGCTCAGCGCGTCGCTGCGCCCATCCTGGGCGCCGGCAATCACCAGCGTTTCCCCCGCCGGCAGCCGCGCCCAGGCCGCCAGCAGCCGTTCCCGGTTCTTATGCGGCTTGTTGCTGCCCAGGTAGAGGCTGAAGCGCGGCGGCAGCCCGTAACGCTGGCGCAGGCGCGCCGCCACCGCCGCCGGCTGCGGCGCGAAAGCCGGGTCCGCCGCCAGCGGGATGGCCGTCGCCGGCCGCCCCGCCCGTGGGTAAAGGCGCTGCAGGTCGGCCCGTGTCGCCTCGGAGATGGTGATGATCTGCTGCGCCGCCCGCAGCGCCAGCCGCGTCGCCAGCCCCGCCAGTAATCGCGCCCGCGCCGAGACCGTCTCCGGTAAGAGCTGGGGGATGAAGTCGTATAGCGTCAGCACCGTGGGCGCGCCCGGCCGGTAGGGCATCAGATAATAGCTGCTGTGGTAGGCAGCCACACCGTGGGCGCGCAGCAGCCGCGGTACCGCCCACTGCTGCCTCGCGTCAAAGGGCGAGAGCGGCAGCGGCGCCCAGACCAGCCGCTCGTCCTCTGCCGGCAGCGCCCAGTCGCTCTCCTGGCGCGGGTCGTGCAGCAACAGTAGCCGTTCGTCCGGCCCCAGCAGCGGCAGCAGCGCCCGCGCCAGATTGCGCACGTAGCGCCCGATGCCAGGGAAATGCGGCGTTGCCGTGCGCCCGTCGAGCGCGTAGCTGGTCACCTCAGCCGGCCCTCGCGCTGCTGCTGCAGACTGCCCCAGACAAAGCCCAGCGCCGCCGCGTAGCTGGTGATGGCCTTCAACGGCCTGAAACCCGGCCGCCAGCGTGGGGCGGCGTAACTGAACGGCAGGAAGATATTGGGCAGCAGCACGGCCGACCGGAAGAGCAGGTAGCGCCACGGGTGGCGCTGCAGGCCGCGCGCCCGCGCCGGGTCGGCCGCCACCTCCTGGGCGTGTCCCACGCCATAAAGAAAATGCTTGCGCCAGAGCGCGGCCGGCGTGGCCGGCGCCGGGTGCCACGTCCAGGCGTTGGCGACCAGCAGCAGCCGGAAGCCGGCGCGCCGCGCGCGTACGAAGAACTCGGTATCCACGCCCCGCCGCAGCGTTGGGTGGAAACCGCCCAGCGCCTCGAAATCGGCGCGTCGCATCGCCGCGCACGTCGTCGTCAGCTCCGTGCTGTAATGGGGCGGGTCCGGGTTGCTCTCCAACGCCGCCCTGACTACCGCGTGCTCAATGCGCGGCACCTCGCGCGCGACCCAGCGCTGGAACCAGCTGCTGTCCGGCGGTATCAGCTTCGAAGCCCCGGCAATGTGTCTGGCGCTGCCGGCCAGCAGCGGCGCCGTTACCCGCTCCACCAGCTCCGCGTGGCCCGGCAGGGCGTCGTCGTCGATGAAAAAGAGGATCTCCCCGCGGCTGCGGGCCACGCCCTCGTTGCGCGCCCGGCCGTTGGGGCTCACCCCGACGACCACAACCACCTCGTCCGGCGCTCTCGTCTGCGCCGCCAGGGCCGCCTCCAGAGCCTCTACCCTCCCGTGGCGGCTGGGGATAATGGCGCTGATGGTCGTCGCCGGCGCTGTCACGGCGCCCCCCGCTCGGCCAGCTGCTGCAGCAGCCGCTCGAATTCGGCCACCATCCGCTCCTCGTCGAACTCCTGCAGCGCCCGTTTGCGCGCCGCGGCGCCCAGCGCTGCCCGCCGCGCCGGCTCCGCCAGCTGCGCCGCCGCGGCCCGCCCCAGCGCGCCCGCATCGCCCGTGGTCACCAGCAACCCGCTCTCGCCGGCCCGCACTGCCTCCGTCACACCGCCGGCGTCGCTGGCGACCACCGGCAGGCCGCAGGCCATCGCCTGCAGCAGGCTGAGCGGCAGCCCCTCATCACACAGCGTGGGCATGAGGAACAGGTCAGCCCCCTGGAAATAACGCGCCAGTTGCCCCGGCTCGACAAAGCCTGGGAAGTGCACGCGCGCGCCAACCCCGGCTCGCGCCGCTCGTTCGCGCAGCCAGGGCAGCGCCGAGCCATCCCCCAGAATGACCAGATGGGCTGCCTCGCCCAGCAGCCCCAGGCTGTCGATAGCCACCTGGTAGCCTTTGCTGCGCACCAGCCGGCCCGCGGCGACCAGCACTGCCGCGCCCGCGGGCAGCCCCAGCTCCTGGCGCAGCCAGCGCCGCTGCGTCTCATCCGGCTGCCAGAGAGCCGTATCCACGCCCGTGTGCACCACACTCAGCCGCCCGGCCGGGATCTTCATCGTGCGCCGGGCATCAGCCGCCACCTGCTCGCTGACGGCGACGAAATGGTCTATGAGCGCCACCGTCTGCCGCCAGCGTTGCCGCCCTCGCGCTGCTTGCAGCAGGAAGCGGAGCAGCAGCGCCAGGCCGCGCGCCGAGCGGGCGTTGCGCCAGCGCGTGCTCAGCTCGCTGGCCAGCGTGCCGTGCAGGACAAAGAGGTAGGGAATGCGCCCCGCCTGCCCGGCCGCGGCGCGAACGGCGGCCCGGCCGGCCGCACTCTGGCTCAGCAGCACGTCCACCGGGTCGCTCAGCTGCAGCGCCGCCAGCGCCCGCGCGCTTTCCCGCCGCCAGGCGGCGCTATAGCGGCCCGGCTTCGTGCCCGCCAGATAGAGCGTCTCGCCGTCGTGCGCACAGCCGGGGCAGCTGGTGGTGATGGTGGTCACTCGGTGCCCGCGCTGGCGCAGCCCGGCAACCAGCGTGCGGCTGTGAGCCTCCATGCCGCCATGTGTCCCGTGCTCCCACACGATGCGCGTCATGTGAGCAATGTGCATCGTCATCCTCAGTCCGCGCCAGCCATCAGCTCATCATAGAGCCGCCGGAAGCGCTGGCCCTGCTGCTGCAACGTAAAGCTCTGCTGGACGTGCACCTGCCCCTGCGCCGCCAGCCGCGCCGCCAGCTCCGGGTTGTCCAGCAGCCTGCTGATGGCGGCGGCCAGCGCCTGCGGGTCGTCCCGCGCCACCAGCAAGCCATGAACGCCATCTTCAATGATTTCCGGCACGCCGCCGACGCGCGTCGCCACCACCGGCCGGCCGGCAGCCATCGCCTCCAGCAAGACAATGCCAAACGCTTCGTGCCGGCTGGCCAGCACGAAGAGCCGGCAGCCGGCCAGCAGCGCCGGCACGGCTTCCGGCTCCACCCGCCCACGGAACTGCACCCGCCGCCGCAGCCCCAGGCTGCCGGCCAGCCGCTCCAGCCCGGCCCGCTGCGGGCCGTCCCCGGCGATGACCACGTCTATCTCGGCATGGCGCGCCGGCAGGGTCGCTACGGCCTGCAGCGCCACATCCATCCCTTTCTTGGGCGCGAGTCGCGCCAGTGACAGCAGATAGCCATTCGCGGGAGGCGCCGCTACCGGTGCAAACTGCTCGCTGCTGACGCCGTTGGCCACCACGCGCCCCTCCGTGGCGCCCGCTGCCTGCAGCAGCGCCGCCGAACAGCCGGTCACCAGCGCCGCCCGGCGCAGCACCGCCCGCAGCAGCCAGCGGTAGACCGGCCGCTCATACGGCAGCCGCTCGACGTCGTCGCCGTGGAGGCTGGCGATGAGGGGCAGCGGCAGCAGCGCCGACAGCAGCAGTGCGTAGGCTGCGGCGTTGTCCACAAAGTGCAGGTGCAGCAGCTCGGGCGGCCGGCGCCGCACCAACAGCAGCAGGTAGAGCAGCGTCGCCGGGGCCAGCAACGGAAAGAGCAGCGTGGAGCGCCAGCCGGCGCCGGGAACGCCCAGATAAAGGCGGTGGACTTCGACGCCGCTCTCCTCCCGCTCGCGGCCCCAGCGCCCGGCGCCGGCGCGGCTGGTAATCACCGTCACCGTATCGCCGCGCGCCGCCAGGTAGCGCGCCAGGTGGCTGACCACCTGCTCTACGCCGCCTACCTGCGGCGGATAGTTGGCGCTGACGAGCCAGATGCGGCGCGTCGCGGCGCCCGCCGGCTCAGCTATGGGCGGCGAGGAAGCCGTGAAAGACCGCGCCAAACTCCTCCGGCTTCTCCAGATAGGGCGTGTGGCCGGCGTCGGCAATCACCACTTCCCGGTAGTTGCCGCCGGCCGCAGCGTAGGCCTCCAGCACGGCGCGCGTCTGCTGCAGCATCGGCTGCGGCGGCGCTTCCTCCTGCCCCGGATAGCCGGGCACCGCGCCGATGGCGCCCAGCGCCGCCAGGTCAAACATCGCCAGGTCGCCCACGATCTGGTCGTCGGCGCCGCGAATCCACAGAATAGGCGGCTTCGGCTGCACGTCCACAATGTCACTGGCGTCGAAATGCTTGCGGTTAAACGCCGGCAGGATGCCTCGCTCGCCCGGCGCCACGCCCGGCCAGTTGGCCGAAGGGACCATCTCGCCCGGGTAGAAGTCGTCGCCGATGCGCGTCGAAAGCATGCTCAGCACCAGGTCGTCCTCGCGCGGCAAGCTAAACGGCGGCTTCACGTAAAACTGGCGCAGCACGTTGCGCGGCGCCATCGGGTTCTCGTCGCCGCGCTCGCCCGCCGCCAGCAGCACCACAAACTCCGGGTTCACGCCCGCCGGCGCGCCGTCGTCGCTGGTCATCTCGCCGTCGGCGCCGTGGCTGCCGCCGTAGCCGTAGGGAGATATGGTATCGACCAGCGTCAGCGACAGCAGGTCGGCCGCGTACTCAATGGCGTACTTCATGGCGACGCCGCCGCCCATGCAATGGCCGACCAGATGGTAGCGCTCCAGGCCAATCGTCTCCACCAGCGAGCGCATATCCTCGACCATATCGCCCAGCCCAAGCGTGGCGTCAATCGGCAGCGGCTCCGTTGCCCCATAGCCGCGCAGGTCAGGCGCCAGCCCATAATAGCCCGCCGGCAGCGCCAGCATCGTCTCCTCCCAGAAAGCGGCTGACGAAACGTTGCCGTGGATAAACAGCACCGGGATGCCATCGCGGCTGCCGGCCGTCAGCACGTGCACCAGCAGCCTGTCCGTCTGAATCTGGCGCGAGGCAATTCCGGGCAGCGTAGGGATTTGCATGGGGTAGTTCTCCTCTCCAACGAAGTTGTATATAACGACCCCTCTCGGGTGGTCGCGTTTCCAACCCGACGGCGGGTTACAAACCCGCCCTACCGGCCAAGGTCTTTCGCTTTGACCCCCATTATAAACCCCCGCCGCCCGCCCGGCACTTCACGACCGCGCCGCCCAGCGCTGTAGCAGCGCCGCCAGCCGGCGCGGCTGGCGCGCGCCGCCCAACAGCGCCAGCAGCAGCCGCGCCGCCGTCGCCAGCAGCGCCTCCCGTTCCAGCGCCAGCAGCGCCAGCGCGTAGGCGGCGCCAAACGCCGCCAGCCGCAGCAGCGCCGGCCGCCAGAAGCCCGTCACCCCGGTCAGCCGCTCTGCCGCCAGCGCCGCGGCAAAGCCGGCCAGCAGCGCCAGCAGCGGCGGCCCAAACAGCCGCAGCAGCGAGAAATCGACAAAGCGGCGCGCCTGCCACAGGAAGAGCCCCGCGCCCGCCAGCAGCATCACGTTAATCGCCAGCGCCGCCCCGTTCACGCCCCACGGCCGCCCAAAGGCGAACAGCCCGGCGACCAGCACCGCCAGCTGCGCCGCCCGCGTCCAGACAATGCGCTCGGGCTCCCCGACGGCGATAAACAGGCTGGCCGTCACATTGCGCAGCGGGTCAATCAGGGCAAAGACCAGCATCAGCCGGAAGGGTGTGACCATCGGCAGCCAGCGCTCGGTGAGCAGCCCCACAATCAGCTCCGGCGCCATCAGGTTCAGCGCCCCCACCAGCAGAAAGCCGCTGCGCACGAGAAAGGCGCTGGCGCTGAAGAAGGCGCGCGAGAGCGTATGGCGGTCGCCCTTCAGCTCGGCAAACGTCCCGCCCGCCACCGCGTCCACCGACGCCGCCAGCAGCCGGCGCGGGTAGGCGGCAAAGGTAAAGGCGCGCGAATAGATGCCCAGCGCGCCGCTGCCCAGAAAGGCGCCCACCCACAGGTCGTCGGTGCGGTCGATAGCGCGTACCAGAAATTCGCCAACCACCGAGCGGCTGCCAAAACGCAGCAGGTAGCGCGCCACATCCGGCGCCCATAGCAGCCGCGGCCGCCACACCGGGCGCCAGCCATAGAGAAAGAAGAGGCGCACCGCCGCCGTCGCCAGGTCGGTTGCCAGCAGCGCCCACAGGCCGGCGCCGCGCAGCGCCAGAAAGAGCGCCACCGCCGTCGTCAGCAGCCCTTCCACCGTGTGCATCAGCGCCAGCCGCCGGTGCACCACCCGCCGTACCAGCAGCACCGTGGGCGTGCCCACCAGCTGCAGCACCGCCACGGCCCCCGCCAGCACCAGCAGCGCCAGCCGCAGCTCTCCCTCGGCAAAGAGCAGCGCGCCCGGCAGCAGCAGCGCCAGCCAGACGCCGGTCAACATCAGCTTCAGCGTAAAGTGGACCGCGGCTGCCCGCCCCTCGTCCTCCGTCTCCGCCGCCCGGTGCAGCAGCGCGCTGCCCACGCCAAAATCGGCCAGCAGCGCGCTCAGCATCACCACACTGCTGGCAAATGCATAGACGCCAAACGTCTCCACTGCCAGCAGCCGCGACAGGAGAATGCCGCGCACCAGCAGAATCGCCACCGTAATCAGGTTAGCCGGAATATTCCAGGCGACCGCAGTAACGCTCCGTCGCGCCAGGCCCATTGGCTGCCACAGGGTCGCCCCGTAGAAACGAGCTCAGCCGTTCGGGCGAAACGACTAAAGTCGTTACTACCTGAGCAGCGCTTCGTAGTAACGACTTCAGTCGTTCGTTCGGAAGAAACGACCAGAGTGGTTACTACCTCAGCAGCGCTTCGTCGT
>CAZOGK010000017.1:39224-48149 GCA_964579295.1 uncultured Ardenticatenaceae bacterium
CGTTCGTTCGGAAGAAACGACCAGAGTGGTTACTACCTCAGCAGCGCTTCGTCGTAACGACTTCAGTCGTTTAACCGCCCACGACTAAAGTCGTACCTACAAGCTACCCATCTCCTCCATCACCCACCGTCAACTGACCATTGACCGCGACCCACCGGCAGCGCCTCCAGCTTCAGCTGGCTGCTGCCGATAGTCAGCACGTCGCCGGGCGCAATAATCGTCGCCGCCTCCACCGGCTCGCCGTTAAGCAGCGTACCATTGCGGCTGTTGAGGTCTTCCACCCACCATTGCCGGCCGCGCAGCATCAGCAGCGCGTGCTCGTTCGATACGTAATCATCCTCCAGCACAATATTGTTGCCCGGCGCTCGCCCGATACTCGTCACCGCCGCCAGCGGGAAGAGCTGACCGTTCTCCCCGTCAAGCTGGCGCAGCAGCCCCTGCGGCTCGTCCATGGCCGCCGCCGCGCGCGCCGTCGTGTGGATATCCAGATAGATGAGCCAGGCGATGACGCCCAGAAAGGCCAGCAAGACCAGCGCCCCTGCCAGCCGCAGGACCAACAGGAGAACGGGTAGGCTCATTGCAGCTCGTCGCGAGTAAGGGCCAGCGTCTCCTGGGCGCCGCTCTCCCCGGCGGGCAGCTCCTCGCGCCGGTCCAACCCCTCGCCATAGATGAGGCTGACCCGGCCGGAGAGCGTAATCAGGTCGCCCGGCTGCAGCACGCACTCGCCGCACGGCTCGCCGTTGACCGCCACCCCGCCGCGGCTGCCGGCGTCGTAAAGCACAAAGCGCCCGTAGCGCCAGCGGATCTGCGCGTGCTGCCGGCTGACCACCGGCGAGTCGATAATCACGTCGTTGTCGATGCGCCGCCCAATGGTGATGACCGGCTTATCCAACGGCACGTGCCGCCGCCCGTTAACAATGAGGAAGGCATCCAGCGCGTGCAGTCGCTCGTAAGCCAGGGCTACCTCGTGGCGCAGGTCCCCCGTCACCGTTTCCACGCCGGCCCGCTTCTCGGCGCGGATGCGCACCGCGCGCCGCGGCACGTCGGCCGCCTGCTGCAGAATGACGCGCGCCGGCCCGCCCAGCGCCACGCCCCCCTGCTGCGCCAGGTCACGTACATAGTCGGCCAACCGCGCTTCCAGCTCGCCGCGCTGCTGCAGGCTGGCAAAATCCCGGGGATGAAAAGCAACGTGGAACTCGTTGGGCGCCTCGCCCCCCGGCCCGCGCTCGTCGATAGCGTCGGCCAGTCGCGCCGCCACCTCTCCCGCCAGGCTGCGCTCGCCGAAGAGCCGCCCGAAAGTGCCCTCCACCAGCCGCTGCGCCAGCGCCTCAAATCGCGTAAAGGGTCGGGCATCCATAAAGCGCATTATAACCCTACCCCCTCCATCGTCAACGCGTTGTCCCCTACACTCACGCTCTGTATACTTGCAGAGCAGTCAGCCGTTAGCCTTTAGCCATTGGCTTTTGGCTAACGGCTAAAAGCTAAGAGCTAAAGGCTGGAAATGTCTACCACCAGGAAGATCCGGCTAACCGCCTACGCCACCTGCGCCGGCTGAGCGTCTAAGCTCGGCCCGGCCGACCTGGCGCACGTGCTGCAGCCAATCCGCGAGACCTTCTCGCCCGCTGATTATCCCGACCTGCTCGTCGGCCTCGACCGCGCCGACGATGCTGCCGTCTATCGCCTCGACGACGAGCGGGCCATCGTCAGCACCACCGACTTCTTCCCGCCCATCGTCGACGACCCCTACGACTTCGGCGCCATCGCCGCCGCCAACGCCATGTCCGACGTCTACGCCATGGGCGGCAGTGTCCTCTTCGCCATCAACCTCGTCGCCTTCCCGGCCAACCTCGACCTCGCCATCCTGCGCGACATTCTGCGCGGCGGCGCGGAGAAGGTGGCCGAAGCCGGCGCCGTCGTCGCCGGCGGCCACAGCGTGGACGACCGCGAACCCAAATATGGGCTGGCCGTCACCGGCCTTGTCCACCCCGCCCGCGTCAGCCGCAAAGGCGGCGCTCGCCGCGGCGACATCCTGCTGCTGACCAAGCCGCTGGGCACAGGCGTCGTCACCACCGCCCTCAAAGAAGGTGCGGCCAGCGACGAGCATATCGCCGCCGCCGTCACCAGCATGAAGCTGCTCAACCGCGGCGCGGCGCAGGCCGCCCTCCTTGCCGGCGCCCACGCCATGACCGACATCACCGGCTTTGGCCTGCTCGGCCATGCCCAGGAAATGGCCGCCCAGAGTTCGGGCGCGGGCGCGCCTGGCCCCGAATCCCACGGCGGCGTTGACCTCATCTTCAGCGCCGGCGCGCTGCCCTGGCTGCCGGGCGCGCTGGCCTATGGCGCGGCCGGCAGCTTCCCCGGCGGCGCCGGGCGCAATCAGGAGCACTTCGGCCCGCTCGTTACCTTTGGCGGCGGCGTCTCCGCGCTGCTGCAGAACATGCTCTGGACGCCGGAAACGTCGGGCGGGCTGCTCGTGGCCCTGCCCCCGGCCGCCGTCACCCGCTTCCTCGACCATTGCCCCGCCTGGCAGGTCGGCTATGCCGCACCCGGCAGCGGCCGCCTTCAGGTCACCGCCTGATCCTGCGGCGCCGCCGGCAGCGTAAAGCTAAAAGCCGCGCCCTTGCCCGGCGTGCTGTCCACCCACAGCCGGCCGCCGTGCGCCTCTACGGCCAGCTGGCAGAAGGCCAGCCCCAGGCCCGCGCCCCGGTCGCGCCCGTCGCCCGTGACAAACTTATCGAACACCGTCTCCTGCAGCCCCGGCGGCAGCCCTGGCCCATCGTCGCGCACCGTGATGACAAAGTCGCCATTGTCCAGCTTCAGCTCCGTTTCGATGCTGCCGCCCGGCGGCGTGAACTTGATGGCATTGCCCACCAGATTGTCGATAATGCGCTCCACCAGCCACGGGTCCACGTAGGCCGGCGGCAGCGCCGGCGCTAACGTCGTCGCCAGCCGCAGCCCTTTCGCCCCCGCCAGCGTCGCCTGCGCCGCCATCACCTCGTCCACCACCTGCTCCAGGCACGTCTCCTGCCGCTCCACCGGCAGCCGCCCGTTCTCCAGCCGGCTGATGTTGAGGATCTCGTTGACCAGCGCCAGCATGCGCGCCGTGCTCTGCCCGGCAATCTCCAGCAGCTCCACCACCTCCGCCTGGCTCGCCGGGTCCAGGCTGGCGAGCGCCAGCTCCAGCCCGCTGGCGGCCACATTCAGCGGGTTGCGCAGGTCGTGGACCATCATATGCGTCACGTCGTCGCGCATGCGCTGCAGCTCTCGCTCGCGGCTTACGTCCTGCAGCACAATCAGCCGGCCCAGCATCGTCTGCCCCGCCACCACCGGCAGGTTCAACCAGTGCAGCTCGCGCCCGCCCGCCTGCAGGTCGCCCTCACGCGGGCCCGTATCGCCGCTCTCCATACGCTGCACCTCGGCGTCAATCACCGCCGCCGCCTCCGGGTCGCGCTTGCGCAGCCAGAGGTACAGCCGGGCCAGCGGCGCGTTCACCCACTGCTCCGGCTCGCCGGCCAGCCCCCAATAGTCCAGCGCGCGCGGGTTGATCACCAGCAGCCGCCGGTCCACGCCAATGAGCATGATGCCGTCGCGGCTGGCGGCAATCAGCGCCTGCAGCCGCGTTTGCTCCTCGCTCACGGCCTGGAAGAGGTGCGCGTTCGCCATGCCCAGCGCCAGCGCCTCGGCCAGCAGCTCCGCCGTGCGCAGCTCCTCCTGCCCAAAATCGTCGGTCCGGCCGCTGGCGACGAGAAAGACGCCCAGCCGTTCGCGCCGGCGCAGCGGTACGGCAATCAGGCTGCCCAGCTCCTCTCCCTTGTGGAAGCCCGGCTCCGCCTGCAGGTCGCGCACCAGGCGCGGCCGGGCGCTCAGAAACGCCGCGCCGGAATGGCCTTCGCCAAAGGGCAGCGACAGGCCGCGCGCGCCCTGCAAGATGCCGGTCGCCGCTCCCACCACCAGCCTGCCGCCCTGCGGCTCCAGAATGGCGACGCCCGGCCAGCCGGTCAGCTCGCGGATCTTCTCCACGGCCGCCTCGGTGACGCTGCGCTCTTCCAGCTTCTCGCCGATGGTCGCCAGCACGTGGTAGACCGTCTGCTGTTGCGCGGCCAGCCGCCGCTGCTGCTCATACACCTGCGCGTTCTGCAGCGCCAGCGCCACCTGGTGCGCCGCCGCGTCCATCAGCTCCACGTCGCCTCTCTGGAAATGGCCGGGCTGCGAATGCTGCAGCGTTAGCACGCCCGGCGTCGTCTCGCCGCTGACAATGGGGGCCACCAGCACCGAGCGCGCCACGTAGGGCTGGTCCTGCAGCGTCAGCCAGCGCGGCTCTTGCTCCGTATCCTCGACAATCACCGTCTGCCGGTTGCGCACGGCCCAGCCGGCCAGCCCCTCCTCCATCACCTGGCCCACGGCCGCGCCGGCCGCCTCACCGCCGCGCGCCAGAATGCTGGCCGTAATGCGCCGCTCCGCGTCCAGCAGGAAAATGCTGCCCTGCTCGGCGTCGGTCACATTACAGGCCACCGACAGCGCATTACGCAGCGTCGCCTCCAGGCTGAGCCCGGTCGCCGTGGCGCGGGCCACGGCCAGCAGCTTCTCGTACATCACCTGCCGCGCCAGCAGCGCCGCCGCCGCTGCCTGCTGCTCGGTCACGTCGCGCCAGACAACCAGCCGGCCCTGCCGCTCGCCGCGCTCGTCCAGCAGCGGCGCCATACGCAGCTCATAGCGCCGCTCCTCCTCGCCCTGGACAATGGCTACCTCCGTCTCCAGCTGCAGCTCCTGCCGGCTGCGCTCCCAGATATCCGCCCACTGCGGCAGCGCCTCGGCCAGCGCCGCCCCGTGCAGCGCCGCCGCCGGCCGGCCCAGCAGCGCCACCGCCGCCGGGTTAGCCTCCACAATGCGCTCCTGCGCGTTCACCACCAGCACCCCGTCAATCATCTGGTCAAAGACCGTGCGCAGCGCCACCGGCACCAGCGCCCACAGCCCGTGCCGCAGCAGCCCCCAGGTAATGAGCGCGCCGCTGGCGGTAAAGGCCACCGGCGCCAGGTCCACGGCCAGCGGCGCCGCCCGCGCCAGCAAAAAGCCGGGCAGCGGCAGCCAGGCAGCCAGGAGCATGGCCGCGCGCAGCGGGCGGCTCTCCCCGGCCATGCGCTCCAGCAGCGCCGGCTGCAACCGCAGCGCCCCGGCCGCCAGCAGCAGCGTCGCGTAAGCCACGTGCGCCGCGTACCACGGCCCATAACTGCTCAGCGCCGCCAGGAACGGCCCGTCCACGCCCGGCGCCGGCTGGGCCAGCCCCAGCGCCAGCGTCGCCAGCGCTGGCAGCGCCAGCAGCAGCGCCGGCCCCGGCCGCAGCCAGCGCGCGCGGCCCGCAAAGCGCTGCGCAAAGAGGAACCAGGCCACAGGCGCCGCCGCTACGCCCGGCAGCTGCACCACCGCCCAGAAAAGCCGGGTCGCCTCCGTGCTGGCCTCCAGCTCCAGCACCTGCCCCAGGCTCCACAGCGCCGCCGCCAGCAGCAGCACCGTAAACGAGCCGCTCCAGGGGCGAACCCGCCGCTGCCAGGCCAGCAGCGCCAGCCAGGTCGCCGCCAACGCCGCCGCAAACAGCAGCAATGAAAACAGCGCCTGCACCCACGTCCACGTCGTCACAAACCAGTCCTCATACCCATTGCAGCCAACATTATAAGCCCTTTCCCAACCCACCGACAGGGCATGAAGGTACCAGCGGAGATACGAGTTTCGAGAGGTAGGTCGGGTTTCCTACCCGACACCGCCACTCGCAACTCGCAACTCGTGACTCGCCACTCGCCATTCCTCTTTGCACATCCCCCCTCCTCCCGCTACAAATAGGCCATCGTCGCCAATAGAGGAGAATGTCCCCATGACCACACACGAACGGCTGGCGCGCGTGCGCGCTGCCTTACCCGGCTGGGGGGTCGATGGCCTCCTGGTCAGCGACCCGTTTAACCGCCGCTGGCTCAGCGGCTTTACCGGCTCGGCCGGCTGGCTGCTTATACTGCCCGACTCCGCCTGGCTCGCCACCGACTTCCGCTATTGGGAGCAGGCCGCGGCCGAAGCCCCCGCCTACACCGTCCACCAGATGGGCGAAAAGCGCATCATCTCCGAAACTGTGCGCGAGGTTGCCGCCGGCCGCCGCCTCGGCGTCGAAGCCAGCCACCTCACCCTGCAGGCGTTCGCCGACCTGCAGCAGGTGGAAGGCGTGACCTGGCAGCCCCTGAAAGAGACGGTGGAACCCTGGCGCGCCGTCAAGAGCGCGGCCGAGCTGGAGACGATCCGCCGCGCCGCCGCCATCACCGACGCCGTGGCTGCCCGCATCCCCCAGATGGTCCGCCGCGACATGAGCGAGCGCGAGCTGGCCTGGCTCATCGAGCGCGCCATGCGTGATGAAGGCGCCCAGGCCGTCGCCTTCGACGTGATTGCCGCCTCCGGCCCCAACGCCGCCCTGCCGCACCATCACCCCGGCGACCGCCGTCTGCAGGAAGGCGACAGCCTCATTATCGACATGGGCGCCCAGGTCGATGGTTACAAGAGCGACCTGACCCGCACCTTCTACCTCGCCGGACCGGCCGGCGGACCCAGCGAGCAGTTCCAGGCCGTCTACGGCACGACGTTGCGCGCCCAGCAGGCGGCGCTGGCCGGCCTGCGTCCCGGCCTCAGCGGCGTCGAGGGCGATGCGCTCGCGCGCGACGTCATCAGCGCCGCCGGCCACGGCGACCATTTCGGCCACGGCCTGGGCCACGGCCTCGGCCTTTTCATCCACGAGCAGCCCCGCCTCAGCCCGCTCAGCACCAACGCATCCCTCGAAGCCGGCATGGTCGTCACCGTCGAGCCCGGCATCTACCTGCCCGGCTGGGGCGGCGTGCGCATCGAAGACCTTGTCCTGCTCACCGCAGACGGCGTCGAGCTCCTCAGCCACGCCCCCAAAGAACCGGTCATCCACCTGACCTGAAGCTCTCACCAACGCAGGTGACCGGCACTTCCAAGTTGCCGGTCACCATCGCCTTTAGCCATTCGCAACTCGCAACTCACAACTCCCCACTCGCCCCTCCCACACCCTGCGGTACAATAGCCCCATGGATCGACGGCACAACTTCCTCTTTGCTCTCCCGCTCGGCCTCGGCCTCTTTGCTTTCTTCGCTACACGCAATTTGCTGTACACGGCGCTGGGCTTCATCGCCGGCTACTTCCTCATGGAAGGGCTACGCTTCCTCGTCCTGCCGCCCCACCTGCACCGCGCCGTGCGCCTCTTCCAGGCCGGCTCCCTCGAGGAAGCGCTCGACCTCACCGACCGCTCCCTGCAGCGCCGGCCCGACCGCTGGGAAACCCATTATCTGCGCTCGCTCATCTTCTTCGCCCTCTCCCGCCTGCCCGACGCCGTTGCCAGCGCCCGCCGCGCCGTGAGCATCAACCCCAAGAGCGACGCCAGCCACGCCCGGCTCGGCCAGGCGCTCGCCGCCGAGGGCCACCTGGAAGAAGCGCGCGCGGCCCTGGAGCGGGCCGTCGCCCTGCGCCCGCGCGACCCCGGCTACCACTACCACCTCGGCGCCGTCCTCTACCAGCTACACGAAAATGGGCAGGCCATCCCCCACCTGGCTATCGCCGTCGAGCGCGGCCTGGAGAGCCCCCAGCTCGCGCTCCTCGCCAGCTACTACCTCGGCCGTAGCCTGGAGCAGCAGGGCGGCGTCGCCGAAGCCGAAGCCGCCTACGAGCGCATGCGCAAGCACGCCGACGCCCTGCCCACCCTGCAGCAAGACCTGTCCAACGCCCCCGACTACCCCGCCCTCGCCGCCCTCCGCCGCGACGTAGCCGCCATTGCCCAACGCCTCGGCAAACCGAACAAGCTGTAGGGAGTTACGAGTTACGAGGTACGAGAGGGCGGCTCGCCACTCGTAACTCGTAACTCTTTATTCCCGCCACCATTTCAGCACGCGCAGCGCCCGCAGCGTGTTCCAGCGGCTCGGCTGGCCCTCGCTCACGCCCGGCTCGCCGGCAACCTCTTCGGGGTAGACCGGACCCAGCGGCCAGCGCCCGGAGGCGTCCTGTTGCGCGGCGACGGCGTCGATGGCGTCCTGCATGCGCTCGTCCGGCCGCACGCCGGCGGCGCGCAGATAGTCCAGCGCGCGCAGCACGTCGTAGCGCCATCCGGCGGGATAGGGGAAGCTGGTGAAACTGATGCCCTCTTTGCGATCCTTCTCAATTACCTCGCCCGTGGACAGCCTGCGCATGAGGCGCCGTTCCAGCAGATATTCCTCGCCACGGCGGCGGGCGGCGCTCACCTCTGGCGAGCCGCCCGTCGCCCGCTCATATGCCAGCAGCCCCTCGAGCACACAGATAGTGGTGTTGAATGAGCCGCGCGTCGAGCCGTCTTCCTGCTCACAATTCCAGCCACCGTCGGCCATCTGCTCTCCCAGCAGGCGCTCCACCAGCGGGCCCATCTCCTCGCCAAAATAAGCGCCCACGGTCAGCACGCGACCGTTAATGCACGGCTCCACCTCGCCCTCGAAGAACGGCTTGTGAAACCAGCTAATGTCTGCGTCCTTCGGCAGCTCTTCTGCGGAGATACCCATCAGCCAGCTCACATGGTCGCGCACGCGCGCCACTGCCAGCCGCGCCTCGTCGCTGGCCGGCTCCAGCCCCATATCGTGCAGCAGCAGCAGGGTATGGAACGTCGCCACCTCTGGAAAGCGCGCGTTATCCCCCCAGATACCATCTTCCCCCTGCGCCGCCAGCAGCGCCGCGCCCCAGCCCTCGCCGGCCACTTTAGCCCGCTCCGCCGCCACCTCGTCCTCCGGCGCCCCCGTCAGGTCGCGCATCACCTGCCAGCGTATCGCCGGGTCCGAATCCAACAGCCATTCAATCGCCAACTTACTAGGACTATTCGTCATCTGCATCTCCTCTACTTCCGGTAGGTCGAGTTTC
>CAZOGK010000017.1:48249-49425 GCA_964579295.1 uncultured Ardenticatenaceae bacterium
AAACCCGCCCTACCGCGTAACTCGCAACTCAATGGCGGGTTAAAAACCCGCCCTACCCACTACCACCGCAATTCGCCATTCGCCACCCGCAATTCGTAACTCGTAACTCGTAACTCGCACCTCACTCCTCGTACACCGCCACCAACCGCGGCATCACCCGCCGCCAATCATACTGCCACGCCAGGTGCCGGCCGGCGGCGCTGAGGCGGGCGCGCAGATCCTCATCCTCCAGCAACCGCAGCACGGCGCGCGCGAACGGCTCCGCCTCCTCCGCCAGCAGCAGCTCGCGCCCATCTTCCACCGGGAAGCCCTCCGCCCCCAGCCGCGTGCTCACCAGCGGCGCACCCACGGCCATCGCCTCAATCAGCTTCAGCCGCGTGCCGCTGCCCATGCGGAAGGGCATTACATAGACCGTGGCCCCGGCCAGATAGGGGCGCACATCCTCCACGCGGCCGGTCACCGTCACTCCGGGCAGGCCGCGCAGCCGCTCCAGCCGCCGGTGCGGCTTCTGTCCCACAATCGCCCATGTCGTCTCCGGCCGCGCCGCGCGAATCTTCGGCCAGATTTCCCGGCCAAACCAGAGCATGGCGTCCACGTTCGGCCGGTAATCCATCTTGCCGCTGAACAGCAGGTCATAGCGCGGCAGCGGCTCCGCCGCCGGCTCCTGGTAGCGGGCCACGTCGATGGCGTTGGGCACCACTGTCAGCGGCGGCCCCCCCTCGCCCATAAGCGCGCGCAGGCTCTCGCCGTCCGCCTCACTGACCGCGATCACATGGTCGGCGGCGCGGCAGGCCCAGCGCTCAAAGCGCCGCAGCCGCCCCACCTGCAGCCAGGAATAGGCCGCCGCCGGCCAGCGCCGTGGCTGGCGCAGGTCGGTGAGCATGGCCCGCTCCTGCAGCGCCGCCTCGGCATTATGGTCGTCAAAGATGATGCGCGCACCCGGCTGCAGCTTGCGCACCAGCGGTATGGCCGCCGCCAGCTCAATCCCTTCCACCTGCACCACCTGGAACGGCTGCGCCCGCAGCAGCGTCTCCAGCGCCGCGGCGAACTCCGGGCCGTAGACCCGGTGCGCCATGTCCGGCCGCCGGTCGCTCAGCAGCCGCCACAGGCGCTGGCCCCGGCTGCGTCGCGCCGCCGGCGCCTGCTCCACGCGCGCACACAGCTCGCGCAGCGGCT
>CAZOGK010000017.1:49525-50764 GCA_964579295.1 uncultured Ardenticatenaceae bacterium
GGCCCCGCCTCCACCGCCGCCAACAGGTGAACGCGGTAAGCCTCCGCCAGACCGCGCAAGATGTTCAGGTTACGCAGGCTCGTGCCCTGCAGCGCCGGGTAGGGCAGCTGGGGCATGAGCAGCAGCACGTCCCGCTCGCTCACCGGCCTACCGCCTCGTAGAGCGCCAGCGTCGCCCGCGCCGTCTGTTCCCAGCTAAAGTGCGCCGCCCGCGCCCGGCCGGCCTGCCCCTTCATCTCTCTCATCTGCTCGTCGTCCAGCAGCGCCGCTATCGTCTCACCCCACGCCTCCACGTCATCCGGCGGCAGCAGAAAGCCGGCCCGGCCCACCACTTCCGGCAGCGAGCCACGGTCACTGACCAGCACCGGGCAGCCGCAATGCATCGCCTCCAGCGCCGGCAGGCCAAAGCCCTCATAATGACTGGGCAGCGCCAGCAGCGCGGCGCCGTGGTAGAGATGCTGCAGCGTCCGGTCGTCCACGTCGCTCAGATGGCGCACCGCGTCGCGCAGCCCCAGCTCGGCCACCGTGGCAAAAATCTCGTCGTAGAGCCAGCCCTTGCCGCCCACCAGCAGCAGCGGCGCCGTCACGCCCGACTCCAGCCGCGCCTGCTGGTAAGCGCGCAGCAGCAGCGGCACATTCTTGCGCGGCTCCAGCGTGCCCACAAAGAGCAGGTAACCCGGCGCCAGCCCCAGCCGCGCCAGCGTCGCCGCTACCGCCGCCGGGTCGGCCGGCTCGCCAAAGAGCGGGTTCGCCGCCAGATGAATGGCGCGCACCTGCTGCGGCGCCGCCCCCAGCATCGTAATCAAATCCTGCCGCGTGCATTCGCTGTCGGCAATGATGCCATCGGCCGTCTGCACCGCCCAGGCTATCTGCTCGTTATAATAGCGCCGGCTCTCCTCCGTCAGATGCTCCGGAAAGTGCAGAAAGCTCAGGTCGTGCACCGTAATCACACGCCGCCGCGCGCCAAAGGCCGGCGGAATAAAGTCGGGGCTGTGCAGCAGGTCAACCCGCCGCGGCAGCAGCTCCAGCCCCAGCGCCCAGCGCTCCCAGCGATGGTGCGGCGGCGTCAGCAGCCGCCCGCGCCGGAAATTAGCCGCCCGCGGCCCCAGCCAGCCGCGCTCGCGCCGGCTCTGCAGCACCGTATAGCGGTTCTCCACATCCACCGCTGCCAGCGCCGGCAGCAGCTGCCGCACATACTGGCTGATCCCCCCCTGCCGGTAACTCGGCATTCGCGCATCAA
>CAZOGK010000017.1:50864-69797 GCA_964579295.1 uncultured Ardenticatenaceae bacterium
TCCCCCTCGTAAGAACCCACTAATAACCCTCCCCCCACCGCTTTACCGATTCCCCTCCGCCGCATATAATGCCCTGCAGGATAAGTGGTCAATCCAGGAGATAATCATGGCCGTAAATGGTGGAAACCTCTCCGTCGAGCTGGAAGAGCTGCGCGGGCGTCTTGAATGGCTGGACGAAGAGCGGCGCAAATCACAGCGCCGCATTGCCGATCTGGAAAAGAAGCAAAAGCTGCAGCAAGACGAGTTACAGACCCGCGAGCGCCGCATCAAGGAGCTGGAACAGCAGCTCGCGGCCATCTCCTCCCAGGTCTCGCGCCGGCCCCAGGTCGACAACCAGATGGCCCAGTTCAAAGACGAAGTGGTCGCCCTCATGGAAAAGTATGATGAGCGCCGCATCCGCTCTGAAGAAGATCTGGAACGGCTGCGCCGCGTCGAGCACGAGAGCAACGCCCGCGAGATTGCCGAAATCCGCAAAGAGCTGCCGGCCATCGGCCGCCTGCAAAATGAGATGGAGCTGCGCCAGTCCGAAGAAGCGCGCCTCGCCAACCTCATCGGCGTCCTGCAAAACCGCATCCCGCCCATCGAAGCCCGCATCGAAACCTGGACCAATGACCTCTCCTACCTGGGCGAAGCCGAAGCGCGCAACAACCGCAGCATCAGCGAAGTACAGGCCGTGCTCGTCGAAATCGGCCGCCGCTGGGAGCCCATCAACAACCGGCTCGACATCCTCACCGACAAGGCGCAAAAGACCGAAAGTAGCTTCGGCGGCCTTGTCGAAGCCCAGGGCGAGCTGCGCCAGCTCATCAAGAACTGGGCCGAACAGGTGCAAATTGGCGAATACGAGCGCAACCAGCGCCTCAACACCTGGGAGCGCACCCTGGAGCAGCAGCAGGACGCCATGCAGACCTACGCCCAGCAGTGGGTCATGTTCAACGACCAGTACAAAGAGGCGCGCATGGCCCTGCAGAGCCTGGCCGCCTTCCAGAACCAGATTGAACAGCAGCAGCGCGAGGCCAACGAGCTGGTCCGCGTCGAAAGCAACCGTATGCAGGCGCGTTGGGACACCTTCGTCGCCGAACAACAGAAGCGCTGGAAGAACTTTGAGGTAGATATCGAGCAGCGGCTGGCAACCGCCACCCGCCAGGAACGCCAGCTACGTGAGAGCCTCAACACCCTCGAAGAACAGCTAGACACCTTCGAGCAGGAGCTGGAACGGCTCTGGCGCGTCCAGGGCGCCCAGGCCGACGCCGTCAAGCAGCTTCCCCGCATCTGGCAAGAAGCCGTCGAGCGCTCCATGACCCACGACCCCAACCGCCGCCGCCAACCCGCCCTCGTGCAGGTGGAGGAGACGGATGTGTAGTCGCCGGTCACTGGTCACTAGCCAGCACTGACAACTGACCCCCGACCACTACCGACCCATGCACGTCCTCGGCGTCGCCGGCCACGTTGACCACGGCAAATCAACCCTTGTCCAGGCCCTGACCGGCATCGACCCTGACCGTCTCCGCGAAGAAAAAGAGCGGGAGATGACCATCGACCTCGGCTTTGCCTGGCTCACCCTGGAGGTGGGCGGCCAGCCGCAGGAGGTGGGCATCGTCGACGTGCCCGGCCACCGCGACTTCATCGAAAACATGCTCGCCGGCGTCGGCGGCATCGACCTGGCCCTGCTCGTCGTCGCCGCCGACGAAGGCGTCATGCCCCAGACCCGCGAGCACCTGGCTATCCTCGACCTGTTGGAGCTGCCCGGCGGCCTCGTCGCCCTCACCAAGACCGACCTCGTAGACGACGCCGACTGGCTGGAGCTGGTCACGCTCGACCTGGGCGAAGCGCTGGCCGGCACCGTGCTGGCCCACGCCCCCATCATCCCCGTCTCCGCCCGCAGCGGCGCCGGCCTGGACGAGCTGCGCGCTGCCCTCGCCGGCGCCCTTGCCGCCATCCCGCCCCGCCCCGATGGCGGCCGCCCGCGCCTGGCTATCGACCGCGCCTTCGCCCTCAGCGGCTTCGGCGCCGTCGTCACCGGCACCCTCCTCGGCGGCAGCCTGCGCCTCGGCGACAGCGTCACCGTCGAGCCGGCCGGCCTGCCGGGCCGCGTGCGCGGCCTGCAAAGCTACAAGAGCCAGCGCCAGGTCGCCTATCCCGGCAGCCGCGTCGCCGTCAACGTCGGCGGCGTCAGCGCCGGCGACATTCGTCGCGGCGACGTGCTGGCTGCCCCCGGCGTCGTCCGTGGCACCGTGCTGCTGGACGCCTCCTACCGCCACCTGCCGGACGCGCCCGCGCCCCTGCGCCACAACGTGCAGGTCAAGCTCTTTGTCGGCGCCGCCGAAGTCATGGCCCGTACGCGCCTCCTCGGCAGCCGCGCCCTGGCCCCCGGCGAAGAAGGCTGGCTGCAGCTTGCCCTGGAGCAGCCGCTGGCCGTGGACCGCGGCGACCGCTTCATCCTGCGCCGCCCCTCACCCGGCGTCACCCTGGGCGGCGGCCGCATTGTCGATCCCCATCCCGGTCGCCGTCACCGCCGCTTCCGCCCGGAGGTCGTCGCCCGGCTGCGCGCCCTCGCCCAGGGCAGCCCCGCCGAGCGCCTGCTGCAGATTCTCCTGCAGCGGCAGCCGCTGCCGCCCGCCGCCCTGCTCGACAGCGCCGGGCTGCCTCCCTCAGACGCCGCCGCCGCCTGGCAAGAGCTGCTAGACAGCGGCCAGGCGCGCCTCGCCGGCGGCCAGGCGCTCAGCGCCGCCTACTGGCAGCGCAGCCAGGAGCGCCTGCACGAAACCCTGGCTGCTTACCACCAGGAGCGCCCGCTGCGCCTCGGCATGGCCCGCGAGGAGCTGCGCAGCCGGCTTGGCCTGCCCGCCGCCCTCTTCAACCCCCTGGTCGAAGAGCTGCTGGCCGCGCAGCAGCTTGTCGCCGACGGGCTGGTCCTGCGCCTGCCGGCGCACGCCATCCGCTTCTCCCCGGCCCAGGAAGAGGCCATCGCGCGGCTGCTGCAGCGCTTCGCCGCCGCCGGCGCCAACAGCCCCAGCGTGCGCCAGAGCCGCGAGGCCGTAGGCGACGCCGTCTACGAGGGGCTGGTGGACCTGGGCCGGCTGCGCCCGCTCAACGACGAAGTCGTCTACCGCGCCGAGGAGTACGACGAGCTGGTCGGCCGCCTCACTGCCCTGCTGCGCGAGCAAGGGCGCGCCAACGCCGCCCAGGTTCGCGACCTGCTCGGCGCCAGCCGCAAATACGCCATCGCCCTACTGGAACACCTCGACCACATCAAGCTCACCCGCCGCGTCGGCGACGAGCGCGAGCTGCGCGAATAGCCGTTGACAACCTGCCTCTTCAACTGCATCATGATTCCAATCCTTCTGCATAAAATCTCCATAACCTGTCGCTAAGATAGGGGTAGTTCAATTGGAGACCTGTCGGGCGATTATGCAGATCGCTCGCTGGAAGGAGGAACAACCATGCGCAAACTAACCATCGTCGCCATCCTGCTCCTCGTCGCCGCCCTCGGCGTCACAGACGTCCTCGGCCGCTCCCCTGCACAGGCTGACCAGCCGGCAGCCGCCCCCACCGCCCAGGAAGGCGTCGCCCCGCCGGGCAGTGTCCCTACCTGGGGGCCGCGCCAAATGCGTGGGCAGATGAACCGCGGCGCTGCCGCCACGAGCGCTCCCGTGAGGGGCTTTGTCCTGGCTGACCGCAGCGCCCGCGACGTTATTGCCGAAACGCTCGGCATGACCACTGACGAGCTGGTCGCGGCCGTGCAGGGCGGCGCCGCCATCGAGAGCCTGGCGGCCGAGAAGGGTGTGGCCGTCGCGAGCATCATCGCGGACCTCGCCGCCGCCCACGAGGCCGGCCTACAGGCGGCGGTCGCCGCCGGCAGGATTACCACCGAGCAGGCCGAGCAGATGCAGGCCCGTATGACTGAGAGGTGGGCACAGCGCCTCCAGGAAGGCGGCTTGATTGGCGGGCGCGGTCCGGGCCACGGCGCCGGCCCCAACCCCGACTGCCCGCTGCAGGACGGCAGCGGCAACCCGGCCGGCCGGGGCCGCGCCCAGATGCAGGGTCGCGGCTGCGGCTATGGCCGGCAGGGTCTGCAGAGCCGGGGCGCCATAGGACCAGATGGATAGCCGCTAGACGGGGGCGCGGGCTGCGCTTGCGGCCCGCGCCCCCTTAATTGCCTCATGCCGCTGATTCTTGTCGTCGACGATGAGCCCGAAATAATCCGTATTACCCGCGGCTATCTTGAGCAGGCGGGCTTTCGTGTGGTCACCGCGGCCAACGGGCCTGACGCCCTGGCTGCCTTCCGCCGCGAAGCGCCCGACCTGATCGTGCTGGACCTCAACCTGCCATCGCCGCCCGGCGCCCCGCCCCTGGACGGCCTCGACGTCGCCCGCGCCGTGCGCCAGAGCGCCGGCCCCGCCGCCGGCACGCCCATTATCATGCTCACCGCTCGCGTCGAGGAGACCGACCGCATCATCGGTCTCGAGCTGGGCGCTGACGACTACGTGACCAAGCCCTTCAGCCCGCGCGAGCTGGTGGCTCGCGTCCGCGCCGTGCTGCGCCGTGGCGCCCAGCGCCAGCCGGCGCCGGCGACCATCACCGCCGGCGACCTGACGATTGACCCCGCCCGCTTCCAGGTTGCGCGCAGCGGCGCGCCGGTCGAGCTGACCCCCACCGAGTTCACCCTGCTTTATACCCTTGCCGCCGCCCTCGGCCGCGTCTTCACCCGCGAGCAGCTGCTCGACGCGCTCGGCCCCGACTACGAAGGGCTGGCGCGCACCATCGACAGCCACGTCAGGAACCTGCGCGCCAAGTTGGAAGACAACCCGCGCCGGCCGCGCTACGTGCTCACCGTCTTTGGCGTCGGCTACAAATTCAATGACCAACTCGGCTGACCTGCCCATCCCCCGTCGCCGCGCGCCCGGCCTCTTCTGGCGGCTCATGGCTGCCTTCTTCGTGCTTGTCCTCACCGTGGCGCTGCTGGTCGCCCTGCTCACCCGCCGCGCCTCCCGCGCCGAGTTCGCCCTCTTCACCAATGTTGCCGGCCAGCAGCAGGCCGCCCTCCTCGCCCCCGACCTCGCCGAGCATTACCGCACCACCGGCAGCTGGGAAGGCGTGGAAGCCCTGCTGGAGCTGGCGCCGCCCGGGCGCGCGCCCGGGGCCGGGCGCGGCCAGATGCAGGGTCGCGGCGCCGGGCGGGCTGCCTCTGGCATGGCGGCCACGATGGGCCTGCGCGTGCTCGTTATCGACAGCAACGGCGTCATCGTCGCCGACAGCCACGCCGAACTGGGGACGCCGCTCACCGGCCAGCAAGGAACGCCGGAGGATTACCGGAGGGCCGTGCCCATCCTCGTCGATGGGCGCCAGGTGGGCGCCGTCCTCGTCGCCGCCGGGGCGCGGAACCAGGCCGCCGCCGCCACCCGCTTCCTCAATGCCGTGGACCGCGCCGCCCTGCTCGCCGTCGTCGCCGCCAGCCTGCTGGCACTGGCTCTCGGCGCCCTCTTGACCTGGCGGCTGACGCGGCCCCTGCGGCAGCTCACCGCCGCCGCCGACGCCATCGCTGCCGGCGACCTGGACCAGCGCGTGACCGTCGCTCCCGGCGACGAAATCGGCGACCTGGCCGCCTCCTTCAATCAGATGGCCAGCCGCTTGAGCCGCTCCGAGGCGCTGCGCCGGCAGATGACCGCCGACATTGCCCACGAGTTACGCACGCCGCTCGCCGTCATCCAGGGCAACGTCGAAGCGCTGCAAGACGGTGTCTTTCCCCTCTCCCCCGAGGCCCTCGACCCGATCCGCGACCGCACGGCGCTGCTCATCCGCCTCGTCGAAGACCTGGGCGAGCTGGCGCGCGCCGAGACAGACCATCTTTCCCTGGAACGGACCTCCCTGGCGCTGCCGGAGCTGGTCCGCGGCGCCGTGGCCGACTTCCGGGCGCGCGCCCGCGAGCGCGGCATCACCCTCGAGGTCCAGGCTGCCCCTGGCCTGCCGCCGGTCTTCGCCGACGCCCAGCGCACCGAGCAGGTCATCGCCAACCTGCTCAGCAACGCCCTGCGCTACACCCCGCCCGGCGGCGCCGTTACCGTCGAAGTCGCTTTCCCGGCCTCTATCCCCGCCATCCCGCCCCAACCAGGCCCGCCGGAGGTCGCCGTTGTCGCCGCCGACAGCGGCCCCGGCATCCCGCCCGAGGAGCTGCCCAACATCTTCGAGCGCTTCTACCGCGCCGACCGCGGCCGCAGCCGCGACGACGGCGGCAGCGGCCTGGGCCTGGCCATCGTCCGCTCCCTCGTCGCCGCCCACGGCGGCCGCACCGGCGCCTACAACCGCCCACAGGGAGGCGCCGCCGTCTGGTTTACGCTGCCGGTAGCGCCCGCCGCCGCTTAGAACGAGTAGGTCGGGCCGGCTCGTTTCCAATGGACGCCGGAGCAACTGGAGCTGACCAACCGCGTCCTGGCCCTTCTGCCGCCGGCCTGGCGCCGCATCAGCAGCGTCACCGCCGACCCGGTAGCCGATGTCATCGCCAGCGACCCCTCGGAAGCCGTTCGCTCCGATGAGATAATCGACCTCTCTTCCAGCCATTTTGAGCTCGTCGACTACTGCGACATGGGCGGCGCGCTGCTGATGCCGTTGTGGGAAAAGGGCCTGATCCCCACCATCTTTCTCGAAAACACGCTGGCCGACCGGCAGGTCATTGTCAAGCTGCTCATCCTGCTCGACGAGTTGTTAGCCGAACATGCGATTGTGCCCAGCAACTTTGCCCAGCTCGTCTTTCGCAACCGGCCACCCTCGCCGGCAAGCCAGCCGGTAGCCAGGCGGCTCGCCGCGCAAAGCCCGGCGCGCGCGCAGTGGACCGGCATGTGGCTGCCTCATACGCAGCACCTCGAACTCACCCCCTGGCTGCGGCTGCCGCCCAGGGCCTGGCGCGTTGTGCGCCAGAAAGGGCTGCGCGCCCTGCTGGCCGAGATGAGAAGCTACCTCCGCTGGCTCCGCCAGAGATAGTAACCCGGCGCCAGGCAGCAAACCTGCCCTGCTCGCCCCTCAATCCTGCTATAATAGTCCCACGGCAGACATCCAGCGTTCCTTGTTCCACAGCCGCATCTCGTAACGCGTCACACGCCCGGAGGGCTCCATGAAATACGACCTTGTCTTTGAAGGCGGCGGCGCCAAAGGAATGGTTTTCGTCGGCGCCATGCAGGAGTTTGAAGCGCGCGGCCACGAAATCAACCGTCTCATGGGCGCCTCGGCCGGCGCCATCACCGCCACCGGTCTCGCCGCCGGCTACAGCGCCGCCGAAATGGGCGCTGCCCTCGCCGAAGTGCGCGACGGTCGCCCCGTCTTTACCTCATTTCTTGGCGAGCCCGCCGGCTTCAGCCCCGACGAAATTGCCGCCAGCAGCCTGCGCGCCATGCTCGCCGCCGTCGATTTGCCCCTCATCCCCAACTGGCTCGAAGCGCGCCTCGACGAAGCGCTGCTCAACGGCCTGCTCACCCGCCGCCGCCCCCGCCACCTCTTCAGCTTCCTGGAGCGCGGCGGCTGGTATACCGCCGACGCCTTTGTCGAATGGATGAGCGAACGGCTCGACGCCACGGCCCCCGATGGCACCCGCCGCAGCTACAGCGGCATGACCATGCAGCAATTCTTCCAGGCCACCGGCTACAGCCTCTCCCTCATCGCTGCCGACACCAGCGCCAACCGCATGCTCATTCTCAACCACCAGACCGCGCCCGACGTGCCCGTCGTCTGGGCCACGCGCATGTCCATGAGCTTCCCCCTGCTCTGGCAGGACGTCATCTGGCGGCCAGAATGGGGCCTCTACCGCGGGCGCGACCTCAGCGGCAATCGCGTCGTCGACGGCGGCCTGCTCTCCAACTTCCCCATCGAGCTATTCATCAGCGGCCAGCCCCACGTCACCGCCGTCATGGGCCCCAAGCAGGACGCCGCCGTGCTCGGCTTCCTCATCGACGAATCGCTGGAAGTGGCCGGCGCGCCCGCCGCAGAGGCCGCGACCACGCCCGCGCCGGACGCCGCCAACGACGCCCTGGCACTGGCCGAGCTGCCCATCGTGCTGCGCCTGCGCGGCCTCATCGACACCGTTACCCAGGCTCACGACAAGATGGTGATGGAAGCCTACAACCACCTCGTCTGCCGCCTGCCGGCCCGGGGCTTTGGCACCACCGAGTTCGACATGACGCCGGAACGGCGCGAAGCGCTCGTCGCTGCCGGCCGCGCCGCCGCCGCCGCCCACTTCGACACTCCGCCCGGCGGCCCCTTCGCCGGCCCCCTCCCTGGCACCCCCGCCGACCGCATGGCCGCCAAAATCCTGGCGGACGGACCCTAGACGATGGACCATAGACCCTCTCCACCCTCCTCTGCAACCCAACTCACCCCGGCCCCGTATAGCATTCTGACAGCATCGTACAAGGAGAACTTACCATGACCTACCGTCAGATTGAACAACACGTACCCATTCTGGGCTGGCTCTACATCATCAGCTCCGCCTTCTTCCTGCTGATCGGGCTGTTTCTCTTCGTCCTGCTATTCGGAGTCGGCGCCTTTGCCGCTTCGGGCGACCCGGAAGCGCCATACATCTTGCTGCTCGTGGGCCTCTTCGTCGGCGGCATCATGGCCGTCGTCGCCCTGCCCGGCCTGCTCGCCGGCTGGGGCCTGCTGCGGCGCAAGAACTGGGGCCGCGTGTTGGCCCTCATCGTCGCCATCCTCAATCTGTTCAACTTCCCGCTGGGCACCGCCCTCGGCGCCTACACCCTCTACGTGCTGCTGCAGAATGAGGCTACGCCCTACTTTCAGGGCGAAAAAGCCCTCTGAAACTTTTAAGCTTAAAATCTTCCGGGGGTACTTGTCACGACGCGCCAGCCCGTTTACACTATAGATGCTCCCCGCCCAGAGGTGGTACGGACAACGCCCGTTGTTCCGGCCACCTCATTTTTTTTCCGGCTTACCAGATTACCTGCCTTCCGGCGCCGTCACGCCAGCTCTCCCCGCGCCTTCCGCTCCTGCGGCAGCAGGCTGTAGTAGATGAAGCGGTGCAGCGGCACGTCAACGCCAGCTTCCCCGGCCAGCCGCACCACCGCGCCGCTCTGCGCCTCCAGCTCCGAAGGCCGCCCCTCGAGAATATCGCGCTGCATTGAGGCTGTCGCCCCCGGCGGCAGCGCGTCCATAAAACCCATCGCCCCTTCCATGTCGGCCGGCGTCAGGCCCACACCGCGCGCCAGCGCCACCGCATAAATCTCTTCCAGTGATTGCTGCAGCAGCGCCCGCGTCTCCGGCAGGCTGCGCATCACGCCCACCGGCGCCCGTGTCACCGCCCCCACGCCGCTGAAGGTGGCAATCATCAGAAACTTGCGCCACAAGGCCGCCTCGATGTCCTCCGGTATCTCCGCCGTCAGCCCCTCACAGGGGGCAAAGGCTGCCAGCAGCGCCGCCAGCCGCGCGTCCGGCGCGCCGTCCAGCCGGCCAAAGGCAATGCGCGGCGCCGCCCCCTCGTGCCGGATCAGCCCCGGCCCGCCCACCGCCGTAATCAGGCTGCACAGCCCGGCGGCCGCGTGCTGCTCCCCCAGCGCCGCCGCTACCTGGTGCGGCGCCTCGACCCCATTCTGCAGCGGCACGACCACCGTCTCCGGCCCGACCAGAGGGCCCATTGCCGCCAGCGCCCCGGCCACCTGCCACGTCTTCACCGCCAGCAGCACCACGTCCGCCTGCCCCCACCGCGCCGCCAGCCGTCCCGGCTCCTCCTCCGCCACTACCGGCGCTATGCGAAAATCGCCAGCGATGCTCTCGACCTGCAGCCCGTCCGTCTGCAGCGCCCGCAAATGCGCGCCGCGGGCGATAAAGGCCACCTCTTCCCCCGCCTGCGCCAGCCGCCCCCCAAAATAACCACCTACCCCGCCTGTCCCGTAAATCGCAATCCGCATCATCCTCTCCGTTTGCCGGCTACACGCTGTCGCTCTCAGGCCACCCGGCGGGCGGCGCCGCTTCCCACAAAGGCCGCCGGTAGCGAAAGACGCTGCGCAGCCGGTCGACGTCGATTTCCGGCAGCTCCTGTTCGATCAGATCATACGTCTCTTCTACCAGCGAGGCGAGCAGCGGCGCGCTCGCAGCGGGCTCGGCCCGGTACACGTCGCGCAGGCGCGGCAGCAGCGCGCGCGGCTTGAGCGCCAGCCGCCCGTCGACCACCTCCAGCCACTTGAAGCCGAAGTAGTAGACCCGGTGAAGCCCGAGCAAGACGTGCAGGAGCTGTTGCTGCACCTGGGCATAACCGTGATAGAGCATCGTCAGGTTCTCGGCGCGCGCCAGCCACATCTCCCAGCGCCGAACGATGACAATTTCGCCCGGCTGTGGTCTAATAGGTGCGCTTCAGCATACACTCAAACCACGAGGAGAGGCAACCCCATGGAACGCATTCTCGTAGCCGTTGACGACGACCAGCAGGCGCCGCGCGTCATAGAGCTTGCCGGCCAGGTCGCCCGCACCTGCGGCGCCGCCCTCACCATCTGCCACGTTATGCCCGAAGAGCGCTACCGCCGCATCGAAGCCCGCCAGCAGCGCGAGCAGGTCGCCGTGCCCTTCTCCCTCAGCCAGGGCGAGCTGCAGGCGGCCGAGCTGGCCGCCGCCTTCGCCCGCCCCCTCGCCGGCGCCGGTGTCTCCTTCACCACCACCGGCCGCGTCGGCGACCCCGCCCCCACCATCGTCGCCCTCGCCCGCGAACTCGACGCCGACCTCATCATCCTCGGCTTCGAGGCGCTCACCGGCCTCGAACGCATCCGCGCCCTGGGCAGCGTCTCCCGCGCCGTCATGGAGATGACCCGCCGCCCGGTAATGGTCGTGCCCGCCGTCAGCGAGTGACCGTAGAAGTATTTGAGCGATTCAGCTAGGATTTACGTTCAATCGCTTTGGTGGCGGATTACGGGCCTGGGACTGCAGATGCTTACCGAAGGGGAAAATGAACATGGGGCAAGAGACTAAAATGGTCAGCCGTGAAATGACCTTATCTGTCATCGAGCGCCTTAGGAAAGAGTATGCTGCACACTATAAGCATCTAGATCGCGCTAATGAAGCGGAAACTCGACTACTACTTATAGATGAAGTGCTTCAGGCACTCGGGTGGTCGAAAGATAGTTTCAACCCGGAAGAGTCAGCCGGTCAAGCGGGGTATCTAGACTACCTTCTCAGGACCGATGCAGTTCCACGTCTGATTGTCGAAGCCAAGAAGTTTGGTCACACCTTCGGACTCCCACGAGGCCAGAGACAGAGGAACCATTATCAGCTCCGCTCACTAAGATCTTCGTATGGTCAACCCCTAACGGATGTGCTAGAGCAGGCCAGGCGCTACGCTATGGAGACGAAGGTGCCGTTTGCTGTGTTAACTAATGGCGGTGAGTGGATTCTAGCGCAGTTAACTAGAACTCCTGGCTATAGCTCTGTCGATGAACTTCAGGCTGTCTACTTCGGCAACCTGCTAAAAGACGATTTTCGATTCGGTTTTTTCTGGGACCTTCTGTCCCGCTCGCGGGTTGAGCAAGGAGAGATCGAGAGCTATTTTGCTGACATTAACTCAAAAGAGGCTGACTATTGCCGGAGTCCACAGTCAACCTTTGGAGTTCTTCAATGGAGCAAAGATTCCGACTTAGCCTACATCCGGGAATTCTATGACCGGTTCTTCGACGAGATAATTGATCCGAGGCGACGAGCGATGCTCGAGCGTTGCTTTGTAACCAATTCAGAATTGGACCATTATCAAGGTGAGCTTCAGCGAACACTACGGGACTCTGGTCCGACATTCCTTGGTGATGCCATTGAGATTTCTCCAGAGGAGCGTGATCGCCTAGTCCGCCTAGATACCGGGGATATGAAGGGTCGAGTGATTCTCGTGACGGGTTCAGTTGGGTGTGGAAAGACGACACTTGTTCACAAGGTTCTAGTGGAGGCTAAGCAGGACGACTCTCTGATGTGCGTTGTAATCAATCTCATTAACGAGATCGTCTCTGAAAGGATTGACATTGCCGATGTTCTCTGGAGATACCTTGACGAGGAGTGGCGCAATATTGACAGAGATTCTTATACGTATGATGAGCTCACGAAAATCTTCCAAGGGGAAATCGCGCGCCTTAAGGCCGGTCCGCAGGCAAGGCTTTTCTTACAAGATCAAGCAGAGTACATTCGCCAGGAGGCCTTATTGCTGGAGCAGTTGAGTTCGAATCCCAGCAAGTTCCTGACTGCGTGTTGGCGTTATCGACAACGAAGGCATAAGGGAATCGTTGTCGTCTTCGACAATGTGGATCGCGCCTCCCAACGGTATCAAGAACAGGTATATGCATTTGCACATCAACTTGCGGATACAACCGGAGCCACAGTGATCCTGACGATGCGGGAGTTCACATTCTTTCGCGGGCGAGAGGCTGGGTTTCTCGATGTTCGCTCTAGCGACGTTGTTTTCCACCTAAAATCGCCAAACCTGCTGCAAATCTTGTCCAAGCGAATACGGTACGTGGAGGATCATCTAGATGGGGACTACCGAGTGTCCCAATGGCGGCGCACAGGTGATTTGGAGTCATTTCGGACTGCCGCGCATAGACATTCCCAGATGCTCAAGAAGGTATTCTTACTTGACAAAGAGGGGCAACAAAGGCTGGGAGTCTTAGAGGCAATTGGATGGCACAATGTAAGATCCTTTTTTGAGGCTCTGCGGCAAGTACACGTCGCCTTGGGCAACCATTCAAAGCCTTGGGATGTCCCCGAAATTATCGCAGCCCTGATGACTCCCCAAACGCAGGGACGTCCAATCCTCCATAATATCTATAGACCATCATATCCTCACTTCAAGTGTTATTTCCTAAAGCTAAGACTACTGCTCCTGCTCATCTATGGACAGCAGGAGTACGAAACGAGACGTGGAACCTCCTACGACAGATTGATCACCCTACTAAGACTATATGGTTATCATGTTTACTGGATAAAAACGGCGATTGCGGAACTAGTGCGAGAGCGGTTCCTGGAATGTCTCGAAGCTCCGACAGAAGAAGAATATACTAAAGACTATGATCTGCAGCCAACTCACTCCTTCCGACCGTCACCGTTAGCCGTAGTGCTAGTGGAGCAATTGGCTGCTCAACCTGTGTACTTAAGCCTTATTGGCAACGATCTACCTTTTCATAGTCCACACAACTTCAAGCAATACAAAGATGCTCTCAGCGAGGTCTATGAGGCGATCGGGTCTCGTGAACTCGAGAGAGACGCTGTAGATTTGTTGCCCAATCCGTTGGGGCAAATCGTGGCAAAGTACTTGGTCGGCATGTTTGAGGCCGAGCAACCGCCGCAGAACCTGCTAAACTACATTCCTGAGATTGGTGCCACCGAAGATAAGTTGTCTCGCATCGTTAGGGTGCTTAGGACTATCGCCAACGTCTCAGTACCAGCAGTAAAACGCTATCATGACGCGTCAACTCAGCCTTCGCTATTTCCAGATATAGCAGGGCTAATTCCCAGTTCGGAGAGGTCGAGGATTCCTATACCAAGCAGCATCAATTCGCTTACAATAGGTCGCTCTGAGCAAGGACCGTTGATCTTCTGGGCGCTCGTGCAACTTAGGGCCGAGGGAATAACGAGTGCAACTGGCGTTGAGATAACCAACGTGATCAATGTTTACCTCGTTGGTGATCATGAGAAAAAGGCTCCAAACAACATCTCGCGTGCGCTTCGTAGCGCAACTCTGCAGAATCAGCCTTGGTTATTGACGATTCCAATTAGTGAACGAAAGAAGTCTTTCGCACTCAGAGATGGATGGGAGCAGTACTGGTTGGCGCTATTCGGTAGTACACCACCTATGCTCGGTCATGAGTGACATCCGTCTGCAGTATCTACATCAAGACCATTCAATCATGAACTTAATGTAGCGGATGCCGCGCAGGAAGGGGAGCGCTATAACCGGCCTCGAGCGTCTTTCCTATCCCTTCACCGCCCCCATCGTAAACCCGGCCACCAGCCGGTCCAGGAACATGTTGTAGACGATGCCCACCGGGATGGCGACGATAACGGCCGCGGCCAGCAGCGACTGCCAGAAGAAGACATCGCCGCGGATCAGCTCCACCGGCACGCCCACGCTGATCGTGCGCTGCGCCGACGAGCCGATGAAGGTCAGCGCGTAGACAAACTCGTGCAGCGTCAGCGTAAAGGTGAAGACGATGACCGCAATCACCCCCGACACCGACAGCGGCATCACCACGCGGAAGAAGGCCGCCATGCGGCTGTAGCCATCCACCATCGCCGCCTCCTCCAGGTCACGCGGAATCGACTTAAAGAAGCCCATCAGCAGCCAGGTCGAAAACGGGATAGAAATCGTCGGGTAAACCAGCACCAGCGACCAGCGGCTGTCGTTCAGCCCCAGCGCCACCACCATACGGAACAGAGGAATAAAGAGCAGCGTCGGCGGCACCAGGTAGACGAGGAACATGGCAATGCCCGCCGTCTCGCCCCAGCGCCCGCTCAGCCGCGCCAGGCTATAGGCGGCCGGCACGGCAATGACGACCGTGATGATGACCACCAGCGCCCCCACAAAGAGCGAGTTGCGCACAAAGGTCAGGTAGTTGGTGCGCTGGAAAAGCAGCTCCAGATTTGCCAGCGTCGGCGCCATCTCATAGAGAAACGGGTTGCTGGCCGAGCGATACAGCTCGCGGTCCTGCTTGAAAGCCGTAATCAGCATCACCAGGAAGGGCGCCGCCGCAAAAAAGACAAAGAGCAGCAGAATCCCATAGACCAGCAGCCGCTGCCGCCAGGAGGTCAATCGCTTCATCAGGTCACCTCCGTGCGCCGCGCCAGGCGCAGCACCAGAATAGCCACTGCCAGCAGCACCGGGAACATGAAGAGGGCAATCGCCGCGCCCTCGCTGAGCGCGCCGCCGTTCACCCCCTTGAACCAGGCCCACAGCGGCAGCACCTGAGTGTAGTAAACCGGCCCGCCGCGCGTCAGCACAAAGGGCACCACCATATCGCTAAAGGTAAAGATGAGGCCAAACAACAGGGCAATCGCCATAATCGGCATCACCAGCGGCAGCACCACCTGGAAATGGATGCGCAGGAATCCGGCCCCATCCACCTCCGCCTGGTCCAGCAAATCCTGCGGAATCGACGTCATCCCCGCCAGCAGAATCACCGTCGCCAGCGGTAGAATGCGCCAGACGTGCACCATAATAATGGAGGCAATCGCCAGATCTTCCTTACCCAGGTAAAAGAGATTGCGCGCCGGCCCCAGCAGCGTGCCCGGCCCCAGCAGCCCTATCTGCACCAGCACCCAGTCGATGGTGCTGAACTTGGAGTCGAGAATCCACAGCCAGCCGACCGCGCCCAGAGAAATGGGCGTGGCCCACGGCAGGATGATGAGGAAGCGCGCCAGCCACTTGCCGCGGAAATCGCGTGACATCACCACCGCCAGCACGTTCGCCAGCACAATGACGATGATTTGCGCCGCCACGGTAAAGGTGAAGCTGTTCTGCAGCGCCCGGCGGAACTGCGGCGTCGTCGTCACCCGCTGGAAGTTGCGCAGGCCAATAATCTCGAGTTCCGTATTGCCTGCCGTGATGTCGCTCAGGCTGAAGGCAATCGCCAGGAAAAAGGGTATGCCCACCAGAGCAATGATGTAGATGACCGCCGGCGCCAGGAACAACACGCCCAGCAGCCCCTCGCGGTCGGCCAGGAACCAGCCGCGTGGCGTCTCCCCCGGCGCCGCCCGCCCCGGCGCCGGAACCAGCGTCTTTTCGTCTAACGTCTTTTCGGCCATAGCTGCCCCCTCACAACGGCTGCGGCCCGACGCGCAGGCCGCTGCCCTTATCAAAGAAGCGCAGATTGTCGTCGCGCACCACAAACTCATACTCGGCGCCCGCCTCGATGGGAATAGAGACGGTGGACGGTAGCTTGGCCACGGTGCGCTCATGCTCGCCGCCGCCAACCGTGCCATAGAGCAGCCGGTCTGAGCCCAGGTTCTCCACCCGGCCCACGGCAAAGGGGAAGACCGTCGTGCCCGCACCGTTGCCCGCCACCGCCGCCGGCAGGAACGTCTCCGGCCGGAAGCCCAGGTAATAGTGTTCGTGGTCCAGCAGATTCATCGGCGGCGAGCCGAGGAAAGTCGCCACAAAGGTATCGGCCGGGTCGTTGTAAATCTCGTCCGGCGTGCCAATCTGCCGCACCTTGCCGGCGTTCATCACCACAATGCGGTCGCCCAGCCCCATCGCCTCGATCTGGTCGTGGGTGACGAAGATGGTCGTCATGCCCAGCTGGCGCTGGAAACGCTGCAGCTCGTCGCGGGCCAGCGCCCGCAGCTTGGCGTCCAGGTTCGAGAGCGGCTCGTCCAGCAGCATGACCGACGGCTCCTTCACCAGGGCGCGCGCCAGCGCCACACGCTGCCGCTCGCCGCCGGAAAGCTGGCGCGGGCGGCGGTCGAGCAGCCGCTCGATGCCCAGCACCCGCGCTGCCCACTCGACCTTCTCCTTGATTTCCCCCTTCGGCTGCTTGCGCGCCCGCAGCGGAAAGGAGATGTTGTCGTAGACCGACATGTGCGGGTAGAGGGCGTAGCTCTGGAAGACCATCGCAATCTCGCGCGCCCGCGGCGGCAGCGCCGTCACGCGCCGCCCATTGATGATAATCTCGCCCTCGGTCGGCCGCTCCAGCCCCGCAATCATGCGCATCAGCGTCGTCTTGCCGCAGCCCGATGGCCCCAGGATGACGATCAGCTCTCCTTCTTCGATGCTCAGGTCGACGCCGTTCACTGCCTTGACGTCGCCAAACTCCTTCTTCAGCCTCTCAATCTCCACAAATGCCATAATGGCTCCTCTGCAACAGGTGGGGCAGTCCGGGCAGACTGCCCCACCTTCAAACTTATAGACGGCTCTTCCAGACCTGACAGGTCGCCAAGACGACCTGTCAGGTCTCGCAACGGTCAGTCAGCGGCGCTTACTGGTCGGTGCAGCCCACCAGACCACGGTCACGCCACTTGGCATAGATTTCGTTAATCTGCGCCTCGGCCTCGGCAATCGCCTCTTCCGGCGTCACCTCGCCCAGCGCGGCGCGGCCCATCATCGTCGGGATGATGTGCGTCGCGTACACCTCGGCCGCGGCCGGGTTCGACGGGCCGGGGTAGCCCAGGTAGGTCACCCACTCGTCGGCGTCGGCCAGGAAGGCCAGCTTATCCGCCGGGTTCGACTCAAAGGGATCGCTTTCCAGCCAGCCGCCTATGCTCGGCGCGGTCGGCTCGAAGGCCGGGAAGTTGTACAGCTCGCTCTCGTACACCGCATCGTCGTAGTTCGCCAGCAGATGCATGATGAACTCCTCGGCGGCGCGGTATTCTGGGCTGCCCTGTTCCACGTACGACGGGATGACGTAGATGAACCAGAGATGCGCCGAAGCGTGCTGGTCGCCGCGCGGCCCCATCAGCGCCGGCACAAAGCCGATGTTATCCGCGGCTTCCGGGTCAATCTTCTGCAGGCTGCGGTAGGCCGAAATCGAGTTGAGGATGTACGACAGCTCGCCGGCAATCAGCCCCTGGTTGTTGGACGCCGCCGTCCAGCCAAAGACCTCTTCCGTCATCGTGTCGTTGTACAGGTCAACCACGTACTCGACCGCCTCCAGCATCTCCGGCGTGTCCATCGTCACACACTCGTTCTCGTCCTGCACCGAAGCGCCAAAGGACCAGATGATGCCGCGCATTGCCATGTTGGAGTCAATCTCCGGCGAGAGGCCAATGCCCATGGGCACGCCCAGGTTCTCGCGAATCCAGGCGCCGCCTTCCAGCAGCTCGGCCCAGGTAGACGGCCCGTTGGGGAAGCCCGCCTCCGTCCACATGCTGATGTCATAGTCGCCCGGGTCAGGCACCCAGCCGTGGCAGAAGCCATACCACATATCATTGGCAGGTAGATAGGAATTAGCGCGGCAGGTATCGTTCATCGGGCCATACATCTCTTCCGCGCGCGCCACCAGGTCGCGCAGGTCGTGCACGCCCTCCACATAGCTCGACGCCGCCAGCGACAGCTCCACCAGGTGCGGCCCCTCACCGGCGTCCAGCGCCGCTACCAGCGTCGGGTCCACCGAAGCAATGTCCAGGTGGTCCACGCTCACATTGAGGCCGTTGGCGGAGCCCCAATCGGCGGCAAACTGGTCAAACCAGGCATCATAACGGGGCACAAAGTGGCTCCACTGCAAAATCTGCAGCTGCGTGCCCTCCGGGAACCCCTCGCCCTCGTCCACCATTTCCTCGCTCTCCGCCTCGGTCTCCGGCTCCTCGGCTGAGCTCTCCTCCGGCGGCGTTTCTGCCTCCGCGCCCTCATCCGGCGCCGTCTCCACCTCATCGGCGCTCGTGTTCGTATTTGCCGGCGTCTGCGTCTGGCAGCTCACCGCCATCAGCATCGCGACCAGCAACAACGCGACCAACCACCACGTCCTACGAAGCTTCATCTCAATCCTCCTTCTCCAAACAGAAACCTGACGACCGTGACACGAGCCCACACACCGGATCTCGCGGCGCTGCAATGCTGGCAATCATAGAGGCAGGATTCGGCAGGCAGACCGGCCACCACACAAAAGAACTGGACAGGACCAGTGTACCAACAGGTTTAGCAGACTGTCAACAGAAGTTGGCAACGGAGCCGATTCGTCTTCATCGTCATCTCCGGATCTCCACCACCCCCCGCGCCCCATCCACGCGCACCCGGTCGCCGTCGCGCAGCCGGCTGGTGGCATTACCCGTGCCGACCACGGCGGGAATGCCCAGCTCGCGGGCCACAATGGCCGCGTGCGAGAGCGGCGCTCCCACGTCGGTGACCACCGCTGCTGCCCGCGGGAAGAGCGGCGTCCAGCCGACGTTGGTCGTCGCCGCCACCAGGATCTCGCCGGGCTGCAGCCGGTGGCCGTCGGCGGCGCTCTCCAGCCGGCGCACGACGCCTTCGACCACGCCCGCCGA
>CAZOGK010000018.1:0-4098 GCA_964579295.1 uncultured Ardenticatenaceae bacterium
ACGGCCGGCGCGCCGCAGTCCGACGACATCACCATGCTCGCCGTGCGCCGGCTGGCTGCGCCGTAGCCTTCCTAACCGGCGCCCTGCCCGCTCCCCTTGTTCGCCCGGGCGCCACGCCGCGCCCTCTAGTCAAAGATAACGCACTGTGTTATATTGTCAGCATCACGTGACCATCGCCGCTTCTCCGCCGGAAAAGGGGCACAAGCACAGTGGGGAACAGTCATGGATAGTATGCGACCGCAGGCCGGCGCCTTCGATTTTGTCGTCATCGGCTCGGGATTCGGGGGCAGCGTCTCGGCCATGCGTCTCAGCGAAAAGGGCTACCGCGTCCTTGTGCTGGAGCGCGGCAAGCGCTACCGGCCGCAAGACTTTCCCAAAACCAACTGGAACATCTTCAAGTTCCTCTGGCTGCCGGCCGCCCGCTGCTTCGGCATCATGGGCCTCAACTTCCTCGACGACATCCTCATCCTCAACGGCTCCGGCGTCGGCGGCGGCAGCCTCGTCTATGCCAGTACCCACATTGAGCCTTCCGACCATTTCTACCAGGATGTAGAATGGTCGGCCCTGGCCGACTGGAAAGCCGAGCTGGCCCCCCATTTTGCCACGGCCAACCGCATGCTTGGCGTCACGCGCAACCCGCACTTCGGGCTAGCCGACGAGATCCTCTACGACATCGCCGTGGAGATGGGGCGCGAGGCCACCTTCGCTCCCACGCCCGTCGCCATCTTCTTCGGCGAGCCGGAGCAGACGGTCCCGGATCCCTACTTTGGCGGCGAAGGCCCCGACCGTACCGGCTGCAACTTCTGCGGCGGCTGCATGGTCGGCTGCCGCCACGATGCCAAGAACACGCTCGACAAGAATTACCTCTACTTTGCCGAGAAGTATGGCGCCGAGATCCGGCCGGAATGTCAGGTCGTCGACATCCGTCCCCTGCCGCTCGGCCAGGCCGACGGGGCGCGCTACGAGGTGGTCTACGAGCGCACCACCGATTGGCTGCGCAAGCGCCGTTTTGCCGTGCGCGCCCAGAACGTCGTCGTCGCCGCCGGCGTCCTGGGCACGGTAGACCTGCTGCTGCGCTGCCGCGACGAGACGCGCTCCCTGCCCCTGCTTTCGGAACACGTCGGCAAGCTCGTGCGCAGCAACAGCGAGGCGCTCATGGGCGTGACGGCCCGCGAGGAGAACGGCGACTTTTCCGAAGGCATTGCCATCACCAGCCACTTCTGGGTAGACGAGGTGACCAGTGTCGAGCCCGTGCGCTATCCGCGCGGCTCCTCCCTGATGCGCCATCTGGCCGTGCCCCTCGTCGATCTCGAAGGCGGCGCCTGGACGCGCCTCTGGCGCTTCGTGCGCTATGGCCTGCAGCGCCCCTACGACCTGCTCAAGGTGCGCTTCCTGCCCGATTGGGCGCGCGACAGCACCATCGTGCTCGTCATGCAGACGCTGGAAAACCGCATGCATCTCAAGCGCGGGCGCAGCATCTGGACGCTGGGCCGGCACGGCCTCGTCAGCGAGCGCGACGCTACCCTGCCCATCCCGGCCGTGGTCGAAGCGGGGCGCGCCGTGGTCGAGCGCTTTGCCGCGCGCATCAACGGCATCCCGCAATCGACCATTAACGAGGTGCTGCTCAACACGCCCTCCACCGCCCACATCCTGGGCGGCTGCGGCATCGGCGCCAGCGACGAGCATGGCGTCGTCAATGTCAACCATGAAGTGTTCAACTACCCTGGCCTCTACGTGGCCGATGGCTCGGTCATCCCCGCTAACCTCGGCGTCAACCCCAGCCTGACCATCACCGCGATGGCCGAGCGGGCCATGAGCAAGATCCCCGCGGCCGGCGCGCCCTGGCAGGAGCGCCATGCAGCGCTTTCCCGCAACGGGCAGGCAGCCGCCGTCGAGCTGCCCGCCCGCTGGTCGCGCCCCTTCCTGCTGGGGGCGGCGGCCCTTGCCGCCGCTGCCCTGGCTTTTCTGGCCCGCCGCCCTGGCGCACATGGAGAACGATCATGAACGAGCGCATCCTCCCCTTCATCAACCCGGCGACCGGCGAGCAGTTTGGCTCGCTGCCCATGACGACCGCAGCGGAAATCCGCCAGGCCGTGGCGCAGATGCGGCGCAGCGCGCCGGTGTGGCAGCAAAAAACGCCGGCCGAGCGCGCCCGCATCCTCAAGCAACTGCAGGCCGTGCTCATCGAGCATGCCGACGAGATTACCCGCGTCGTCAATGTCAACACGGGCAAGAGCCGCCAGGATGCCCTGGCCGAGCTGTTCCTCGTCGTCGATAAGCTCCAAACCTACCGCCGCCATGCGCCTGGGTGGCTGCAGCGGCAGCGCGTGCCACCCGGCATCTACGTCTTCAAGCGCTACTACGTCGAGCCGCGCCCCTTTGGCGTGGTCGCCGTCATCGGCCCCTGGAACCTGCCGCTCGACCTGAGCATCCCCCCTGTCTATGCGGCGCTGCTGGCCGGCAACACCGTCGTGCTCAAGCCATCGGAGGCCACCGCCGCCGTCGGCCAGCTTATCGAGCGCCTCTTCCAGAGCGTGCCCGAGCTGAGCCCGTTCGTCCGCGTCATCCACGGCGATGGCGCCGTCGGCGCCGAGCTGGTTGCCAGCAATCCTGACCTTGTCTTCCTCACCGGCTCTACTGACACGGGTCTCAAGGTAGCCGAGGCTACGGCCCGGCGCATGATCCCGTTCATCCACGAGCTGGGCGGTAAAGACCCGATGATCGTGCTGGAGGACGCCGACGTACGCAAGGCGGCCCACTGGGGTGTCTGGGGCGCTTTCTATCATTCGGGGCAGACCTGCGTGTCGATTGAGCGCGTCTACGTCGTCGCCGATGTCTACGAGGCCTTTGTCGCGGCGGTGATGGAGGAGATGGCCGAGCTGCGCCACGGCTACACGCCGGAGAAAGAGAATCCTTACCATCTGGGCCCCATCAGCTTCGAGCGCCAGATAGGGATTATCGAGCGCCATCTGGAGGATGCGCGCGCCAGGGGCGCACGCGTTTTGACCGGCGGCGGGCGCACCGGGCTCTTCGTCGAGCCGACGGTCCTTGTCGACGTTGATCACAGCATGGCGCTGATGCGCGAAGAATCGTTCGGACCCTTCATGCCCATTATGAAGGTGCGCGACGAGGAGGAAGCCATCCGCCTGGCGAACGATAGCGAGTATGGGCTCAGCGCCTCTGTCTGGAGCCGCGATCTGGAGCGCGCCCGCCGCGTGGCCCAGCGCCTTGACGTCGGCTCGGTCGTCGTCAACGACACCATTGCTCACTATGCCGTATCCATGCTACCCTTTGGCGGTGTCAAACTGTCAGGCTCGGCGCGCACCCACGGCAAGCAAGACGTGCTCCAGTTCACCCAGAGCAAAGCCTACGGCATTGGCGGCGCGCCCATCTTCCTGGACATCGCCGCCATGCTGCGCCAGCCCAACAACTACGGGCTCATGAACACCCTCATGCACGTGCTCTTTGGCGTCAACCTGCAGCAGCGGCTGCGCCCGCTCGGCGAGGGAGTAGAAGAAGCGACGAAGGTCGTCACACGCTCGCCGCGGCGCACGGCTGCCGCCGCCGGCCTCGCTGCCGGCGTGGCCGCCCTCGCCCTCAGTCTGCTGCGGGGCGACGATTGATGGTCTTGCCGCGCCAGCAGCTGCCCGGCGTCGAGCACGTCGTCGCCATTGCCAGCGGCAAAGGCGGCGTCGGCAAGACGACGATCACCGTCAATCTTGCTCTGGCCCTGCAGCAGGCGGGCAGCCGTGTCGGCGTCTTCGACGCCGACATCTACGGCCCCAACGTCCCCCTCATGCTCGGCATCCACCAGCGCCGCCAGCGCCGCGAAAGCTACGTGCCCATCGCCAGGCCGGCGTCGATGCTGCCCACCGTGCCGCCGCTGCAGCGCTTTGGCCTGAAGCTGATGTCCACCGGCCTGCTCATGGGCGAGGAACAGGTGATTAACCCGCCGCCCGACGCCGTGGGCCAGCTGGTGGTGCAGACGTTACGCGATGTTGACTGGCGGCCGCTGGACATGCTGCTGCTCGACCTGCCCCCCTCGGCCGGCCAGCCCCAGGAAGATCTGCTGCGCCACGTGCAGATAAGCGGCGTCGT
>CAZOGK010000018.1:4198-68513 GCA_964579295.1 uncultured Ardenticatenaceae bacterium
CGGCCGGCCAGCCCCAGGAAGATCTGCTGCGCCACGTGCAGATAAGCGGCGTCGTCATCGTCACCACCCCGCAGGATCTGAGTCTGCTTGACGCCGGCCGCAGCCTGCACCTCTTCAAGCAGGCGGGCGTGCCCATCCTCGGCCTTGTCGAGAATATGAGCTACTTCATCTGCCCCGACTGTGGCGGGCAGCATGAGATCTTCCAGCACTCGGAGCGCTGGCGGCCTGCAGCGCTGGCGGACGCCCCTATCCTCGGCCGCATCCCCCTCACCCCCGCCATCTCGCAAAGCATCAACCGCGCCAACCCGCTCGTCCACGAGCAGCCCGATAGCCACCAGGCCGCCGCCTTCCGCGCTATCGCCGCCGCGCTCCAGGAGCTGCTCGCCAGCCCCCCCGCGGTATAAGCAGTCCACTCACCTGTCGATGGAGGTCCAGCCCAACTTGCCCGACCAGCAAGGCCTGACGCCAGACGATTATCTTGCCGGTCATGATCTGGCGCAGCAGATCTTTGCAGCGCTCACCAGCGCCATCGACCAGTTGGGTGAAGTGACCGTCCACACCAGCAAAAGCCAGATCGCCTTCCGCCGCCGCCGTAACTTCGCCTGGGTCTGGATACCCGGCAAATATCTCCATGGTCGTGGTGCGCCCTTGGTGCTTACGTTGGTTTTCCCTATGCGAAATGAATCGCCGCGCTGGAAAGAAGTCGTCCAGCCCCGCCCCGGCTTTTTCACCCATCACCTGGAGCTATTCGGCGTCGTCGATATTGACGACGAGGTGCGGGCCTGGCTGCGTGCAGCCCACGAGGCCGCCTGACCCCCCTACTCTGCTGCCTGCGCCTCGCTTACTCTCTGCCACCACGCCTTCAAGTCGCGCATCGCCGCGCTGTTAAGCCGGTGGCCCATTTCGTACTCGTTGTATTCCAGCTCCGCCCCGGCCATATTCAGCGTCTGCGCGCAGGCCAACGAACGGCTATATGGGATACGCTCGTCCTGCAGACCGACCGCCATGAAGATGGGCATCCCCTCCAGCGACCCAGCCGCCTCCAGATCGCCGCACTCCATGGGCACAAAGCCCACCAGCCCGGCAATACCCTGTATCGCCTCGGGGTGACGCATGGCGACGGCGTAGCTCGTCGCCGCCCCCTGGCTGAAACCCATCAGATAGAGCCGGCTGAGGTCGGCGTTGTATAGCTCCGGCAGCGCGCTGATGAAATCCATTACCGCGCCCACGGGCGCGTCAAACTGGTTCAGCGTCGGCCAGTCATCCTTGCCGCGGACGCGCCAGCTATAGCCGCCCGAGGGATCGTCGACGATGGCCCGCGGCGCCACGAGCAGCCAGCCGGCGGGCGCTGTCTGGGCGAAGACCCACATCACCTCTTCGTTGCCGGCCAGGCCGTGCAGCATGACGAGCGTGGGAAACGGCCCTTCGCCCTCCGGCTCGGCCACACGATGCACCAGCCCGGCGCGCGCCAGCTCTTTTCCTTGATCGACGAGACGGGGTTCTCTTCTGCTCACACATCCTCCCTATAAAAAGGTGAGGTGGCTAGAGCAACGGGCGTTGTCTAACCACCTCTGGGGGGGAGCCATTTAACACTATAGCAGCAATTTAGCGGCTGTCAAGCAGAAATTTCCCGCCCGCGGCCAGAGCAACTCTATTGTGAGCGGGCGCAGTAAATGATAGAATTGTGCTGGTGCCTTGTCCTCTTTGTCCAGGGGACTGGGCCTAGGAGCGGGGTTTGCTTCCCCGTGAGGGCAACTATCGCGAGACTCATCACTGCCGCCAGAAGCCGCCGGTCTTCTTGTGGCAGTTTTGGTTTATGGCAGGCGTCACATGCCCCGTCAGAATTTCGCCGTCTACATGCTGGGTCAATTCCGTATCGACCAGGGCGCTGAGCAGTTCAGGTTGCCCCTCACCCCTCGCCTGCAATCCTTACTGGCCTATCTGCTGCTGCACGCGGCCGCCCCTATCTCGCGCCAACAGCTGGCTTTCCACTTCTGGCCCGACTCCGGCGAAGCCCAGGCCCGCACCAATCTGCGCAAGGCGCTGCATCGGCTGCACCACACGTTGCCCGGCCTGGCCCGCCATCTGGACTCCGACGGCGCCGCACTCGTGTGGCGGGCCGGCGCCATGCCGTGGACTGACGTGAGCCGCTTCGAGCAGGCGCTGCGTCAGGCGGAGATGGCGCCTCTTGACCAGCAGCCCAATCTGCTGCAGGCAGCCCTGGAGCTGTATAAGGGCCGCCTGCTGCCCGATGTCTTTGACGAGTGGGTGACGCCGCTGCGCGATCGGCTGCAGGGTCAATACCACGCGGCGCTCGACCACCTGGCTGAATTGCAGGAAGCGCAGCGTGACTACCCACGCGCCATCGAGACGGTGCAGCGGCTGCTGGCGGACGATCCGCTGCATGAAGGCGGCTACACACGCCTGATGCGGCTGCAGGCGCTCGGCGACGACATTGCCGGCGCTCTCTTCACTTACCATCGCGCCGTCGATCTGCTCCAGGAAGAACTCGGCGTGCCGCCCGCGCCGGCCTTGCAGGCGCTCTACCAGCATCTGCTCAAGCGGCAGGCGCTGCCAGAGGCCGCGCCGCGCCCGGCGGTGCGCCTGCTGCCCCTCGTCGGGCGCGACGATGTCTGGCAGCAGCTCATGGACATCTGGCACGCGGCACGCTCTGGAGTTTTCCAGCTTGTCGTCCTCTCTGGCGAAGCCGGCATCGGCAAAACGCGCATCGCCGACGAGCTCAATAGCTGGGCCGCGCGCCAGGGCATTGCCGTCTTGCCGGCGGCCTGCTTTTTATCGGAACAACAGCTGCCCTTTGCCCCTGTCGCCGGCTGGCTGCGCGCGCCTCACCTGCAGCGGCCCCTGGCGCGGCTGGCGCCCGCCTGGCGCAGCGAAGTAGCCCGTATCCTGCCCCAACTGCTGGCGGATGATCCCAAGCTGGCCCCGCCGGGCCCCATGACCGAGCCGTGGCAGCAGCGACGGCTCTTCCTGGCGCTGGTCGAGGCCGTGGCCGCCGCCGGCTCGCCGCTGCTGCTGATTCTGGAAGACCTGCATTGGGCCGACGCCGACACGCTGGCCTGGCTACACTTCCTGATGCTCGACAAAGCCAGCTCGCCGATCATGCTGCTCGTCACTGTGCGCTCCGACGAGCTGACCCGCGACCATCGCCTGCAGCGCTGGCAAGGCGCCCTGCCGCCGGTTGTGAACGGGCACACGCTTCTCCTCTCGCCCCTGGACCGCCCGGCGGCTACGGCGCTTGCCGCCCATGTGCTGGGCCACGCGCTCGACGCGCCCGTGGCCGAGGCGCTTTTCCAGGCCAGCGAAGGCAATCCGTTCTTTATCGTCGAGCTGGCCCGCGCCGGTTTGCAGCTAGGCGCCGCAGAAATTCCGCAAAAGATCCGCACGGTGGTCGGGTCCCGTCTCAACCGGCTCAGCGCCCCCACGCTCGACCTGCTGGGTCTGGCGGCCGTCATTGGCCGCACGTTCACCCTTCCCCTGCTGGCCGCCGCCAGTAGTCGTCCCGCCGGCGAGCTGATGCCCGCTCTCGACGAGCTGTGGCAGCGCCAGCTCATCCGCGGCTATGGCGCCGACGGCTACGACTTCAGCCACGACATCATCCGCCAGGTGGCGCTGGCCCGCCTGAGCCTACCCCGCCGTCGCTGGGCGCACCAGCAGGCGGCGGCGGCCCTGGAGCAGCTCTTCGCCGCACGCCTGGACGCCGTTCACGGCCAGATTGCGGCCCATCTGGTTGAAGCAGGCCAGAAAGCGGAAGCAGCGCACCATTTTTTCCTGGCCGCCGAGAACGCTTCGCGGCTCTACGCACACGACGAGAGCCTGCGCCTGCTGCAGCGGGCCCTGGCCATGCTGCCGGCCGGCGACCCGCAGCGCGTTCGCGTGCACGGCGCGCGCGGGGAAGCCTATCTACGCAAGGGCCAGATGCCGGAGGCAACCGCCGCTTTCCTGGAAGCGGCCAGCGCAGCGGCGGGCTCTCTGGAGGCGGCGCGCTGGCATAGCCGCCGCGTGCGCGCGCTGGCGCTGCCCGGCAGCCTGTCTCTCGCCAGGCCGGCCTTCGACGAGGCGCTGCGGCTGCTGGCGCAAGTGCCGGCCGAAGAACAGGACGACGCCTTCCTGACCGTGTGGATCGACTTACACCTGCACTTCCTGCGCGCGCTCTATTTCAACGGGCAGGGCGTGGAGATGGAGCTGATGGCTGCAGCCGTCGAGGCTACCCTGGAAAGCCACGGCAGCGCATGGCAGCGCTCCGACTTCTATGCCGCGCGGCAGTGGGCCCGCAACCGCATCAAGCGCCTGAACTTAAGCACAGAAGAGCCGCTGTTCGGCGCTGCCAGCCTGGAGGCGGCCCTGGAGACGGACGACGAAGACTTTATCGCCTTTCATCGTTTCAACTTTGGCCTTACCCTGCTCTGGCGCAGCGAGTTGTCACGCGCGCACGACTATATGCAGCGCGCCCTCACGCAGGCCGACGCCGCCGGTAACGTGCAGCTGCAGTGCATGGGCCTGACCTATCTCAGCTTCATCTATCGTTTCTGGGGAGATGAGGTCCGGTTGAGCCACATGGTAGATCGCCTCTTGCCGCTTGCCGGCGGGGTCTCGGATTACAACTATACCGGCGTCTGCCTCGCGCAGCGCGCCTGGCTGGCCTGGCGCAAAGGCGACGCATCCCGGGCCGCCGCACTGGCCGCAGATGCCCTGGCGGACTGGCGCAAGGTGCCGACGCCCTATCCCCTGCAATGGGCGGCCCTCTTACCCCTCCTGGCTATCGCGCTGGACCAGGGCGACCTGTCCGGCGCCATTGCCCACGCCGCCGCGCTCGTCGAGCCCCCCCAGCTGCTGCTGCCCGACGCCCTGCACGCGGCCCTCGTCTCTGCCGCGGCCGCCACGGCCGATCCATCCGCCGCCATCCCCTACCTGCAGGAAGCCACCCGCCTCGCGCGCGAGCTGAGCTATCTGTAGCGACGGGAACGCTTTTGGAACGCTCCTGGCCTTAAGCTAGAACCGCACAAACAATCGACGCCCAGCGCTCGTTCAGAGCGGTGGGCAAGGAGGATCTCATGATACTTGTCGTAGGCGCGACCGGCATTGTCGGCGGCATGGTGACCCGCCGGCTCTTAGAACAGGGAAAAGAGGTCCGCATCCTCGTCCGTCACAATTCACCGTCCGACTATATGGCGCAGCAGGGCCTGGCCACGCCGGCCCGCGACCTTGTTGCCGCCGGCGCCCAACCCATGAGCGGCGACCTGGGCGACGAGCAGGCGCTGCGCCAGGCGTTGCAGGGCGTGCAAACCGTTATCGCCACCGCCAACTCCGCCATGCGCGGCGGCGACGACAATGTGCAAAGCGTCGACCGTGATGGCAACCGGCGCCTGGTCGATGCGGCTGCAGCGGCCGGGGTTGACCATTTCATCTTTGTCTCCGCCCTCGGCGCCGCCCTCGATAGTCCCAGCGACTTCCTGCGCGCCAAGGCTGAGACCGAGCGGTGTCTATGCGAAAGCGGCATGGCCTATACCATCCTCGCCCCCACGGCCTTCTTCGAGTCCTGGCCGGCAATGGTCGTGGGCCTGCCGGCCGCGCAAGGGCTGCCCGTCACCCTCGTGGGCGAAGGGCGCCGCCTGCACTCCTTTATCTCGAACCAGGATGTCGCCGCTTTTGTCGTCGCCGCTGTCGATAATCCCGACGCGCGCAACCAATATGTGCCTCTGGGCGGGCCCCAACCACTATCCTGGCGTGATGTCGTCGACGCCTACTCACAGGTCGCCGGCCGCGAGCTGCCCGTAAACTGGGTACAGCCCGGCGACCCCGTGCCTGGGCTGCCCGACCCCATGGCCGCCTTGCTGACTGCCATGGAGTTCTACGACTCCGCCGTAAGCATGGAAGACGCGGCCGCCGCCTACGGCGTCAGCCTCACACCACTTCACGAGTTCGCACGCCGGCAACTGTCTTCGTAGTAAAGACATTGCCATAGGAGCTGGCCCACCGTCGTCTGGCGTGGCGACGGTGGGCCACGGGTGAAGCAGCGCGGGGATGTGCGCTGCACCAATAAGGAAAAAGAAAAAGAATCAGGTAGTTGGAGCCCTCGGGCGCCTTCGCTGCGCCCTGCCTCAGCACGGAATCTGGCTGGCCATCGTCGTCCTGGCCTTACTGACCGCTTGCTCACCGGCCGCCGAGCAGTCGGCCCTGGTCTCCGCCACGCCATCGCTGGCGCCCACAGACGCCCCGCCGCCCACGGCCACCACGCCCCCGACCAACACGCCGACGGCTATGCCGACCGAGACGCCCACGGCCGTACCTACCGACACGCCTACGGCGGAGCCGACCGCAACCGAGCCGCCGGCGCAAACGCCAACGCCCGCTGCATCGCCCACGCCCCATCCTTCAGCTATCTGGCAGACTGGCCTGAGCTTCTCGCCAGACGGCGCGCTCTTTACGACGGGCGGCAGCGTGATTCTGGCCTACGACGATGCCCGTTATGCGCTGGTGCAGCCGTCTGACGGCGCCTTGTTGGCCGAATATGAGCTGCCGGGCAAGGCAACGGCCATTGACGTAGCCCTGGACACCGGCTACCTGCACAGGCTTTAGGCTGCGCAAATGGCGGCGCTACCGGCGGCAACGGCGCTGGTATTTAAGCCCTACTTGCGGCCGGCCTGGATAATGCTCAGGTACTATATTCGGGGGTCTGGACTTCTCAAAACAACGCTATATAGAGGCAGATCTGGCGGCACAAGCCCCATATATTTACCCTATATGGGGCTTACAGAGGCCGTTGAACGGTGATCTGGCAACGAATATTTTATGAGTTACTCACAAATAATGATCGGCTATGCGCTCCCGCATGTCCGCCAGCGACTCAACCTGCTGCTCGTCGAAGTCGTTCTCGATGAAAGAACGTAGCAGCTCCAGGGCAAGCGTAAAGACATCACTGCGCGTCGCGCCAAAAAGGACGTTCAGTGTGCCGTGAATGCGGCCCAGATCGATGGCCTGCTGCGGCGAAACCCGGATAGAGGTCCAGCGCGCTTCGCCATCCCTGATTTTGGGCATACGCACGTCCCAGAGCAGGTAGAGGGATTCCAGGTCGGTAATACCTTCGGGAATATCACGGGTGCGGCCCGCCACGGCCCGGCGCAGCCCTTCCATGCGGGTGGAGAGGACCATCATCGCCATGTCCGGGATGTCGGCCCGGGCAAAGCCGGGCGGCAGTTTCACGGCCAGGGCGCTGACCTTCTTCTTCTGGGTTTCAGAGAGCGCGACGTAGACATTCTGCCGGCTGACCTCGCGCGGCGGCCGGCCCCTTCTTGGCTTATCCCGTAAGAGAGCCGCCAGTGTGCTCTCTTTCTGCGAACGACTCACAGATTATCCTCCAGGCGCCGGTAGCTCTGCTGCTTGTTGAGGAAGTCTGACACAAACCGCTCGTTGATATGCTCGGCATCGGCGTCGAGCATCTCCAGGCAGAGGTGTAGACAGAGCAGACAGATGCTGCGCGGGTAGCCGCGCGTCTCACGCCAGATTGGCAGGATGGCGTCGTCGGTGAACAGGGGGCGCTGGCGCGGGTCGCGCCCGGCCGCCAGCAGCCGGTACTCAATCAACGACTTGGTGTCGTCCGGCGTCAGCGGGTCCAGCGAGGAGCGCGTGGCGATGCGGTCGTTGAAGTCAGGCACGTCGCGCAGGTTGATATCCAGCTCCGGCCGCCCCAGCAGAATGAGCTGGAACGCCTTGCCTCCCTTGGGATCGCGGAAGTTCAACATGCGGCGCAGCTCGACAAACTGCTCCACGCCCAGCTCATGCGCCTCGTCGATGATGATCAGCGGCAGCACGCCCTTCTCCGACTGGCGCACCAGGAAGCCACGAAACTCGTTCAGCTGATCTTCCGTCGCCCGGCGCGTGCGCAGGTCAAACTCGGCGGCGATGCGCCGCAGCAGCAGCAGGCCGCTGCGCTTGGGCGGCTCGTCTACGCGCGCCGCCACGAAGTCGGGCCGGCGCTGGTAGCGGCTGTGGAACCAGGAAGCCAGCGTCGTCTTACCGGTGCCCACCTCGCCGACCACGACCGAGGCGCCCTGGCCGGCTTCGACCATGAAGCTGACCTTGGAGAGCGCCCGCCGCGTATCGTCGGAGATATACATGAACCGTGGATCGGCCTCAATGCTGAATGGGGGCATGACGACGCCCAGACGATCCCATTTCGGCTGTGCAAACCGCTCCAATTCCAGGGCCGGATTCACTTCATCTATCATCATTAAGTCCTCACGACCGGTAGGCTATGCGCCACAATACGGCTAAACTGGCTGACACGGAGATAATTGTACGGAAGTTTGGGGACAAAATCAAATCTATATGCTATAGATTTGTTGACACCTAAATCTATTTTTGTTAGACTGCTCTCAGGTTGTGGCTTTAACCTACGTGCCAGATCCGTGGAACTTTACCGTGTCCAATTGGGGGTGGGTAGAGGAAGGAAATGTGAAGAGCGAGCAGAACGCTCTACGGCATCAACTTCCCTGCGCCCAGCATCCCATCGTAGCGTTCGCCGCTGCCTAAGAAAAAGGCCAGGCGTATAAACGCTTGGCCTTGTCCCAGTTAAACTGCCGTCGCTGGCGTTGGTGCCGCCAACACCGTCGCCAGAGCCCCTTGAGTGGGGATGGGGTTTTTGTGCCCCGCGGCAGCTTACCAGTTGCGTTAAGAGCATAGCACAGCCGTGCAACCCTGTCAATGGCAAGGGATTCCTACGTAAAAGTAGCGTGAATTCTGCCCTGACACGCCTTCTCAGGCGCTGCTTGCCGCTGCCTGCCACGCTCTTGCGCTGCCGCGTGAGACGTGAGTATTCATTGCCGCCCTGTCGCTGCCTCTCCCCAACTGGCAGCGGCGCAAGAGCAACTCGACAGGCTGCGCCGGCAAAGGCGCCACGACAGGCTCGCCGCGGGTCTCCCGGTGCAGACCACGCCCGACGGCCGGCGCCTGGCCGCCCCCTGCCCCGTCTCGTCTGCCCCGCCGCTCGCCCCGCACCTGGGCTGGGAGAGCGAAAGCTTCGTCCGCGCCCATCGGGCAGCAACCGCCCGCCACGAGCGGCTGGCGGCCTATCGCGACGCGCAGGAACGGCGCTGGCTGACCCCGCCGGCCGCCCTACCCCAACCGACCCCGGCAGCACTGCTTCCGCCTGCGGCAGCCGCACCCGCCCCCGCTGAGTCGTGCCCGCCTGAGCCTGAGCCAACCGTCCGCCTCTATCCCGAGCTGGCAGTCGCCATGCTGCGCCAGGGCGTCGCCGCGGCCGGCCGCCTCTGGCTGCTGCTGCACCATCTCGACGGCAGCGGCCAGGGCTGGGTTGGCGCGGCAGAGGCGCGAGCGGCGCTCAGCAGCGCCGGCGGCGATCTCTACCTGTGCGGCTGGCGCCAGCTGCGCAACCTGCTTGCCGCCGGCGACGGGCTATTCTGGCAGCGGGACGGCAGCGCCGGCAGCGCCGGGGAGCCGCGCATCTGGCTGGCCGGCGCCGCCCGCGTCTGCCAGCGGCTCGGCGTCGAGCAGGTCCGCCTGGAGCCGGTCCGGCTGCCGCTCGCCGTGCTGCTAGAGGGCATTGGCGCGGTGCGCGCCCACTTCTATGCCAGCTACCACAGCAGCCGCCAGGGCCGGCCCATCGCGCGCGCCACGCTGGCGGAGCTGACGGCGGTCAGCCGCCGCAGCCAGCGCGCCTATGAGCGGACCGCCGGCGTCCGCAGCCAGGCCAACTGGGCCATCGGCCCGGCGCAGCCAGACGGCGATGCCCAGGAGCTGGCCTGGCGCCAGGGGCAGGCGCTCTTTACATACAACGATCGCCGCGGGCGCTATGGCCGCCCGGGCGCCACTTACTTCTGCTGGCAACTGCCAAACAGCTATCAAGGCCCGCACGTCACGCAGGGCCGGAGTCCGAAGAAAGCGCTTAACCAACAGCTTGTAGACCTGTACAGTCAAGGGATGACGGGGAACGGCAAGCAGGAAGGTGAAGCTGAGCAACGCGGCTCGCGCTTCTTCGACAACGGTCCGGCAGCTGTGCGCGCGCTGGGCCGCGGCCAGCCGCGGGATATCTACTGGCTCGGCAAACAGCGCGAACGCCATTACCAGATCTGGCACCTGTTCCCCGCCCTAGAGGACAAATCCTGATGGCTCGCTTACGCTGCGCCGGATGCCGGAAAGAAGTTGCACCCGTACTAAGGGCTATCAAGCAAAAGGCTATTAACGCCAGCCATGCCCAGACCCAAAAACCCTATTGTTCGTCTCTCGCGAACGGATGGCCCGCAACCATCACAGCCTTTATCCTAACCCGGCAGCGGCCGCCACGACGGGCCCGATTCCCTGGGGATAACAAAGCTGATCCACTGGCGTGCGCCCCCTGGCCGGTTAGCGTCCAGAGCCGTCCGCTTCGTCCTTACGCTCCCCCTGGTTGCCGTCATTCATCTCCCGGTAGCGCTGCCGGGAGGCCATTGTCGATTCCACTTCGCCCGGACTCGGGTTCAGCTCGAACCCTTCCCAGCCTTGCTGCTGCCAGCTAAAGGGAAATTCGTCAACCTGCTGCGCGCCGGCTTCCTCCAGCAGGGAGCGGGCCCGCTGCCCTGACTCGCCCAGCGCGCGCACGGCAACGACGACAGCACCCTGGCGCACCGCGTCCGCTATCGCGCCGGCAATGTGCGTGTCGACCTCGGTCACCACGTCGATGTCTGTCTCGACGAATTTGCCGGCCAGCAGCGCCCGTACCGCCGTCTGCGCGGCTTTCGGCTGCTCGAAGAGCGCGATGACAGTGGTTGCCACGGCTACATATCCGTCCGGTCGTACATGCCCTCGGCGAACGCTTTAAAGTTGCGCAGATCTTCTTCCAGAACTTCTTCTGGGTTCGTCAGCAGCCGGGCCACGGCTGCGCCGGCCTTACCGCCCACCGGCTGGTATTGCATGATGACTGTGATCTCCGTCTCGTCATGCGGCAGGCTGTTGAAGGTCACCTGCCCGCTGGTCGTCAAGGCGCCGGCATTATCCTTGGTATTCCAGGCCAGGCGCTTGTCCTTCTCGTAACGGGTCATCTCCGCGGTCCACTTGAGCGACGCCCCCATCGGCCCCGACAGCGTCCATTCGCTGCTCTTCTCGCCCACTTTCTTCACCGACTTCAGGTTCTTCATGAAGTGGGGGAAATTCTCAAAGTTGGACCAGAGGGCAAAGACGTCGGCAACGTCTGCCTTCACAATCATGCTTCTGGTAATCTGTTGCGCCATTTCAGTTTCTCCTGCTAATGCGGCTATGGCGGATGTTAGCCGCCGTTGTCTCCCCGCTCGCGGCCCATTGTCCACGATGGCGGGTCGCTGGTGGGGAACGACTCCCAGGAAGATTCCATCACCTCGTCGCCATCATCGACCTCTGGCGGCGGCGTTGCGTCCGCCGGCAGCATGGTCTCGTAGTAATCTGGCCCCACGCCCAACAGGTCGTAGACAACGCAATGTCCGCGCAGCCCGCGGTAGATCAGGTAACCGCCGGCGAACGCGGTGAGCAGGCCGCCAATCGACTTGCGTCCCAGCCCAGCTACTGTCAGGACGGCGCCGCCCATGAGCGAGAGCCAGCGCTCTCCATCCTGCACGTTGCGGTTTCTTGCTGCGAAAGTTTGTAGGTTGATCATCTGCTTTCCCTCACTTGCCTCGTCTCTTCTGGCGGCGGCCCCGCTCCGCGCGCCAGCATCGCTTGCAGCGCCTGCAGCCGATCCCGCGCGGCGCGAATAGCTTCATACTGCTCCTCGACAACCGGCTCGAGCTGCCCCGGTCCGATTGCCTTCCTGGCCTCTTCATAGACTTCTAGCGCCGCCGCATCGCCGGCCAGGCACTCCGCAATCATGGCGGCGTCGCCCCGGACGACGAAGCGCTTGAACCTGATCCAGAGACGATGGATGCCGCCTGCCAGGTCGCCGCCGATTTCGGGAGCGCCGTCCAGATGCAGCACCTCGTCGCGCAGCGCCTCGGCAAAGGAGAGCCGCTGCTGGGCATAATCGCTAAACAGGGCCGCCAGTGGCTCCCCGGTCACGCGGGTGGCCGTCAGCTCGTAACCGCTGGCGCCGTTGTAGCACATGGCGATCAGGTCGTTGAGCAGGACGATCTGTGTCTTCGTGTCCAGGCTGGGAAGCTGCTCTGTCTTTGTCTGCAGCGCTTCCATAGTTGTCATAAGATATCCACAGGCACAGCCGGCTAACTGCGCAGCCAGCGCCAGACGCCGATAACCAGCGCCAGCACGGCGACGATGTAATACTGCACGGCGCCTTCATCTTCGCGCCGCCGCGGCGCTTCCCAGGCGGCCGGCGCCACCGCATAGGGCTGGGCGGCCAGCGTGGCCCCCGCCGGCGCTGCCTGCGGCCCCTGCCGCGTCATTCCCTGCTGGGCGCGATCCTCTTCGGTCACGCGCACCGCGCCCTCGGCCGGCCTGATCTGCGAGCCAAAACGGCGCGCGTAGACCTGGGTAAACTCGGCGCCAAAGAAAAAGATGGCTGCCGAGTAGTACATCCATAAGAGGAAGACAACCATCGAGCCGGCGGCGCCATAGGTGGAGGCTGTAGAACTCTGCCCCAGATAGAGGCCAATGGCCCACTTGCCCACGCCAAAGAGCAGCGCCGTCACGACCGCGCCGATCCAGACGTCGCGCCAGGCAATGTGCACGTCGGGAATCACCTTGTACACCGCGGCGAAGAGCAGCGTGATGATAGCCAGCGACACGATGAAGTTGACGACCCGCATCAGAATTTCGGCTTCCGGCAGCAGCCCGGAGACAAACTCGTTGAGCGCGCTCAGGACGGCGCTGACAGCCAGCGATAGCAGCAGCAGCAGCCCCATGCCCGCTACCAGAGAAAAGCTGAAGAGCCGGTTCTTGAGGGTGGCGACAATCCCCTGGTTCTCGGCCGGCTTCACTTCCCAGATCGTGTTCATCGAATCCTGAAGCTGTGTGAAGAAGCCGGTGGCGCCAATAGCCAGGGTGACGATGGCGACGGCGCCGGCTAGCAGCCCTTCGCCCGGCTCGCTGGCATTCTCGATGACGCTGGCGATGAGGTCAGCCCCTTCTGGCCCGATCAGCCCGGCGAACTGGTCCAGCAGCCGCGTCTGGATCTGGGCCTCGGTGAACTCGGCGCCGACTATCCGGCCAAGCACCACCAGCAGCAGCAAGATCAGGGGTGGAATGGAGAAGACAGCGGCATAGGCCAGCGCCGCCGACAGCCGCGTCGCCTTGTCTTCCGACCACTCAGCAACGGTTTCTTTGATCAGGCTAAAGATGTCGCCTATCTTCATCGTGGCGCTCCGGTTTCGTCATTTATGGGCAACTACCCCCCATCTCGGCGATAGCCGCGCGGATGTTCTCCATCCGATTTTCGGGGTTGGGATGCGTGCTGAAGAACTCTGGCTGGCGGCTCGGTCCGCCCGCCGCCGCCAGGATCTGCATCACGTTGAGCATCTGGCAGGTGTCATAGCCGGCGTTCGCCATGTAGCGCACGCCGAGAACATCAGACTGCAGCTCGTCTTCGCGGCCGAAGCGCATATTGATCACCTGGCCGATCAGCGCTGCCATCGCCGCCGTCTGCTGAGTCGAAGGGTTGTCGGGGTCGTAGGCGGCAATGACCGCCGCGCCGGTGAGCCCCTGCGTGAGCTGCGCCTTAGCCATCTGCTCGGCGGAGTGGCGGGCGACGGCGTGGCCGATCTCGTGGCCCATGATGCCCGCCAGCTGGTCTACATTCTCGAGCTGGTCGAAAAGCGCCGCCGTGATGTAGACCTGCCCGCCGGGAAGAGCAAAGGCATTAATCGTCTGCGGATCGGACAGCAGCGTGCATTCAAACGGGTATTCCGTGTTCTGCAGGTCGTTGGCCGCAATCAGCTCGCTGCAGACCTCGTCCAGCAGCGCCTGCGCACTCTGGTCCGGGTCCACCCCGCCGAACTGCTGCTCCAGCTCCGGAGCCGCCTGCAGGCCCAGAACAATCTCCTGTTCCTTGCTGATGGCGACGTACTGCTCTTCGTCGGTATACGGATTATATTGGCGTGTTGCACAATAGGAGAGAATAGAAAAGGCGGCGATAGCCAGGGCAATGAGCAGACGTCCGCCGCTGAATCGCCCTCCTCCCGATGTTCTTTGTCTGCGATACATGATGTCTCCTTCTCTTACTCTTCAGCGACGTCCGTGTCGTATACGGGAACAAAGCGCTCAACTTCCAGTAGCTCGTAGATAGCGCCGGCTGTCAGGCCATAGAGCACGTGTGCGCTGATATCTAACCAGTGATAAACGGGATAAAACCAGTTAAAGAAGCGCGTCATGGTATAGTAGTTGATGGCATAAAGGGCCAGGCCGAACAGGGCCCCGACGACGACCCCGACCGGCAACGTCCATTCGTGAATGATGGCTGCCAGAATGAGGCCGAAGATGACCGCCAGGACGAAGTGCAGGAGCAGGCCGACCACGATGGTCGCGATGCTCAGATCGCCGAGGAGCACCTGCTCGCCCATGACGATGGCGGCGACGTAGCGGGGAAAGATCCAGGCGCTGCCGCCCAGGACCATTGCCTGCCCCAGCATCTGCACGAGTAAAAAGACAACACCGGCGACGAGGCCCGCGATAAATGCGGCGCGCCAGTCTACCAATTGTTCCATACGTGTGCGGGGCGTCGATTCCATTCTCCATTCTCCTTGACTGTTGACCTCTACATGGCCGCGCCGGCTAACCAACCAGCAGCGAGGATCCCCCGTCGATAAAGATAACACTTCCGGTAATGTGGTTGGAAGCCTCGGAAGCAAGAAAAAGCACCAGCTCGGCTACCTGCCCCGGGCTGCCGGGCGCGCCATCGGTGAGTGGGATGCTGCCTTCCGGATACTCGGCAGGCTCCTTCGCCTCTTCCACATTGCGCTGCTCGGTGTTCTCGTCAATGTTGGTGGTAATCGCGCCGGGGCAAATGACGTTGACGCGGACCTTGTGCTTGGCCAGCTCCAGCGCCAGCATCTTGGCCAGCGCTACCTGACCCGCCTTGCTGGTGGAGTAAGCGGACGCGCCGCTATTGCTGAAGGTGCGCGTCCCATTAACGGACGAGGTGACAATGACGGAGCCGCCCTGCCGCTGCAGCGCCGGCGCCGCGTACTTGATCGTATAAAAGGTGCCGCTGAGATTAATGTCAATCGTCTCGCGCCACTCTTCCGGTTCCAGCTGCTCAAGCGGAGCCCAGACGCCGTTGATGCCGGCGTTGGCAAAGACGATGTCCAGCCGTTCCCAGGCGTTCAGCACGCTGCCGACTGCCTTTTCGACCGCCGGGGCATCGGAGATGTCGGCGGTGATGGGCAGCGCCTCGCCGCCGGCCGCAGAGATAGCGGCGGCCACGTCGTCCACAGCCTCCTGCCCGCGGTCCAGCAGGGCGACGCGCGCCCCGGCGACCGCCAGCCGATGCGCCGCGGCCCGGCCGATGCCCGAGCCCGCCCCGGTTACCAGTGCAACTTTACCCTGCAGCAACACGTCTTACAGTCCTTTTCCAATCCAGATGACCGGGCAGCGCGCAGGCACAGGCCGCCTGCACGGCTACCGCTTCTAGCATAGCATAAAAGATCGACCTTTGATCCAGCCATATGCCAGGGTACAGGCGCCGGATATAAAGCGCGATATGTTTTGACCGTGGGCGACACGACTCCGCTGGCCGGCGGGCGTGACGGAGGCTGCGGCTGCAGGTAAGATAGCGGCAATCAACCCGCGCCGCGGCGCCCGGCGCAAAGGATAGCGACAACCATGAAGATCCATACGCTTGACCTGGAGTTCCAGAATCTAAACCATGCCGTCGCAGTCTATCTGGTCGAGGGACCGGCCGGCTATTGCCTGATCGAAACGGGGCCGATGAGCACGCTGCCAGCGCTGCAGGCGCGCCTGGCCGAACATGGACTTTCCGCCGCCGACGTGCCCGACGTGCTCGTGACGCATATCCACCTCGATCATGCCGGCGCGGCCGGCTGGTGGGCGCGGCAGGGAGCGCGTATCTACGTTCACCCTATGGGCGCACCACACCTCGTCGATCCCCGCCGCCTCTGGGAGAGCGCCAGCCGCATTTATGGTGAGAACATGGAGCCGTTATGGGGCGCGGCGCTGCCGGCGCCGGCGGAACAGGTGACGGTGGTGCGGGATGGTGAGGAAATTGCCGTTGCTGGCCTGACCATCACGGCCATCGATACGCCCGGCCACGCGGGGCACCATCACACCTATCGTCTCGGAGACGTTGGCTTTACCGGCGACGCCGCCGGCGTGCGCGTTCCCGGCAGCGGCTGGGTCTCGTTGCCGGCGCCGCCGCCCGAGTTCAACCGCGAGCTGTGGTGGCAGACGCTCGACCGGCTACAGGCGCAGCAGTTCAGCGCCATCTACCCCACCCACTTCGGCCTGGTGGAAGACGTAGACTACCAGCTTGCCGAGATCCGCGGCATGATCGAGGACGCCAGCACCTTTGTGCGGGCGCGCATGGACGAGGGCATGGAGCGAGGCGACTTGCTCAATGCCTACGTGGGTTGGAACCGGGAGCGGGCGCTTAGCAGGGGGATGAGCGACGACGATTTTGCCCGTTACGAGGCTGCCAATCCGCTCTTCATGTCGGTGGACGGCCTGATGCGCTACTGGCGCAAACAGGCGGCCGCGGAATCTGCCGGCTAACCGGCAGCACGCTTCTCAGCTTCTTAAGCCGGGTTGTTGCCCAGGGCGCGAATGGCGTTGCGCCAGGTGCTCAGCTTGACCCACTCCCGTGTCGTCCAGAAACGCCACGGCTCGTCCAGCCAATCGCTGAGCAGCCGCCGCTGGCAGCGCGGGCACAGATCGCGCGGCACCAGGCCGATCAGAAAACGCGGCGTGGGCCCGTCCTCGAACACTTCCACGCGGCGCCCGCACTCGTGGACCATCGTCTTCGATTGTGGTGACATGAATCAGACCTCTTCGACCAATAGACCTCTTTCCCCGTATCTTAAGGAATTGCGGCGCGCAATGCAATGGTTTATAAGGTCTATCTTCGCGCACGCGGCTTACAGCCCGGCAAAGATCTCGTGGATATTCCCATCGGGATCGGCAAAGAAGGCGGTGCGTTGCCCCCAGGGCATATCAGCCGGCCCTTTGACGGCCGTCGCGCCCTGGGCCAGCAGCCGCTCGTAACTACTGTCCACCGCTTCCGGAGAAGCCACCGGGAAAGCCAGCTCGAACTGCTGCCCACTTGCCGGCCGGGCAAACGAGTCGTGCCCCGTCGCTTCGTACATGACTGTGCGCGCGCAGATCGAAAAGCGCCCGCCCTCACTGGCGAACTCTACGTAGCCGCCCATATCGGTGACGACAGTAAAGCCGAGCACGTCCCGGTAAAAGGCCGCCAGCCGCGGCGCGTCATCGGTCAAAATAGTAATCAGGTCGATCCGTGGTTGCATCTTTCTCCTTCCTTGACATGCTCTCTGGACGCGCCAGCCCCGGGCGGGCCATGAAATAGGCAGCGTAATACGCTGGGGGCTGGCTGAGACCGGCCCCCAGCGTGCTAGACTGTGGCAAAAGGGCTACCGAGCGGACCGGCCACGCAGGAGTATGAGCAGCCCGCCGGCAATCAGGAAGAGGGGCCACCAGCGCCCCAGCGCCTCCAGCGTTGCCAGGGCGATGCCGCCATAGCTGATGGCTGCGCCCACCAGACCAAGAATAGCGGCGACGATCAGCGCCCACAGGTGGCGCTCGCCGCGGCTGAAGAGAATGGAGAGGATGGGGATCAGCACCCAGCCGGCGGCGAACGCCAGCAGAAAAATGCCGCCCTCATCCTGCCCGGTCCGGTCCGCGAAGGGACCCGCCACCAGGTAGGTGCCCAGCCCCAGGCCGGCGAGGATGCCGCCCGGAATAAAGAAGCCCGACTGCCGGGTGGCGATGCCGGTAATAATGAAGACTAGACCCAGGAACGGCAACACCAGCAAGCCTGCCATATCGCCGAGATCCACAAACTGTGCCACCAGAAACAGGACGCCGAGTGCGATGAGAATAATCCCGCCGATGCTACTGCCGCGGTCCTTTCTCTTAGGCATAGCGTCGTCCATTGGTTCACTATGCTCGTCCACGTTGATCAGCCTCCTTCTTGACGCACGCTTGCTAACTAACGACAAGATTAGTATAGCAGCCGCCTGCCTCCTTGTAACCTATCAGTAGAGCGGGTGGGCCGGCCTGGCCTGGTCGTTTACCTCTCTCCTATAGACGCGGCTCCCCCTCCCCGGCTACTATGACATTATGCCTTTCAAGCTGCCGCTCTTCCCCTTGCAGACCGTCCTTTTCCCGGGAATGCCCCTCATGCTCCAGCTTTTCGAGCCACGCTACCGCCAGATGATCGGTGACTGCCTGCGCGATAACCAGCCCTTTGGCGTCGTCCTCATCCGCAACGGGGAGGAAGTTGGCGATCCCGACGTCGAGCCCTTTCCGGTCGGCTGCACCGCCGAAATTGCCGAGATGCAGCCCCTGAGCGGAGAGCGTCTGCAGCTCCTGGTCATTGGCCGCGAGCGCTTCCGCATTCTGGAGCTGCAGCGCGACCTGCCCTACCTGACCGGCATCGTCGACTACTTTCCCCTGCGCCGTGACGCGCCCGGCCAGCGGCCGGCGGTCGCCGCGCTGCGCCCCTGGGTCGAGCAGTATCTCTCCCTGCTCACCGAGGTGGGCGAGCTAGAGTTCGAGATGACCGAGCTGCCGGCCGAGCCCGAAGCGCTGGCCTATCTGGCGGCGACCATCCTCCAGGCGCCCATGCTGCAGAAGCAGGCGCTGCTCGCCGAGCCGGATGCCGCCGGCCTGCTCAGTGCGCTGCGCGGCCTCTACCGCCGCGAGCTGCCCGTGCTGCGCGCCATGCTGGCTCACCGCGAAGAAGTCCCCAGCGGCGACGGCCCTTTCTCGCTTAACTGACCTCGCCGTCTTGCGGCCGGTAGCGGTATCCCCCCATTTCTGCCAGCCCTTCCAGCTCCTCGCGCGGCAGCGGCACGGGGCTGCCCAGCGCCCGCGCCAGAAAAAAGGTGTGCGCCGTCGCTTCCATCCGCTCCAGGGCCAGCAGCGCCTGCTCCAGCGTCCCGGCGGCGGAGACGGTCCCGTGGTGGCTGAGGACGATATTGTCGTGCCGGCGTATCAGGTCGCGGATGCTCTCCCCCAGCTGCGGCGTCCCTGGCCGGGCATAGGGCGCCGTGGGCACCGGCCCCAGCAGCGCCAGCACCTCCGGCATGTAGTCAGTGGGAAAGGGCAACCCGACAATGGACAGCGCCGTCGTGTAAGGCGGGTGGGCGTGCAGCACCGCCTGTAGGTCAGGGCGCTGGCGGTAGACCTCGAGGTGCAGGTTGTATTCTGTCGTCGGCTGCCGCTCCGGCTGGCCCGCCAGCAGCCGCCCTTCCCCGTCGATAATGACCAGGTCCGCCGGCGCCATCTCCATCTTGTAGAGGCGGCGCGGGGTGATGAGAATGCGTTCTTTATCCAGCCGGGCCGACAGGTTGCCGTCTGACGCGCGCGCCAGCCCCTGGCGGCAGACGAGACGCGTCACCCGGATCATTTCTGCGCGCAAACTGCTTTCGTCCATCACTATCTCGCGCTCAAAGCCCACGGGCTGCGGCCGGCGTCGCTCCCCTCACGCCGGCCGCAGCCCGACGTTGGCATTCTGGCTCTCTCGGCCCTTCTCTACAGCCCGTAGAGGTCGCCGAATTTCTGCTCCAGGTAGGCGACATAAGGCTCGATGGTCATCGGCCCGCCGGTGACCCGCTCGATCAGCTCCGGCGCCGTGAACTTGGCGCCGTGCTGGTAGATATGTTCCCGCAGCCAGCCGTGCAGGGCGCCAAACTCGCCCCGGCCGATCTCTTCCACAATCTGCGGGCGGCTCTGCAGCGCCTGGTCATAGAAGAGGGCGCCGACGATGTTGCCCAGTGTGTACCCCTGGAAGGCGCCGCCGACTGCCCCGGAATACCAGTGTACGTCCTGCAGAACGCCATCCCGGTCGTCGGGCGCACGCAGACCCAGGTCCGACTCATAACGCGCGTGCCAGGCGTCCGGCAGATCGGCCACGGCCAGCGTCCCTTCCAAGAGCTGCGTCTCCAAATCGAAGCGGATCATCACGTGCAGGTTGTAAGTCACTTCGTCGGCGTCCACACGAATCAGCGAGCGCTGCACGCGGTTCACGGCCCGGTAGAAGTGCTCCAACGACACGTCACCCAGCTGCTGCGGGAAGCGCTCCTGGAGCTGCGGATAAAAGTGTTCCCAGAAGGGCCGGCTGCGCCCGACCAGATTCTCCCAGAGGCGCGACTGGCTCTCGTGCACGCCGGCGCTGGTACCGCTTGCCAGCGGCGTGCCCTCGTAGGCCGCATCGATCCCCTGTTCGTACATGGCGTGGCCGGCCTCGTGCAGGGTGCTGAAGAGGGCGTCCGTAATGTCATTCTCCTTGAAGCGCGTCGTAATGCGCACGTCGCCCAGGGAGAACTTGGTCATAAATGGGTGGTGGGTCTTGTCCTGCCGCCCGCGGTTGAAGTCATAGCCGTAGCGGCGGATGACCATCTCCCCGAACTCCTTCTGTGCCGCTTCTGGATAGCTGTGAAACAGGAAGCTGGCGTCCAGCGGCTCTTGCGCGCCGATCTGCTCGACCAGCGGCACCAGCCGCTCGCGCAGCTCGGCAAACAGCGGGCGCACCGTCGCCACTGTCATGCCAAAATCGGCAAAATCAATCAGCGGATCGGCGATATGCTCGTAACCGGGGAAGAAGTCGCCCAGCTGCCGGCTCATATCGACCGTCTTCTCCAGGTACGGGCGCACCGCCGCGAAATCGTTAGCCGGGCGCGCCTCGGCCCAGACGTTGAACGACGCCGCGGCGTGCGCCGAGAAGTCCGCCAGGAAAGCGGGCGGTACGCGCAGCGCCCTCTCGTATTCGCGCCGGGTGACGCGCACCAGGCTTGCTTCGTCTGACTCATAGGGTAGCTGCTCGGCCCACGGCTCCAGCTCGTCCAGCAGCCGGCCAATTGAGGCGTCGGTGAACTTCTCCTGCGCCAGCTGCGCGACGATCGCTATCTGGCGCCCCCGCGCGGCGGCCCCGCCGGGCGGCATATAGGTAGCCTGGTCCCAGTGCAGCAATGACCCCACAAGCTGCAGGTCGGTGACCTCCCGCAGCCGCCGTTTCAGCTCTTCATACTTCTCTTGCATGGTTGCCTTACTCCTTTGTCAGCCAACAGGCGCCAGGATTGTAGCATGGACCGGGTAAGCTGACAGTCGACGCTCAAAAAAGGGGCGAGCGGCCGGCCGCTCGCCCTCCCTCTATCTATTAACGCTTGCCCGGCCGGTCAGGGCCCGTCAATTGGCTCCCTGCAGTCTTACCTCACCTACCCCCGATTCGACTCGTAGCAACAGCGTCGTGTCGCTGGCGTTGTAGGCCTCGTTGGTATAAACCGAGCCGTCCTGGTTGAGGCCGGTGGCGCTGACGCCGCCCAGCCCCTGCGCCACTTCGACGCGCACGCCCACGTCGGCCGGCAGGATCAGCGTGGTGCTGCCCACGCCGCCCTGAATCGTGCCGGTCAGGTCGGTCGTCCAGCCAGCCGTCGCCAGATTGATGACCAGCTCGCCCACGCCGCCCTGAATGTCCAGGTCGCGCAGATTGCCGCCCGCCAGCAGCGTCGTTTCGCCCGCGCCGGTGCGCATCGTCAGCCGGCGCACGTCCAGATCGACCAGATTGAGCTGGTTCTCGCCCGCGCCGAGGTTAATGGTCATTTCCAGGGGCAGATCGCGGCTGAAGCGCAGATCCCAGCGGTTGGTGAGATTGCCGCTGGGGATATTAATCGTCCTGTCGCCGCTAGGCTGGGAGATGCCCAGCTCGCCCGTGCTGCCGGTCACGTTGTAGACAACCTCCGGCTGCCAGTCTGCCACGTTGAAGCTAAAAGTCCCTTCCATCAGGTCGCGGGCGCCGCTGCTCACGTTCAGCTCGCCCACCCCCATTTCGATGGTCACGCGCGCATCGCGGGCATCCTGCCGCTCGACGGTCTCTGTCACTTCCTGCATTTCGCCGGGCCTGACCGGGTTGAGCCGGAGCTGGCAGGCGGCCAGCGCCGCGCCCAGGAGGAGCAAGATCACTATTCTGCTGCGTCTGTTCATGGGTCTTCATTATCTCCTTTGCACCGGCCGCGCCTGCGCCAGGCGGGCCAATCCACAGGATATCGTAGCATATTGGGAAGCCCCTGCATATGGCCTCCCGGCTGGCTATGCCCGGGCCCGGCCGGCTCATCCTTTGCTTGTTGCTAGTGGGAGGATGGGGGCGACCGGCTGGCGCTACGCCCGCAGGAGGAAGCGCAGCGCCGCCGGCAGCCGGTTGGCCCAGGCATCCTCATTGTGCGCCGCCCACTTATCTTCGATTACCAGCAGCGTGTGCTGCGGCCGGTAGCCTTTATGCACCAGCAGCCGTTTCATGCGCCGCACGCTGCCATAGTAGCGGCGCGAGCGGTCCGCGCCGTCGCCCTTCCTGTCGCCCAGCTCGCGCGTGCCCACGTCCATGTACAGCCGCCCCTCGTTGAAAGGCGCGCTCTCCACAAAGTCAAAGATGGCATGGTCGGCAAACCACAGCGACGGGCTCATCACGCCGGCCAGGCCGAACAGATGGGGCCGGTGAAAGAAGGCATACAGGCTCACCAGCCCGCCCATGCTGCTGCCCAGGATGCCCGTGTGTTCGCGGCCGGGCAGCGTGCGAAAGTCCCGGTCTACCAGCGGCTTCACCGTCTCGGCCAGGAAGTCCAGGTACTGGTTGGCCCGCCCTGCCCCGTGATAGGGGTCGTCAAAAGGCCCATATTCGGCCAGCCGCTGCCCGCCGGCGTTGGGAATGCCCACCACGATTGCCTCCAGCCCTTCCCGGCTCAGCCGCTGCATCGTCTCATCTACCCGCCACTCGCTGCTGTAGCTGGTGCCGCGGTCGAAGAGATTCTGCCCGTCCTGCATGTAGAGCACCGGATAGCGGCGCTCCTCTTGCTGCATGTAGGAGGGCGGGAGATATACCAACAGCGGGCGCGCGTTCTTGAGCTGCGTGCTCCAGAGGCGCTCGCGCACCAGGATGACGCCCACCGCCGTGTGCGGCTGGCCGCGCTTCCACTGATCGTAGCCAATCCAGGCTGTTACTGGCCGGCTCCCCGGCCATTGCTTGTTGCTGGTCGAATGAATCATTGCCTATCTAACACTTATGATGCACTGCGTCAATAATACCAGGCAGCGACGGACAAGTCTAACAGCCGCCGCACCGCCTCGCTAGTAGGGAATGACCGTATTTTTTGCGTCCCGGCACGAGTCGCCAGCGTGGAAGTATACTCCCTTTTCTCTCGACAGCATCCCCCAAAAAAGGCGCCGGCACTAACCAGTGCCGGCGCCCAGTTCCATCTACAGAGCGGCGGTCTGCTTACTCCTGCAGCGCCGGCGCCAGCGGCTGCCAGCTACCGTCTCGTTCCAGTCGCAGCAGCTCGGGCGCTTCCATACCGCCTCCTGTCAGAATCCAGCCGTGCTGCTCGTCCACAAAGGTCACCTGGCCCTGTCCTGGGAGTTGTGCCTGGCGCTCCCAGGTCGCGCCGCCATCGTCAGTGACGAAGAGCACGCCCGGTTCGCCCTCCGCCTCGCCCAGAATCCAGCCGGCGTTGGGCGCGATGAAGTCAAAGAGCCCGTCGCTGACCGGCAGCGGCTCTGCCTGCCAGCTCGCGCCGCCGTCGTCGCTGCGATAGAGCCAGGCGCTGCGGCTGTCCGCTTCCCAGTCAAAGCAGTGCAGCGAGAGCAGCAGCGTATCCGGCGCCAGCCGCGCCATCTGCCGCACGCCGCAGGCATCGCCCAGCTCCCCGGCGCTTGCCGCCGGTTGCCCTTCCACCAGCGGCAGCAGCGCCGGCTGCCAGGTCGCGCCGCCGTCCGCCGTGCGGTAGAGCATTAGCTGCGGCATCAGGCCCGGGCAATCCCCCGCCAGCCAGCCGTCATTCTCGCTGGTGAAAAGAAGGGCCGACTTGTTGCAGCCCTGTATTTCTGGGCTCTGCTCCGGGTCTGTGACCCGCTGCCAGGTAGCCCCGCCGTCGCTGCTGGTAAAGATAGCCACGTAATCATGGCTCATGCCGGCGCCCAGATGCGCCAGCAGCCAGCCAAACTCCTCGTCAAGAAAGCCCAGATCCGACGGCCCGAAGAAGTCAAAGGGTAGATCGCCCAGCGCCAGCGGCTCACTCGCTTCCCAAGTAAGGCCGCCGTCGCGCGTCGCCCAGACCTGCGGGCTGGCGTCGGCCGCCAGCGGCGCCGGCAGCCAGTAGGAGACCCAGCCAACCTCCGCCGAGGCGAACGTGGCCGACGCCGCCAGCACCTGCTGCATCTCCGGCCGAGGGCGCGGCGCAGCGGCCGGCGTGCGCAGCTGCCAGCTCTCGCCGCCATCGCTCGTCACCAGGATCTGCTCCACCTGCTCCTCTGCCAGCCGCCCGCGCGCCCAGCCGTGCTGCTCATCCAGCATAAACAGCTCGTGCAGCTCGACGGCTGCGCCGCTGCGCTCTTCGTCGGCCGGCGGCGCATCCTCCTCCTGTGGCACGAAGATGAGGCTGCTCTGGCCGCCATCATACTGGATCACCAGCCTCTCGTCTGGCAATGAATAGGACTCCGCGCTGTGCAGCGCCGCCAGGTAGCTGCTCTCCTGCTCCATGACGCCGTCGTCGAGGCAGGCCATCAATGTGCTGGCAATCTCGCCAAAGGCGAGCGCGTTGCCGTCCACATTATAGCCGCCGCCATAATGGTTACAGCCGGCGTTGCCCCCGGCATTGCCGCCGGCGTCAAACTGCAGCGTCACCTGGCTGCCGGCCAGCGCCGCCTGCTCGGCGCCCAGCGGTCCAAACGACTCCAGCAGCCAGGCTGTGCCCTGCAGCGGATTGTCGCTTTCGCCTTCGGCCGGCGGCTCAGCGCTTGGCGTGGCCTCCAGCGGCGGCTGGCTTGTCTCAGTCGGGGGTGCAGCGGGCGTCTCTGTCGCCGCCGGCTCCTGCGCCGGCGGCTCGCCGGGGGCGCCGGCCGTGCAGCCGGCCGCCGCCAGCACCAGAATCAGAATGAAAGCGATTGTGCGTCGCATCGTTTACCTCCACTATCAGTTCCGGTCGTTGACCAGGGCCGCCGCAGGCCGCGGCGCTCCCTGGTCTCAGTCAGTAGACGCAGAGAGGGCCCAGTTTGTTCCCCGCTCTCCTGCGCTGGCGCTGCCAGCGCCGTTCACATGACCTGTGCACAACCCGGGAAATGAGATGGCAGTGACGATGCGGCCGGCGGTCGGCCTCAGCCCGCCGCTTGTTTCACCAGCACGCTAATCTGCTCCTCGACGGCTGGCGTCAGCTCCTTCACTGCGTAGGCGACCGGCCACATGGGGCCGTCGTCCAGCTGCGCCTCGTCGCTGAAGCCCAACGTCGGATAGCGCGTGTTGAACTTACTCGCGGCCTGGAAGTGGCAAAGCACTTTGCCGTCCCTCTCGTAGGCCGGCATCCCGTACCAGGTTCGGGGCATGAGGTCGGGCGCGGCCGCCATGATCAGCTCGTGCAGCCGCGTCACCAGCGCGCCCTCTTCTGCCGCCATTTCGGCGATCTTCTCAAAGATGTCGCGTTCCCCTTCTTCCCTGGCCTTCTCCGCGCGGGCGCTACGGCGCTGTTCGGCCTTCAGCTCCTTGGCGCGCTCCTTCATCGCGGCCTTTTCCTCGGCCGTGAAGCCTTTGGTGGACGTCTGTTCATCCTTTTTGGCGCTCATTGCAACCTCCTTGTCGTCACTGATGGTCGTTCAAGCCAGCTTTTCGCCGTCGCGGATGGCGAAGAAGGCGCATATTTTAGAACACTTATTCTATGGCAGTCAAGCCAGCTGCTGCGCTTCCTGAGCCTCTGCCGGGGATGGTTGACCTCCTGCCGCTCCCGGGTACAATCAGGTGGAGTCTTTGTGAAAATCAGCACAGAATGGGTGACAATCGATGCGAATCTATCCTGGCGGTCGGCTGACCATGCTGCTGTTGTTCCTTGCCCTTCTGGCGGCTTGCCAGCGCGCGCCGGAGTTCCGCGGCACGACGATGCCTGAGCCCGGCCCGGCCCCGCCCTTCACCCTCACCAGCACAGATGGCCAGCCCGTGGCGCTCTCCGACTTTGCCGGCGAGGTCGTACTGCTCTACTTCGGCTATACCTTCTGCCCCGACGTCTGTCCGGCGACCATGTCCGATCTGCGCCGCGTTCAGGAGACGGTTGATCGCGACGATCTGCAGGTACTCTTCATCAGCGTCGATCCCGCCCGGGACACGCCGGAAATTGCCCACGCCTATGCCAGCGGCTTCCATCCCGGCTTCGTGGGCCTCTCCGGCACGGCGGACGACATTGCCGCCGCCGCCGCTGGTTGGGGCGTCTTTGTCGAGCTGGGCGAGCCGGACGCCGGCGGCAATTACCCGGTGGACCACACCGCCCGCGTCTTCGTCGTGGACAAAGCTGGCCGCTACCGTCTCTCCTTTCCTTTCGAGACGCCGGTAGAAGACATCGTCGCCGACCTCGAGATCCTGCTGGAGGAATAAGATGGCCCTCTTGCCGCCGTTCGCCCGGCAGCTGCCCCTGCTGCCCTTGCTGCTATTACTGGTTGCCTGCAGCGCTAACGCAACCAACGGCGCCATCGAAGCCGGCGGCGTTTGGGCGCGCGAGTCGCCGGCGCTGGCCCAGACCGGCGCCATTTACCTGGAGCTGCACAACAAAAGCGACGCAGACGATGCCCTGGTGGGTGTGGCAACGCCCGCCTGCGGCCGGGTTGAGCTGCACGAGTCGGCCCTGGACGAGAGCGGCGTCATGCGGATGGAGCCGGTTCCCGACGGGCGTATCGACCTACCTGCCGGCAGCCACGTTGTCCTTGAGCCGGGCGGCCTGCACGTCATGTGCCTGGAGATGGCGGAGCCTTTTGTCCGCGGGCAGAGCATCCCGCTGACGCTGCAGTTCGCCAGCCACGAGCCCCTTACCGTCGCGGCCGCCGTCCGCAGCGACCCGCCCGGCGCCCCTGGTTCTGCCGACCACGATCACTAGGAGTAGGACACGCACCATGAGATCTACTGCCAGCATCCTGCTCTTTCTCGTTCTTCTCACGGCCGGCTGCGCCCGCGCCAGCAGCCAGGCCGCCGACGATGACCTGGACATCTCCCTCGCCTACCGGCCCGATCCCGCCGTCATGGGCGAGGCGACCCTCCTGGTCACCGTGCGCGACGCGGCCGGCCAGCCCATCGAGGATGCAACTATCGACGCCAAGGGCGACATGAACCACGCCGGCATGGTCCCCGTGCTCGCCGAGGCGGCAGCCGGACCCGGCGGCGTCTACGAGCTGCCCTTCCAGTGGACGATGAGCGGCAGCTGGATCGTCACCGTCGACGTTTCCCTGGTGGACGGCACAGCGGCCACGCGCCGCTTTGACGTCTCCGTCACCCTGCCGGAGAGTTAACCATGGCGACGACCACGCCCGCACTGCGCCGCGATCTGCTCCGCTGGCCCCTACTCGGCCGGCTGCTGCGCGCCCGCCAGGGCCGCCTCTGGCTGCAGATCACACTCGTCTTTTTGGCCGCCGTCATCATCTATGACGGCCTCACCGGCCCCCAGCTCCCGGCCGAGAACCTGGCGACTATCTCCGTCTGGCTCCACTACCGCGGCTTCGTCGTCCTGGCGCTGCTGCTTGCCGGCAACCTCTTCTGTATGGCCTGTCCCTTTGCCCTGCCGCGCAGTGCGGCGCGCCGTCTCAGCAGCGGCGGCTGGCGCTGGCCGCGCGCTCTGCGCAACAAGTGGGCGGCTATCGGCGCTTTTGTGCTGCTGCTCCTACTTTACGAGTGGCTCGACCTCTGGGCCAGCCCCTGGCTCACCGCCTGGGTCGCCGTCGCCTACTTTGTGGCCGCTTTTGTCCTGGAAGCCCTCTTCCAGGAAAGCGCCTTCTGTAAATACATCTGCCCACTCGGCACGTTCAATTTCCTCGGCTCGACCATCAGCCCGCTGCAGATCACCGTTCACAACCAGGATGTGTGCCGCACATGCCCGGGCAAAGAATGTGTCAACGGTAGCCCCGACGTGCTCGGCTGCGGCACCCTGCTTTTCCCGCCGCAGATGACCAGCAACCTCGACTGCGTCTTCTGCCTCGACTGCGCGCGCGCCTGCCCCTATAACAACGTTGCCCTCGCGCCCCGCTCGCCCCTGGCCGAGCTTGCCAACCCGGCCAGCTGGCCCCTGCGCTGGGAGCTGGGCCTGCTGGCCCTGGTCTTCGCCTTCAGCGCCGTGGGCAACGCCTTTGGCATGGTGCCCCCCTTCTATACGCTGCTCGACCGGCTGAGCGCCCTGCCGGAATGGCTCAGCCTGCTCCTCATCTTCGGCGCCATCGATTTGCTGCTTCCCGCGCTGCTCGGCCTCGCCGCCGCCCTGATCAGCCGCGCCCGTGTTGCGGGCCGCGAGCCGCTGCGCCACACTTTCGCCCGTTACGCGCCCACCAGCCTGCCGCTGGCATTTGCCGTCTGGCTGGCCCACTACGGTTTCCACTTTGCCACCGGCGCGCTGGCCCTCATTCCGGCGGTGCACGCCTTCCTCATCGATCACGGGCTGCCCCTTGCCGGACGGCCCGACTGGACGCTCAGCGCCATCATGCCCTTTAACTGGCTGCTGCCGCTGCAGATTCTGATCGTTCTGCTTGGGCTGGCAGGCAGCTTCTATACGCTTGACCGGCGCGCTGAACGAACAGCAGCGCCGCCCGGCCGGGCGGCGCTGCTGCCGTGGGTCATCCTCTGGCTCCTCCTGGCCCTGGCTGCCGTCTATCTCTTCGCGCAGCCGATGGAGATGCGCGGCACGACCTTTATGCCCTGACGCGCTCTAGCCGCCAGGGCCGGCCGGCGCGCCGCACTCCGGGCAGAACCTGGCGTTCGTCGCCAGCGGCGCCTTGCAGTTTGGGCACGACGCCCGGATGGTCTCGCTCCAGCTCGCCTGGGCCAACTTTTTGTCTTCGTCAGTTACGGGTGAACAAGAGAGGCACCCGACCTTAGTCCGGGGAAGCCGGCCGGCGCAGCTTCTTGTTCTGCTGGTGGCGCTCCCGGTCGCGCGTCGTCTTCTTCTCCAGGTTGCGCCGCAGCGCCTCCGTCAGGTCCACACCCGTCTGGTTCGCCAGGCAAACCAGCACAAAGAGCACGTCGGCAAACTCATCGGCCAGATCGGGCCGCTCGTCGCTCTCCTTGAAGCTCTGCTCGCCATACAGCCGGGCCATGAGGCGGGCCACTTCGCCCACCTCCTCCATCAGCACCGCCGTGTTGGTCAGCTCAGAGTAGTAGCGCACGCCCACCGTGCGCACCCAGTCGTCGACAATCGCCTGATACTGGCGGATAGAAAGCTCGCCGGTTTCTTCCACGGGCTAACGTTCTGACTACACTACCGCCGCGGCTAGCCCGCGGCCTCGAGACGCTGGCGGTAGCTGCGCAGCCGCAAGCCGAGGACGATCAGCAGGAAGCCAAAGAGGATGGCATAGATGCCGATGATCCAGACGACCGCGAGCAGGCCGTCGCCGGGGAAGAGGGCGATCAGCACGCCGAAGGCAATGGAGGCAAGTCCGCTCAGGATCATGAAGAACTCGCCGCGGATCTCCCGGCGCAGCTGGATGGCTGTCACAATCTGCAGGATGCCGGTCAACACGGCCCAGGCCGCCAGCATATAGAGCAGCGCCAGCGCGCTCAGGTCGGGTAAGACGACGATTGCCAGAGCTACCAGTACGCCAAGCAGCCCCTCCAGCAAATCTACCCACCAGCGATCACGCCGGCCGCGCTCGCCAAAGGCGGCGACGATGGTAAAGACGCCGTCTACCAGCAGAAAAGCCGCCAGCAGGTAGATCAACACTCCCAAGGTGAGGCCCGGCCAGACCAGCGCCAGAATACCAAAAATCACCGCCGCCAACCCGCGCAGGGCTATCAACCACCAATATCGGCTCAGGATTGCTGCCATGATCTTATTCCTCCTCGGTTCTTACGCACCTACAAAACTCAGATAAGCCTGATTGGCTTCATCTTGAGCAATTGAGGTCAAAATCACATTAGCAGGACAGCGCCCACCTGCTACTCGTCTTCCTCATCATGGACGCGTTGCTTGTGCAGCCGCCCTTCCTCCCCTACCAGCTTACTCACCGGCCGCAGGAGCTGCAGCACGACGGCTGTTAACAGGGTCGTAAAGACGGCCAGAAAGTAGGCGCCCACGCCCACCGCCATCCCGATGGCGGCCACGAGCCAGATGGTGGCCGCGGTGGTCATGCCCTTCGTCTTGTTGCGCGTTTGTAGCAGCGCGCCGGCGCCTAGAAAGCCGATGCCGCTGACAACCTGGGCGGCAATGCGCGCCGTGTCCTGGGCGTTGCCCTTCACGGGGAAGCCTTCGATGCTGAGGATAGTAAACAGGCAGGAGCCGAGCGCGATCAAAATGTTGGTGCGGAAGCCGGCCGGCCGGCCGCGCCATTCGCGCTCGATGCCGATAATGCCGCCCAGCACCGCCGCCAGGGTGATCTGACCGGCCTGAGTCCAGTTGAAGGAGCGGAGTAAGGCGATCCACTCAGGCTCCATAAACGCCTCCGCTGCAAGGGAAATAGAAAGGGCGCTCACCAGCCTGAGCCGGCGAGCGCCCTGAAGTGTGCCTCAGAAGAGCGCGTGATGCAATTAGATACGCACCCGGCGCAGCCGCAACGCGTTGGCGACGACGCTGATGCTGGAGAAGGCCATGGCGCCGGCCGCCAGAATCGGGTGGAGCTGGCGCAAGAAGTCGGGCGCCCAGGCAAACGGCGCCAGGATGCCGGCGGCGATGGGAATCAGGGCGACGTTATAGCCGAATGCCCAGCCCAGATTTTCCTTGATATTGCGCATCGTCGCCCGCGACAGGAAGATAGCCTGCGACACGGTGCGCAGGTCGCCGCGCATCAGCGTCACGTCCGCCGTCTCCATGGCTACGTCCGTGCCGGTGCCGATCGCCATACCCACGTCGGCCTGCGCCAGCGCCGGCGCGTCGTTAATGCCGTCGCCAACCATGCCGACCACGTAGCCTTCCTGCTGCAGCTGCGCCACGTACTGCGCCTTATCGCCCGGCAGCACCTCGGCAAAGACGCGGTCGATGCCCACTTCGCGGGCAACAGCCTGGGCCGTCGCTTCATTGTCGCCGGTCATCATCACCACGGTCAGGCCCATCTCGTGCAGCTTCTTGATGGCCTCACGCGACCCCTCTTTAATCGTATCGGCGACGCCGATCAGGGCGCTGGCCTGCCCGTCCACGGCCAGCCACATCGTCGTGCGCGCCTGCGCCTGCAGCTCGTCGGCGCGCGCCTCCAGCCCATTCAGCATCACCTTTTCACGCGCCATCAGCCGCCGGTTGCCCAGCAGCACCCGTCGCCCCTCGACTGTCGCCGCGATGCCGTGACCGGCAATATTCTCAAAGGCCTGCGGCTCGCTCAGGGGCAGCGCCCGCTCCTGTGCCGCCCGCACAATCGCTTCACCGAGCGGGTGTTCAGAACCTCGTTCGGCGCTTGCCGCCAGCCGCAGCATCTCATCGCCACTGTTGGCTGCGCCCTGATCCCCGACGACCAGATCGGTCACCGCCGGCTCGCCGCGCGTAATGGTGCCCGTCTTGTCCAGGACAATCGCCGTCAGCCGGTGCGCCTGTTCCAGCGCCGCGCTGTTCTTAAACAGGATGCCCTTCTCCGCCCCTTTGCCCACGCCGACCATAATCGAGGTCGGCGTCGCCAGTCCCATGGCGCACGGGCAGGCGATGACCAGCACCGCCGTCAGCCGGATCAGGGCCGGCGTGAAGCCCGCACCGCTCAGCAGCCACAGGGCAAAGGTCGCCAGAGCAATGAGGATAACGGCCGGCACGAAATAGGCTGCCACCCGATCCACCAGCCGCTGGATGGGCGCGCGGCTGCCCTGCGCCTGCTCCACCAGCCGGATGATCTGCGCCAACGCCGTCTCCTTGCCCACGCGGGTCGCTTCCATGCGCAGCAGACCCTGCCGGTTAATCGTCGCCCCGATCAGCGGGTCCCCCTGCCCCTTCTCCACCGGCAGGCTCTCGCCGGTGATCATGCTCTCGTCCACGCTGGAGTGGCCGCTCACCACCACGCCATCCACTGGGATCTTCTCTCCCGGCCGGACGACGATCATATCGCCGCGCACCACGTCGGCGATAGGGATGTCCAGCTCCACGCCGTCGCGCACCACCCGCGCCGTGCGGGCGCTGAGGCCCATCAGCTTCTTGATCGCCGCGCTGGTCTGGCCCTTGGCCCGCGCTTCCAGCAGCTTGCCCAGCACGATCAGGGTGATGATCATCGCCGAGGTCTCAAAGTAGACGTGCTCGCCCAGGGCCGTGCTGCCCAGGCTCTTGGCGATGAGCACGGCCACGCTATACAGATAGGCCACGCTGCTGCCCAGCGCCACCAGCACGTCCATGTTGGCGCTGCCGTTGCGCAGGCTCTTAATGCCACCGCGGTAGTAGTCGTAGCCGACGTAGAACTGGACCGGCGTCGCCAGCAGCAGGAAAAGCCAGTCTACCCGCAGCGCGTGCGCCCAGTGACCGAACAGCCCAAAGTCACGCCCCATGCTCAGCACGAACAGAGGCAGTGTGAAGATGACGCCCACGATGAGGCGCTTCCACTGGTGGCGGACTTCGGCCGCGCGCGCCGCCGCCTCGGCGTCCTCTAGCGGCTGGTCGCCTTCCACCTCGACCACGTCGTAGCCGGCTTTACGCACCGCCGCCGCCAGATCAGCCCGCGTCGCCGTACCGGCGGCCACGGTAACAAACGCTTTTTCAGTGGCGAGATTGACGTTCGCCTCGAGCACGCCCTCTACCCGTCGCAGCGCTCGCTCGATCGTCGCGGCGCAGTTGGCGCAGGTCATGCCGGTCAGAGCCAGCTCGGCCGTTGCCGTAGGCACGTCATAGCCGGCACGCCGGATACGGTCGATCACCTCCTGCGCGTTCTTGAGAACCGCCGGATCGTAGGTCAGCGTCACCTTTTCGCTGGCGAAGTTGACGTTCGCCTCGCTGACCCCGCCCACCTTGCGCGTGTTGCGCTCGACCGCCGCCACGCAGTTGGCGCAGGTCATGCCCGTTACCGGCAGCGTCATCTGTTTCTGTTCGCTCATCGCTCTTCCTGCTCAGGTGACCGGCGCCTGCGCAGCGCCGGCCATCCCATTCTCTCGCGAACCGGCTAGCTGATCTGCAGCGGCTCGGCCGGTGGGTAGTTGATTTCTTCGAGCAGCGCCTTAATCTCTTCCCAGGATGCGGGATCATCCCAGGTGACGGTGACGCGCCGGCTGTCGATGTCCGCCTCGACGCCGGCGACGCCGGCCAGCTCGCCGACCTCCAGCTTGATGGTGTGGGTGCAGTGACCACAGTGGATATTGGGCACGACAAATGTCTTGCTTTGCATGGCTAACTTCCTCCTCAGATGGGCTTAGCGCCTGCCCGTCATGGCAAAAACGCTGGTTACTTCGCGCAGCAGTTGCTCGCGCTCGTCAGGATCGTCGCCGCGAATAGCGGCTGTGACACAGGTGTGCAGGTGGTTGTCCAGCATCATGGTGCTCACCTTATGCAGCGCCGACTGCACCGCTTCGATCTGCTGGATCACGTCGATGCAGTAGCTATCCTCGTCGACCATGCGCTGGATACCTTTGATGTGCCCGGCGGCGCTGGCCAGCCTTCGACTGACATCACCCTTAATCTTCTCGTCCATAGGCAAACCCTACCTACCTGTGAAACCTCATTTACACCGTCCCTACCCCCTCCCTGGGGGGTGGGGTCTCATATACATGATTATAGCAACGACCGCCTGGTTGTCAACCGCTCGCTCGGGTGCGGCGCTGCCGGGCGGGCGAGGCAAGCCGGGTAGGATCGGGCTCGCTGCTGGCCGGCTTGCCTTGCCCCTACGTAGATATGCCAAAACAGCGTCTATTTTCCGCCTGACGCGGTTCTCTGGTAAGGAATGCCACCAGATACCAAAAAGGCGCCAGAGCGGCGCCTATGGGCAAAATCTTCGCGCTGAGAAGTGCTCCCGGGCCCGGCGCGCTACGATGGGCGGTTGCCCGCCGCGCGCTGCTCTTCTGCCCGGTAGTCATCGACGCGGCGCAGCAGCTCGTCCAGCTGATCGCGCAGCGCCACCATATCGTCCACGACATCGCCATAACCGCTGTCCAGCGCCAGGTCGCGCGCCAGCAGGACCATCTCCGCGCGCGGCAGCCGGTGCAGGAAGCGCACCGCGCCGCGCACGCGGCGGCGGAAGCGCCGCGTCTGCGCCTCCTGGTCGACGGCCGCCGCCGCCCGCTGCACTGCTGGCCCGGCTGCGACCAGCTCCTGCTGCTGCAGCAGCCGCTCGACCAGCTCGTCCACGCCACGAGTTATCGCCCGCCGTGGCCCCTCCCCCTCTGCGTTCTCCTGCTGCCAGGCAATGAGCTGCTGCAGGGCGGCCAGCTGCAGCGCCGGCTCGTCGCGCAGCTTCTGCACGATGGGCCGGATGGTCGTTTCCGCCAGCCCGTGCTGCTCGACCAGGGCCTGCGCCTCCGGGCTGAGCGAGAGCACCTGAGTGAGGAAGATGCGGTAACGGTTGCTGATGCCCATCTCTTCGGCCACGCGCGTCCAGGGCACGAGGCCCGCCAGCGGTGAACTATCGTTCACCTCGGCTTCTTCGGCGTCGGGTGAACTATCGTTCACCTCCGCCAGCGGTAGACCCGATAATTCATAACGCAGCGCCCACAGGCCGCGCGCCTTCTCCACCGCGTTGATATCCTCGCGCATGAGGTTCTCGATGAGCTGGTGGGCGCGCACGCTGATCCCTTCGTCCACAACGGTGGCCGCGATCTCCGTCGCCGGCAGCGTTGTATCGCCGCCGCCCACACTGCGTCCTGTCTCGGCCAGCAGCAGGTGGGCCCAGTAGCGGCGCTCGCCGGTGACGACGAAATAGTCGGTGTTCGGCGGCGCCGTCTCGTCCGCCCGCGGCCGGCGCACCGTAATCGGGTTGATCAGCCCGTGGCGGGCAATGCTCTCCGCCAGCTGCCGCAGCGCCTGCAGCGATGGCGCGTCCGCCTCGCTCGCCAGCCAGCGGGCGATGACCTCCGCCGGCGTGAGCTCGCCCGCCGCCACTGCGGCGGCCAGCGCCGCCGGCAGCAGGCGACGCGGCTGGCCGGGGTCGGGGCGGATAGCGGACAGCGGCAGGCGCGCCGACCCCGCTGCCTCCGGCTGCTCCTCCTGCGCGTAGGGGTCAATGCCGCGGAATAGGGTGCTGCTCAGCCCGGTCTTTTTCTTAGCCACGGTCCAGTAACTCCTGCAGCAGCGCTGCATAGGCCTCCGCGCCGTCGCTGGCGCCGTCGTAGGCAAAAATATCTTTTCCGGCTGCGTGCGCCTCGCCGATGGCGACGCGCCGCGGGATGGGCGGCAGGAGCTGGGCGCCAAAAGCCTGCTGCAGCTCAAGCTGCGTGTCGCGCGCCAGCGCCGTGCGGTCCAGCAGCGTGGGCAAGACGCCGCCAACCTTCAGCTCCGGATTGGCCTGGCGCACCATCTCAATCGTGCGCTGCAGCAGGTTGAGGCCGATGAGCGGGAACAGGCCGGGGTCTACCGGGATAATCACTTCGGTGGCCGCCATCAGGGCGTTAACCGTCAACAGCCCCAGGCTCGGCGGGCAGTCGATGATCACGAAATCATAGCTGCCCATAATGGGCGCCAGCTTTTGCCGCAGCTGCCGCTCCCGCTCGAAGGCATTGACCAGTTCCAGCTCGGCCGAGGCCAGGTCGAGATGGCTGGGCAAAATATCCAGCGTGGGTGCGTCGTCGCCGCTGCCCAGTGATGTCGTCAGCACCGCCTGCGCCGCCGGCAGGTTGCCCAGCAACACCTCATGCAGGGTCGCCTGCCCCGACTCGCGCGGGCCGGCTGCGGAGCCCACGCCGAGGAAGACGGCGGTGGCGTTGGCCTGAGGATCGGCGTCGACCAGCAGCACGCGCTGCCCGGCCCGCGCCAGCCCGCCGGCCAGGTTGATGGCCGTGGTCGTCTTCCCCGTGCCCCCTTTCTGATTGGCAATGGCAATAATGCGCGTCACCGGGCCTCCTTGCTGCCTGCCAGCCCTAGAAGGGCACACTCCCTTCCAGGCTCTGATGCCACTCGTCGAGGAAACTGATCGCTTCTGCAAAACGGCGCGCCGGCAGCAGCTTGTAGCTGGTAATACCAAAACGGCGGTAGAACTCGCCGTAGACGCCGCCGTACTCATTCCGCCCCGTCTTCTTGCCCAGCGCCAGCGCCACCGCCTTCACCGACTGGCTGATCTGGCTGGCCTGGTCGGGCGTGATGTGCCGGCCAGGGTCGCCCAGCGTCGCCTCCACCTCCTCCAGGCGCCGCTCGTGGTCCGCCAGCTGCTGTCCGTGGCTCTCCAGCTGCCCTTCCAGCACGAGCTGCTGGCGCGCCAGGCGCATCATCGCCGCCGCCAGCCGGTAGGCCTGCGCCGCCGGCGAATCGGAGTCGAGCAGCTCGTCAAAATCGGGGTCGGCGCTTAGCCGCCCTTCCAGGAAGGCTTCGTGCAGCACCTGGTAACAGTCGCGCTGGTAGCGGATCAGCCGCTCGCGGATCTCCGGCTTGACGCGGTTGGCGTTGATACCAAAGAGCCAGCCGTTGAGGTAGTCGAGCGGCAAGCAGACCATCTCCCGGCTGACCTCGGCGCTTGCCTGCCCGCTCGAGCGGCCGGCTTCCGTTCGTGTTACGCGAACGGAACGTATCTCTGCGCTCAGCACCGGATCGCGCTGCAGCCGCTCATACTGGCCCGACCAGGCCAGGCCGAGGTTTTCGGTCAGTGGGCGCAGGGGCACAAAGACCTGGCGCCGCTCCCCGGCGGCGACGACAACGGCCGTCACCTCGTCCTCGTAGAAGAGAACCTGGCGCTGTTCCAGGGGAATGAGGGCTGGCATCTCGCTCTGCTTGTGCTCAGACATCGTATTCTGCTGCGCCGGCCGCCGGGTGGGGTAGGCGGCGGGTATCTCCGCGTTCATTTTAACGGCTTTCAACCGCCTGACAAACAAATCCAGCACCACCGGCCAGCCGCAACTGCGGAAAAATATAATGAACGAAGAACAGAACCTATATTCATGCACTGAGCGCCGGATTTTCCGGCAAAAGCAGGGCGCCACGCGCTCTGCCAGCCGATTAAGTTGTGAGTAACACAACATAAAATATCCACTCACAAAACGCTGAAGAGACGGCGCGTGGTGGTAGGGTAGCCCGCTGGCTGTGCCTCACAGACGGCCAAGCTTCGCATAGTAGGGCGAAGCTGCTGGAACTGTAGTGGTGCCGGGGCAGGGATAGTGGCATAATTCCCGATCTTGTGGGCCGTGAACACGGTCCGGAAGCTGAGACCTGATGCACGAATATATCGCGCTGCTGCGCGGCAACCGCAACTATCGCTCCCTCTGGTTCAGCTCGCTCGCCAGCCAGATCGGCGACTGGTTCAACCTCATCGCCTCCGCCTCTCTCATCCAGGAGCTGACGACCAGCGGCTCGGCCGTCAGCCTGCTCTTCCTGGTACGCTTCTTGCCCCTGTTCCTCTTCAGCCCGCTCGCCGGTGTGCTGGCCGACCGCTTTAACCGGCGCACGCTGATGGCGGCGAGCGACCTGCTGCGCGCCGGCACGGTGCTGGGCTTTCTGCTCGTGCGCGACGCCAGCCAGGTCTGGCTCTTCTACCTGCTGACAGCGCTGCAGTTTTCGCTTAGCGCCATCTATACGCCGACCGGCACCGCGCTGCTGGCGAACATCGTGCGCCGCGACGAGCTGGTCACGGCCAATGCCCTCAACAGTTTCACCTGGAGCACGATGCTGGCCGTTGGCTCGCTCCTGGGCGGCCTGGCTACCGGTCTCTTCGGCCGCTCGGCTGCCTTTGTCCTCGACGCTCTGACCTTTCTGGTGGCCGGCTGGCTGATCGCCCGCGTAAGCCTGCCGCCTGAGCTGCAGCAGGCGCGGGCAGCGACCAGCCGCGGCGGCTGGCTGGACTTCGTCGACGGGCTGCGTTACCTGCGCGGCGAGCCTTACATCCTGGTCCTCACCCTGATCAAAGGGGCCGGCTCGCTCATCTGGGGCGCTATCAACGTCCTGGAGCTTGATTTTGCCGAAGATGTCCTGGTCGCCGACCCCCTGGCGCGCGCGCTGCGGGCCGCCGGCGGCAGCGCCCTGGTGCTCGGCGTCATCTACGCGGCCAGCGGTCTGGGCACCGGCTTTGGGCCCCTGCTGCTACGCCGCTGGCTGGGCGACGCCACATCGCGCCTGCGCTGGGCCATTGTCGCCAGCTTCTGGATGATGGCGGCAGGTATTCTCGGCCTGGCCGCGGCGCCGACGCTCGCCTGGTTTACGCTGGCGACGCTGGTGCGCACCGTCGGCACGGGGACGCTGTGGGTGTTCAGCGCCGCTATCCTGCAGATGATCGTCCCGGACCGCATGCGCGGCCGGGTCTTCGCCTTCGAGTTTGCCGTCCTCACGCTCACGCAGTCGCTGAGCATCAGCTGGGCCGGCCTGGCGCAGGACACATTGGGCTGGACGATTCGGGAGGTGACCGCCAGCGTCGGCTTGCTCGGTCTGTTCGTTGCCCTGGTCTGGCTGCTCTTCCAGCTGCGCACCTACCGGCGGCCGCTGGGCGATTTCCTGCTGGAGAACGCGCCATGATGCGCCAGACGCGAACCTGGCGCTTGCTGCGCTGGTTGGTGCAGGCCGACCGCCCGGCCGATCAGGTGAGCGACGCCCAGATTGAGGCCGAGCGCGACCGCCACTACCGCTGGAACTTCGCCGTCAACCTGCTCGAGGGCGCCGCCTTCTGGTTTGGCCTCAGCTTCGCCAGCGCCAGCACGATTCTTCCCCTTTTCATCAGCAAGCTGACCGGCGCCACCTGGCCGCTGGCGCTCATTGCCGTTCTGGCCCAGGGCGGCTGGTACTTTCCCCAGCTCTTTACCGCGCGCGGCGTCGAGCGGCTGGCGCGCAAGAAGCCGGTCATCGTCAACCTGGGCTTCTTCGCTGAGCGCCTGCCGGTCTGGCTGTTCATCGTCGCCGCCATCCTGGCGCGCGAGACGCCGGCGCTAGCTTTGGGGCTGATCATCCTCGCCTACGGCTGGTTCGCCATCGGTTCTGGGGTGGTGGGCACTGCCTGGCAGGATATGATCGCGCGCTGCTTCCCTGTCGAGAGCCGTGGCCGTTTTCTGGGGCTGACCACCTTCATGGGCACGGGCATGGGCGCCGCCGGCGCTGCCCTCAGCAGCTGGCTGCTCGCCACCTATCCATTTCCCATCAGCTTTGTCTACACCTTTACCATTGCCGCCGCCGGCATCACCCTGAGCTGGTTATTGATTTCCCTGACCCGCGAGCCGGCGCAGGCGCCTGAACGATTGGCTGAACATGAATTCAATTTTTTGAGCGACCTCTCTGGCATTCTGCGGCGCGACCGGAACTACCGCCGTTTTCTCATGGGGCGCCTGCTCATTACCTTTTCCGGCATGGGCCAGGGCTTTCTCACCATCTCCGCCCTGCGCCGCTTCGCCGTCGCCGACGCCGTGGTCGGCCAGTACACCGCAGCGCTGCTGCTGGGGCAGACGGCCGGTACGCTGCTCTTTGGCGTTCTTGCCGACCGGCGCGGCCATCTGCTCTCCGTCAAGCTCGGCGGCGTTGCCACCGTCGCCGCCTACCTCCTGGCCTGGCTGGCCCCTGGGCCGGGCTGGTATTATGCTGTCTTTGCGCTGCTCGGCGTCTCCTTTGGCTCCATCCTCGTCAGTGGCATCCTCGTCGTCCTCGAGTTCAGCCCGCCGGCGCGCCGTCCTACCTACGCCGGGCTGGCCAATAGCCTGATCGGGCTTGCCGGTTTTGCCGCGCCCGTGCTCGGCGGCCTCCTGGCCAGCCTGGGCGCTCAGAGCGGCGCCGGCTACGCGCCCCTCTTTGCCCTCAGCGCCGCCGCCGGTCTGCTGGGGGTCATCCTCCTGGCTCGCCGCGTACACGAGCCACGCTGGACGACAATGGACAACGGTTGATTTGCGCCCGTCCGCGCGCATCATTGGCGGCGCCGGCAGCCTCTGACAAACGTCAGGTCGCCCTTCATCGCGATCCCGACTATACTTACTGATATTGCCTTTAGATAACATCGATACAATGGTGCCAACCGCGCAGCCAGAGAGCGGTTGCCCACAGGCAGACTTGTGCAACTCGAACAGATTTTCCTTGTTGGCGGCATTCTCCTGCTGGCAAGTATCTTCGCCAGCAAGGCTACAGGGCGCCTCGGCGTGCCGGCGCTGCTCGTCTTCGTCGTCATCGGCATGCTGGCCGGCTCCGAAGGACCGGGCGGCATCGATTTTGACGACCCGGTCATTGCTCAATCGCTGGGCGTCGTCGCCCTGATCTATATCCTCTTTTCGGGTGGGATGGACACGAATTGGGCGTCGGTGCGCCCGGTGCTGGGGAGCGCCCTGATACTCTCGACCATTGGCGTCGGTCTGACGGCCGTGCTGGTCGGCCTCTTTGCCACCGTGATCCTGAACTTCACGCTGCTAGAAGGGCTGCTGCTCGGCTCGATTGTCTCTTCGACCGACGCCGCGGCCGTCTTCGCCGTCATGCGCAGCAAAGGCGTAAGCCTGCGCGGGCAGCTCAAATCGCTCGTGGAGCTGGAATCGGGCACGAACGATCCCATGGCCGTCTTCCTGACCACGGCCCTGATTGGCCTGCTGACCTTACCCGATGCCTCCGTTATCAACCTGATCCCGATGTTTATCCAGCAGATGGTGCTGGGCGCGCTGCTTGGCTACTTCTTCGGCCGGCTGACCGTGTTTGTACTGAACCGGATTAATCTCGACTACGATGGGCTCTATCCGGTGGTGACGATTGCGGCCGCGCTAATCATCTATAGCGCCACCAATCTGCTCGGCGGCAATGGCTTCCTGGCGGCCTATCTGAGCGGCCTGGTCATCGCCAACAGCGTCTTCATCCACAAGCGCACGCTGCTCCGCTTTCACGATGGCGTCGCCTGGCTGATGCAAATCGCCATGTTTACCGCCCTCGGGCTGCTCGTCTTTCCCTCGCAGGTGCTGGCCGTGGCGGGTCAGGGACTGTTGCTATCGGCCTTTCTCATCCTCATCGCCCGGCCAATCAGTATCTTTCTCACGCTGATCCCTTTCCCGCTCGACCTGCGCTCCCAGACGATGGTCGGCTGGGTTGGCCTGCGCGGCGCTGTGCCCATTATTCTGGCGACCTTCCCGCTGCTGGAAGATATCCCGGCAAATGAGCACATCTTTAACCTTGTCTTCTTCATTGTCTTGACCTCGGTGCTGATCCAGGGCACCTCCATCCCCCTCGTCGCCCGCCTTCTGGGCGTGGACCAGCCGCTCCGCTCGCGCCCGCGCCCGCCGCTGGAGTTTGAGCCGACTGCCGCCATCGAGGGCGATCTGGTGGAAATCGAAATCTTGCCCGGCTCTGTCGCCGCCGGCAAGCGCCTTGTAGACCTGGACCTGCCGCCTACCGCGCTCTTTGTCCTGCTCGGCCGCGACCAGAGCTTCTTGGTCCCCCGCGGCGATACCCGGCTGGAAGCCGGCGATATCGTCACGGTGCTGGCGGACGACGAGGCGCTGGCGCGGGTACGCAATCTGCTGGCTATGCCGGACCAGAGCGGGGGCGAGACGGCGGCCGCGGCGCTGCAGCCCGGAGCCGGCGAGTTGGATTAGCCGCGCGGCGCTCCCTTGCGCACAATCCCCTCCCGCCATGCATAGACGGCCGCCTGGGTGCGGTCGGCCAGGTGCAGCTTGCCGAGGATGTTGCTCACGTGGCTCTTCACCGTCTTTTCACTGATCACCAGCCGCTTGGCAATCTCCGCATTGCTCAACGCCTGAGCCAGCAGCTGCAGCACTTCCAGCTCGCGCTCGGTTAGTTCGGTGAAGGGGTTGACTTCCAGCGCGCGCGCACCGGAGATCTCCTGCACGAGGCGGGCGGCCACGCGCGGGTGGATGACGGCTTCGCCCGCCGCCGCCTTGCGCACCGCCGTGGCGATCTCCTTCGGCCCGGCATCCTTGAGCAGGTAGGAAAGCGCGCCGGCGCGAATGGCGGGGAAGATATGCTCGTCGTCGTGATAGCTGGTGAGGACGATCACCTGGGTGCGCGGGCTGATCTGCTTCAGGCGCCGTGTCGCCTCCACGCCATCCATCTCCGGCATTTTCAGGTCCATGAGCACCACGTCGGGCGCCAGCTCGGCGGCCAGGCGCAGCGCCTCGCCGCCAGACGCCGCCTGCCCGGCGACGGCGATATCCGGCTGCGTACTTAGAAAGGCTTCCACACCCTGGCGCACTACAGCATGGTCGTCCACGAGGAGGACCGTAATAGCTTCGGCCGGCTCGTTCATGGCTGTTTCTCCTGGTTCAGAGGTACGGTAGCCGTCACCGTCGTGCCTTCTCCCGGCTTGCTCGTGACGGTCAGCGCGCCGCCGAGGGTGGCGGCGCGCTGGCGCATGCTCTCCAGGCCAAAGCCGCGCGCCGGCGCCGGCGCAAAGCCGCGTCCATTATCGACTACTTGCAGGGTAACGGCGCCATGCTCGCAGCGCAGGGTGATAGCAGCCTGGCTGGCGCCGCTGTGGCGGCCGGCGTTCGCCAGCGCCTCCTGAGCAATACGAAACAGACTCTGTTCCACGGGCAGCGGCAGCGCGCTCACCCCGGCTGTGCGCACCGTCGCCGGGATGCCGCTCTGCCGCGACCACTCTTGCGCATAGTCCTGCAAGGCCTCGGCCAGCCCCTGGCCGGCCAGGGCAGGGGGCCGCAGCTCCTGGATCAGGCTGCCCAGTTCGCTCTGCGCCGCCTGGGCCAGCGCGGCGGCTTCGGCCAGATGGCGGCCGGCGCTCTCGGGGTCGCGCGCCAGCTGCGCCTGGGCCGCGCCGATCTGCATGGTCGCCGCAAAAAGTTGCTGTTTGACCGCATCGTGCAGCTCGCGCGCCAGCCGGCTACGCTCCTCGACTGCCGCCAGCTCCTGGCGCGTCTGCAGCAGGTTCTGTAGCTGCTCGGCCATCTGGTTGAGGCGGCGGCCGAGCTGGCCGATCTCGTCGGCGCTGCGGTCCTGGACGAAGGCGGTGAAATCACCCTGGCTCCAGGCGTCGGCTGTCGTTGCCAGAGCGCCCAGCCGGCGCGTCAGGCCGCGCGCGGCGACGAAGCCGAAAATGGCGCCCACGAAGCCGGCGCCGAGGAGAATGGGAATGGTCGCGGGCAGCAGCCCGGAGAGCACGCCGCCCAGTAGCGCCGGCTGTGTCTGGGGCAGCTCAATGGCGACGAGCAGAGCGCCGCGGATAGCGCCCGCCGGCGAGCGTACGGGCGCCGCCACGTAGAGCGCCCCGCTCGCCTCATCGCGCACGCTGCGCGCCGCGACCGGCCGGTCGGCAAGGGCGGCGCTGGCGGCGCTGGCTGCAGCCGCAGGCAGCCTGCTGCCAGCAGGCTCAGCGCCCGGCCGGGAGGCCAGCAGCGCGCCATCTTGAGCTACCACGCCGGCAAAGCTGATGTCGCTAAAGGTCGCCTGCGCCCTGTCCTGCTCCAGCACCAGCCGCCGGCCCTGGTAATGGCTATCGATCCAGGCCGTCACGGCTGCCGGGTCCGGCTCTTCAGCCTCCAGCAGCGGCGCCAGCTCTTCGGCCAGCGGCGCTATCAGGCCGCCGAGGGCGCTGCCCAGCAGATCGCTGCGGAAGACCAGGGTCCAGGCGATCAGCAGTAGCGCCAGCAGCAGCACGATGACCACCGCGCTGGTGACCAGCGTGTAGGAGAGGGTCAGCTTCCACTGCAGTCGGCCGAAAGCGGCGCGAAGTCGGTTCATGAGGCTATTAAAGCAAGGAACTGGACTTTGACCAGCGTCCAGCTCCTTGCGGTTTATTCGTTCAGGTCCTGGCGGCGGAAGATGATCATCGACAGCGCCAGGAAGAGCAGGGTGTAGACGGCGATGCCGGCAACGGCGACGGCCGGCGAGAGCAGCTCGGCGCCGGTCGTGACCATCTCCCCATCCACCGAGACCTGCACCAGGCGCTGGCTCTGCAGCAGGCTCTGCGCCAGGCCGGCCGGCAGGTAGAGGGTGAGGCGGGCCAGCGCCTCGCTGAAGAGGGCCGCCATCTGCAGGATGATGCCCTCGACGAGCAGAGCAAAGGCGACGCCGATGCCCACCGCGGCCACCGTCGAGCGTGTCGCCACGGCAAGGAAGAAGGTGAGCGCCGCGTAGGGCAGCAGCGTGTAAGCCGTCGCCAGCGCGCGCAGCGCCACGCTGCCCCAGGCCACCTGGTCGAAGCCCAGGCTGCCATTGAGCTGCACGGTAAAGAGCGCGGTCAGGACGCCGCCCACCAGCAGCGGCGTCAGCACCATGAGCAGAATGGGCGGCAGTAGCGCGGCGAACTTGGCGGCCAGGAAGACCGGGCGCGGCACGCCGCGGCCCAGCCATTGCTGCAGGGTGCGCCAGGTGTATTCCTGAGCCATGGTCGTGCCGCTGAGGATGACGACCAGGAAGCCGCCCAGGGCGGAGCCGCCGGCGATAGACAGCGCGTTCAACAGGCTGCCGGGCCAGGTGATCTGGCGCCGGACTTCCTCGGTTATCTCCAGGCCCATGTCAGCGCCGAGGCCGCTGTTCAGCACCAGGTAATTGAGGCCGTTGATGAGCAGGATGGCGCCGGCCAGCACGGCCAGGATGATCCAGGGCAGCGGGCGCCGCATCAGTTTAGTCTGTTCGATGGAGTAGGTGTGCATGAACATCGGTTCACTCCTTTATTCCGCCGCCTGGCGCAGCTGCCTGGGCGGCTTCGCGGGTCAGCGCCAGGAAGATAGATTCCAGGTCGTGGCCGCGCGTTGTTACTTCGCCGGGGTAAATCTGATGCGCCGCCAGCCGCTCGACAATCGCTTCGCCCGGCAGGCCGGCCACGTCCAGGTAACTGCCGTTGCCGCTCATCTGCTCGGCGGCCACGCCGCTCTCCAGCAGGGCCGCGCGCGCCGCGGCGACAGAAGCCACGCGGATACGCACCACCTGCTGCTGCCCGAGCAGGTCGCCGACCCGCCCCTGGGCCACAATCTGCCCCTTGTTGAGCACGGCCACGCGGTCGCAGATCTGCTCGACTTCGTTGAGCAGATGGCTGCTGAGAAAGACGGTAGCGCCGCCCTCGGCCAGGCCGCGCAGCAGGTCGCGCACTTCGCGCATCCCTGCCGGGTCCAGCCCGTTGGTCGGCTCGTCCAGCAGCACCAGCTCGGGCCGGTGCAGCAGCGCCGCGGCCAGGCCCAGGCGCTGTTTCATGCCGGTGGAATAGCCCTTCACCGGCCGGTCCGCCGCCTGGGCAATGCCCACCAGGTCCAGCAGCTCTTCTATGCGCGCCGCGCCCAGCTCCGGGTAGAGGCGGGCAGCCAGCTCCAGGTTGCGCCGGCCGGAGAAGTAGGGCACAAAGCTGGGCGCCCCCACCAGCGCGCCGACGCGGCGCAGCGGCGCCGTCTGGGCGGGCGTCACCGGCTCGCCAAACAGCTCGACACGTCCCGCGGTGGGGTGGATGAGCCCCAGGGCCATGCCGATGGTCGTCGTCTTCCCCGCGCCGTTCGGGCCGAGAAAGCCAAAGACCTCGCCGCGATAGACGGGCAGGTCGATGCCGGCCACGGCCTGGACGGGGCCATAATGCTTGGTGAGGTTGTAGGTCTGCAGGATGATTTCGTTCATAGCCGTTCCTCGCTGCACTCTAACGCGACAGTTTTTGTGATGCTGTCGTCAACTGTCTATAGGATAGCGCCGTTCAGGCGAGAGCGGACCCGTCTGGAGACGGATCTGGTCTGGGCCGCGAGACTGGTGGGGCGCTGTTCACGCGGCCGTGGGGATAACGACTGTGCCGGCCAGGCGGTCGTAGAGGGTGCGCTGTGGCTGGCGGATGGCGGCAATCAGGTAGGCCAGGAGCAGCAGGTAGACGAAGCCCAGCAGCGCTGCGCGCCAGGGCGAAAAGAGCGCGCCAGCGTCAAGCCAGGGGTTGGTGGGCACGTTGACCGCCAGATGGCCGAGCTCCCACGGCAGCAGCTTGCCGGCGGTGCGCAGGACGATCTGGCCGGTCGTCGGGCGCGCGCCTGACGGGGAGGCGACGCGCAGGCCAAGCAGCCGCTTGCCAGCCGTGGCCTGCCAGCGCGAGCGCTCGGCGAGGATAAAGGTGAGCCAGATGGGCAGGGATATGGTGAGCAGGATGTATAGCTCGAGCAGCCAGCCGTTGGCGACGAACGCCGCCTCGTAGCGCGCGGCGACGAGCGGAAAGAGCCAGCTTTGCAGCAGCGCGTAGAAGACAAAGGCCAGGAGGAGATCGACGGCATAGGCGGCCAGACGGCGCAGCAGGAGTGCCGAGCCAGCCCGCGCGCCACTCTTCTGTTCTGTCTCGGTAGCCATAGCCATTCCTGCGCCGCCGCTGCACTGGATTCCTGCACATTATAACAGAGGCGGAGGCAGCCGGGCATAGCTAGGCGCCGTTGGCGAGGCCCGGGGGAAGAGGTACTCTAGAGCGCTATGACTGAAATCGAGAATGACCGTCCTGAAGGGAAACAAGAACCGTTTGAGCTGGGCCTCTACTCGTTCGCCGAGCTGACGCCGGACCCGGCGAGCGGCGAGCTGATGACGCCGCTGCAGCGCATGCGCGATCTGCTGGAATCAATCGAGCTGGCCGACCAGGTGGGCCTTGACGTCTTTGGCCTGGGCGAGCACCACCGGCCGGACTTCATCTCGTCGGCGCCGGCGGTCATCCTGGCGGCGGCGGCGGCGCGCACGCGGCGCATCCGCCTCTCCAGCGCCGTCAGCGTGCTCAGCTCCGACGACCCGGTACGGGTCTTCCAGCGCTTCGCCACGCTGGACCTGATCTCCAACGGCCGCGCCGAAATCATGGCCGGGCGTGGCTCGTTTATTGAATCGTTCCCTCTCTTCGGCTACAGCCTGCGCGACTACGACGAGCTGTTTGCCGAAAAGCTGGAGCTGCTGCTGCAGGTGCGCGACAACGAACACGTGCACTGGTCGGGCCGGCATCGGGCGCCGCTGAGCGGGCAGGGCGTCTACCCGCGGCCGTTGCAGCAACCGCTGCCGGTGTGGGTGGCCGTGGGCGGCACGCCGGAATCGGTAGTGCGCGCCGGGCGCCTCGGCCTGTCGCTGGCGCTGGCGATTATCGGCGGCCGGCCGGCGCAGTTCGCGCCGCTGGTCAACCTCTACTGGGAGGCCGTGCGCCGCAGCGGGCACGACCCCGCGCAGCTTAAGGCCAGCATCAACTCCCACGGCTACATCGCCGAGGACCCGGCCCAGGCGCGCGACGAGGCCTTCCCCTACTACGAGCTGATGATGAACAAGATCGGGAGGGAGCGGGGCTGGCCGCCGCTGACGCGGTCGCAGTACAATGCCGCGGCGGCGCTCCACGGCGCCAACTTCGTCGGCAGCCCGGACGAGATCGTGGAGAAGATCCTCTACCAGCACGAGATTTTCGGCCACCAGCGGCTGCTGCTGCAGTTCACCATCGGCACCATGCCGCACGAAAAGGTCATGCGCTCCATTGAGCTATTTGGCACCAGGGTGGCGCCAGTGGTCCGGGAGGAAATTGCGCGCCGGCAGGCCGCCAGCCATGAATGACCCGCAGCGCCTGCTCGATCGCCTCGACGCTATCGGCGCCTCGCTGGCCCGCCGCGACACGGCGCTGGCCCTGATAGGCCTCGGCTCGGTTGGCGCCGAGCTGGAGCGGCTGGATCGCTACTCCGATCTCGACTTCTTCGTCATCGTCCGGCCCGGCTGCAAGGCCCACTATCTGGAAGATCTCTCCTGGCTGGAGGAGGTCGCCCCGGTCGCCTACCGCTTTCTCAACACCAGAGATGGCTATAAGCTCCTGTTTGCCGACGGCGTTTTCTGCGAGTTTGCCGTCTTTGAGGAGGCGGAGCTGGCGACCATCCCCTTTGCCGCGGCCCGCGTCGTCTGGCGCGCCGCGGGCGTCCCGGAGACCATTGCCGCGCCCCCACCGGCTCCGGCTGCGGCGAAGGAACCGCCGGCGACCGAGTGGCTCGTGGGCGAAGCGCTGACCAACCTCTACGTGGGCCTGCTGCGCGAGCAGCGGGGCGAGCGGCTGACCGCGATGCGCTTCATCCAGAGCTACGCGGTCGACCGCATCCTGGCCCTCGCCGAGCGGCTGCAGCCGCCCGGCGCCGGCCACCGCGACCCATTCAGCCTGGAGCGCCGCTACGAGGCGCGCTTTCCGCAGATGGCCCCGCTGCTGCCCGCCATGCTGCAGGGTTACGAGCGCAACCGCGCGTCGGCGCGCGCCGCGCTGGCCTTCCTGGACGCGCACTTTGTGCTTAACCCGGCCATGAAGGCGGCGGTGGGAGCCCTGTGTGAGACGAGAGAGACCTGACAGGTCTGCGTAACGCGCCTACGCATCCCCCGCCGCCAGCACCGCCTGCGCCAGCGCCACGTCCTCCGGCGGCAGGGCGGCCTGGTCGAACTGGCTGTTGTACAGCTCGGCGTAGAAGCCGCCGCGCGCCAGCAGCTCCTCGTGGCTGCCCTGCTCCACGATGTCGCCCTCGTGCATGACCAGGATCAGGTCGGCGTTGCGGATGGTGGAGAGGCGGTGGGCGATAATGAAGCTGGTGCGCCCGACCATGAGCCGGTCCATAGCCTGCTGGATGAGAATCTCGGTGCGCGTGTCCACCGAGCTGGTGGCCTCGTCGAGAATGAGCACACGCGGGTCGGCGAGCACGGCGCGGGCAATGGTCAGTAGCTGCATCTGCCCCTGGGAGATGTTGGTCGTCTCCTCGTTGATGACCATGTTAAAGCCGTCGGGCAGGGTGTGGATGAAATGGTCGACGTGCGCCGCGTGGGCGGCGGCGATCACCTCGTCGTCGCTGGCCTCGCGGCGGCCGTAGCGGATATTCTCCATGATGGTGTCGTTGTAGAGCCAGGTATCCTGCAGCACCATGCCGAAGGCGCTGCGCAGCTCTTCGCGGCTGAACTCGCGGATGTCGTGCCCGTCGAGCAGGATCTGGCCGGCGTCCACGTCATAGAAGCGCATCAGCAGCTTGACGATGGTCGTCTTGCCCGCGCCGGTCGGCCCGACAATAGCCACCTTCTGCCCTGGCTTCACCTCGGCGGAGAGATTCTTGATCACCGGCTCGTCCGGGTCATAGCCGAAGCGCACGTTGCGGAACTCGACGTGGCCGTTTACCGTCTCCAGCCGCACCGGCTGCGCCGTCTCGGCGATCTCCTCCGGCTCCTCCAGGAACTCGAAGACGCGCTCGGCGGCGGCGGCCGTCTGCTGCAGCACGTTGGAGATGTTGGCCAGCTGCGCCAGCGGCTGGTTGAAAGAGCGCACGTACTGGATGAAGGCCTGGATGTCGCCCACGGCGATACGGCCCTGCACCGCCAGATAGGCGCCGGCGACGACGACGATGACGTAGCCCAGGTTGCCGATAAAACCCATGATCGGCATCAGCATCCCGGAGAGGAACTGCGACTTCCAGGCGGCGCCGTAAAGCGTCCCGTTGTAGACCTCGAACTGGTCAATGCTGCGCGCTTCGCCGTTAAACGCCTTCATGACGCGGTGGCCGCCGAACATCTCCTCGACGTGGCCGTTGACGTGGCCCAGGTATTCCTGCTGCTCGCGGAAGTAGATCTGCGAGCGGCGAATGATGAGCATGACCGTGCCCATCATCAGCGGGATGACCGCCAGCGAGGCCAGCGTCATCTGCCAGCTAATGGAGAGCATCATTACCAGCACGCCGACGACCGTGATAAGCGAGGTGACGATCTGCGTCATGCTCTGGCTCAGCGTCTGGTTGACCGTATCCACGTCGTTGGTGATGCGCGAGAGCACCTCGCCCTGCGTCGTGCGGTCAAAGTAGCTGAGTGGCAGGCGATTGATCTTGACCGAAAGCTGCTGGCGCAGGCGATAGGTGATGTCGGTGGAGACGCCGGCCATAATCCAGGCCATCCAGTAGGCGGACACGGACGAGAGGATGTAGAGGATGAGGATGGTAAGCAGGATGCGGCCGATATAGTCAAAGTCGATCCCGCCTGTTCCGGCCATCTGGGCCATGACCCCTTCAAAGATAGCGGTGGTGGCGTTGCCCAGCACACGAGGGCCGACGATGTTAAAGACGGTGGAAAGCACGGCAAAGAGGGCCACGGCGAGAATGCGCCCCTTGTACGGCGCCATCTCCCGCGCCAGCCGGCTCATGGTTGCTTTGAAGTTGCGCGCCTTTTCGCCAGAGGCGTTGGGCCCCATCGGGCCATGCCCGCCGTGTCCTGGCACCGGACCTCTTCGTTCTCGCATCGTCATGACAGTTCCTCCAGGCTCAGCTGCGAAAGGGCAATCTCCTGGTACGTCTGGCAGCCGGCCATCAGCTCTTCGTGGGTGCCCTTGCCGACGATGCGCCCTTCGTCGAGCACGATGATCTGCTCGGCGTGGCGTACCGTGGAAACGCGCTGGGTGACCAGCAGGATGGTGCTTTCGCTGGTGTATTCCCGCAGTGCCCGGCGCAGCGCGGCGTCGGTCTTGAAGTCAAGCGCCGAGAAGGTGTCGTCGAAGATGTAAATCGGCGGTTTCTTCACCAGGGCGCGGGCAATAGAGAGGCGCTGTCGTTGCCCGCCGGAGACGTTGCTGCCGCCCTGGGCGATTTCACTGTTCAGCCCCTCTGGCTTCTCGCGGACAAAGTTGGCCGCCTGGGCCACGGTAATCGCCTGCTGCAGATCCTCGTCAGTGGCCTGCTCGTCGGCAAAGCGCAGGTTGCTGGCAATGGTGCCGGAGAAGAGGATACCCCGCTGCGGCACGTAGCCGATCTTGTCGCGCAGATCCGTCTGGGTCACGTCGCGCAGGTCAACGCCGTCGAGCAGGATGGCGCCTTCGGTCACGTCAAAGAAGCGCGGGATGAGGTTGACGATGGTCGATTTGCCGGAGCCAGTGGACCCGATAAATGCGGTCGTCTGGCCCGGCCGGGCGACGAAGCTGATGTCGTGCAGCACGTCGGCGTCGGCGCCCGGGTAGCGGAAGGAGACGTCACGGAATTCGACCGTGCCCTGGAAGCTGCCGTTGAGGGGCAGCGGGTCGGCCGGGTCCATGACGGCGGGCTCTGTCTCCAGCACGTCGGCAATACGGTCGGCGGAGACGGTGGCCCGCGGCAGAATGATGAACAGGAAGGACATCATCAGGAAGGAGAAGACGATCTGCATGGCGTACTGCAGGAAGGCCATCACGTCGCCGACCTGCATGCTCGCCTGGGCAACCTGGTGCGCGCCGACCCAGAGGATGGTGACGGAGAGCACGTTGAGGATGAGCATCATCACCGGCATCATGATGCCCATGGCGCGGCCGATAAACAGCGTCGTCGCCGCCAGATCCTCGTTGGCCCGGTCGAAGCGCTCTTCTTCAAAGGATTGCATGTTGAAAGCGCGAATCACGAGCAGGCCGGAGAGATTCTCGCGCGCCACCAGGTTGAGCCGGTCGATGAGCTGCTGCATGATGCGGAAGCGAGGCAGGACGATGATGATCAGGGTGATGATCACGCCCAGCAGGACGACGACGGCCGCGGCAATCGTCCACCACATCGACGGGCCGCGGGCCGTGGCGCGGATGATGCCGCCCACGGCCAGAATCGGCGCATAGAAGACCAGCCGCATGGTGATCATCGTCATCATCTGCAGCTGCATAATGTCGTTGGTGGAGCGCGTGATCAGCGACGCTGTAGAAAACTTGTCGAACTCGGCGCTGGAGAAGGAGGCCACCTTGCGAAAAACGTCGCTGCGCAGGTCGCGCGCGACGGCGGCGGCGACCCGCGCCGAAAGCAGGCCGACGCTGACGCTGGCAATGACCGAGAGCAGGGTGATAGCCAGCATGACGGCGCCGCGGCGCAGGATGTAGCGCGTCTGCACGGCGCTGGCGTCCACGCCCAGCGCCTCATACTCGGCGCGCACCGCCGCAATCGCCATCTGCCCGGCAAAGGAGTCGCCCAATGCGGCAAACTGCTCGTCTACGAGCGCCGCCAGCGCTTCCCGTTGCGCGGCTGGCAATTGCGCCAGCAGGGCGAAGAGATCGGCGCCGGGCGGCAGGAGCGAGAAGTCAAAGCCGCTCTCCGCGCCGGCCAGCCGTTGCGCTGCCTCCGGGTCAGCCATGGCCTGCTGCAGGCCGGCCACGGCCGCCAGCGCCTGGGCCAGCGGGCCGCGGATCGCCTCCAGCTCCTCCGGCGTCAGCTCGCCGAGCACGTAGACCGGCGCGTCGGCCAGCAAGGGATAGTCCGCGACGTAATCCGCCGCCTCGGCCGAGTTAGGCTGTACCAGTCGGTAGGCGGCGCGCACCGCCGCTTCTTCGTCGGCGCTCATGAACAGGGTTAGCCGGCCCAGCGTCTCCTGGCGCATCGCCCCCGGCACGGCGCTGTCTACGCCGCCCTGCTGGATGCCGGTATTGACGATCTCGGCCAGGTAGTCGGGCAGGGCCAGGTCCAGATTGGCCTGGATAAAGAGCAGAACAATGGTGGCCGCGAGCATGAGCAGGTACGGCCTCAGGTAGCTTCGCAATCGTAGCATCGTCTTGTCTTCCTCGGGCAGTGGGGAGCGTGACCTATCCCTGTTCCTGGGGGCGGCAGTCCCGTCCGTGATGGCGCACGGTGGCAACGTGAGCGCCCAGCTTTTGCAGCAGGGCCAGGAAGCTGGCCTGCTCGGCGCCGTCGAATGCGCCGAAACAGCGGTCAATGAGCTGCAGGTGGCTGTGCATATGTTCTTCGATCAGCGCCCGGCCGCGCCCCGTGAGGCTGATGTTAAAGCGCCGCCGGTCCTGGGGGTCCAGCCCGCGCTCGACCAGCCTTTCTTCTTCCAGGTTGCGGATGAGCGCGCTCATCGTGTTGCGGCTGACCCGCTGCCGCTCGCTGATCTCCGACGGGTTCAGCTCGTGGCAGCCGTCTACCTGCTCGGCAAAGAACAGATGCATGAGCACGCGGTGCTGGGCCAGAGATAGGCCGGCGTCTTCCAGGCTTTCCTCGCCGGCGTGATGGAGGGCGCGGGCGACAAAGCCCAGCTCATCCATCAGGCGCAGCGACTGCGGATTAATCTCGGGATAGAAGGCTTCCATGAACTGCAGCCACTTCTGCCGCCGTTCCTTGTCGAACCAGCCTGTTTGCGTCATCTTAGCCTCTTGCGCTCCGGGCTTTAGGTAGGGAAACGGGGGGGAGAAGGTGGTCCGGAAATAATCACGGATAGCATTATACGGAGCCGAACTATCTTGTCAAGCCTCATCGCGGGTCGGTGTGCTAATAGTCGCTGAGGGGCGGGTCAATTAGACGATGCTGGCCTGAGAGGATAAGCAGTGCTAACGGGCCCGCGCATCTGGCTCACAGCCTGTTAATGCCCCTGCAGGAAGCGTTCATCAACACGCTGCGCACGGGCACGACCCCCGAAGGCAAGGTGCTCGATCAGCAGGTCATGCCCTGGCCGATCGCCCACCGTATGAGCGATGACGAGCTGGCGGCTATCTGCCTCTACCTGAGCAGCCTGCCCGCCACGCCCAGCGCCGACTAAGCCCCGACAGCGTGCGTGCCCGGCGCTTCCAAGGCGCCGGGCACGCGCCGCCGCTACAGGCTGACCTGCATCTGGTACAGCGCCGTGTAGGCGCCGCCGCGCGCCAGCAGCGCCTCGTGCGTGCCGTCTTCCTCAATCCCGTTCTCTGTTAGCACCAGAATCCGCCGCGCGTTGCGGACCGTCGAGAGCCGGTGGGCAATGACAATCGTGGTGCGGTTGCGCGCCAGCTCGGCCAGCGCTTCGCCGATCGCCTGTTCGCTCTCGTAGTCCAGCGAGCTGGTGGCCTCGTCGAGAATGAGCACGGCCGGGTCCTTGAGAAAGGCGCGGGCGATGCTGAGCCGCTGCTTTTGCCCGCCGGAGAGCCGCACACCGCGCTGGCCGATGTCGGTGTCGTAGCCGTGCGGCAGCTTCATGATGAAGTCGTGGGCGTTTGCCTGCCGCGCCGCGGCGATTACCGCTTCGTCTGTGGCTCCTGGCCGGCCGTAGCGGATGTTCTCGGCAGCGCTGCCGGCAAAGAGGTAGACATCCTGGTGCACGACGCCGACGGCGCGCCGCAGCGACGCCAGCCGGATGTCGCGCACGTCGACGCCGTCAAGCAGGACGGCGCCGGCCGAGACCTCGTAGAAGCGGGGAATGAGCGAGCAGAGGGTCGTCTTGCCGATGCCGGAAAAGCCGACGAGGGCCACATATTCGCCGGCCGCTATCTGCAGCGAGAGGTTGCTGAGCACGCTTTCACCGCCATTCTGGTAGCGGAAGCTGACGTGGCGCAACTCGACCGCCCCCCGCACCGTCGCCGGCGCCACGGCGCCGGGCCGGTCTACGATGGCCGGCGCAATAGCCAGCATCTCCAGAAAGCGGTCAAAGCCGCTGATCCCTTCCTGGTAGAGGCGGGCGAAGTTGGTCAGGCGGCGGATCGGCTCCAGCAGCAGGCCGGTATAGAGCAGGAAGGCCACCAGGTCGGCGAGGTCGAGCGTCGCCTGCACGATGCGCGCCGCGCCAAAGACGACGACGGCTACAGTGATGAGCTGGGTGAAGGCAACCATGCCGGCGGAAAAGTAGGCTTCGCTGCGGTAGCCGTCGCGCCGGCTGGCCAGGAAGCGCTCGTTCTGCCGGGCGAACTTCGCCGCTTCCAGCGCCTCGTTGGCAAAGGAGTGCACGACGCGGACGCCGGCCAGCGTGTCCTCAACCTGGGCGTTGACATCGCCGATGCGCTCCCTGCTGCGGCGTAGGGCTGTGTACATCCTGCGGTTGAAATAGAAGGCATAGGCGGCCATTGGTGGCAGGAAAAGGAAGAGGAGCAGGGTCAGCTCGGCATGGATGGTCAGCGAGACGGCGAAGACGCCGGTTAAGGTCAGCAGGCCGATGAGCAGATCTTCAGGGCCGTGGTGGAACAGCTCGCCGAGCCAAAAGAGGTCGTTGCTGAGGCGCGACATGAGCTGCCCCGTGCGCTGGCCGTCGTGAAAGCTGAGCGGCAGCTTCTGGTAATGGTCGAATAGCTCCTGCCGCAGGTCGCGCTCGATTAGCGCGCCCATCAGATGGCCCTGGTAGTCGACGTAGTAGTTGCACAGTGTGTGCACGGCGACGAGGGCCAGCATGGCTGCGCCCACGGCGTAGACCAGGGCCAGCCGGTTGGGAGCTTCTGTGATGAGGATCTGCTGGGTGATGAGGCGCGCCCCCAGCGGCAGCGCCAGCGCTGCCAGCGCCATCAGCATAGCGCCGGCCAGATCGGCCAGCAGCCGGCGCCGGTAAGGGCGGTAGATGGACAGCAACTTGCGGATTCGTGAAGACAACTGGTTTCTCCTGAGACAGGCAGGGCGCGAGAGCCGGGGCAGCCAGGCCGCCCTGCAAGCGCGCTGTCTGTCTATTGTTTCGCGGGGAAAAACAAAAGCGCCACAGGCGGGGGGCGCCTGTGGCCGGAGAAATCAGAGCGGGGAAATGAGCGAAGAGCTACCGGCTCGCAAAGGCACACCCACAGCGCCGCAGACGCTGCACAGACAGATGGCGATGCGGTTGTGGCATGGTGTGCGTGCCTCCTTGTCCGCTGCATGAAACCAGTAGCTGCGCGCAGTCTAGCATAGCCGGCGGGAGAGCGTCAAGATTTGGGTGGGCTAGCGGCAGCCGGGCGCCAGCCAAGCGGCGCGCCGCCGCACCACGAGTTATACTATCAGCCAGCTAGAGCACACCTGGCATATGGATAAACAACTGGCGTACGCGCGACCGCTCCGGGTCATCTCCTACAACATTCGGGTTGACAGCCCGCCGGAAGGCCCCCACGCCTGGTCGCGGCGCAAGGCGGCGGTCTCCACCCTACTGCACCGCTACGAGCCGGCGCTGGTCGGCGTCCAGGAAGCGCTGGCGCACCAGCTTGCCGATCTGCTGGAGCGGCTGCCCGGCTACGGCGCGTTTGGGGTGGGGCGGGACGACGGCGCCGCGGGCGGCGAGCTGAACCCGATCCTCTACCTGGAATCCCGGCTGCAGCTGCGGCGGCAGGAGACCTTCTGGCTATCGCAGACGCCTGAGGTGGCTGGCAGCAGCAGCTGGGACGCCGGCTGCCGCCGTATTGTGACCTGGGGAGAGTTTGAGGAGACGGACGCCGGGCGCCGCTTCTTCCTCTTCAATACCCACCTGGACCACCAGAGCGCCCGCGCCCGCGAAGAGGGGGCGCGGCTGCTGCAGCGGCGCGTGACGGCGCTGGTCGGGCCGCAACCGGCCGTGGTCACAGGCGACTTCAACGACGTGCCCGGCTCGGCCATGCACCGCATTCTCGTCGAGCCTCAGCCCGGCGCGCTCCTGCTTCAGGATGCGCAGCTTGTCGCCCGTGGCGAGCACGAAGGGCCGGCAGGCACGTTCAACCTGGACTTTACCGCGCCGGTGGGGGATAAGCTGGACTACATCTTCGTCACCACCAACATCACCGTGCTGCGCCACGCCATCCTCGACGACGCCGGCGAGGAAGGTTACCCGTCTGACCATCTACCAGTGCTGGTTGACCTGCGGCTGCCGGCGTAGGGCTCTCCCGGCGCCACCGCTTAAGCGCTTTGCCTGTCCACCTTAATCGCCATTATCCGCCATCTGCAGCAGATGGCGGGCGATGGCGCGGCGCATCAGCAGCGAGATGAGCCAGAGGGCCGGCCGGGCCAGCGCCGATCGCGGAAACATTTCCAGCCGGCGCACCACCTCCGTGCTGTCGCTTCGCTCCGTAAACTGCCACGTTTCCTGGAAATGGCTCGCCAACTGGCTGAGGGGCGGCGTGAAGCCGTCCAGCCGCATGACAATGCGCTGCGGCGGCTGCCACCGCTCCACCGTCTCCACGTGGCTGGAGCCATCTTCATTGTAGACGCGGATGCGGGCACCGGTCATGCCGTCCGGCCGTGCTTCGTATTCGGCGCGGGCGATGCCGGGCAAGGGCCCATAGCCGCCGAACTCCGGCCAGCGCGAGAGGTCGGCAATAGCTCCGGCGATAGCCTCGGCCGAGCGCGGGATAATGCGGGTGTGCTGAAAGGCAATCGGCGTCATGGTCTCCTTCGCTGTTTCGTGCCGGCAATGGGATTAAGTATAGCCGGAAATATGGGGGAGATTCCAGCGCTCTTCGCAGCCGTATAGAGGCCAGCGCCTACCGGTGCTATACTCCCTCTGGGCCTGCCTGGGAGCCTGAGCGCCTGGAGATGGAGAGAAGCGATGGCCAAGAAACCGCTGTCCCGTACTGAGATCGAGATCGGGCTCAGCCGCGATGAGCTGCGCCGGCTGCTGCATATGGTCTATATCGCCAGCTGGGTGATGGGCGCCCACGAGACGGAAGAGGACCCGCGCGTCGCGCCCTATGATGCGTTAGAGCAGAAGCTCTATGGGCTGGCGGCGCGCCACGGCTTTGCCGGGAAGACTGGTAACCCGGACGACGATCTGCTCGACTACGCCGAGGAGCTTCAGAAGTATTTTCCGACCCTCGTCCTCGACGAGAGTGAGGTGCGCGATTTTCTGGACGAATATGACGACGATACGTTCTGGGATGAGCTGACCTTTCGCCTGGCCGAGCGCGATGCGATACGGGAGGTAGGCGGCGTCGAGCAGTACGCCGAGCTGTCGCCCATAGAGCGCATCACGCGCACCGGCCACTTTGAGTCGCTCTACGCCGACGAGTTCTACGAGCACGGCCTGGACAACGTGCGCATCGTTCGCCCGCCGGCGCCACCCAGGACGCTCCACTGAGCAGGCGCCCGGCTCACCCGGGGCGGATCGGTAACTGATCCCGCCTGAAAAGAAACGGCCGAAAAGAAAACTCCCGGCTGCCCCTGTTGTGTGGGACAGCCGGGAGTATCGGGTCAGTTAGCGGGCGCCGGCACGCTGGCTAGTTGAACTTGAAGTAGGCGACGTAGGTAGCGCCGTCGTCGAACTGGAACACCAGCTGGGCGCAGCTATTCCGCCAGCCGCGCTCTGTCTTCCAGATGATGGTGTAGCTGTCGCCCCTCCGATCATAAGAAAGGCCACTGTTGCCTGGTGTAGTCATCTCTTCCCCGTCGCCCAGGGGCAGGCCGCTGCTGCAGTCAATGGGCACAACCTGGGGATAACCCGGGGCGAAGATGTCCAGCCCCCGGTTGCCGCCCAGGCTGAACTTGAGCGGGATGGCCCGGCCAGCATTGACCACGTTGATGAGCGGCGGGTTGCTGACGGGCGGTAAGAAGCCGGAGAAGGGGTAGAGGATGGCGACGGTCGCCTCGTCCACGGCAGTCTGACCGCCAGGAGCAGTTGCCTGGACGCTGATCGTGACCGTAGCGGGAGCGGTCAGGCCGGCAGCGGAGAAGGTAACGGTCTGGCCCGGCGTCTCGAACAGCTCGTCGCCGTCGAGATCCCAGGCGTAGGTCAGATCGCCGCCGGCCGGGTCGACGCCGCTAGCGGTTACCTCGACGGCGCCGCCTTCCACCACGCTGTAGGGGCCGCCGGCGTCAACCGTGGGTGCGGCGGGCGTTGCCAATTCCAATCCAATAATCACCGGGTCGTGATCGGAAGCGCGGAACGGGTTGGGTTCGTAGAGTGGGAAGACGTCCGACTCTTCTTCAAAGGACTGTTCGTCGGCAGTCCGCTCGTCGTCGTTGTAGTCGAAGAGCGGGATCTCGTCGGCGTTGATGTGCCAGGCGGCGGCGCCGGTCACCTGCGCGGTGAGGCTGCCGTTGCTGAGGGCGTGGTCGAGATAGCCGAGCTGGCCGTCGAAGACGTAGCCATAGGCGCCGGGGCCGCCGAAGTGGGCCATGAGGTCGGTGTAGCCGGCATTCAGCAGGGCGACGATGGGGTCTTCGCGGGCGTACGCGTTGAGGTCGCCGATAATCAGCACGTCGGGGTCGCCGCTGCCGGTCGGATCGGTCGCCAGCCAGTCGGCCATCGCCTGCGCCGCGAGCGTGCGGGTCAGGTTACAGTTGCCCTGGCCGGTGGTCGTATCGTCGTCGCCGGGGCCGCAGCCGCTGCCTTTGCTCTTGAGGTGGTTGACGACGACGGTGAAGCGAGCGCCGGTAGCGATTTCCTCAAAGCTCTGCGCCAGCGCCGGTCGGTTGCGGCTGCTGTCGAAGCGTGGATCGACCGTGCTGTCGAGGATGGCGTAGTCGCCCACCGGCTGCACCGTACCGCTCTTGTAGATGATGCCCACGCGGATCGCGTCCGTACCGATGACGCCGGTGTCGACGTAGGCGTAGCCGGGCAGGCCGGCGACGAGGTCGGCCAGCGGCTCGACGCCCGGCGTGTTCTCCATCTCCATGAAGCCGAAGACGTCGGCGTCGATGGCCGCCAGGGCGGCGAGCAGCTTGGCCCGCTGCCGCTCCAGCTCCTGCACGCTATCGGCGCCGCGGCAGTCCTGGTCTTGTGTGGGGCCGCAGCTATCTACCGTGTCGATACTCAGGAAGTAGTTGAGCACGTTGAAGCTGGCAACCGTGAGGCTGCCGCCAACTTCGGGCAGGGCCGGGCGCGGGTTGGCCGCGGTGAAGTCGTAGCTGAAGGTTTCGGTCACCGGGCGGATGCGCCAGGCGTCTGTGCCCGTCTGGCCGGCAAAGGACCAGTGGAGTACGCCGGTCAGGTTGGTGATGGTGTCCCCGCCGCGGAAGTAGTTGTCATTGCTGAGGCCGGGAACCGGGTAGAAGTAGGGCGTGTTGGGTGTATCGATCGGCCGGTTCTGGCGGTTATCTTTATCGTCAAGGATTACCGTGCGGCTGGCCAGGTCGATCTGATGGTCGATGTAACCGGCTTCTGTCGGCGTGTTCACCGCCGTATAGGTATGCGGCCGGCCGCCTTCGTGCAGAATGACCTGCCCGTAGCGGGCCAGCTCAAAGTATTCGCTCACCGCGAGGGTGTCGGGGAAGGTGACGAGCATGCCCTCAAAGGCCTCGAAGTAGGCGTTGATGTGGGCCGTGGCGGCAGCCAGGTCGCCGCTAGGCACGCCGGGCACAGGTAGCTCGACGGTCGCCGCGCTGGGCAGCGGGTTGCCCGAGCTGAGCACGCTGACGCTTGCCGTAGTGGACGCCGTGAGCTGGCTCATGCCGAAGAACTCGCTGCTGGCGCCGGTAACGCGCACGTGGTCGCCGACGGCAACGGCCACCGGGCAGGAGCTGCAGAAGACGAAGATGCCCTCAGAGGTGGCGGGGTTAGCGTCGGCATCGGCGTCTTCTTCCTGAATGAAGAAGCCACGCAGCTGGCCCGGTTCCTGGTCCTGGTAGTCGCCCACCACTATGGCCTCGACGGTGAAGACGCCGGCGGCAGCCTCCGAGCCGCTGCCCTGGATCTCGTGGATGCGGCTGATTGTCACGCCGTCGTCGTTGACGATGGTACCGACACCCTGGCTGTCGGCGACGGCAGCGCCGCTGACGTTGCTGACATTGACGAAGAAGGTCTCGTCTGGCTCGGCGGCGACATCGCCATTGACCAGCACCTCAAAGCTGTAAGTCGTGCTGCCGGCCGCGATCGTCTGCGCCACGAGCACGTGGGCAACGTAATCATTGTCAACCGTGGTCGCCGTGCCATCAGCCGTGGCAATGTCGAAGGTGACGCCGTCACTTCCGGCCGGCGCCGAGAGGCTGACGGTGAAGGCGAAGACAGTCGTGCCCGCATTCCCTTCGGCCAGGCTGACGTCGTCGATGCTAAGCTGCGTGCCGCCGCCGCCCGAATTGCGCGGGTCGGGGGCGCCGGCCACGAAGTCGGCCGCATTATCGTCGGTATCCTGGGCGCCGCCATTCAGACGCATAACGGCTGTCGTGTTGCTGGGCGCCGGCGCGGGGCCGCTGCCCTCGAAGCAGCTGGCCGAGCCGCCAAAGCCCACAAAGTCGACGATGGCTTCGCCGGTGGGGCAGGCGCCGCTGAGGGCGGTCGTGCTGTCGACGAGGGCAACCTTGCCCGCCGTCGCGCTCATGGCAATAGCGCCAATGGCGTCGGGCGTGGGCAGCGGGGTCGTGCCGCCGCTGCCCTGCGCCTGCTGGATCAGATAATAGCCGCCGGGGGCGACCGAGCCTGATAAGGGCGTCACCTGCCAGGTTGAGCCGGCGGCCGAAGCGTACTGCACCGACCAGCCGCTGATGTCCACGGCGCTGCTGCCGGGGTTATATAGCTCGATGAAATCGTGGGTGTAGGTGGCCCCACTGTTGCCGCCGCCGCCATAGATCTGGCTGATGACAACCGGGGTCTCCTCTGGCGGGACAGCGGCGTTGGCCGCGCCCGGCGTATTGTAGGCTTCGCCAAAGACCGGCGTACCCGCAAATTGGTCAGGCAAACCTTCGCCGTCAAAGTCATTGACCATCCAATCGGCGGCGGCGTCCGTGTCGGTCCGGTCGGGAATCCGTGAGGCGCCGCCGGGCGTGAACGGGCTGCCGCCAAAGCCGGACGCCAGAACCGTGGCGGAGTAGGTCTGGTCGCCGGCGCCGCCATCAGAGACGGCCACGTCGTCGACAAGGGCCGCCCAGGGCGTCGCGTCGAGCGCGCCATCGTCGTCGGCGTCGAGGTCATTGCCCACCGCGCCGCTGAAATCTTGGACCAGCAAGAGGGTGATAGAGCCGTTCTCAAAAGCATTGCTCAAGAAGCCGGTGACCCAGTAGCCCTCGGCGTTGGTGACGCCAACCGTGTGCGCGCTGTCGATCAGGCCAGTTCCAGTAGGGTCGCCCTCGATCTGCAGGATAGTGTAGGCCGAGTAGTCCGTATCAGGATCGCCGGCAATCTCCACGTACTCATGCGTGTCGGTGCCGACGTGGTTGAGGACGAATTCGTTGATGAGGGGAGCAGCCGCCTCGCCGCCGCACAGGTTGGCCGCCGCGGCGCTGTTGCGCGGCGCTGGCGCTCCGCTCGTGAAGTCGGCGGCGTTGTCATCTGTTTCGGTGCAGCCGCCGCCGCTGCGAAATGCCGCCAGCGTAGCGCTGAGAGTGGGCGCCCCACCGGACCCTTCAAAGAAATTGGCAGTCCCGTAACCCACCAGGTCTACAATCTGCGCTAATTGTTCTGGCGAGCACGGAGTGGAACCCCCGTTGCAGCCCAATGGGGTTGTTGTGCTGACCAGTGCAACTTTCCCTGCGCCGGCCGCCATTGCGATTGGCGTATCGTCAATAACGTCGGGGGTAGGGAGTGGCGCTCCCACGTTCGCATTACTGGCCTCTTGAATGAGTAAATAGTGCCCGGGAGCCAGAGACCCCTCCAGTTCAGTAATCTGTGCCGGGTTCGCTCCGAAGTTGCCCGTTCCGGTAGCGCTCGCATACTGTATCGACCAGCCGTCCAGGGAAACGGTAGTCGTCCCCCGGTTAAAGAGTTCTACGAAATCGTGTGTATAAGGGGCGCCTCCATTTCCGCCGCCGCCATAGACCTGGCTGATGACAAGTCCGTCGGAAATGGCCTGCGCCGGCCCAGCCGGCGCCAGCACACTGATAAGCAAAAAAACGCCAATGACCAGGGCGGCAAACTGCCACCGGCCACGCAGCCCGTCAGCGGTAGATTTCATGGGATTCATCTCCATCATGTATTGGGGTAAATAGCTCACGCGACTTCCTCAACAGAACGGGCGCGATGATATAACAAAATGGCGAATTTGGGAACCCCAGCCAGATGCCGGATCTTCCTGTCCCGACAGGAGGCGTAATGAGACGACAATTACTGGTGGGTCTGGTCACGATTGTGGCCGTACTGGCGGCGAGTGGCGTGTTCTACTGGAGCGAGACAAGGTAGGCGCTGGCCGTGCTGCCGGATGCGTTTGCGGTCTATGCGCCGCTCGTAAGCAGATAGCGCAGCCGCCCCGCCAGGCCTGCTGCTTATTTGCAGCCGGAAAAGAAAAGCCCCTCCCAGCGGAGAGGGGCTCGGTGAGGCGTAGGGAGGGCGCTCCTGCGGTTTAGCGGACGATGCCGCTGACCGCCGTGCCGGCCGGTGCGTCGAGGAGTTGAAGCGAGCCGTCTATGCCGACGAGCGCCAGGCCCCAGGCAAATGTCTCTGGCTCGCCGAACCAGTTGACCACGACCCGGCTTTCGTCCAGAAAGCCGACGGGCAGCACCAGGGCCGGGTCGTTGAGCAGCGTCTCGGCCGGCGCCGTCGGCGGCGCGATACGGTGTAGATAGCCCATCGCCGGGCTGGGCGGACCGTCCGTTGCTTCAGCCAAATCGGCGCTGTAAAAGATCAGCTCGCCGCCCGGACCCCAGGTGGGGTAGCCGGCATACTCTTCGGCTACTTCCAGCCTATTGATTACCTCGCCGTCGCCGTTCTCGACGACGACCGCTCTCGCCGGGGCGTCGACATAGGCGAGTCCGGTCACATCACCGTCGACGACGAAGAAGTCGCCCAGGCAGAGGAAGAGCTCCTTGCTGGCGCAGTCGAAGACAAGCTCCGGCTCACCACTGCCGTCGGTGGTGATGGTGTAGAGGTTGTCGTAACGGCCATTAAAGGCAATCCAGCTGCCGCCGATCCCATAGGGCTGCAGGGCATAGAAGAGCGTCTGGCCTGACTCGTCGAAGCGGATGGGCATGAAGCCGCGCGGTTGGCCGTCCGCTGGAGGCGCCACCTCGGCGGAGAGCGTTCCCGTCTCCAGGTTGGCGATGCCCAGCCGGGTGATGGTCTGGTCGCTATTGGCATCGGGGCCAATCATGCCCCAGGCAATCAGCCGGGAGTCGCCAGACACGGTGAAGCCCGTGTAGGAGGCGCCGCTGCCGATCCGCGAATAGGGCAGGTCCGCGACGGCGCCGTCTGGCAGGTAGCGCTGAATAACCAGTTCGTCGGCGGCGCCGCCGGCCGCAGGCGCCGGCGCGAAGTAGGCGTTGGCGGTCAGCGCCACCATGCCAATATAGCGGCCGGGAATGGGCAGCGGGCAGCTCTCGCCACTGGCCGGGTCAAAGAGGAGTACCTGGTCAGCCGGGTGATGGAGAATGAGGGCCGGCCGGGCAATCTCGGGGCAAAAAGCCTGGGCAATCTCGGGTTCGGCGGTGGCGGTGGGCTCTATAGTAGGCGCGGCCGTGGCTGTGGCCTGCTCGGGTGGGGCGCCTGTGGTGGCGACAGGAAGGGCGTCACCGGGCTCAGCCCCGTCCGGCATACAGGCGGCGAGCGCCACGGCAAGCAGCAACAACAGAATGATATAGGTCTTGGTACGCATGGCGATTGTCCATCTCCTTGAAGAAGTGGGTGCCCTGTCACGCTGTGTGGTCCGTGCAGCGCCCGGTTTGGATGAGCTACGTCAGCATGATACAGAGAGAGCGGCGGCGGGCGCATCCGCCTTTTGGGGGAGGGAGAGTCGTCATCTGGGCGGAGAGTAGCAGAGCGCCGACCCGCTCCCTGTATACATGCCCTGCCGTTTCCCTTATAATGGTCGCGAC
>CAZOGK010000019.1:0-63819 GCA_964579295.1 uncultured Ardenticatenaceae bacterium
GGGGTGATAGTCGGCGTCTCTTCCGTGGCCGTGGGGGTGATGGTCGGCGTCTCTTCCGTGGCCGTGGGGGTGATAGTCGGCGTCTCTTCCGTGGCCGTGGGAGTGATGGTCGGCGTCTCAGTCGGCGTCAGGCTGGCAGTGGGCGTATCTGTGGGCTGCAGTGGAATGATATAACAGAAGAAGAGCGTCGCTGGATCATGGTAGGTTCCTGCTTCCTCGTCTAGCGGCGCGTGCAGCTCCTCATCACTCGTGAGGCCTTGTCCCGGCGGGCTGTATTGAAAGAGATTCCCGTCCTCGCCGGTCCCAACGGCCACGTAGACAGCGTCGATCTCCTGGCTGGCTTCCCACTCCACCAGGAGTCCGTCAATCTCGTTATACGTCCCCTCGGCGATTGTGAGGTCCACCGTCAGCTCGTCACTCACGTAATTGCCTGTCCCGGGAGCGTCGATGCGGAACTCTTCCCAGGTGACGCCGATGGGAGCGAGTTCGGCGCAGCTATCGGCCACACGCACTTCGGGCGCAACAGCAGCGCTGGTTACTGGCTCTACCAGCGAGCGGATGCCGAGCAGGAGCAGCGCCGCTGCTATGGCGGCGACAATCCCCTTTCGAGCCGACGTGTGGACCATTCGACCTGTCAGTGCGGACCTCACAATGTCGTAGTGGAGCTGGCTGGACACGATCGGGGGCGTGACGTCAAAACTGCCACAGCGCCCCGGCCCAATGCTACCCTGCACTCACGGAACTAGGAATACAGTACTATGACTTCTAAGCTGCATTATGGCCTTTTATTCTCTCTGATGCAACCGTGGCCCAATTAGGAATGCATAAGTGCGAGCAGCCCAACCTTTGTTATAATATTGGCGCGTTTTATATCTCGTCGTTCTACTGCCCGGGCGGGCTAAGGGGGCATCTGGCATGCTAGCGAAGGTCATCAGCGCCGCGATCGTCGGGCTGGAGGCGGAGCCGGTTGATGTGGAGGTGGACGTAACCAACGGTTACCCCTCTTTCGCCATGGTTGGCCTACCCGACGCCGCCGTCAAGGAGAGCCGCGACCGCGTACACAGCGCCATTAAGAATAGCGGCCTGACCTACCCCGGTAACAAGCGTATCACCGTCAATCTGGCGCCGGCCGACCTGCGCAAGGAAGGGCCGGCCTATGACCTGCCGATCGCCGTCGGCATCCTGGCCGCCTCGCAGCAGATCTGGCCCGACCGGCTGGAAGGGGCCATGTTCATCGGCGAGCTATCGCTGGATGGCACGGCCCGGCACACCAAGGGCATCCTGCCGCTGGCGGCGCTGGCGCGCGAGTGCGGTTACCACAGCGTCTATGTACCCAGGGCCGACGCTCGCGAAGCGTCGCTGCTGCCGGACATCGAGGTCATTCCGGTCACCGACCTGGCCGAGCTGGTGGGCCACCTTAGCGGCCTCTCACCCATCCAGCCCGTCGAGAGCAGCCTGGAGAACAGCTTCAGTCAGGATGGCATCGTCTACGCGGCCGACTTTGCCGATATTATGGGCCAGGAGCATGTCAAGCGGGCCATGGAAATCGCCGCGGCCGGGGCGCACAACGTGCTGATGAGCGGCCCACCCGGCTCCGGCAAAACGCTTATCGCCAAATCCCTGCCCGGCATCCTGCCGCGCATGTCCGTAGAGGAGGCGCTGGAAGTTACCAAGATTTACAGCGTCGCCGGCCTGCTCCCGGCCGATACGCCGCTCATTCGCCACCGCCCCTTCCGCAGCCCGCACCACACCATTAGCTATGCCGGCCTCGTCGGCGGCGGCGCCTGGCCTCGTCCCGGCGAGATCTCCCTGGCGCACCGCGGCGTCCTCTTCCTGGACGAGCTGCCGGAGTTCGGCCAGAACCTGATCGAAGTGCTGCGCCAGCCGCTGGAAGGGCTGCCGCGCGAGGTGAACATCAGCCGCGCTTCGGGCACGGTGACCTATCCCGCCAACTTCATGCTCATCGCCGCCCAGAACCCCTGCCCCTGCGGCTACTATGGCGACCCGGCCCACGCCTGCACCTGCAGCAACACGATGATCACCCGCTACCAGAAGCGCATCAGCGGCCCGCTCATGGACCGTATTGACATCCACATTGAGGTGCCGCGCGTGCCCTTTGAGAAGCTGACCGCCGAGCGGCGCGGCGAGCCGTCAGAGGCGGTACGGACGCGCGTCGAAGCGGCCCGCGCCGTGCAGGGTGAGCGCTTCGGGGGAACCAAGCTGCACGCCAACGCCGACATGGGCGCAAGCGAGGTGAAGCACATCTGCCTGCTTGACGAGACGGGCAAACAGCTGATGAAGAGCGCCATGCGGCAGATGAACCTGAGCGCCCGCGCCTTCCACCGCATCCTCAAGCTGGCCCGCACCATCGCCGACCTGGCCGGCGAGGAGCAAATCCGCCCGGCGCATCTGGCGGAGGCGCTGCAGTACCGGCCGCGGCAATAGGGAAGTGGTGTAACAGATACGCGTGACCGACTCCATCATCGAGCACTGGCGGCGAATACGCATCACGGCCGGGAAGTCGTGGGTGTTGTTTAGGAACCACACGTGCGTGCTCTTTGCCGAGGCAGAGGATGATCTGGCGGAGCAGGCGCGGGCATTGCTGCGGGAGTGGGGGCCGGTGCAGGTTGGCACGCCGTCGGCCGACTTCGACGTAGCGGCGCTGGAGGACGTGCCCGGATGGCTGGTTACCTGCCACCATCCGGACATCGTCACCTATGTCGGGCCGGAAGACGGGGTGGATAGCGACGCCGCCGCCGTCATGGTAGGGCTGTTGGGACGGGCGAAGCGGCAACAGGATGCCGAGGAACGGGCCATCATCCACGTCGAGGATGCGTGGCTTGCCCATCCTCGCGCGCCGGGGCCAGAGCCCTGCCCCTGCCTGGAGACGCCATATGAAGGGCTGGCGACGGTTCGCGAGCTGGGGACGGACGCCCGGTGGGGCGAGGCCACGCTGCTCGATTGCCGGCGCTGCGGACGCACCTGGCTGCGCTATTTCTACGAACTGGAAGCGTTTAGCCAATCAGGCCGCTGGTATCTCGGCGTCATTGCACCTGACCAGGCCCGGCTACTGCGCGCCGAGGATGCCCGGGCGCTGCTCGAAAGCCTGCCGTGGTATTATTGCGGCGGCAGCTACTATGGCGGCCGCGTCCACCGCACAGCCGGCAAGCTCAACCTTGTCTAGCGGCGACGCTGAGCGCTCCTAGTGCGACTTGATGCGGACCAACCGCAGCAGGGCCGGCCGGTACTGGGGCACGACGACGTAAAATGTCGTCCAGACAATGGACGCGTAGATAATAATTGCTTCCGCCGTAAACAGGACTCGGTCCCCCAGGGAGACAGGCGCCCCCGGCTCGATAGCCAGCTTCACCATCAATGTCAGAACCAGCGAACCAAACATACTTGCCAGGAATACAGCTGATAACTGGTCAACTCTTAGATTCTGGAAATGTTTTCTCCACATAAGACCTCTTCTCGCAACTGAATACATCGTTTAGTTCAGGCGTTGCGGGGATAGAGAAAGTAACCACCAACCCCACTCATGACTCCTCCCGGTTCATTATTGATAGAATTGTGTTAGAGACAAGAGGAAGATCGGGTCATTGCTGTGGTTACTCATCAACGAATAAGAGTCCAGTACAGTATAGGAAGCGTGGAGATGAGGCCGCATAGGGCAGAGTCAGACGGCGAGCAAGCGGAAGCTCACATCAAGATGAGTGTGGCGCACCTGTCCGATTGGCCGCAGATCCGGGAGATCCTGGTGCGCGGCATCCGCGGCGGGCACGCCACCTTTGACACGGAAGCGGACGTGCCGGACGGAGCGACCTGGTTTGCCGGCAAGCTCCCGGGCCTCGTCTTCAAAGCCGTTTCCCCGGTAGGGTCGATGCTCGGTTGGTGTGCGTTGGCGCCGGTGTCCAGCCGGCGCGTTTACGCCGGGGTCGCCGAGGTGTCGGTCTACGTGCTGCCCGAGGCTCAAGGGCAGCGTGTCGGCACAGCGCTACTGCGCCATCTGGTCGCCGCGGCGGAGGCCGCCGGAATCTGGACGCTCCAGGCCAGCATCTTCCCCGAGAACGTGGCCAGTATCCGCCTGCACCGCCACTGCGGCTTCCGCGTCGTCGGCGTGCGCGAGCGCATTGGGCAGCATCACGGCGTCTGGCGCGATACGGTGCTCATGGAACGGCGGGCGGCTGCGCCCTGAGCGTGACAGGAATAAACTCCTGTTGCCAATGGGCGGCTCGTGCGTTATGTTCAGATAGCACGTTGCAGGACCAGAAACCGGGAAGTTCCGCGGAGATAGCTGTGGCGAACGACAGGGCGCGTTATCAGAAGGCGATGGCTCATGGCGAAGCCTATCGCCGCCAGGGGCAGTGGAAGCAGGCATTCGACGCTTTCCGGCTGGCCATTGCCGAGTTTCCCCATCAGCCTGAACCCTATGCCGGGTTGGGCGAAGCCTGTTTTGGCCTGCGGCGGCTGGACCGGGCGCTGGAGAGCTACAAGCTGGCGGCGCGCTACTCGCGCGGTGATATTGGCTATATCGAGCGGGTCGCCGACCTGCAGGAGCGGCTGGGCCAGTTGGGCGAAGCGGCTCGCACCTATACCGCCGCGGGCGAGCTACAGCTGCGCCAGCGCACTCTGGAGGCTGCCGTGGCCAACTGGCAGCGCGCCGTGCGGCTGGAACCGGGGCTGCTGGGCGCCCACCGCCGCCTGGCGATGGTTTTCCAGAGGCAGAACAACGTCAAGGCGGCCGTGCGTGAATATCTGGCGATTGCCCGCATTTTGCAGATGCAGGGCGATAGCCGCAAGGCGCTGCTGATGTGCCGCGCGGCGCTGCGCCTGGACCCGAACAACGAGGACGTGCTGCTGGCGATGGAGCTGGTGCGCCACGGCGAGGCGGCTGTCGAGCCGGAGCCGACGCCGGCTGTTGCGCCGGAGGAAGCGGCTGAGCGCGAGCAGATGGCCGAGACGGTGCGCCAGATTGCCCAGGCTTTCGAGGAGGAGCGGCAGCAGTGGCAGGCCACGCAGAGCCCGGACCTCTCCGCCGATCCGGTGGCCGTTGCCGCTCGCCACGCACAGGACGAGCTGGCGGAAGAGATCTTCCGCGATGACGACGACGAGGTCAGCGCCGTGCGCGGCGGCGCGGCGCTGAGCAAGCTGGAGCGGGATGCCCTGATTGGGCAGGGAATGGACTTTCAGGCCAGGGGGCAGAGCGCACAGGCCATATCCTGCTACGAAAAAGCCATCCTCGGCGGCCTGCGCATGCCGGCAGCCCTGTTTACCCTGGGACTGCTTTACCTGGAAACCGGCGATCGGGCCAGGGCCCGCCAGGCGTTCGCCCGCGCCGCCAAAGACGCCAGCTACGTGGAGCCGATCAAGATCGCCTGGCAGCGGGCCGCTCAGCCGTAAACAATCACCAGCAGCCGGCGCGGCCCATGTACGCCCACGGCCAGCGTCTGTTCGATATCGGCTGTCTTGCTCGGGCCGCTGATCAGGGTCACGCTGGCCGGTAGCCTGCCCCCACGCCCTTTCGTCCAGGTAAAGAGATCCGTGGTCAGCCGCGCCGCCGGCAGCAGGACAATGTGCACGGGCGGCAGCAGCGTCGCCAGCCGGCTGCGGCCCGGCCCGCTCTCCACGACCACCGTGCCTGTCTCGGCCAGGCCGGCGCTGGCGCTGCTGACGCCCACGTCGGCCTCACTGCAAAAAGCGCGCAGCGAGCCGGCGCTTCGGCCGACAATATGCCAGGAGAAGGCCGGCAAGCGCGCCGCCAGATCGAGCGCGTCCAGCGGAGGCTCGTCGTTGCCAACAACTCGCTCTGCGCCCAGAGCCAGCAGCAGCGCTTCCAGGCGCGCCGCAGCCGCGGCAAGGTCGGCCTCGACAAAGGCTTCACCGCGCGCCGCCTCCAACGCGGCGACAAAGCGCTCGACCAGGTCCGGGAAAGCCCGCCGTGACTGCCAGGAGCCTGGCTGGCTACGAGGCCGCTGTTGGCTGCGTAGCCGGCCCAGAATCTCCGCGCGGGCGTCAGCCATCTTCCTGCTTCAGCTCGGGCCACAGCTCGTGGAAGGAGCGCGGCGCCAGCGAGGGCAGACTGCGCTCCCCGGCCGGGTTAAAACGGGCGGGAACGCGGAGCTGCTGACCGTCCAGCAGGGGGCGCTGGCCCAGGGCCAGCAGGCTGCGGCCGGCCTGCAGCAGCCGTTCGTGCGCCAGCACGAAGGCCGCTCCTCTTTCCAGGCCGGCCTCCAGCGGCGACGCCAGACCCCGCTCAACCTCCTCGGCGCGCAGCGCCAGCAGCAGCCGCGGCAGGTCGATACGCACCGGGCAGACATCCAGGCAGGCGCCGCAGAGGGTGCTGGCATGGGGCAACGCCGGGAATTGCTCCAGACCGAAGAGCAGCGGCGAGATGACCGCCCCTATCGGCCCGCTGTAGGGGCTGGCGTAGGCGTGGCCGCCGGCTTCGCGGTAGACCGGACAGATGTTGAGGCAGGCGCCGCAGCGGATACATTCCAGCGCTTCTTCATAGGTCGTGCCCAGCAGGCGGCTGCGCCCATTATCGAGCAGGATGATGTGCACCTCTTCCGGACCGTCGGGGTCGCCCGGCCGGGCCGGGCCGGTGCTGATGGTCGTGTAAATGGAGAGCGGCTGGCCGGTGGCGCTGCGCGCCAGCAGGGCCAGCCAGACGGCGGCGTCGTCCCAGGTGGGCGCCACCTTTTCCAGGCCAATGATCGCCACGTGCAGCGGCGGCAGGCTGGTGACCATACGCCCGTTGCCTTCGTTGGTGACCAGCACGACGCTCCCAGTTTCCGCTACCGCCAGATTGCCGCCGCTGATGCCCATGCCGGCCTGCAGAAAGCGCTGCCGCAGCTGTTGGCGGGCCAGGGCGGTCAGGGTGGGAATATCGTCGTCAGGGAGCGGCGCGCCCGTCTCGCGGACGAAGAGGTCGGCCACCTGGTCGCGTGTTTTGTGGATGGCCGGGGCAATAATGTGGTAGGGCGGCTCTTGCGCCAGCTGAATGATCCACTCGCCCAGGTCCGTCTCCACCGCCTCGACGCCGGCCGCCGCCAGCGCCTGGTTGAGATCGATCTCCTCGCTGGTCATCGACTTGCTCTTCGTCGCCAGCGTCACCCCTCTCTCCTGGGCCAGCCCGGCGACAATCGCCGCCGCTGCGGCGCCATCACGGGCCCAATGGACACAGGCGCCGGCGGCCGTCGCCTGGCGCTCAAACGTCTCCAGATGCTCGGCCAGGTTGGCCAGTGTCGCGGCGCGCACCGCCTTGAGGTGGTCGCGCAACGCCTCCGCCTGCGGCAGCTCGGCCAGCGCGATGGAGCGCCCGGTGCGGAAATGGCCGGTCGCCGTTTCCAGCGCCTGCTGCAGGCGGCTGTCGGCGATGGCTGCCGCCGCGGCGCGGCGGAAGGCAGGCACGCTGGCGCTCATCGCGTCGCCTCTTCCAGCACGACGGCCAGGTGTTCCACCTGAACGCCATACCCGGCCGCCAGGCCGTCTATCTGCAACAGGCAGCCGGGGTCGGCGCTGACGAGGCGCGGCGCGCCCGTCGCCGCCGCCTGCTCCAGCTTCTCGGCCGTCATGGCGTTAGAGATCTCTGGCATCCTGATCGAAAAGAGGCCGCCGAAGCCGCAGCAGCGGTCGGCTTCGGTCATTTCCACCAGCTCGTGACCGGTCTGTTGCAGCAGCCGGCGCGGCTCATCGCGCAGCCCGAGCATGCGGCACATGTGGCAGGAATCGTGGTAGGTGACGGCGCCACGCGGCGCGGCCGGCGGCGGCTGCCAGCCCGCCTCATGCACGAGAAACTCGCTCAGCTCAAAGCTTTTCTCTGCCAGGCGCCGCGCCCGGTCGGCGTAGCGTGGATTGTCGGCGAGGAGGTGAGGATATTCCTGGCGCAGCATGGCGGCGCAGGAGCCGCTGGGCAGGACGACGGCGGGCGCGCCGGCAAAGATGTCCACGGTGCGCTCGGCCAGCCGCCGCGCCTGCTGGCGAAAGCCACTGTTGAAGAAGGGCTGCCCGCAGCAGGTTTGCTCCTGCGGAAAGGCCACGTCATAGCCGGCGCGGCGCAACAGTCGCACCGTTGCCGCGCCGACCGCGGGCATGACCTGGTCCACGATGCAGGTGACGAAGAGTGAGACCTGTTTCTGCTCGGCCATGCGTTGCCTCCTGCGGATATTGTAGTGCAGACGTGCGCCCGGCGCAGCCGCCGCGCTACAATGACGCTGTTGGCAGAGCAAAGGAGGTGAGCCATGCAGGTTCACGTGCGCACTGAAGCAAGTGGCGACGAAGAGGCTATCCGGGAGGTGAACGAAGCTGCTTTTGGCCGGCCGGGCGAGGCAGCGCTGGTCGACGCGCTGCGGGCGGCAGGGAAGGTAACCCTCTCGCTGGTCGCCGAGCGCGAGGGGCGGGTGATAGGGCATATTCTCTTTACGCCGGTACAGATCGTCGGCGCAGACCAGCCAGCGTGGCAGGCTCTTGCCCTTGGTCCGATGGCCGTGCTGCCGGCGTTCCAGGACCAGGGCATCGGCTCTCGGCTCGTCCGTGAAGGCCTCGAGCGCTGCCGCGCCCTGGGCGAGCCGGTCGTCTTTGTGCTGGGCCATCCCGCCTTTTACGGGCGCTCCGGCTTTTCCCCGGCCGCGGCTCGCGGCATTGGCTCCCAGTACGGGGCCGGCGATGCCTTCATGGTCGTCGAGCTGGCAGAAGGCGCGCTGGCGGGCCGCCGTGGAACCGTCAGATACGATGCCGCCTTTGACGAGGTGACCTGAGCGCCAATGGCTGGCCCCGGCTGTAAAGTAGTTTACACCGGGACTGTAAGGTATTCAGCGGACCGCGCGCGCATCCGCCGTTATTATAGGGAGTGGATAAGGAACTCAACTTCCTTAAACCAAACCCTCCTCCCTCCTCACGAAAGAGCGGCCGCCCGGCCGCTCTTTCGTTTCTGGTAGTAGAAAGGTGAGCGGAGGTGACCGGCACCTCGAAAGTGCCCGTCATCTGACGCGAGGCAGAGCTTGCCCGACAGCTCTGCCCACCCTACAATGAGACAACACGGTGGTGTGGGTCAGGACACAGAGGATGCCGACAATGCCCTACCAGGCTCATATTCCCAGGCGTATTGCCGGCGGGCTGGTCGCCCTGGTCGCTCTCCTGGCCGGCTGCGCCGGGCAGACACAGTCACTGCCCACGCCCACCACGGCGCCAGTCGCCGTCCTCCAGGCCACGGAAACGGCGCCCGCCCCCGTACAGCCGACCTGGACCCGCCCGGCCGCGCCCGGCGCCGGCAGTACGCCGGTGCAACCGTTCCAGGCGACACCCCGGCCCAGCCGCACGCCGCTGCAGCTGACGCCGACGCCAATACCCTCGCCGACTTCCAGCGCCACCGGCACGGTCGCGGCGACTGAGACGGCGACGGCAGCGCCCGCTCTGACGCCGACCATTGCGCCGCCGGCAGGGCAGCCAAACCTGCTGCCCAATCCCTCCTTCGAAGAAGGCTGGTACCATCCCTCTGGCATTGGCGAGTTCCAGGTGCCCAACCGCTGGGTGCTCGACTGGCAGGAAGGCTTCAATCACCTTGACCCCGATCCCTGGAACGCCTGGGTGCGGCCTGAGCTGCGTGTGCTCACGGAGGAGTTTCTGCCGCCGGCCGAACACAGCCTCTTCATCTGGGACGGCGAGCAAACGCTGAAGGCCTTCAAAGGCGCCGGGGCGATCAGCTTCAGCCTGCAGACCAGTGTCTTTCTGGAGCCGGGCTCCTATCTGTTCGTGGTCCACGTCTTCCCGGACCTCGTGGACGAATATGGCAGTAACGGCGAGAAGATATGGGCGCCAGACCCGCTATCGGGTGAGATTGCCTTTATCGTCCAGGGCGTGCAGCAGCCGTGGCAGCTGCCGCGCTTTGGCCAGAAAAACCGCTTCACGCATCTGGTCACCGTCGAGCAGCCTGGCCTCATCCAGCTTGGCCTGGCGGTGCGCGGGCGCTGGGCCATTACCAACAATGGCTGGTTCCTGGATGACTGGGCTCTCTACCCGGCGGCCGCGCCGCAACCGACCGGGCCTTGAGACGTATAGTGTTTGAGAATGCACCGGCGGGCATGTAAATGGAGGATTTGACAATGCAGGACGAGAATGGCCGTAGCATAGATGATTTGAAAGCAGAAGAGCAGGCCGGCTATATCCCGGTCGAAGAGGATGAGGGTCCGCGCCAAGAAGCGGTCGGCGCCGACATCTCCGACGCGCTGCGCGACCTGGGCCGGCAGTTTGCCAACACGATCCAGGCTGCCTGGCACAGCCAGGAGCGGCGCGAGTTTGAAGAAGAAGTGCGCGAAGGCGTAGACCAGTTCGCCAATGAGGTCCGCAAGGCGTTCCGCGAGATCAGAGAGAGCGGCGCCGCGCAGCGCGTACGTGAGGAAGCCGGCGAAGTGAAGGAGCGTGCTGAGCGCGCCGATCTGGCGCAGAAGGCGCGCACCGGCCTGGTGGAAGGGCTGGAGAAGCTGAGCCAGGAGCTGGGTAAGCTCGCCGACCAGTTCAGCCCGGCGGAGAAGTCGCCGCAAAATATGGGCGACGACGAACCGATCTAAGAATCGGAACCCCCCTGCAGCAGGCCCGCTGCAGGGGGGTTTTCAGTTCAGGGTGAAGGAAAATGGGGGAGCAGGGTCGCAGCCAGAGCTTCGAGCCCGTCCAGGTCGTCCAGCGCCAGCCACTGCAGCATGAGGCGCTCTGCGCCGGCGTCGGCCAGGGCAGCGACCTGTGCGACCACCTCGTCGCCTGCGCCGACGATCAGACCGCGCCCGCGTAGCTCCTCCGCGCTCACCGTGCGCGACTGCATCTTCTCGGCAAAAGAAGCCTGATCACGGCCAAAGATAACGCCGGTCATCATCGAGCGTCGCACCGCTTCCGGCCGGCGCCCTTGCGCTGCCAGCAGATCGTCCAGGCGGCTGTTGAGCTCGGCCAGCCTTGCCGGCGGAAGCATGACTGCGTTCCATTCGTCGGCATAGCGGGCGGCCAGCGGCAGTGTGCGCTTTTCGCCGTTGCCGCCAATGAGGATGGGTGGGCCGCCAGGCCGCTGCGGGCGCGGCAGCAGGATCGCCTCGTGCAGCCGGTAATAGTCGCCGCTATAGTTCACCGGGTCGTCGCTGCGCAGCAGCCGCGTCACGACCTCCAGCCCCTCCTCAAAACGGGCCATCCGCCCTGGTATGTCCAGCAGCTCGTGGCCGAAGTTGTGGTGCTCACGCTGCTGCCAACCGGCGCCCAGGCCGAGGATGAGCCGGCCTCCCGACAGGTCGTCTACCGCCGCCGCCATGCGCGCGGTCATCGTCGGCTCGCGAAAGCTGAAAGGGGTGACCAGCGGGCCGAACTGAATGCTCCGCGTGTTGTCCGCCAGCCAGGTAAGCGAGGTCCACAGCTCCAGCGACTCCTTATCCGGCGGGTTGGCATTGGTATAATGGTCGGAGCGATAGAGCCCGGCAAAGCCCAGCTCTTCCACCAGCCGCGCAAGCCGCTGCCAGCGCTCCCAGGTCAGCCCGTTCTGCCCTTCGATCATAATGGCAAGGTCAGTCATACCATCTTCGTCCTCTAAACAAAAAGCTCGCCGGAACCAATGGCGAGCTTTTTATAATGACAGCCGGGCGCAAAGAGCTACGCCTGCGCCGTTTCCAGGTGCGGCAGCAGCTCGGCGACAATGCGATCTTTGGGCATAGCGCCCGTGATCCGGGCCACCACTTCACCGCCCTTGAAGAGCATCAGCGTGGGGATACCAATAATACCGTAACGGCCGGGAATGGTGGGATTCTCGTCGACGTCCAGCTTGGCCACGCGCATCTGGCCCTCATATTCCTCGGCAATGGAGGCGACGTAGGGGGCGATAATGCGGCACGGGCCACACCATTCAGCCCAGAAATCGACCAGGACCGGCAGCTCAGAATCCAGCACATCCGCCTGGAATTCCTCGTCGGTTACTTCAAAAGGTTTAGCCATTCTCTACTCCTTCAATAGCTTCCAATCAGTAGACCGCCCGCAAGACGGAGGGATAGACAGTGCAGGTCAGAGTGTAGCTCAGGAAAGGCCGCTGTCAAGGAAACGGGCGTATCCCGCGCCAGGTCAACATGTTATCCGGAGCGGGCCAATCGTACCGATGTACCCTTGCACTGTACCACCCGGCCGTTAGAATCAGCTAATAGCAGCACTGGTCGCGGGGCGCTGCTCGTGCGCTGTTCATTTACACTCATGGCGAAGAGAGGAAATCCGTGAAAATTGCGATTTTAGGGGGCACAGGACCAGAGGGGCAGGGACTCGGCATGCGCTGGGCGGCGGCCGGCCACGAGCTGCTGATCGGCTCGCGCGTCGCCGAGCGGGGCGCCGATGCGGCCGCCGAGATGAATGCGCTCCTGCCCGCCGGCGCGGTGACGGTCCGAGGCGGCGGCAATCTGGAGATGGCCCAGGAGGCGGAGCAGGTCGTCCTGTCCGTCCCTTATCAGGCGCAGGAGCCAACGCTGGCCGCGGTGGCGCCGGCCCTGCAGGGCAAGATCCTGATCACGGTTGTCGCTCCGCTGCAGCCGCCCAAAGTGAGCCACGTCTGGCTGCCGCCGGCCGGCTCTGCGGCGCAGGAAGCGCAGCAGCAGCTTGGCGACGGCGTCCGGGTCGTCGCCGCCTTCCAGAACGTCTCTGCGGTGCTGCTGAAACAGCTTGACCACGAGCTGGATACCGACGTGCTGATCTGCGGCGACGATAAGGCGGCCAAAGAGCTGGCGCGCACGCTGGCGCGCGACGCCGGCATGCGCGGCATCGACGCCGGCCCGCTGCAGAACGCGGCTGTGGCCGAAGGCTTAACTGCTGTACTCATTGGCGTCAATATCCGCGCCAAAATCAAGCATTCCGGTATCCGCATCACCGGCCTTCCCGACGAGGACTGAATGAAAGAGAGCGGGCGCGAGGCGGAGGAGCAGCCCACGGCCATTACATTGCTGCCTGTGCGGGGGCTGCCCGAGGTGCGGGCCGGCGATGACCTCGTGACCCTTCTTCTGGACACGCTGATGGGCAGCGGCATACAGCTACAGAGCGGCGACGTTCTCGTGCTGGCGCAGAAGATTGTGTCCAAGGCGGAGGGCCGCGTCGTGAAGCTGAACGCAGTGACGCCGGGCGCGGAGGCGGAACGAGTGGCCGCCATCACAAATAAAGACCCCCGGCTGGTGGAGCTAATTCTCCAGGAGAGCGAGTCGGTCTCGCGCATGCGGCGCGGCGTGCTCATCGTGCGCCATCGCCTCGGCTTTACTAGCGCCAACGCCGGCATAGACCGCTCCAACGTGCCGCAGGACGAGCAGGAACCAGCGGTGCTGCTGCTGCCGGTCGATCCGGACCGCTCGGCGGAGTCACTGCGCGCCGCGCTCAGCGCTGCGACCGGCGCCGCCGTGGCCGTGGTCATCAGCGACAGCCACGGCCGGCCCTTCCGCCTGGGTACCGTGGGCGTGGCGATCGGCGTCAGCGGCGTGCCCGCCCTGTGGGATCGCCGTGGCGAGTCGGATCGTCAGGGCTACCGGCTGCAGCATACGGAGGTGGCGCTGGCCGACGAGATCGCCGCCGCGGCCGGTCTGCTCATGGGCCAGGCCGACGAAGGAGTGCCGGCGGTGGTGGTGCGCGGACTGAAGCTGCCCCCCGGCCCGGGGCGCGCTCAGGATCTGAACCGGCCGGCGGAGCTTGATCTCTATCGCTAGTGAGGGCGCCGGCGGAGGGAGACGAGGGAAAGGTAATGAAGATTGGCGCAGATGCCGGCGGGGGAAATAGCTTTGCCGCCAGTGGTTGGGGGTGGGCAGCTGATGGCTGCTAACCTGGCGCGGCGCGCGGCGCTGTGGGCCGGTTGGCTGCTGGTGCTCATCGCGCTGGCGGGCTGTCAGCACCTGGCGCTGGCCCGGCCGCTGCCCACACAGGTGGCGGCCGCTGAGCAGCCGGCCGACTACATCCCGGCGACCTGGACGCCGCAGCCGGGCATGCCCGCCGCCACACCCTTTACTCTGCACAGCCTGCCGTCTCCAGTGCCCACGGAGCCGCGGCCGGCTATCCCCACCGTCACCCCCTATGTTCCGCCGCCTACGGCAACGCCGCGCCCCACGGCGACGCCGGAGCCCACCGGCACGCCCGAAGTGCGCTCCCTCAACGACTATGAGCTGGACGAAGTCGTTCCGTTGGAAGCGTTCCCGCGCCCGCCCGGCGACAATGGCTGGGGAATTCACTGGATTCCCACGGTGAAGCAGGAGCCGGCGGTTGTCGACCGCTTCGTCGCCGAGCTGGTGCGCATGAACATCAAGTGGCTCACCTTCCTCAACGACGGTACGCAAATTGGCGATAACGACTACCTGGTGGAAAGGCTGGTCGCCCATAACATAATGCCCGTGATGCGCATCTACCGGGCTACGGTGACCGTGCATGATGGCGATCTCGGCGCTGCCGTGCGCCACTATCGGGCCAAAGGCGTCATTTACTTCCAGCTTTACAATGAGCCGAACGTCAACATGGAGAATATGCAGGGCTTTGCCAATCCCATTCACTATGCCCGGATTTGGGCCGAGGCGGCGCGCGAAGTGGTCGAGAATGGCGGCCTGCCCGGCCTGGGGGCGCTGAGCCCTGGCGGCGCGTATGATCACAATACCTTCCTCGACCGCACGCTGCGTGCGCTGCGCGCCAACGGCGACGACGATCTGCTCAACCGCACCTGGCTCTCCGTCCATAACTACCACGGCACACGCCCGGCGGACGATCCTGGCGGCTTTCTCCTCTTCCGCCAGTACGACGAAATCATCCGCGCCCACCTGCACCGCTCGCTGCCGATGATCGGCACCGAGGGCGGCAGCTACAGCGACAATCCCGAAGAGGTCAAGTACCACCTCGCCCACCAGTACGGCTACATGGCCGACGCCGAGCCCTATTTCTTTGCCTTCAGTTATTGGGTGCTGGCGAATCTAGAGGGGGGTAGCTGGGACCCGGAGTGGGAGTGGCAGACGCTGTTCCGGGCAGGGTACGTGCACCCGGTCGTTACCGACTTTTTCTACCGTCGTTCTCGCTAGGGGAGTGCGGCGATCGGCCATCCTCCAGATCGTCGCCGGCCAGCTCCGTCTCCAGCCCATCCCACAGGGCCCGGAACGCCGCCAGCCGCGCCTGCGCCGCTCGGCGCGCGGCCGGAAGGTGCATGCTGGCGACCGTCTTCTCCTGCCAATCCGGCTCGCGCCCCCGCGCCAGCAGATCCTCAGTGGTGAGCTGGCCGCCGCAGGCAAAATCGCCGCCCAGCCAGTGGAAGGCGGCCGTCAGGCCCAGCTTGGCCAGCTTGTCGGCGTCCCAGAGCACCTGCGATTCCAGCGCCTGCAGGGGCGTTTCGCGCCACAAGCCCATGTGGTCTGCAATGGCCTGCGCGACGCGCTCAATCTTTTCCGGCGGGAAATCGGTGGTGGGCAGCAGGGCGCGCGCCCGCTCGGCGCCGCGCTGCGGGTGCTCGCGGCCGGCTGCTTTCGCCACGTCATGCAGCCAGACGGCGGCTTCCACAATCTCCAGGTCCGCGCCCGCGAGGCGGGCCAGGCGCATTGCCAGCGTGTGCACGGCCTGCACATGCTCCCAACGATAGTTATAAAGCGGCGTCCGGCTGCCGAAGCGATGTTCGGCCTCGTCAAGGGTGGCCTGATACATCGCCTCCCGCACGGCCTCGCGCCAGGATCGGGGAGGCTCTTCGTCGGGAACAGGGCCGGCCTGCTCGCTGCGGCCAAACTCCTGCCGTTGCATAACCCTATTGTAGGCTGAATCGCCGCCAATTTCCAGCCAACCGGTAGCCTGCGGCCAGCCAGGTTGGCGCCCGGCGCCAAATTGGCTATGATAGCCTGTATGAAACGGCTTCTCACCGTCACTGCTCTTGCTCTTGTGCTGCTGGGCGCCCTGGCCTTCGCCGGCCGCGCCGAAGCGGCTGACTGTTATCGCCACTATACCGGCGCCTATGTCTGCGATGGCCGGCAGCGGTTGCCAACCTTCTCCGCGCCGCGCTACCCGCAGGGTAGTATCTTTTTCAACCGCACCTATGCCTGGCTGGCCGACTATGCGCCGCTCTACAGCTCGCCCGGAGGCGAAGAAGTAGTTCCCGGGACGGAAGGCATTCTCTACTACACCATCGAAGAGAGTGTCGATGCCGGCGAGACCTGGTACCGCCTTGCCAACAACTGGTGGGCGCCGGCCTCCTCGATGGTTGTGATTGATCCGCCCCGCTTCAGCGGACTTGTGATTAACGACCAGCCCACCCGGCCATTTGGCTGGCTGCTGCACAGTGTCCGGCCCGCCGACGGGCCCGGCATGGAGCCGCACGAGGAAACAGAGCGGCTGCCACGCTATACCTTTGTCGAAATCTATGGCGTGGCCGATGGCGGCGATGACTTTGTCTGGTTCGACATCGGCGGCGGGCGCTGGATCCAGCAGACCTACATCTCACTCATCGACGTCAGCCCGCGCCCCGGCGATGTCGCCGAGCATGAGTTCTGGGTCGAGGTCGATCTCTTCGAGCAATCGTTTGCCGCATATGAAGGGGATCGCATGGTCTACGCCGGTCTCGTCTCCAGTGGCCTGGATCGCTTCCCCACGCTCGAAGGGCTCTTCCAGGTCTACGCGCGCAACCGCGAATGGCTGATGTACGGCGGCGAAGTGGGCGACGACTATTACTACCTGCAGGACGTACCGCATACCATGTTCTACGATGAGGACTACGCTCTGCATGGCGCCTACTGGCACAATGAGTTCGGCGCCCAGCGTAGCCACGGCTGTGTCAACATGGCGCCGCGCGACGCCGAATGGATCTGGCACTGGTCAGAGGCGGCGCCCAATGACCTGTGGGTGCACGTTCACGCCACCGCGCCTGACTATTTCCTCACCGAATATGGTGACGCGCTCTCTAGCAGCAGCGCCGCGCTGTTGAGCAACGCGCGCTAACGACGCACTTCCTTCGCAAAAAACGACAGGAGCCGGGCATTGCCCGGCTCCTTTTTCTTACCCGGCCCTGCGGCCGGGCAGCGCCGCTGTCCTTACTGGTTCCAGTGGAATGGCGTCGTGGGGATATCGTAATACAGCTCGACGATACGGCGGAAGAGCGGGGCGGCATAGGTCGAGCCTTCGCCGGCATGCTCCAGCATGGTGACAATGGCAATCTGCGGCTCGGTGAGCACGGTGCCGTCGGGCAGCGTGTAGGGCTCGGCCGGCGCATAGCCGCCGAACCAGGAATGGGGCTGGTTGGGCGGCGCTTCGGCCGTGCCTGTCTTACCCGCGACCGGCACCGGCAGCCCCAGGAAGCGGTGGCTGGCTGTGCCATAGCCCTGGGTGGCGACCTCGCGCAGCGCGCTGCGCAGCGCATTGAGATGCGCCTCGCTCAGCGGGATCTGCCCGCTCTCTTCCACCGGCCAGGCTTCTTCGGGCGCGCCGGCGCCGGAGCCGATGCGGTCTACGATGCGCGGCACGACGAGGGCGCCGCCGTTGGCAAAGGCGGCAAAGACGCGGGCCATCTGCAGCGGCGAGATCTGCACGTCGCCCTGACCGATAGCCATGTTCACGGCGTCGCCAGGCACCCAGCCCCCCGCGCCGGCGGCCAGCTTCCAGTCGGGATCGGGGATGAGGCCGGCTGTCTCGTCAATACCCTGAATGCCGGTGGGCGCGCCCAACCCATACTGCCGCGCCGTCTCCGGCAGAAAATAGGGATCATATTCGTTGAGGTTGAAGCCCATGTCGTAAAAGCAGGTGTTGCAGCTTACGGTAATGGCGCGGCGCATCGTCACGTTGCCATGCCCGCCGGCGAGCCAGTCGCGCTTGATAAAAGCGTCGCCCATACGGCGCCAGCTACCCACGCTCAGGTAGGTTGAGTCAGGCGTGTAGAGGCCGCTGTTCATGCCGGCGGAGAAGGTGATCACCTTAAAGAGAGAGCCGGTGGGATAGGCGCCCTGGGCGGCGCGGTTGAGCAGCGGGTTGCCGGGAGCGCCCAGCAGCGCCGCCAGCTCGGCTTCGGCGCCCGGCCGCGTCACGTCGAAGACGCCGGGGTTATAGCTGGGGTAGCTGGCGATAGCCAACACGTTCCCCGTCTTCACGTCCAGCACCACCACCGAGCCGGCGCCATTGCCGGGCACCGACCGCACCGCCTCAGCGAGCGACTCTTCAACTCTCTGCTGGAACTCGCGGTCGATAGTCAGGTAGATGCTGCGCGCCTGCCGCGGCTCGCTGCTGGCAACGGTGCTGATGTACTCGCCGGTCGGCCCGATGATGGTCAGCGTGCCGCCGCGCTCGCCGCGAAGATAGCTCTCGCCCCAGGCCTCAACGCCGGAGCGGCCCACGTATTCATCGCCGCGGTAGCCCTCATCGCGGTACCATTGCACGTTTTCTGCCGGAATGGGGCCGACGTAGCCGACGACGTGGGGCGCGACACCGTTCTCTGTGTAGATGCGGGCGGGGCGTTGTTCTGTATAGAGGCCGCCATCGTCCAGGAAAGGCTGCAGCAGCTCGCGGTTTTCCTGCAGCTGTTCGGACGATATATCGCCCAGCGGTACGCGCCAATTCGCCAGGGCGGTGGCGTACTGGCTGCGGATGGCCGCCGGCTCGCGCCCAAAGACGGAAGCCAGCGCCTGCAGCAGCGCAGGCTCGTCCTCGATTTCGCCGGGAATGACGCCGAGCGAGACTGCGGTGCCCTGGTAGGCGAGAGCAAAGCCCTGCGCGTCGTAGATATTGGCACGCGCCGGCACGCGATAATCCATGTGGAGCTGCTGCCCGCCCTGCAGCTCCGGCAGGATCAGGCTCTCCTTCCAGACGACGCCCCAACGGCCGCTGTTGTGGGCCAGCTCGACGCTCTGCTGGCGGGCAACCGGGCCGACGAGTAGCGTCTCCCAGATGACCTCGACGTTCATCTGCGCCCGGTTCCCTTCCTGCAGCGCCGCCAGCGGTCTGGCCTGGACGCTGCGCAGGGTCGCCGTGCGCGCCACGTCTTCATAGAGGGCAACAAACGAACTCTGGTCTACCAGCGCCTGGCTTTGTGGCGAGAGCAGGCTGTACATGCCCGCATAATCCAGATCTTCCCAGGCGCGGTAGTAAGCGCGGGCCACGCCCTCGGCCGCTTCGCTGATCGGCGTGGCCGTCGGCGCCAGAGTAGATGTGGGCAGCGGCGTCGGCGTGCGCGGGTCGTAGGCATCCTGTAGCGATGGCAGCGAGGGAAGGGAGGGCAGGCTGCCGCCACAGGCCGTGACCGCCAGTAAAAGGAACAGGAGTGGTACTAAGCTACGCATGGGCTCACCTATAGTCGCGACGTGCGCAATCGCCAGACGCGCTGGCGCAGCCTATTTGTACCACCGATAACGCCGGTCGTCTCTTAATTTAGCGGAATGTGAGATACTGTTCGCCAGCTGCACCCTTTCACAGGCGGAGCGATTACTATGCTGATAGTCATAGTGATCGACCAGCGAGGCGCCAGATGGGCTCTATAAGAATCGCCAGCGTGCTGCTTGTCTTCCTTATGCTGCTGCTTGTCGCCTGCAGCAGAAGCGGCGCGCCGCGCCTGGCTGCCCCCTCCGGCCCCGCTCTCACCCCGCAGCCGGAAGGCACAGCTGCAACGGACGGGCCGGATGAGGACGCCAGCCCGCCCACGGCCGAGCGCTCCTACGCAGGGTCGCTTCCTGCCCCGGAATTCCCGCCCGGTCTCGACTGGCTGAACGTGGATGGTCCGCTCAGCCTCGCCGACTTGCGCGGCAAAATCGTGCTGCTCGACTTCTGGACCTATGGCTGCATCAACTGCCTGCACGTCATCCCTGACCTGAAGCGGCTGGAAGAGAAATACGCCGACGAGCTGGTCGTCATCGGCGTGCACTCGGCCAAGTTCGATAATGAGGCCGAGACGGAGAACATCCGCCGCATCATCCAGCGCTATGAACTGGAGCATCCGGTGGTCAACGACCATGACTTCGTCGTCTGGGATGCCTACGGCGCGCGCGCCTGGCCCACCTTTGTCCTTATCGATCCGCGCGGCAACGTCGTCGGCTATGAAGCAGGTGAGGGCATCTATGATCTCTTTGATTTCGTCATCGGCGCGATGGTCGCCGAGTTCGACGCCGAGCTGGATCGCACGCCGCTGGCGCTGGCGCTGGAGCGCGAGCGGCTGGCGAACAAGCCGCTGCTCTTCCCCGGCAAAGTGCTGGCGGACGCGGAAGGCCAGCGTCTGTTCATCGCAGATTCCAACCACAACCGGCTGGTCGTTACCGACTTCGCGGGCCGGGTGCAGGAGGTCATCGGCAGCGGCGTCGCCGGCCTGAACGATGGCGATTTCGCCAGCGCTCGCTTCTTCCGCCCGCAGGGGCTGGCCCTGGCGGACGCCGCCACCCTCTACGTGGCGGACACGGAAAACCACGCCATCCGCCGCGTTGACCTGGCTGCGGGTACCGTGACCACGGTAGCCGGTACCGGCGAGCAGGTTTACAGCCGCGGCGGCGAAGGAAGCGCCCGTTTCGTGCCGCTCAACAGCCCCTGGGACGTGCTCTACCATGACGGCCTGCTCTACATTGCCATGGCCGGGCAGCACCAGATCTGGCTCTACGACCCGCAGACAGAGACGGTGCGCGCCTATGCCGGCTCGGGGCGCGAGGAGCTTGTCGATGGGCCGCTGGGCCAGGCCGGCCTCAACCAGCCGAGCGGCCTGGCGACAGATGGCGGGCTCCTGTACATTGCCGATAGCGAAGCCAGCGCCGTCCGCGCGGTCAACTTCGGCAGGATGCGGCTGGATACGCTGGTCGGAACCGGCCTGTTCGACTTTGGCGATGTCGACGGGCGCGGCGACGCCGTGCGGCTGCAGCATCCTCTCGGGATCGCCTACAGGGCGGGCCTGCTCTATCTCGCCGACACCTACAACAGCAAGATCAAGATTCTCGATCCGGCGACGCGTGACGTGCAAACTTACCTGGGCGGCGCAGCCGACTGGCGCGACGGCGCCGATCCGCGCTTCGACGAACCGGGTGGCCTGAGCATCGCCGGCGACCTCCTCTTTGTCGCCGACACCAACAACCACGTCGTGCGCCGCATCGACCTGAACAGCGGCGAGACGACTACCCTGGTGCTGGTGGACGAGCGCGGCCTGCTCACCCGGGCGCCTGCTGGCGAATTTGCCGGCAGCGAGATCGCTCTGCCCGTGCAGACGGCCGGCGCCGGCCCCGGCGCCCTGCTGCTGGATGTGACCATTCCCACCGGCTATAAGCTTAACGAGCTGGCGCCCTTCTCGATGAGCTGGCAGAGCGAGGGGGTTGCGCTCATCCTGGCGGATGAGAGTGCGGAACAGGCGATTGTCGCTCCCGATTTCCCGCTGGAGATACCTGTAACCCTTCAGGAAGGCGAGACAACCCTGCGCGGCGAGCTTGTCATCTACTTCTGCTCCGAAGACGCTCAGTCGCTCTGCCTGATCGAGCAGGTGCGGCTGACCGTGCCCCTGACCGTTGCCGGTAGCGGCTCCTCCGCCGTCACCGTCAGCTACGAGGTACCGCCCCCGCCCGAATAGCCATGTAGCCGCAGCGAGTGCATCCCCACAATCGTCCGCTCACCTGCCGTGAGTTACAATCGCTGCCAGCAAACCGTCAATGTCATCGCAGTGCAGAAAGGTAGGCCATGCAAGACTGGGATTTCACCCCGCCGCTGAGTTCTGACCTCGGGGATCACGACGTGCCGCTGGATGGGACTCACCTGCAGGGCAGGCGGGTGGCGCTGCTCCTGACGGGCAGCATCGCCGCGATGAAGGCGCCTCTGCTGGCGCGGGCGCTGCGGCGTCAGGGCGCCGACGTGGTGGCCTTTGCCAGCAGCGAAGCGCTGCGCTATGTCACCACAGAGACGCTGGCCTGGAGCACGACCCATCCGGTGGTCACCCGGCTGACGCCCGCGGCCGAGCACCTGAGCGACAGCGCGCCGTTCGACGTTTATCTGCTGGCCCCCGCGACCTACAACACCATCAACAAGATGCGCCACGGCGTTGCCGATGGCGTCATTACGGCCACGCTGGGCAGCGCCCTCGGTCGCATGGAGCAGGGGCGCACGCAGCTCCTGGTAGCCCCCGCCATGCACGGCAGCCTGCACACTGGCATCCTCACCGAGTCGCTGCAGAGCCTGGCGGAGATGGGCGTGCGCATCATCCCGCCGCGCGACGATTACGGCAAGCACAATCTGCCGGAGGAAGCACGAATCGTCGCCGAGGTCTGCCGTGCCGCCAGCCGCTCGCCGCTGCGCGGCCTGCCGCTGCTCGTCACCGGCGGCCCCACGCCCGTGCCGGTGGACAGCGTGCGCCGGCTGACCAACAAGTTCACCGGACAGCTCGGCGTCGCCATTGCCGACGAGCTTTACCTGCGCGGCGCCGATGCCCTGCTCGTCCTCGCCGGCGGCGTCACCACGCCCCCTGCCTACCTTCCCTGCCAGCCGGCGGCGACCTTTGACGATTATGTCAATCTGGTGCAGAGCGCGCTGGCCGAAAGAGCCGTGCGCGCCGGCATCTTCTCGGCGGCGGTCGCCGACTACCGGCCGGAGTCGGTGCTGCCGGGCAAGACGCCAAGCGGCGGCGCCCTGGAAACGCTGCGGCTGGCGCCCACGCCCAAGGTCATCGCCGAGGTGCGCGCAGCCCACCCCCGGCTGCACATGGTGACCTTCAAGTACCAGGAAGATGTCAGCCACGAGGAGCTACTGACCATCGCCCGTGAGCGGCTGGCGCAGGGCTACCAGGCTGTCGTCGCCAACCGCGGGGAGGAGCGCGGCCCGGCCGGCGAGCAGGTGGCCTACCTGGTGACGGCCTCCGCCGAGCCGCTCCGCTTTGTCGGCAAGCAGGGCATCGCCCGGGGAATTGCCGACTATCTGGAGGGCGCCCTGGCGCACGGCGAGCCTCTGCTATAATGGGCGTATGAAGCCAGGGATACGGAGCCGCTGATGATCAGGGGAGCCACACGTCTGATCGTCCTGCTGCTCATGCTCGTTGCGCTTGCCGCCTGCGCCGGCGTACCGGCCCCGGCCGTGACGGCCCTGCCGCCCACGGCCATCACCGCCGTCACGGAAACGGCCACGGCGGCGCCCACGCGCACCCCGCGGCCTACCGCGACAGCCCGCGCTTCACGCACGGCGCGCGCCGCGCCCTCGCCCACGCGCAGGCCACCGGTCCAGACGACGACGCCGCGGCCCACGGCAACGCGCACGCGGGCGCCAACCGCGACGCCCACAGCCACGCTCATTCCGGCCAGCGTGCTGGCCCGCGGCCTGCTGCAGCCGGCCGATGTGCCGCGCAACTGGCGCGAGAGTGACGGCAGCGCGCTCGCCGCCATCGAGAACGCCGGCGAAACGACGACGGTCTTTCTCTGCCACGAGCTGACGCGGCGCAACCGGCAGGCGGCACAGGTAGCCTATAGCGGCGGAGACCTCGGCCCCCAGCTTTTCCACCAGATCGCCATCTACCCCCCGGGCACGGCCGCAGATGCGTTCGAGAGCTTTGTTGCCGCCGCCGCTGCCTGCCCGGAGGTGCGCGTGACCCTGGGCAGTGGGCAGACGCTGAACCTGCGCCGATCGTTTGTCGATTTCCCGCGCCTGGGCGACCAGACGCTGGCGCTGCGGCTGGCGAACCCGCCCATCTTCCTCGTCGGCCGCCCGGAAATTGACCTGGTTAAGATCCGCGTGGGCGATGCGATTATCACCATCGGCTACTTTAGCACCGGCCGCGGCGTGGACAGCGAGCTGACCCGCGGCTGGGCCGAGCTGGCCGTGGAGCGGTGGCAGGAAGCATACCCCTAGCCGCGGGCCCTGTTTTATTTCTGTAACCTTTCGCCGTACAATACAAGGTAGCGGCTGCGCCGGGCGCGCAGCCGACGACTATTCCCACTTGATGAGGAGCGTGAGATGAGCCAAGACAAACATGAGCGCGAAGCGGTTATTCTCAGCGGCGCCCGAACGCCGACCGGACGGCTGCTCGGCGGGCTGAGCAGCCTCAGCGCCACCGACCTCGGCGCCGTGGCGGTGCGGGCCGCCGTGGAGCGCGCCGGTATCGACCCCACTTCTGTCTACGAAGTCTTCATGGGCCTGGTCGTGCAGGCGGGCGCACGCCAGGCGCCGGCCCGGCGCGCCGCTCTCGGCGCCGGCCTGCCGGATACTGTGGGCGCCGCCGCCGTCAATAAGGTCTGCGGCTCCGGCCTCAAGGCAGTCATGTTCGCTGCCAACGGTATTGCCGCCGGCGAAGGTGACGTCTACGTGGCCGGGGGTATGGAGAGCATGTCCAATGCCCCTTTTCTGGCGCTCAACGCCCGCGCCGGCTACAAGTTCGGCCACGGCGAGCTGGCGGACGCCCTGCTGCACGACGGCCTCTGGTGTGGCTTCGAGGATTGGGCAATGGGCAGCGCCGCCGAGTTTATCGCCAAACAGTTCGAGGTGACCCGCGAGGAAATGGACGAGATGGCGCTGCGCAGCCACGACCGGGCCGCTGCAGCCACGGTTGAAGGCCGCTTTAAGGACGAGATTGTGCCCGTCGAGATTAAGGGGCGAAAGGGGGCGGTAACGCTTGTCGACCGTGACGAGTCGATCCGCGCCCGCTTCGACAATGGCGGCTATTCCCTGGAGACGAGCCTGGACATTCTCGCCAAGCTGCCGCCGGCCTTCGAGGAAGGCGGCAGCGTCACGGCGGGCAATGCGCCCGGCCTCAACGACGGCGCCGCCGCGCTGGTCGTCGCCAGCCGCGCCGAGGCTGAGCGCCAGGGCAAGACGCCGCTGGCGCGCATCATCGGCTATACCCACGCCGCCGTCCCTCCCAAATGGCTCTTTGCCGCGCCGGCGCGGGCCATCCCGCGCCTGCTGGAGCGGATTAACTGGCGCATGGAAGACGTAGACCTGTTTGAGATCAACGAGGCGTTCGCCGCCCAGGTGCTGGCAAACTTTGCGGAGCTGGAGCAGCGGGGCACGCCGCTCGACTGGGAGAAGGTGAACGTCAACGGCGGCGCCGTAGCCCTCGGCCATCCCATCGGCTCCAGTGGCGCGCGCGTTCTGGTGACCCTGATCCATGCCCTGCAGCAGCGCGGCCTGCAGCGCGGTGTGGCCGCCCTCTGCCTCGGCGGCGGCGAAGCCGTTGCCCTGGCCGTTGAGCTGGAATCCTAGCCAGCCAGGGCGCCCGGCTCAGGCCGGGCGCCGGCAAGATAGCATGCAACACAGAGAAACCTTTCTCATTCTGGGTGGCGCCGGCATGGTCGGCTCGCAAATCGTGCGCGAGGCGGCGCGCCAGCTTGAGCCGCGCAAGATGGTCGTCGCCAGTCTTTTCCGCGGCGAAGTGCGCGAGTTCCTTCACGATTTGCGTAAGGAGTTCCCCCACATCGAGTTTGTCGGCGCCTGGGGCGATGTCTTTGTCCGCGACGAGTTTGCGCTGGAGCGGCGCCGCCGCCTGCTGCAGAGCCGCCTCTACCGCGACAAGCTCTATGAAGACCTCTTCGGCAACCTGGACGACGCTTATAGCCGCTCCGGCCTGGTCCAGCTCATCGAGCAGCACCGGCCCGACGTCGTGGTCGATAGCATCAACACGGCCACGGCCATCAGCTACCAGGATGTGCAGAGCCTCAGCGAAGAGACCCACGACTTGCTCGCCGAGCTGCAGCGCATTGTCGATCACCAGGACCTGGAGCGGCTGGTCTCCTTTGGTCAGAGTCTGGAGCAAAACGTTAGCGCCATGCTGCTGTCGCAATCGGTGCCCCAGCTCATCCGCCACGTGCAGCTCGTCCACCGGGCCATGCGCACGGTGGGCACGCGCCTCTACCTGAAGATCGGCACCACCGGCACCGGCGGCATGGGCCTTAACATCCCCTACACCCACAGCGAGGACCGGCCCAGCGCCAAGCTGATGAGCAAGACGGCGGTCGCCTTTGCCCATACCGGCCTGCTGTTCCTTATGGCGCGCACGCCCAACGGGCCGCTGGTTAAGGAGCTGAAGCCGGCGGCGATGATTGGCTACCGGCGCATCAGCTACCAGACAATCAAGCTGCGCGGCCGGCCCCAATTCCGCTACGAGAGCAAGATGCAGCCGCTCGACGGGCAGCTCGTCGTGCGCGGCGACGAGAACCTCTATCATCGTCTCGGCAAGCTGCGTATGGCCGGCGTCGATACCGGCGAGAATGGATTCTTTGCGCGCGGCGAGTTTGAGGCCATCACCCATATGAACCAGATGGAGTTCGTGACGCCGGAGGAAATTGCCCAGCAGGCGGTGCTGGAGATCCGCGGCAGCAACACCGGCTACGACATCATTGCCGGCATCGACAGCAGCGTGATGACCTCCAGCTACCGCGCCGGCGTGCTGCGGCAGACGGCGCTGGAGAAGCTGGCGCGCGTTGAAGAAGAGACCAGCTCTCACTCGGTAGCGCTAGGCCAGCTTGGGCCGCCGGAGCTGTCCAAGCTGCTCTATGAGGCCCATCTCCTCAAGCTTAACTACGGCACGCTGCAGGCAGTCACGGAGACGCCAGCCAGCGAGCTTGCCGAGACGGTCTACAGTTTCCTCCTGGAGCAGGAGCAGCTGCGGACGACCATTACCTCCATTGGCGTGCCCATCCTTGCGCCCGATGGGCGACAGCTCCTGCGCGGGCCGCGACTCAATATTCCCGAGAGCATCTATCGCGAAGTGAGCGCCAGCGCCGACGACTTTGACCGTTGGGCGCGCAAGGGCTGGATCGATCTGCGCCCCGGCAACTTCGCCACGTGGCAGGAGCGCTTCCGGCGCATGCGCCGCACCCAGCAGATGCTGCACACCCGCGGCAGCTCGTCGATCACCATGAAGAGCTACCTGCCGGATACGATAGAGATCGGCAGCGTGGTCGCCTGGATATTCAACAACGAACACGAAGGTTATCGCATCAAGTAGGCAGGATGGGCGGTGCGCCGCCCACCCTGTCCCGGCTCGCTGCCAATTTGACAAGCCCCCTGTGCCAGCTAAACTAGACTTACGAGCCGCCGGTTACGTTCCCCTGCTGGCACCTCCTGCTGCCGCCAGCGCGAATGGGGCTCGAAGTAATGAGCAGACACCACACGAAAGGGTATGACGATGCAACAACAGTTTCTTGGCCTGACAATGCCTGTATTTACGGCCTTTGGCTGGGCGGGTGAGGAGGCAGCCCTCAACTATGCGCTGTCGCAGCTAGAGGCCTTCGTACTTGAGCTACATGTCAATATCTCGCGCTCGGTCCAGAATCTGCTGCCCTACGCCGGCCTCAACCGCGATATTCAGACGGTCTTTCTGGCTACCAACGAGCAGATTGAAGACGATGTCTTTATCGCCTTTTTCGTGCGCCCCATGAGCCTGGAAATCCAGCTTGGGCTGACCAATGCCACCGCGCTCGCCCGGGCGCTCAAAGCGGCCGAAGCCGCGCCGGAGCGTTTCCACGAGCTGCTGCAAGAGCTGGAGCCGGGCTGGAGCCTGCACGTCAAGCAGATGGAGGTGGACCCGGAGAGCGACAAGCGGACCTCTTACCAGGATCTCTATAAAGACGAGCTGGCGGCGCTCGACGAGGAGGCGGCCGCGGCGCTCATCGACCGTGCTGTTTTCCTCAACGGCGAGTCGCAGTGGGTCACCCCCATTTATTTCAGCCGGCGTATCCCTTCGGAACAGGTGGCGGCGATGGGCCGGGCGGTTGTCTCCGTGATTGGCGAGCAGATCGATGCGCTGCTGCCGCTGCTGGAGTTCCTCATGGGCCGCACCCGGACGAAGAAAGGGAAAGCGAAAGCAGCGGCGCGCAGCAAAGCAGCCACCGCCGTAGCCGAAGCAACCGACGAAGCGCTGGAACCAGGCCAGCAATTTGTCTACGAGACGATGCTGAAGCCCCTGCATCTGCGTCGCGGCTTCATTAACTTGACGGCGGGCCACTGGGACTTCTTTGCCGAGAACGCGCGGGCCACAACCCGCGAGGTTATCGTCCGTTACGAAGACAAGACCGACCGCGATAGCGCCGTCTGGCGGCTCGCTTCCAACGATATGGCGCGGCTCGTGCTCGGCGATGCAGCCCGCAACTGGCTTGAGGAAACGTTCTCGGCGGAGGAGACAGTCAGGCTGGTAGCGACGCGGCGCGACGACGACGAGATCGAAATCGTCCTCGGCCCGATATCGTAACCGGCGGGCGACGGCCATCTGACGCCATCGGTGTTGTTTGTTATAGTATGCGCCAGCCTGGCCGCGGACCGGCCGGCTAGAGACTGCGATGGCCAGAACGAAAATCGTCGCCACTATCGGCCCCGCCTCCAACAACCCTGAAATCATCCGGCGTATGCTGCACGCCGGGATGAACGTCGCCCGGATTAACTTTTCGCACGGCGACCACGACGTTCACCGCCAGACGGTGGCGATGCTGCGCCAGGTAGCAGCGGAGGAAGGGCGCATTCTGGCGCTCCTCGGCGACCTGCAGGGGCCGAAGCTGCGTTTGGGCGTGGTCGGGCGCGGCGGTATCCAGCTCAGACTCGGCGACGAGGTGATGCTCACCCCTTATCCCGGCCAGCCGGCCATGGTCCACCTGCCGCACCCGGAGCTGTTCAGCACGCTCCGGCCAAGTGCGCGCATTGTCATCGGCGACGGCGAGGTTGAGATGCGGGTGAGCGAGCGGCAGGGGGAGACGATTCTGGCGACGGTTACAGTCGCCGGTCTGCTCGAATCACGCAAGGGCGTGAACGTGCCCGGCACTGAGCTGCCCATCAGCAGTGTGACGGAGAAGGATCGCGAGGACCTGCGGCTAATCTGCGAGCTGCAGCTCGACTACGTGGCGCTCTCCTTCGTCCGCTCGGCCGACGATATCGAGGAGCTGCGCGCGCTGATGCGCGCCGACGGGGCCGACATCCCCATTATTGCCAAGATTGAGAAAAGTGAGGCCATCGAAAAGCTGCTCGGCATCCGCGACGCCAGCGACGGGATGATGGTCGCCCGCGGGGATCTGGGCATCGAGGTACCGCCGCAGGAGGTGCCCTTGCTGCAAAAGCGCATCATCCGCGCCTGCAACGAGACGGGCAAGCCGGTGATTACGGCGACGCAAATGCTGCAGTCGATGGTCGATCACCCGCGGCCGACGCGGGCTGAAGCCAGCGACGTCGCCAATGCCATCCTCGACGGTACCGACGCCGTGATGCTCTCGGGCGAAAGCGCGGCGGGCAAGTTCCCGGTCGAGTCGGTCCTCATGATGAACCAGATTGCGGAGATGACGGAGGGCGCCTTTCCCTATCATCTCTGGCGCGAGCAGCGTCAGGCCAGCGGCGCCGCCCACGCGTCGATAGCCGAGGCCATCAGCGCCGCCAGCTGCGCTGTGGCCGAAGAAGTTGGCGCTCGCGCTATCGTGCCCTCAACCATGTCTGGCTTCACGGCGCGCATGATCGCCCGCCACCGGCCGGCGACGCCGATTGTGGCTGTCAGCCCGGTTCCGACCACGCAGCGGCGGCTGGCCCTCGTGTGGGGGGTCAACTGTCTGCTTGTGCCCGAAGTAGAGATGACTGATGAGATGATCCGCAGCGTGATCGAGGCGCTGCATGAAGCTGGTTTCAATGGCGGCGGCGAGATCGTCATTACAGCTGGCGTCCCCTTTGGCTTTCGGGCCCATACCAACATGATTCAGGTCCACCAGTTAGAAGCCAGTGCGCCAGAGCCTGGCGCGCCGGCGTAGGCGGACAGGAGAACGATTGTTTATGGAAGCGGCGAGAGAGACAGGTTCAGGCCCGCTGGAGAGCGGCGCCCTTTCAATCACCAATGGCTGGCAGCCGCCGCCGATACAGAGCATTGAGGATACTGGCCTGAGTCATGGCTTCCTCAGCGACATGGCGATTAAAGTCCTCTACTTTCGCGGTCAGGCGACCGGCTTTGAGGTTGCCGATGCGCTGCGCCTGCCGTTCCAGGGCGTGGTTGCCCTGATTATGGAGTTTCTCAAGCGGGAGCAGATGTGCGAGGTCAAGGGCTCCGGCGGCCTCGGCGCGGGTAGCTACCAGTACGTCATCACCAACAAGGGCGTCGCGCGGGCGCGAGACCAGCTCGAGCGCACGACCTATACCGGCCCCGCGCCCGTGCCCTGGGAGGTCTACGTCTCGGCCATCCGCGCCCAGGGGAGCGGGCGGCTGCGGGTGAACCAGCGCATGATGCGCCAGGCGCTGTCTCACCTGGTGCTCAACGAAAGCATCTTCTCCAAGATTGGCCCGGCCGTCAACTCCGGCAAATCGATCTTCCTTTACGGCCCGCCCGGCAACGGCAAGACGACCATCGCCGAGAGCATTGGGCGCATGATCCTGCGCGACGACGTCTATATCCCCTACGCCGTCATTGCCGATGGGCAGATCATCGTGCTCTACGACGCCATCAACCACGTCGCCGTCCAGGAACGGCACGGGATGCAAAGCACCGGCTCGCTAGGCGCGCACCGCAGCGACGCGCGCTGGATACGCATCCACCGCCCCGTGGTGATGGTCGGCGGCGAGCTGACGCTGGATGGCCTGGAACTCAGCTTCGACCCGATCAACAAATATTACGAGGCCCCTTTCCAGATGAAAGCGAACGGCGGCCTCTTCCTGATTGACGACTTTGGCCGCCAACAGATCCGGCCGCGCGACCTGCTTAACCGCTGGATCGTGCCTATGGAGAAGAATATCGACTTCCTTACGCTGCACACGGGGCGCAAGCTGGAAGTGCCCTTTGAGCTTCTGCTCGTCTTTTCCACCAACCTGCCGCCGCGTGACCTGGTGGACGAGGCATTCCTGCGGCGCATCCGGCACAAGATTGAGGTGACCTCGCCCTCCTTTGACGAATTCCGCGAAATCTTCAGGCGGATTACCGAGATGCGGCGCATCGAGTTTGACGAGCAGGCGCTGCGCTACCTGCTGCAGGAATATTACGTCAAGCCCGAGCGCAAGCTGCGGGCCAACCATCCGCGCGACCTCGTCGACCAGATAATTGACATTGCCGACTATCAGGGAACCAAACCGGCGATGGACAAAGAGCTGATCGACCGCGCGGCCCAGTCCTACTTCGTCGATCTCTGATGGACTGGCATGCGGCGCCGACGCCTCTCGTCATCGGCCACCGCGGCGCCAGCGCGGCGCTGCCTGAGAATACCGTGGCGGCGTTTGCGCTCGCCGCCGAACAGGGCGCCGATGGCGTCGAGCTGGACGTGCGCCTCGCGGCCGATGGCAACGTCGTCGTCATTCACGATAGCACCGTCGACCGAACCACCAGCGGGCAGGGGCGCGTCCGCGACCTCTCCACGGCTGCGCTGCAGGCGCTGGACGCCGGCGAGGGCCAGACCATTCCCACGCTCGACGACGTTTTCCAGACCTTTGGCCCGTCCCTCCTCTACAACGTGGAGCTGAAGGATTTTGGCATAGACGACGGCGGGCTGGCGGCCGCCGTTGCCGATCGCATTGCCGCTTACCATCTGGAAAGCCAGGTCGTCGTCTCTGCCTTTAACCCGTTGGCGGTGCGGCGCGCGCGACGCTATCTGCCGCGCGCGACGATGGTCGGGCTGCTCTGGGAGCGCGGGCCGCGCTGGCTCCGTCATCTGGGCATTCGCGCCGAAGCGGATCATCCCCACTATTCGCTTGTCGACGACGATTACCTGGCCTGGGCGCGCGCCCGGCGACTTCGAATCCACGTCTGGACCGTAGACGATCCCGCCGTAGCACGGCGGCTTGCCACGCTGGGCGTCCATGCCATCATCACCAACTATCCCCAGGAGATCCGCCAGGCCCTGAACGCCTGAGGCGCGCCGGGCCGGTCTCGTTTCACCATCCGTTCACCCGAGAGGAGGGAAGGCGGCGGAGACGCCGCCGCGAGGGAATCATGCACGTTCGAGTTATCCTCAATCCATATGCCAATCGTTGGGGCGCGCAGCGCAAGCGTCCCCTGGTAGAGAACGCGCTGGCCGAAGGTGGAGTGCGCGCCGATATTGCCGTGACCTCGGCGCCGGAAGCGGCCATTGAGCTGGCGCGCCAGGCGGCGCTGGAGGGCTACGACGCCGTGGTTGCCGCCGGGGGCGATGGCACCGTGAGCGAGGTAGCCAACGGGCTGATCCAGGCCAGCGGCGACGGCCCCACCGTCCCTCTTGGCATCCTGCCCATTGGCACGGGCAACGACCTCAACGACATGTCGCGCCTGCCGCGCGCGCTGGCCGAGGCCGTGGCGGTGATTGCCGGCGGCCACACGCGGCAATTTGACGCCGCCCGCGTCAACGACCGCTACTTTGTCAACAACTGCGCGCTGGCAATGGAGCCGATGGTGACCATCGAGAATGTCAAGATCAAGCGGTTCTCCGGAAATACGCGCTACCTTGTCGCCCTGGCGCGGGCCATGCTCAAGCTGAAAGCGTGGCACATGCGGATCCAGTGGGACGAAGGGGAAGTTGAAGGGCCGATGCTGCTACTCTCGGTCTGTAACGGCCCGCGCACGGGTGGCGTCTTCATGATGGCCCCGCCCGCCGAGTTTGACGACGGGATACTCGACTTTGTCTATGCGGCTGATATGCCCCGGGCCAGGGTACTGGCTATTCTGCCCCGGCTCTTTGGCGGCAGCCACCTGCAGCACCCGCTCGTCCACCACCAGCGCACGCGCCGCCTGCTTGTCGAGAGCACGCCGGGCACGCCGATTCATGCCGATGGCGAGGTCATTGCCGAGGCCGAACAACGGATTGAATATGAAGTTCTGCCGCGTAAGATGACGCTGCTGGCGCCCCCCCCTAAAAAGAAAAACCTCTGAACGTGTCAGAGGTTTCGGCTACCCCGCCGTGCCGTGTGAGTGTCTTGGTTGAACCTGCTTTCGCAGGTGGGAATATGTTGTCGTGAGTGCGTTGCCTGGCCCGAAGGCTACTGCATTGCCTCACCATAAGCCACTTCCCTGGATAGTAGACGTTGGCTCAACGCGTGATACCCATCACGCACACAGCAGGGTTCAATTGGGATCATAGCACAGGGGTAGAGGTGCGGCAATAGCTCTACTGGTTCACTTATGCATTTTCAATAGAGCGTGCGCCGGCCGCGCGTCGCGTTAGTTTTGTCTCAAAGCGCCGGCCCCTTCCTTGTTGTCCCTCTCGTTTCATGCTACCGTTAGCCCGCTCCGGTAGAGGAGATCCATCGGCGACAAGGACAGCGCTATGAAGACAGCGGGCACACTGGTCCGGCTCGATAATCTCAGCAAATCCTTTGCAGAAGGCGGGCAGATGCGCACCGTGCTGGACGCCGTCAATGCCAGCTTCGCGGGCGGCGAGTTTGCCGTTTTGCTGGGCCGCAGCGGCAGCGGCAAGAGCACGCTGCTCAACCTGATTAGCGGCATTGAGACCCCCTCCGCCGGCGAGATCACCATTGCCGGCATCCCGATCACGCGCCTGAGCGAGCGTGAGCGCACGCTGTTCCGCCGCGACCAGATCGGCTTTGTCTTCCAGTTCTTCAACCTCATTCCTACGCTGACCGTCCTCGAAAACGTGACGCTGCCGCAGGAGTTGGCGGGCCGCGAGCTGCGTCAGGTGCGCGCCGGCGCGCTGGCCCTGCTTGACCGGGTGGGCCTGGCCGACCGCCAGGATACCTTCCCCGACCGGCTCTCCGGCGGCGAGCAGCAGCGGGTGGCTATCGCCCGCGCGCTGGCCCACGATCCGACGCTGCTGCTGGCCGACGAGCCTACCGGCAATCTGGACGAGGAGACCGGCGAGCGCGTCCTCTCGCTCCTGCTGGAGCTGACGCGCGCTGCGGGCAAGACGCTGATCATGGCGACTCACAGCGCGGAGGTTCTGCCCTACGCCGACCGCGTCTACGAGATCCACGAAGGGCGGCTCATGGCTGCCGGCGAAGACGCCCACCGCGACGGCCACCGTTTGCCCAGGGAGCAGCGGCTGTAGCCGTGGCAGCGCAGGCTTCCGACCGCCCGCTGTGGCGCACCGCCTGGCGCCGGATGCGCCGCCGGCCGCTGCAGTACATCCTGCTCGTCGTCGGCGTCGCCCTCGGCGTGGCCATGATGGTCAGCATCGACCTTGCCAATGGCTCGGCCAGCCGCGCGTTCGCCCTCAGCACCGACGCCGTCACCGGCAAGACGACCCATCGCCTCGTCGGCGGGCCATCCGGCCTGGACGAAGAGGTCTATCGCCGCCTCGTCGTCGAACTGGGCTACCAGCCGGCGGCGCCCGTGGTCGAGGGCTACGTGCTGGCCGAGGCGCTGGGCAACCAGCCGCTACGGCTGGTGGGCATTGACCCGTTCGCCGAGCCGCCCTTTCGCGACTATTTCAGCAACGATAGCGCCGGCGTCGACGGTCTAGTCGCCTTCCTGGCCGAGCCGGCGACGGTGATCATCGCGCAGGCGCTGGCGGACGAGAGCGGCGTTGGCCTGGGGGACCAGGTCACGCTGCAGATAGCGGGCCGCTCCGCCGCCGCGCGTGTGGCCGGGCTGCTGCAGCCGGCCGACGAGATCAGCCGCCGCTCGCTGCGCGCCCTGGTCTTCGCCGACATTGCCACGGCGCAGGAGCTGTTGCAGATGAGCGGCCGGCTCAGCCACGTGGACCTGATCGTGGCCGATGAGGCGGAGCTGGCGGCCATAGAAGCGCTATTGCCGCCCGGCGTGCGGCTGGAGCCGGCGCGCGCACGCAGCAATGCAGTGCAGCAGATGTCGGCGGCCTTTGAGCTGAACCTCACCGCGCTCAGCCTGCTGGCGCTGGTCGTCGGCATGTTCCTCATCTACAACACGGTCACCTTCAGCGTGGTGCAGCGGCGCCGGCTCTTCGGCATTCTGCGCGCGCTGGGCGTCACCCGCCGCCAGCTCTTCCGCCTCATCCTGGCAGAGGCGGCTGGCCTCAGCCTGATTGGCTCGCTGCTGGGCCTCGCTCTTGGCGTCCTGCTGGGCCGCGCGATGGTGCGCCTGGTCACGCAGACGATTAACGACTTCTATTTCGTCGTCAACGTGCGCGACGTGCCGGTGCCTCCGTATACCCTGCTCAAGGGGCTGGTTATCGGCGTGGCGGCCGGGCTGGGCGCTTCCCTGCTGCCGGCCTGGGAGGCGATGCGTACCAACCCGCAGAGCACGCTGCGCCGCTCCACGCTGGAGAGCAGTGCGCAGCGGCTGGCGCCCTGGCTGATCGTGGCCTGGCTTGTTCTGGGCGGGGCCGGCGCCTTTTTGCTCTGGCTGCGCGGCGTCAGCCTGCTCATCACCTTCGCCGGCCTTTTTGCCGTGCTCATCGCTTTTGCCCTGCTCGCGCCGCCGCTGACGGTTGTGCTGATGCGCTTCATCGGCCGCCCGTTGGGCGCCGTGCAGGGCGCCATTGGCCGCATGGCGGCGCGCGATATTGTGCGTAGCCTCAGCCGCACCTCGGTGGCGATCGCCGCCCTGATGACCGCTGTCTCGGTCATCGTCGGCGTCTCCATCATGATTGGCTCCTTCCGCGAGACGGTGAATAGCTGGCTGGGGCAGACCCTGCAGGCCGATGTCTATCTTTCCCCACCAACACTGACCGCCAACTTTGTCGGCGGCGCGCTGCCGGCCGGGGTTGCGCAGACTGCCGCCAACTGGCCGGGCGTGGCGCGCGCCGTGGCCGCCCGCCACGTGGATGTCCTCGTAGAAGAGTTCGGCCGCGAGGTCGAGCTGGTAGCCGCCGACGGCGACGTGAGCGACGGCGGGCGCACCTTTGCCTGGGCTGCCGCGAGCGGCGATGAGCTGTGGCGCCGCTTCTTTGCCGGCGAGGGGGTTATGATTTCCGAGCCGCTGGTCATCCGCGAAAGCCTGCCTATACCGCCGCCGCCGCTGACGCTGCTGACCGAGGAAGGCCCGCGTACCCTGCCGGTGCTCGCCGTCCTCTACGACTACAGCTCCGATCAGGGTATGGTCATGCTCAGCCTGGAGCTTTACCGTCAGTGGTGGCAGGATGAGGCGGTCAGCTCGCTGGGCCTCTTCCTGCAGCCGGGCGTCGCGCCGGAGACGGTTGTCGCCGGGCTACAGCAGGCGCTTGCCGGCCGGCAGGACGTTGTCGTCCAGTCTAATGTCGCGGTGCGCGGCAACGCCATGGATATCTTCGACCGGACCTTCGCCATCACCGCCGCCCTGCAGCTGCTGGCAACAGTCGTCGCCTTCATTGGGGTCCTCAGCGCCCTGATGAGCCTGCAGCTAGAGCGGGCCCGTGAGCTGGGCGTGCTGCGCGCCGTGGGCATGACGGTACGCCAGCTCTGGCAGCTAACCCTGCTAGAGACGGGCCTGATGGGCATGACAGCCGGCCTGCTGGCGCTGCCCACCGGCTACGTGCTTGCCTGGATTCTTATTTACGTGATTAACGTGCGCAGCTTTGGCTGGACACTGCAGATGCAGCTAACGCCGGCCAATTTCCTGCAGGCCTTTGCCGTGGCCGTGATCGCGGCGCTGCTCGCCGGCGTATACCCGGCGCTGCGGCTGGGCCAGATGGTGGTGGCGACGGCCATCCGCCAGGAGTGAGCACATGAGACGAAGCTGGATTCTTGGCGGCTTGCTGTTGTTGCTCCTGGCAGCCGTCGCCTGGTGGGGCGCCGGCGGCGATGAGGCCGAGGGGGCCCCGGAAGCCTCGCTGCTGCCGCTCCTCTCGGGCGAGAATATGACCGGCTTCGCCCAGGCCACGGCGCCGGACGCCGTCGCCTTCCCTCGCGACCTCGGCCCGCACGACGATTATCAGACGGAATGGTGGTATTACACGGGCAACCTGGAGACGGCGCAGGGACGGCGTTTTGGCTACCAGCTCACCTTCTTCCGCCGCGCGCTGCTGCCGGCCGCGGCCGCTCCCGATAGGGCGGCCGGCAGCGGCTGGCGCACCAGCCAGGTCTATCTGGCCCACTTCGCCATCAGCGATATCGATGGCGGCCGCTTTTATTTTGACGAGCAGTTTGCCCGCGGTGCGGTGGGGCTGGCCGGCGCGCAGGCCGAGCCTTACCGCGTCTGGCTGCACGATTGGGAGGCGGTCGAGCTGGAGAGCGGAGAGGTGCGGCTGGCGGCCGTGACGGAAGAAATAGCGCTCGACCTCATGCTGGCTCAGAGCCGGCCGCCCGTGCTGCACGGCGATGGCGGCCTCAGCCCCAAAGGGTCGGCCGCAGGAAACGCTTCCTACTACTATTCGCTCATCCAGCAGCAGACGACGGGCACGGTGCGCATTGGCGCCGAAAGCTTTGCCGTGACCGGGCATAGCTGGAAAGACCACGAATACAGCACCAGCGCTCTGGAGCAGGGGGCCGTTGGCTGGGACTGGTTCTCGCTGCAGTTTGACAACGGCGGCGCCCTCATGTTTTTCCAGATCCGGCGCGACGATGGCTCTCTGCAGGCCGAATCGAGCGGCACGCTGGTCTACCCCGATGGCGAGATGGTGCACGTGCCTCTTTCCGGCTGGGAGCTGGAGGTGACCGATAGCTGGACGAGCCCCCACACCGGCGCCGTCTATCCATCCGCCTGGCGGCTGCGCCTGCCGCAGCTAGGGCTGGAGCTGACCGGCCGCTCGCTGCTGGCCGACCAGGAGATGCGCGTTTCTACCGTCTACTGGGAAGGCGCCGTCGCCTTTAGCGGCCATTGGGATGGGCAACCAGTGACGGCGAATGGCTACGTGGAGATGACTGGCTACTACGAAACGATGGAGGGGCGCCTCTAGATCCGGGGCGCTGCCAGGAGGGAAGCGATGTTTGACACGATCCCCGAGCCGATGCGACGGCGGATGAGCGAGCTGGAGGCGGTTGACGCGCGCGACCGCCGCGACGGCACGCCGCACTTGCAGCGGCTGCGCCAGATCCCGCCGGAGACAGGCCGCTTTCTGGCCCTGCTCGCGGCCAATGCCCCGGCCGGCGCCTGGGTCGAGGTCGGCAGCAGCGCCGGCTATTCAACGCTCTGGCTGGCGCTGGCGGCGCGCGAGGCGGGCGCGACGATTACGACGTATGAGCTGCTGCCGGAGAAGCTGGCCCTGGCGCAGGAGACCTTCGCCCAGGCAGAAGTCTACGATGTGGTACGGCTGGTCGGCGGCGATGCCCGTGACTACCTGGCGGCAGCGGCGGACATTGGCTTCTGCTTTCTCGACGCGGAGAAGGAGGTCTATGGCGACTGTTATGAGCTGGTCGTTCCCCGACTGCTGCCAGGCGGGCTGCTTATAGCCGACAATGCCGTCAGCCACCAAGAAACGCTGCAGCCGCTGTTGGAGCGCGCGCTATCTGACCCTCGCGTCGATGCGCTGGTCGTGCCTATCGGCAGGGGCGAGCTGGTCTGCCGCAAGCGCTAGCGGTCGCTAGGCGCGGCTGGCCGCGTGCAGCGCCGCTTCCAGCGCGCGGCGCTCAATGGGCGCCTCCAATTCGGCGTCGCCGATGCGGATCACCGGAATGGTCAGGTGGTAACGGGCGCGCAGGGCGGCGTCTTCGTCGATGTTGACCAGCTCCAGCCGGTGCGGGTAACGCGCCGCCAGCCGCTGTAGCAGCGCCTGGGCCTCTTCGCATAGGTGGCAGCCGGGACGGGTATAGAGCGTTACTGTGGACAGCATCAGAGGATGGGCCAGAAGGGGTGCAGGCTGGCGCTGACAATGAGCGCCAGGACGACCACGGTCAGGTAGACGTTGGAAGCGATGAACAGGGAACGGGCATTGCGCTGCGTCGGCTCGGCAATGAGCCGCGCATTGCGCCAGGACAGGTCCAGCGAAGCGCCCAGCACCGGCAGGAGATAGGCCCAGCCCAGCGCCGGCGTCAGGCCCAGCAGCAGCGCCGCCAGGATGGCGCCGCCCGTGTGCAGCAAAACCCACCAGGCAGCGGCGCGCAGTGAGGTATGGACCGGCAGCATGGGCACGTCGGCGCGCGTGTAGTCGTCCTTGTAGAGGATGGCCAGGCTCCAGAAGTGCGATGGCGTCCAGAGGAAGACGAGCAGCGCCAGCGTGATCACGGCCGGGTCGCCGGCGGCGCCAACGGCGGCGCCGCCGCTCATCACCGCCGCGCTGCCGGCCGCGCCGCCAATGACAATGTTGAGCAGGGTGCGCCGCTTCAGCCAGACGGTATAGACGACCACGTAGATGAAAGCGCCCAGCGTCAGATAAAAGCTCAGGGTGGGGTTGAACGGCAGCAGCGCCAGTGAAGGGATGAGGATGAGGAGCAGCCCGACGACGATGACCAGCCGCGGCCGGCTAATGGCGCCCGTGGGCAGTGGGCGCAGGCGGGTGCGGCTCATGATCACATCCGAGGTGCGCTCGATGTACTGGTTGAGCGCCGACGCCCCCGCCGCCGCGGCGCCCCCGGCCAGCAGGATGAGCAGCAGCCGGCCCAGGCCCGGCCAGCCGCGCGCGCCGAGAAAAGCGCCGCCCACTGCCGCCAGCAGCAGCAGGCTGACCACGCGCAGCTTAAAGAGCACGACCAGCATGCGCAAAAAGTCGCGCCAGCCGCCTTCGGCGTGGAATACCTGAGTCTGCAGCGTATCCTGGTTGGGTGCGTTGACCGACATCGACTCTCCAGAAGCGGCTTGCCCGCTTTCACACACAGCCTGCCACAGTGGCCGGCGGCAAGCAGCCTGATTGTAACGATGTTCACAAATAGGTACAAACGGGCTCAGACGGTAGCGAACAGCGGCCCTAGCGCAGCGCGGAAACGCTCCCGCCGGCCATTTCGTGCCGGCGGGAGCGTCATCATGTCGTCGCTGAAGGCGGCCCGTCTCTTAGGGGACAGGCGTTACCGCGTGTCCCTTCGGGACTTCCTGCTCAAAGGGTGGGGGTACGGGCGGTTCGGAGTCGGTAAAGATGATATTGCTGAAGCCCAGCCCGCGCAGGAAGCTTTCCATGTAGGCTTCGGCATTGCTCTGCGCGCGCACGAGGATGTCTGACTCCTCAGCGGCCAGCATCAGCTCATCTTCGGCCGAGCGGCGCACCTGCGACTCCATCTGCGGATCGGCGCGCACGAGCAGGCCGGTGTCGCGGTCGGCCACGTACGACTTCTGGTTGTCGAGCCGGACGTGAAAAATCTCGGCCTCGGGTAAATAGACCATAACCGTTTCCGGATCGACCACCTGGAGGTCTGAGGTAGCCATCTGGCCCAGGTCCACACCGGCCACGGCGTCGCCATGAGCAACAAAGATGAGCGTTTCGCCCAGCGCCCCCCATAGGAGCTGCTGCTCGCCGCGCTCGGCGCGAATAATCTTCTCAAAACTGTAGCTGGCGGTCTCCAGCCGGGCCAGATCCTGGATTTCGGTGACGATGATCACCGGGTCGGGCAGCACCACCGGCGTGGCCGGAATGACCAGCCCGCGCATCAGCTCGCCAATCGGCGCGGCGGCCTGGCGGGCCTGGTTTGCCGTAATCAGTATCGACACCATCAAGAAGGTCATGACGGCGAAAAAGATGATCATCAGCGCATAGAATACCTTGCGCATCAACACTCCTCACTTTATTGGCCTGCTTACTCCGGCGGCGGGTTGCAAACCCACTCTACCAGATTCTGTTGGCGGGCTGCAGACCCGTCGTGCCTGCCACCACGGTAGATCAGGCTTTCAACCTGACGGCTCTGGCTAACAGTCCAGGTATTGTTCCATTCCAGTATAGCGCAAGCACGTAAGTAGCAGATAAACGGTGCAACATGCACTATTATCACTACGTAAATACGAAGAGAGAGTTGCCCGCGCTGGCAAGATGAACAAAGTTGCGAGATCGCGCCAGAGGTGGACAATGACCACCTATGGTGGTTGCAACCTGCACAATTCGTCTTGGCCTCTACGGCGCCTTTAGCCTGAAAGATAAGCGCCAGATCGTCAAGTCGATTCTGGCCCGGCTGTCGCGCCAGTTCAACGTCGCCGTCGCCGAAATCGACCATCAGGACGTCTGGCAGACGGCAGTCATCGGCCTCGTCACGGTGGGCAACGACGCCAGCCATCTGCACAGCGTTCTTGAGCACGCCGTCTCCTGGCTGGCCGAACAGCGACCGGACGTGCCGGTGGAAGATTACACCATTGAAAGCTGGTAAGGCGGCGGCAGGCCGGAGAGAAAGCGTCGGGCGAATGCTGCCGGCGCGGCTACAATGCAATTGCAGACCTTCGTTATCCAGTTGCTCCGGCAATTGAGGATTTTCATCATGCCCAAGCGAACGCTGGTTGTCTGTCTGCTGCTCCTGACGGCCCTCCTATGCGGGGCTGCGACAGTGCAGGCGCAAGAGGAAGAGGCCGGTACGCTCTCCCTGGCAGCCACCGCCGGCTACGACGGCTACTATAAAGAGGGCCAGTGGGTGCCGGTGCACGTCGCCGCCGCGAACCGTGGCGCGCCCGTCGAGGGCCTGCTTCGCGTCGTCACCGGCAGCAACCCCAACGACCGAGTTATCTACAGCAGCCCCCTGAGCCTGCCCACCCAATCAGATAAGCGGGTCACCTTTTACGTCTTCCTTACCGGCTTCGCCAGCGATCTGGAGGTCGAGCTGCTTGACGACGGCGGCGATCTGGTCGCCAGCGCCTCGGCGCGCCTGCGCCGCCTGGCGGTGGACTCGCTGCTCTACGGTGTTGTCAGCGACGAGGCGCTGAGCCTCGATCAGCTGGAGAACGTCAGCGGCGGCCGGAGCGACGCGGCTGTTGCTTACCTGGACGTGACGCAGCTGCCAGAAGTGGCGGCCGCCCTGGCCGCTCTCGATATTCTCGTCTTTGCCGGCGCCGACAGCGGGCGCCTCTCTCCCGAGCAGCAGCAGGCGCTGGCTGCCTGGGTTAACCTCGGCGGCTTGCTCGTCGTCAGCGGCGGCGCGCGCTGGCAGCAGGCGGCGGCAGCCTTTAGCGATGAGCTGCCTGTGACCCTCGGCGGCAGCCGCACGGTAGACGACCTGCCGGGGCTGCGCCGCCAGGCTGGCGCCGACTTTCGCGATCCTGGTCCGTACCTGGTCACGGAAAGCAGCCTGCGTGCCGGGGACGTGCTGCTCCACGAAGATAGTTTGCCCTTGCTGGCGCGCGTTGCCGCCGGGCGGGGCGCCTACTATTTCCTGGCCCTCGACCCCGCCGCGCCGCCGCTGCTCGACTGGGCCGGCAGCGCCGACCTCTGGAGCCGGGTCGCCAACGGCCTGTCCCAGGCGCCTAACTGGGCGGATGGCCCGCGCAATAGCTATTCTGCCGGCCGGGCAGTCGGCGGCCTCGCCGCGCTGAACCTGCCATCCACCATCTGGCTCGCCCTCTTTGTCCTCTTTTACATCATCGCCATTGGCCCGGTGAACTATCTCGTCCTGCGCCGCCTCCGCCGGCGCGAGCTGGCCTGGGTAACCATACCGGCAATTGTGCTTTTCTTTACGGCGCTTGCTTACCTCACCGGTTTCCGCCTGCGCGGTAATGACGTGATGGTCAACCAGATGTCCGTCGCCTTCGGCCACGTCGAGGGTGGTCAAATGCAGCTTACCACGCTGCTCGGCCTCTACTCCCCCTCGCGCTCCACCTACGATCTCCAGCTTCCGCCGGAGGTGCTGGCGCGCCCGTTTGACCGCAATCCGCAGAATATGTACGGCGACAGTGGCCTGACCGGCGCCGGCAACCTGCAGGCCGTCGAGCGCGGCAGCGGCACGACGATGCGCCGGGTGCGTGTGGACGTCAGCGGTATGGAGACCTTCGTCGCCGACAGCGTGGCGCCGCTGCCGGCTATTACCGCCGCAGCCAGCCTGCAACTCTCTGACAGCGGCGGCGATCTGCAGATCCACGTCCAGAACAACGATGCTTTCACCTTCGAGAACGCCGGCGTGCTCTTCGGCCCGCTCTTCGTCACTCTCGGCGACCTGGAACCGGGGGCCAGCCGCAGCGAGACGCAGCGGCTGTCCACGCGTCAGGCTGCCGCCGCGGCCGGCAGCTCCTCGGGGCTGATATTTCCCGTCAGCTCTGTCGGCGCCACGCCCCTCACCAACTTTTACACAGAACTGCTGGGCACTGCCGCCTATTTCGAAGATCCCGCTGTCTTTCCGCGCTTCCAGCTGCTGGAGTCGCTCACCAGCTTTGGCGGCCCGTTTGTCGGCCCAGGCACGGTGTCCAGCAGCCCCGCTACCCTCTATCTGCTCGGCTGGAGCGAGACGCCTTACGTCGCCGTCGATCTGGGGCGCCCCCTGGCCGATAGCCCGGCGGCGACCTTTTACATCCTGGAGATCCCGGTGACTGAGTTCGGCGCCAGTGGCAGCGACCTGGAAGTGCCGCTGGAGATGATGAGCTGGCAGGTATTGAACCAGAACGGCGTCTATGCGCCCGGCATCAGCGGCTTCTACATGTCGTTCGGCTGGGTTGAGTTTGAGTTCGAGCCCTGGCCCCTCTTTGCGGATATGGACGTGACCCAGCTGACCCTCGTGCTTCAGGCGGAGAGCTCCACCAGCAGCCCGACGACGCCGCAAGTGGCGCTCTGGGATTGGGAGGAGGAAAGCTGGACCGAAGTGCCAGACGTCGTCTGGGGCCGCATTGTCGTTCCTGACGCCGATCCATTCCTCAACGAGCGCAACCAGATCCGTATCCGGCTGCAGAACAACGTGGGCGACGTGAATATTCGTCTCGTCTACCCGGCGCTGAGCGGAAACCTCGAATGAGCAACATTATCGAGATTAATGGCCTGACCAAGAAGTACGGCGACCTGACGGCGCTCGACAATCTGACGCTCTCTGTCGCCGAGGGCGCTGTCGTCGGCTTCATTGGCCCCAACGGCGCCGGCAAGACGACGACGATGCGCATCCTCACCACGCTGCTGCAGCCGACGAGCGGGCAGGCCTGGATTGGCGGCCACGAGGTTACCCAGGAGCCGGATGCCGTGCGGGCGATGATTGGCTATATGCCCGACTTCTTTGGCGTCTACGAGGAGATGAAGGTCTGGGAATACCTCGACTTCTTCGCCGCCTGTTACGGCATCGCGCCGGCGCTGCGCCGCGGCATGATTGACGATCTGCTGGCGCTGGTGGACCTCGGCCAGAAAAAAGAGGCCTTTGTCGACGAGCTGAGCCGGGGCATGAAGCAGCGGCTCTGCCTGGCGCGCACGCTGACCCACGACCCGCAGGTACTCATTCTCGACGAGCCGGCCAGCGGGCTCGACCCGCGGGCGCGCATTGAGATGCGCGAGCTGCTGCGCGAGCTAAAGCAGATGGGCAAGACGATCTTCTTCAGCTCCCACATCCTCTCCGAAGTAGCCGACATCTGTACCAGCATCGCCATTCTCGAAGCGGGCCGGCTGGTCACCTACGGCGACATGGAGCAGATGAAGAAGCAGCTACGCGCGCACCGGCTCATCGAGGTGCGGGTGCTCGGCGACCACGCGCCGCTGCAGGAATTTCTGCTCGGCGCAGCGGAGATCGCCGTCGTGCTGGCTCCGCCGGACGTAGACCTGCCCGCCGGCACGCTGCGCTTCGACTTCACCGGCGACGACGCCGGGCTCAGCGCGCTGCTGGGCCGGATGGTGGCCGCTGGTCTTCCCGTCGTCGGCTTCGCCGAAGTGACCGGCGATCTGGAAGACGTCTTCCTGCACGCCACGCAGGGCATCGTCCACTAATCCGCGAGAGGCGCTTATGACTGATCTGGCACAGGAACAGCAACCAAGCCGCCGCCGCTTTCTGGCGGCGCTGCTGCAGAACCCGGTAACGGTCAAGGAGCTGCGCAGCCGCATGCGCGGGCGGCGCGCCTTTGTCGTGCTTACCATCTACCTGCTGCTGATGGGCATCTTCATCACCGCCCTCTACGGCATTTATAGCTCCGCCTCGCGCCAGGTCTTCGGCCCCGATCCCGCCCAGGCAGGCAAGGTCATTTACGGCGCCGTGCTCGCCATCCAGGCGGTTATCGTCGTCATCCTCGGGCCCGCCTTCACAGCCGCCGCGATCAGCGGCGAAAAGGAGCGGCAGACCTACGACCTGCTGCGCACGACCCTGCTGCCGGCGCGGGCGCTGGTAAGCGGCAAGCTCATCTCATCCCTCAGCTACGTCTTCCTGCTCATCCTGGCCGCGCTGCCCCTGCAGAGCATCGCGTTCCTGCTGGGCGGCGTCTCGCTGATTGAGCTGATCGTCTCAGTCCTGCTCGTCCTGGTCTCGGCCGTCACCTTTGCGCTCCTCGGCCTCTACTACTCCAGCCAGCTCCGTTCTACGCTGGCAGCCAGCGTCACGACCTTCGCCAGCGCCTTCTTTCTGACCATCGGCATCCCGGCCATTGTGCTCGCGCTCTGGCTGCCGCTGGCCTCGACCGTCATGAGGACCGGCTCCTTCCGCCCCTGGATTGAGGTAGTCGCAACCTATGGGGGGCTGGCGCTGGCGTCCATTAACCTGCCGGCGGCCATTATCGTCAGCGATATTTTCCTGCTGCAGGAGGACGCTCTTTTCTTCTGGCAGAGTACCATCGGCGGCCGCACCGTCTGGCTCTTTTCGCCCTGGTGGGTATACATCGTCTTCTACAGCCTCCTCGGCCTTATTCTGTTCCGCGCTACCGTGCGCCGCGTGCAGCGCGTCCCCAAGAGGTAGGTAGCCGGTGGCAGATAGCCCGTTTGCGATACTGGTCGCCCACGTACGCCGCTGGGAGCGCCGCCGCCGCCTGCGCGACACGCTGCTCTGGGCGCCGCGCGGCCTATTGGCCGGACTGTTGCTGGCGGCGCTGGTCGCCATTCTCGCCCGGCTGCGGCCGCTGCTCACCAACGGGGAGCTGGCGCTGGTTACCGTTGGGCTGGCGCTGGCCGGCCTGCTGGCAGCGCTGCTCGCCGTCTGGCTGCCGCGGCGCAGCCTGCTGGCCCAGGCGCGCTACGCCGACGCCGCACTCGGCTTGCGCGAGCGCGCCAGCACGGCCATTGAGCTGGCCGGTGGGTCGCTGGCCGCGCCGAACCATCTCGTCGCCGCGCAGCTGGCCGATGCTCTACAGGCGGCCGGGCGCGCCGACGTGCGCGCCGCACTCCCCCTCCCATTTCGCCATCGGGATTGGCTTATTCTATTGGTAGCAGCGCTGCTGCTGGGCGCCGCCGTCTACCTGCCCAACCCGCACGCAGAGATTCTCAGCGCCAAGCGTGCTCTGGCCGCGGAAGTCGAGGAACAGGCCGCAAGCCTGGAAGCGCTGATGGAAGAGATTGAGGAGAACGAAGCGCTCACCGCCGCGCAGCAGGAAGAGCTGCTGGCGCCCCTGACCGAGGCGCTGGCGGGGCTGGATGCGGGCGGTCTGACGCGCGAAGAGGCCGTCGCCACCCTCTCCCAGGCGGAAGCCGAGCTGCGCGACCTGCGTGCCCGCGATGACACCTCAGAGCTGCAGCAACGCCTGGCGGAGGCCGGCCAGCCGCTGGCGCAGAATAGCGCCTCGCAGCAGCTCGGCGCCTCCATGCAGTCGGGCAACCTGGCCAGTGCGGCGGCGCAGGCGGCGGCCCTGGCCGAGAGCCTGGCGCAGCTAACGCCGGAGGAACAGGCAGCCCTGGCCGAGGCGCTGGCGGAAGCTGCCGCTGAGCTGGCAGAGGTGGACGAAGCGCTGGCCGCCAATCTGGCCGAGGCCGCCGAGGCATTGCGCGCCGGCGACGAGACCGCCGCCCAGCAGGCGCTACGTGGGACGTCAGCGGCGTTGCAGCAGCGCGCCCAGCAGCAGGCGGCCGCCCAACAGGCCGGCGCCGCCGCCGGACAGCTGGCGCAGGGCCGGCAGCAGGTGGCCCAGGCCGGCCAGCCGGGGCAGGGCGGGCAGCAGCCCGGTTCCGGCGCCGGGCAGGCTGGCGGCGAGGGCAGCGGCGGCGCCGGCCAGGGTAGTGGTGGTGAGGGCGAGGGCAGCGGGGCCGGTTCCGGCGCAGGGAGTGGAACCGCAGCCGGCGGTGGTGTTGGCGGCACCGGCGGCGAGACGGGCCACGCCACTAATGTCTACGTCCCCGATTTTGCCGACCTGAGCGGAATCGAGGGTGAAGACGTGGAGCTGCCGGCCGAGTGTGTGCTCAACCCGGCAGCCTGCGGCGCCCTTATCAACGAGCACGCTGCCGAGTTTGGCGATGAGAGCAGCGCCGTTCCCTACCAGCAGGTCTTCGGCGACTACCGCGACGCCGCTTACCGTGCCCTGGAAGACGACTACATACCGCTGGGCATGAAGAGCTACGTGCGCGATTATTTTTCATCGCTGGAGCCGTGAGGCCCATACCAGAAGCGAGGTTACCGATGGCAGACGTAACAATTCCGGCAGAAGAAACGCTTTCGGCCGCCGAGTTCCGTGACACGGCGGCGGCGATAGAAGCCGAAGTAGGCCGGGTCATCGTCGGCCAGGAGAATGTCGTCCGTCACGTGCTCGTCGCCATCCTGGCCGGGGGCCACACCCTGCTCGAAGGCGTGCCCGGCCTGGGCAAGACGATGCTCATTCGCACGCTGGGGCAGGCGCTCAGCCTCAGCTTCAGCCGCATCCAGTTTACGCCTGACCTGATGCCCGCGGACATTACCGGCACCGACATCATGGAGGAGACGCAGGAGGGCCAGCGCAGCTTCCGCTTCCAGCCCGGGCCTATCTTCGCCAATCTGGTGCTGGCCGACGAGATCAACCGCGCCACGCCCAAAACCCAATCGGCGCTGCTGGAGGCGATGCAGGAACAGACAGTTACAGTCGCCAACGAGACCTACCCGCTGCCGGCGCCCTTTTTTGTCCTGGCGACCCAAAACCCGCTGGAGATGGAAGGCACTTATCCATTGCCCGAGGCGCAGCTTGATCGCTTCCTCTTCAAGGTCAACGTGCTCTTCCCCACGGCGGCCGAGCTGACCGAGATCGTCAACCGCACCACCGGCGGCAGCCTGCCCGCGGCGCAGCCCGTGGCCGATGGGCCGCAGATCGTCGCCATGCAGCAGCTGGCGCGGCAGGTGCCGGTACCCGGCCACGTCGGCGACTACGTCAGCCGCCTGGTGATCAACACCCATCCGGCCCAATCGTCCGTGCCGGCCGTGCGCAGCTACGTGCGCTACGGCGCCAGCCCGCGCGCGGCCCAGGCGCTGGTGCTGGCGGCCAAAATCTGGGCGCTGCTCGACGGCCGCTACAACGTCAGCTTTGACGACGTGGCCGCCCTGGCCGCCGCCTCCCTGCGGCACCGGCTCATCCTCAACTTTGAAGGCCAGGCCGAGGGCATTGAGCCGGATGCCATCGTCGGCTCGCTGCTGGAAGCGGTGCCGCGTGAGGGCTAGGCCATGACTGACGCCCAGGGGGCCGGCGCCGCGTGAGCCTGACCATTTTTGACGAGAGCGCGCTGCGCAAGCTGGAACGGCTGGCGCTGGTCGCCGACCGCGTGCGCGTGGGCGTGATGAAAGGCGAGCGCCGCAGCCGCAAACGCGGTACGAGCGTCGAGTTCGCCGACTACCGCGACTACAGCCGCGGCGACGACCTGCGCCGCCTCGACTGGAACGTCTACGCCCGCCTGGAGCGCCCGTTCGTCAAGCTGCTGGAAGAAGAGGAAGACCTGGCTGTTCACCTCGCCGTCGATAGCAGCAGCAGCATGGACTGGCCCACGGAGCCGGAGCTGAACAAGCTGCGCTATGGCCTGCTGCTGGCCGGCGCGCTGGGGCATATTGCCCTGTCTAGCGGCGACATCGTCAGCGCCGCGCTGCTTGGGCGCAATGGGCAGCGCTGGGGCCCCTTACGCGGGCGGCATAACAGCCTGCGGCTGCTGCGCTTTCTCGACGGCGCCCGGGCAGCCGGCGAAACCAACCTGAACAGCGCCCTGCAGGATTATGCCCTACGCGGCGGCCGCCCGGGCTTCCTGCTCCTGCTCAGCGACATGCTTAGCCCGGCCGGCTACCGCGAGGGCGTTGACGCGCTGCTGGCCCGCGGCTACGAAGTCGCCATTCTCCACCTTCTCAGTCCCGACGAGCTGGCGCCGCCGCTGGCCGGCGACCTCAAGCTGGTAGATGTCGAGACCGGCGAGGATGCCGAAATCAGTCTGGACGGCGCGACGCTGGCCGCCTATGGCGAGCGGCTGCGCGCCTGGCAGGCGGAGCTGGCGGCGTTCAGCGCCGCCCGCGCCATGCACTACGTGCCGGTGACTACCGGCGTGGCCTGGGAGCGGCTCGTGCTGCGCACGCTGCGCGCCGAAGGGATGCTTAAGTAAGCATGGCCTTTCTCGCGCCGCTCTCGCTCCTGTTGGGGCTGCTCGCCGTGCCCATCATCCTCCTCTACATGCTGCGGCTGCGGCGCCGCGAGGTGCTCGTCAGCAGTACGCTGCTCTGGCGCAAGCTGCTGCGCGACCGCGAAGCCAACGCGCCCTGGCAGCGCCTGCGCCGCAACCTGCTGCTCATCCTGCAGCTGCTCATCCTGGCGGCCCTCGTCCTGGCCCTGGCCCGCCCCTTTTTGCGCACGTCTTCCATCGTCGGCGGCAGCGTCGTCGTCGTCCTCGACGCCTCCGCCTCGATGCGCGCGACCGACGTAGACGGGAGCCGCTTTGACGCCGCGCGCGCCGTCGTCGCCCGCTGGATCGACGAAATCGGCGGCGACGACCGGCTCACGCTCATCCTCGCCGGCCGCACCCCGCGCGTGCTGGCCGCGGCCAGCGCCGACCGTGAGGCGCTGCACGCCGCCCTGGCAGCCACCGCGCCGGAGGCGGGCAGCGCCGATTGGTCCTCGGCCCTGGCCCTGGCCGGCGGCGCCGCGCAGGGCTTCCAAGACGCGCGCGTCGTCGTCGTCTCCGACGGCGGCTTGCCGCCCGACCTGCCCGGCCTGCCGGTAGAAACCATTTACGTGCCCGTCGGCGAAAGCGGCGAGAACCTGGCGCTGCTGGCCCTGGCGACGCGCCGCCTTGCCCCGGGGGCGACAGCCGGCGACGAGGAGCAGGGCCGCACCCAGCTTTTCGCCAGCGTCGCCAACCTCGGCCGGGAAGCGCAAACGGCGCTGCTCAGCATTGAGCTTGACGGCGCGCTCTACGACTCGCGCCGTATCGAGGTCGAAGCCGGCGAGCAGGTCGGGCTGACCTGGGAGCTGCAGCCCGGCGTGGAGACCATCCGCGCCCAGCTCGGCGAGCAGACAGCCGATTACCTGTCGCTGGACGACGAAGCCTGGGCAGTGGTCGAAGGCAGCGCCAGCAACCGCGTCCTTCTGGTCGGCCCCGGCAACCTCTTCCTGGAGCAGGCTATCGCCTCTCTCCCCGGCGTGGAGCTATTTCTGGCCCCGTCCGATGCGCCGCTCGATCCCGCGTTTGACATGTTTGTCTTCGACAGCGTGCCCCTGCCCGATCCGCCGCCGGACGCGCCGCTCTTCATCGTCAATCCACCGCCGGACGGCGGCAGTGAGCTGCTGCGCGTCACCGGCGTCTTCAGCGACACGGCCGTGACAGGGCGGATCGACAGTCCGCTGCTGGAGTTCGTCGATTGGGCCGGGGTCAACGTGCGCGCGGCGCAGCAGGTAGCGGCGCCCTGGGCCCGACCTGTGCTCAGCGCCGAGGGCGGGGCGCTGTTGCTGGCCGGCGAGCAGGCCGGACGGCGCATTGTCATCCTCCCCTTTGCTCTGGGCGACGGCAACACCGACCTTCCGCTGCGAATTGCATTTCCGCTGCTAGTCGCTAACATTGCCTCCTGGCTTAATCCAGGGCGCGCCTTTGCGGCGCCGGCGGGATTGGCGCCGGGCGACCCGGTAGCCATCACGCCCGGGCCGGAGACGACCGCCGTCGTCGTCGAGAGACCAGACGGCGACCTCTGGCTGCAGCCGGTGGCAGGCGGCGGCCCGCTGCTCTTTGGCGAAACGGCGGAGCCCGGTCTCTACCGTGTGGCGCTGCGCAGCCGCGGCGGCGAGCGGCCCGCCGGTCAGTTCGCCGTTAACCTGTTTCAGCCGGGGGAGTCTCGGCTCTTGCCGGCGCCCAGCCTGCGCCTGGGGCAGACCACCGTGGAGCAACCGGAAGAGGGCGAGAATGTAGGCCAGCGTGAATTATGGCCGTGGCTGGCGGCGCTGGCCGTGCTCGTCCTCTTTGTCGAATGGTGGGTCTACTACCGCGGCGCCCGGCTGCCCTCGCCCAGTTGGCGACGTGAAGCGTAGGCCAGTACGCCCGCTGCGGCGGCCGGCGATGACTGTTATGCGACGATTCCTGTTCGGATTGCTAGCGAGCCTCTTCCTGCTAACCGGCTGCCGGGCCAGCGGCGTCTTCGGGCCGGCAGGGGGTATGACCGCGGCGCCGGTCGAGATTGTGCGCCGCGCGACGCCGGTCACCTTCGCTCAGCTCGACGATAACCCTGGCGCCTATGAGGACCAGGTCATCCGCGTTGGTGGCGCCTACCTCAAGCTACCGCCGCCTGTGTGCAGCCCGCAGCGCGGCCCTGCCTTCGCCTGGTCGCTGACCAACCTTGTCCAGACCACGGGCGACTGGCTGCGCATTGACGCCCAGGGTTTTGAAGATGTGATCTGGCTGACGCCCGATGGCACGCCCATGACCGTCGAAGGCTACTGGCGGCTCTACGAGGGGCCTCTGGGCTGCGGCAAGAACGCGCCGCGCGAGGCGCTCTGGTACCTGGACGTGCTGCGCATTGTCGAGCCCAACCCGCTGCCAGTTTTTGCCGGCGCGGGCGGGCTGACGCTGACGCCGGGCGGCCTGGACGTCCAGATTATGCCGCTGGCGACGCTGACGCCGGCCGGCGCGCCTACGGCCGCCGTGCCCGGCACGCCCGGACCAACAGGGGCGCCGGCGACAATCACCCCGCTAGGGCTGCCGCAGACGCCCACGGCAACGCCGACGGCCACCGGCACGCTCGCGCCCGGCGTCACACCTACCATCACGCCCACGCCGACTGTGACGCCGACCCCCGCGGCCTCGCCCACGGCCGGCAGCCCGCCGCCGCCGACACCGCCCGACGATGGCTATCCGCCCCCGCCATCGCCGCAGCCCACACCGCCAGGAGGCTACCCCTGATGCACCACGCCTATTCTCTCAGCACGAGCATCTTCAAACCAGCCGTACAGCCGCCGGCCGACGACCCGGCCGGCGCGCCCGCCTGCTGGTACGTCTTTCGTGGCTACCGGCTGCTGGTCAGCCAGGGCGCCGGCGGCGTCCAACTGCCCACGGCCAACGCGGCCGCCGACCTCGGCCTGCCGCTCACGCGCCAGCAATTTCTCGGCTGGATGAACGACCGTCCCTGCTATGCCGCCGAGGTCGCCGGCGACATCAGCCCGCCGTCTGGCTGGATGTTTGAGGGTCTGCGCTCCCTGCTCGGCCTGCTTGACGAGGATCAATTCTGGCTGGCCGGCCGCGCGGTGCAGATCGTCGACTGGGACCGCACGCACCAGTTCTGCGGGCAGTGCGGTGCGCCCAATGGCTACCATGCGCACGACCGGGCGCGCGTCTGCCCATCGTGTGGCCTGACCCAATATCCGCGCCTCTCGCCGGCTATCATCGTCGCCGTGCTGCGCGGGGACCAGATCCTGCTGGCGCGCTCGCACCGCCATCCGCCGGGCCTCTACAGCGTACTGGCCGGCTTTGTGGAGCCGGGCGAGACGCTGGAGGAGTGTGTGGCGCGCGAGGTGAAGGAAGAGGTGGATCTGGATGTGGAGAACGTCCGCTATTTTGGCAGCCAGCCGTGGCCCTTTCCCCACTCCCTGATGATCGCCTTCACCTGCGAAGCCCCGACCGGCGAGATTGTGCTGGACAGGTCAGAGATGGCCGAGGCGGGCTGGTTCCGCGCCGGTGCGCTGCCCACGGTGCCGCCGCCGCCTACAATCTCTCGCCAGCTAATAGACTGGTTTGTCGCTGGGCAGCGCTCTGGCTGAGAAGGGACAGCCGCGCTAGAATCCCGCTGTCCGGCGCCATATCGCAGATCAAACAGGATGTGAAACGAGGTGAACAGAACGTGAAGAATATCATGGTTACCGGCGGGGCGGGCTTCATCGGCTCGAACTTCGTCACCTATCTCCTGCAGAAATACCCGGACTATCGCGTGGTCGTCTATGATAAGCTGACCTATGCCGGCAATCTGGACAACCTTCTCGAAGTCTCCGACGATCCCCGCTACCATTTCGTGCGCGGCGACATCTGCGATGCGGAGCCCGTGGGCGCCGCTATCGAGCAGTTTGAGATTGACACCATCGTCAACTTCGCCGCCGAGACGCACGTAGACCGCTCGATTCTCGACCCCGACGCCTTTATCCGTACCGACGTATACGGCACCTACGTCCTGCTGGAGGCGGCGCGGCGCTATGGGCTGCAGCGCTTCCACCAGATCTCCACCGACGAGGTTTACGGCCACATTCCCGAAGGCCAATCCAGCGTAGAGGACGACCCGGTGGCGCCGCGCAGCCCTTATGCGGCCAGCAAGGCTGGCGGCGATCTCATGGTCAACGCCTACTTCGTCACCTACGATCTGCCGGCGACGATCAGCCGCGGCTCCAACAATATCGGCCCGTACCAGTATCCCGAGAAGGTGGTGCCCCTCTTTACAACCAACGCGCTGGAGTATCAGCCGCTGCCGGTCTATGGCGATGGGCGGCAGCAGCGCGAGTACCAGCACGTGCTCGACCACTGCGAGGCCGTTGACCTCATCCTGCACCGCGGCCAGCCTGGCGAGGTCTATAACGTCGGCACCGGCGAGACAATGGAAAACCTGCGCATGGTTGAGATTCTGCTTGACGAGCTGGACCGGCCGCGCTCGCTGATCCGCCACGTGCGCGACAGGCCGGGGCACGACCGCCGCTACAGCCTGAACATCGACAAGATCCGCGCGCTCGGCTGGCAGCCCCGTCACTCGCCCGAGGAGGCCATCCGCAAGACGGTGGCCTGGTATCGTGATAATGAATGGTGGTGGCGCAAAATCAAGAGCGGCGAGTTCCAGGCCTTTTACGAGGCCCAATACGGCGACCGGCTGCACGAGGCTGGCGGCTCGAGCTGAGGACCACCGGCGGCCGTGCAGCGCCGTGACGCCGAGAGTAGATAAACAGCGGGCAGGGGAGATGCTGAACGGCCAACAGGAGGGGTACGGCGGACGCCGTGCCCCTTTTTCTTCCCTGGAGGATTTGATGAGGACTCTCTGGCTCTTACTTCTCGTTACCATATTAGTCGCCTGCGGCGGGGAGGATAACGGTCCCCTGGCGACGGCGCCCATTGCCCCCAGCCGCAGCGCGCCCACCGAGCCGGCGCTACCCACCGTCGCGCCGACAAGCACGGCGCCGCCAGAGCCTACCGCTACCGAAGCAGAAGCGAGCGCCACGTCCGAGCCGGCCACGGCGACCGCCGCAGCCACGGCGACGCCGACCGAGGAGCCTGCTCCCGCAGGAGAGCCGGCGACGACGATATCCTTGGCGCCGGTCGTCCAGGGCTTTGATTCGCCGACCTTCGTCGGCCATGCCGGCGACGAGCGCCTTTTTGTGGTCGAGCAGCAGGGGCGTATCCGTATAGCCGCCAATGGGCAGATTCTGGCCGAGCCCTTCCTCGACATCCGCGACCAGGTGGGCAGCAGCGCCAACGAGCAGGGGCTGCTCAGTGTCGCCTTCCATCCCCAGTACGCCGCCAACGGCGCCTTCTTCGTCAACTACACTGACCGCAATGGCGATACCGTCATCTCCCGCTTCCAGGTGAGCGACGATCCCAACCGGGCTGACCCGGCCAGCGAGACGGTGCTGCTGCACATCGATCAGCCCTACGGCAATCACAATGGCGGCCAGCTACAGTTTGGCCCGGACGGCTACCTCTACGTGGGCATGGGCGATGGCGGCAGCGGCGGCGACCCCCAGGGACACGGTCAGAACCCGCAGACGCTGCTCGGCGGACTCTTGCGCCTCGACGTCGATTTTGCCGGGGACGGCGCCAACTATGGGATCCCGCCGGACAACCCTTACGTTGGGAGCGAGGCCGGCCGCAACGAAATCTGGGCCATCGGCCTGCGCAACCCCTGGCGCTTTAGCTTTGACCGGCAGACCGGCGACCTCTGGGTTGCCGACGTCGGCCAGAACCAATACGAGGAAATCAACTACGTGCCGGCGGGCCAGGGGGCCGGCCTCAACTACGGCTGGAACTGGATGGAGGGGTTGCATTGCTTCCGCGACGGCTGCGACCCCGGCGCCTTCTATGCGCCGATCCGTGAGTACGACCACGGCGCCGGTGAGTGTTCCGTGACGGGCGGCTACGTCTACCGCGGCGCCGCCTTTCCGCCGATGACGGGCAACTATGTCTACGGCGATTACTGCTCAGGCCGCATCTGGTCGCTGTTCCGCCTGGAAGATGGCAGCTGGACCAACCAGGAAGTAGGCAGAGCGCCGGGCAGCCTGACCACTTTTGGCGAGGGGTTCGACGGCGAGCTGTACCTGACAACGCGCGATGGCGCGCTCTACCGGATTGAGTTTCCGTAGAGCTATGACCGTGCAGAGAGGATAGAGAAAAATGCGTAGACGGAATCAGATTGTTCTGACTGTCATTCTGGCGGGAGTCGTGCTGCTTTCTATGGGCACGCTGGCCCGTGTTCTGGCGCAGACGAATTCACTTTTCCTGCCGCTGCTCAGCGGGGGCGCGGGGCAGGCGGCGCCGGTGAGCCTGGCGCTGGAGACGGTGGTCGCCACCGGCGGCCTGGAGCGCCCGGTAGATGTCGCCAACGCCGGCGACGACCGCCTCTTTGTCGTCGAGCGAGCCGGCACGATTAGCATTGTCGAAGCGGATGGCAGCGTGCGCGACGAGCCGTTCCTGGACATTCGCGACCAGGTCGAGTGGCAGAGCCACGGCGAGCGTGGCCTGCTGGGGCTCGTCTTTCATCCAGACTACGCCAGCAATGGCACGTTTTATGTCAACTACACGGCCAAGCCGAATGGAACCTCCCGCATTTCTCGCTTTGAGGTGACCGCGGATCCGGACATCGCCGACGAAGACAGCGAGGTCGTTATCCTCGCAGTGCCCCAACCCGCCGGCAACCACAACGCCGGCGACCTGGCCTTCGGGTCCGATGGCTATCTCTATGTACCGCTCGGCGACGGCGGCAGCGGTAATGCTCACCGCGCTCAGGATACGGGCGACCTTCTGGGCAAGATGCTGCGGCTCGACGTGGACGACCAGCCGGGCAACCTGCCGCCCGACTGCGACGGCGACGGTGAATATCGTGTGCCGGCCGACAATCCGCTGGTGGGCGAAACCGGCGCCTGTGATGAAATCTGGGCGGTCGGCCTGCGCAACCCGTGGCGCTTTAGCTTTGACTACGAGACCGGCGAGATCTATATTGCCGACGTGGGGCAGGGCACATGGGAGGAGGTGAATGTCCGGCCCGCTGCGTCGGCCGGCGAGAACTACGGCTGGAACTGCTACGAAGGCACACACCTGTACACGAATACACCGTCCTGCCAACCGGCCAGCCCCTTCACCATACCGGTCTATGAATACCATCACGACGACGGCTGTTCGATTACCGGCGGCTTCGTCTATCGCGGGCAGCGTTATCCGGCGCTGGTAGGTCACTACCTGTTCACCGACTACTGCTCAGGTTACTTCTGGGATATGACCGGCGATGGCGCTGGTGGATGGTCAGTCGAGATCCACAAGAATCTGGTAGGCGTCGGCTACAGCACCTTTGGCGAGGGCGCTGACGGCGAGCTATACGTTGCCAACCATGCCAGCGGCGCGCTCTATCACGTGGTGGAGACGGGAACCGGCCCCGTAGCGGTTGATTAACAACGCGAGCAACCTGGAGAAATCGCTATACAGGTAGAGTCGGTCAGGCAAGGCTGGACCACACCTCTAGCTTGCCGCGCAGCCGGCGAATCACCTCATTCGTAAATTCGTCGGTCTGCGCGCTGCCGCCCAGGTCGGAGGTGCGGATGCCGTCGTAGACGGCTTCCAGCGTCGCCTCATACAGCGCCCGGCTGATGCGCTTGGCTTCCGGCTCCTTCATATGGCTGTAAAGCGCCGCCGCGGCCAGGATCATGGCCATCGGGTTGGCGACATTGCGCCCTTCCAGAGCCGGCGCGGTGCCGTGCGGCGCTTCGGCCATTACACAATCGACGGCGCCCTCTTCGTTCACGGAGATAACCTGTGACTCGGAGCCGGCAATGGAGCCATACATGCCCAGCACCAGGTCAGAAATGAGGTCGCCGTCCCGGTTGAGCGTGGGGATGACCAGCGGCTCGCCGTCGGCGGCGAGCAGCAGCGCCAGCGTGGCGTCGATGAGCTGCGGGTCGTAGCGCACGCCAGCATGGCGCGCCGCCGCGGCGTCCAGCTCTTCTTTGAACATCCCCTCGTAAACGGGGCTGACCGTATACTTCGGCCCACCGAACACCTTGGAGCCGGTGCGCTGTGCATATTGGAAGGCAAACTCGGCCACGTGAAAGCAGACGCGCCGGCTGATGCTCTCCGTGCGATAGGCGAACTCGTCCAGCCCTCCCTCTGGCCCCTCGCGCCATTCTCTGGCGCCGTAGGCGTCGCCCACGGCCATGCGCACCACGGCGATGGGGGCGTAAATGCCGCCAACCGGGCGCACGCCGGGAATGCGCCGCCCCACCCGCAGGATTACCTCGGCGCCAATCGCTTCCCGCAAGATCTGGTTAGGGCTGCCGACGTCTCCCCGGGTTTCCGGCGTGATAGTCGCCGCCTTCAGCGCCAGCCGGTGCTCGCGCATGGCCCGCGCCGCCTCATAGACCACCTCGTTATTGGTGGCCCGCCGGTTCTCCAGGCTCAGATCGAAGCGGATAAACTCGGTGGCGAAGCCAGTCACCGCCGGGTCGATCACTCGCAGCGCTTCTTCCAGCAGCTCCTGCCCGGTCTGGTCACCTTCCAGGATGACAATCTTCTTGGCCATGACGACTTACTCCTTCAGCGCGAGAATGGGCAGCCGATTCTAGCGGCGGGCTCAGGCGGCGACAACCGCGGGCGCCTCCGGCCGTGAACCGCGGGCGCGCAGCCAGGCACGGTAGCGCGGCAGCGCCGCGGTGAACAACCAGTAGTGAAGGGGGCGAGCCGGGTAGTCCCAGGCGCCGATATGCCGCACGACCTCGCCTTCAAAGCCGGCCTTAAAGCGCCAGACGCCCCAGAGCGGGTCGCTCTCCACAAACTCGTCCGGCGCTCCCCAGAAGTCGTAGACGCGGCAGCCCTGCGCCCTGGCCCAGCGGATTGCCTCCCACTGCAGCAGGTAAGCCGGCATGCGGTTGCGTTCCTCTTCTGTCGAGGCGCCGTACATATACAGGGCGATGTCGCCACATTTGACGACGATCACCGCCGCCAGCGGCCGGCCCTCATACGAGGCGACAAAGGGTTGGGCCATGCCGGCATCGTACAGCGACTGCCAGGCGTCAAGATAATAGGCGGCGGGGCGAATGCCAAACGCGTTGCGCGCGGCGGTCGCGGTATACATGGCGACAATCGTGTCAAAGGCTTCCGGCCCCACCGGCCGCACCACCACCTCCTTGCGCTCCGCCAGCCGGATGTTGTAGCGGGTCTTGGACTTCATCGCCGCCAGCAGCGCCTCCTCGTCTTGCCTCAGGTCGAGCAGCACCGTATTGCGGAATTGCACCTGGTCGTTGGAGAAGCGCCAGCCACGCGCTTGCAGGCTATGCAGCCAGGCCTGGCCGTTGGGGTCGGGCTGTTCGTCCTCCGCGCCGCGGCCGCCCGCCACGTCCGGGTCTATCTTGACAAAGGCGGCTCCTTCGCGCCGGGCCAGCGCCTGCAGCGCATCCAGCACCGTTTCCCGCAGCGCGGCGTCGTCATAGTCGAAGAGCGGCCCTTTGGGCGTGTAGAGGAAAGAGAAGGGCAGCCGCGGCAGCCGCCGGCGCAGCACGAGGGCGGCGGCCACGTAGTCGCCGCCGGCGCCCGGCAGCGCCAGCGGTTGCATCGACCAACCCCAGCGTGACTTAAAATCGCCCCAGACCCAGCTTTGCAGCGGATGAGCAACGGGCAGGCTCTGCAGGATGTCGCGCCAGGCAGCGGCGCTGGCGACGCGCTGCCAGTTGTGGCGGCTACTCACCCGTGCGCGCTCCGCGCCGCCACTGGTAGAGGCGATAGAGCAGCCGGCTGTACACCCGGTCGGCGGCGCCGACGGTGCGTTTCAACTCGCCGCCAAAGCCGCGCTTGAAGCGGTAGACGCCCCAGAGGCCGTCGCTGCGCTCGCTGAAGGCGGCTTCCAGCTCCGCTTCAGAGCGGTCGGGCACGCCCCAGAGATCGTATTCCGTGCAGCCGCGCCCCCGGGCCCAGCGCATCGCCTCCCACTGCAGAGCATAGGCCGGCATACGCTGCCGCTCCTCGTTGCTGGAAGCGCCGTAGAAATAGGCAGCGCGCGGGCCGTGCGCAAAGACCATGATGGCCGCTAGCGGTGTCCCCTCGTACTCGGCCAGAAAGAGCGCGGCATGTTCCGGGGCGAAGAGCTCGTAGGCCTGGCGATAGTAGGCCGGCTGGTGCACGCCGAACTGGTCACGCTCGCCGGTAATCTGCATCAGCCCGTTGAAGATGGGCAGATCGGCGGCGGTGCCCTGGCGCACGGTCACCCCCTTGCGCTCGGCAAGGCGGATGTTGTAGCGCGTCTTCTGCTTCATCGCCTGCAGAATCTGCTCCTCGTCCGGCCGCAGGTCGATTACCAGCGTGCGCGGCGGCTGGATGGTGTCGCCATCCGCCAGCAGGCCGTGGCGCGCACAAAGCGCCCGCCACTGCTCCGCCGGCATAGTCTCCTGCCAGAGCATTGGCTCGATCTTCACTAGCCCGGCGCGATGCTCGTAGGCGGCAAAGTCGAGCTGGTTGAGCAGCACGGCCACCTGTTCGTCATCTGCCCAGTCGATCAACGGGCCATGTGGCACGTAGCCGATATGCACCAGCCCCAGCGCGGCCGAGCGAAAAAGCACCTGGGCGCCGCCGACGAGCTGATTATCGCGCCGCACCCAGATGCGCCGCGACTGCCAGCCAAACTGGCTCTTCAGGCGCGACCAGGCGGTTGTCTGCAGGATGCTGCCGTGCGGGTGAGTGGCGACAAAGGCATCCCATTCTGCGTCCGATTGGCTGTAGGGCTGTTCTGCGGTGGTTCGCATTCGGTCCAACATGGTTTCTGATTATAGCGCGGCTGGCCCCGCCTCGCTCGATACCGCTTTTATGCTACAATGCCTGCAGTGCTCAGGGTGGGTTCGACAGACGCCGCACGGTGAAGATGACCCAGGTATATCTGCTCTACCAGCTACAGCAAATTGACGACGATCTGCGGGCGGGCAAACGGCGCCTGCAAGAAGTGCTGCAGGAGCTGCAGGGCAGCGTCGCCCTGCAGCAGGCGCAGCGGCAGCACGAACAGGCGGCGGCCGCGCTGCAGCAGGCGCAGCGCCAGCAGAAAGAGCTGGAGCTGGAGGTGGGCAGCCTCGTCAATAAGCTACAGCGCTCGGAAGAAAGGCTCTATTCGGGCCGGCTGCATAACCCCAAAGAGCTGAGCGACCTGGAACTGGAAGTTGCCTCGCTGACGCGCCGCCGCGGCGGGCTCGAAGACAGGCTGCTGGAGCGGATGGTAGTGGCCGAGGAGGCCGAGGAGAGTGAGGCCCGCGCGCGGGAGCTGCTGCGGGCCGAGGAAGCGCAGTGGCAGGAGCGGCGCCAGGCGCTCAGCGCCGAGCGCGACCGGCTCCAGGCCCATCTTACGCAGCAGCTCGCCGCACGTGAGGAGCTGGTTGGGCGGCTCGATCGGGCCGCGCTGGCCGCCTACGATAACACGAGCCGGCGGCGGGCGGGCATCGCCGTGGCGCTACTGCAGGACGAGCTATGCCAGGTGTGCGGCGTGCGCGCGTCGGGCACGGTGCTCCGTGGCGCCCGCGCCGGCGAGCTGGTCTATTGCGGGAGCTGCGCCCGGATTCTGGTCCAGGGCTGAGCCGGCCCCCTTCTGCTAGAAGTCAGGATAATAGGCAATGCCCAGCGCGGAGAGCAGGGCGACAATGGCGGGCGCAATAAATAGCGCCGGCAGCAGATTGGCCGAGCGGATCTGCTTCACCTGCAGCAGGCGCAGGCCGATGCTCAACAGCACCACGCCCCCGGCCGCGGTCATTTCGGCAATCATGTCGGGGCTGAAGACGCCGGCGCCGAGGCCGGCGAGCAGGGCGATGCCGCCCTGGAAGCCGACAATGACGAGGATAGAGGCCAGCACGCCCGCGCCCAGCGTCGCGGCGAAGGCCAGCGCGGCGAAGCCGTCGAGCAGTGACTTGATCGCCAGCAGCGTATAGTCGCCGCGCAGCCCGTCCTCAATCGCGCCCTGGATAGTGAGCGGCCCGACACAGAAGACGATGCTGGCCGTCACAAAGCCCTCGACGAAGCGCGCGCTGCCGCCGCTCCGCCCGCGGCTGAGCCGGCGCTGCAGCCACTCGCCAAAGCGCTCCAGCCGGGCCTCAAGCTGTAGCGCTTCCCCGGCGAGCGCGCCCAGCAGCAGGCTGCCCAGGACGATGAGCGGGTTGCCGGTCGCCAGGCTATTGCTGATGCCGATAGCCAGGGTGAAGAGGCCGAGGCTGGCGAAGACGGTCTCCTGCATGCGTTGGGGGAAGCGATGGCCGAGAAAGACGCCCAGGGCGCCGCCAATGAGAACGGTGAGCGCATTGAGGATGGTGCCGGTCATAGGGGCAGCTTACGTCGGGCAGGCGGCGCCGGCCCCGGGCCTAACTGTCTTCGTTCTGCAGCCGCTGCAGAAAGTCCCAGACCGCCTCATTGAAAGCGTCTGCCTGCTCCAGGTTGGGCAGGTGGCCGGCGCCGGGCAGCATGACCAGCTCGGCGCCGGGGATGGCGTCGCGCATGGCCTCCGCCTCGGAGACGGGAATAATCTGATCGGCCTCGCCGTGGATAATCAACACGGGCGCCTTGATCTGCGGCAGGAGCGGCGTCGAGTCTGGTCGCGTCTTCATCGCTTCCAGCGCGCCGACGACGCCGTCGATCGTGCTGCTCTCCACCATCTCGCGCACAAACGAGACCAGCAGCTCGTTGCGCTCGTAGCTTTCCGGGGCGAGCAGCTTGGGCAGCATGGCAGTGGCGACCGGCTCAATGCCCCGTTCGCGCACCTTGGCGATCATCTCGTCGCGCCCGGCGCGCCCCTTCTCGTCGTCGGCGCCGGCGCGCGTCGCCACCAGGATGAGACCGGCGACCCATTCCGGGAAGCGGCGGTAAAACTCAAAGGCGATGTAGCCGCCCATGCTCAGCCCGCAGACCAGGATCGGCTCGTGAATGCCCAGCGAATCAAGCAGACCCATGCAGTCGTCGGCCATCATTTCCATCGAATAGGGGGGCGGCGTGGCTTCCGACAGGCCATAGCCGCGCAGATCGGGCGCAAGGACGCGCGCCGTGTCGCTGAGATCCTCAATTTGCGACTCCCACATGCTGCTGTTCAGCGGATAGCCGTGGATAAGCAGAAGCGTCGGGCCGCTGCAGCTATCCTGATAGGCAAGCGTAAAGGCGTGTGGTGCTTCTTCGGCCATTGGTTCTACCCTCCTGGAAAACGGCGATCCAGGTAATGGTATCTCCAATGGCGTAAGGCTGCCAGATTAGCGGCCGACGCCGACGCTGCCGCCAAAGGCCGCCGACATCTCCTCATAGATGGCGGCAATACTTGCTTCGTCGCCGCGGAAGTAGTTACCGTTGGCCGCCAGGGCAATCTCTTCCAGCAGGGTTTCGTCGGCGTCGCTGCCGTAGGCGATGGTGAAGACCGTGGCCGCCGCCGGGGAGAGCGCCGCCGTGGCGCTGTTCTGGTCATAGCGATAGCTGTAGGTATCCAGCCCATCGGTGAGCACAACCAGGGCGTTGGTCGTGTCGGAGCGCTGCGTATCGCGCAGCAGGCTGGCGCCGTCGCCAATGGCGTCGTACAGAGCCGTATCACCCCGGGCGTCGAGCTGGCGGATGGCTTCAATGATCTGCGTGCGCGCCTCACCCACGCGCTGGTACTTGACCACGGGCGAGGGCTGGCTGGCAAAGGTGATGATCGAGAGGTAATCGTCGTCACCCATCTGCTCTACGAACTGCACGGCCGCCTCGCGCACGTTCTCTATCTTACGCCCGCCCATGCTGCCGGAAACGTCGATAAGCATGACCAGGTTTACGTCCTTGCGCGCCGCCTGCCACAGCTCCTGGACGGCAAAGAGCGTCTCCACCGTGGGGTCGCCAAAGACGATTTCCGGCTCGTCCAGATCGACGCCAAACTCCTGCAGGCTATCGGCGGCTACCGAGCCGTCTACGGGGCGCAAGCCGGCGCTGACCGCCTGTTCCTGCGCCTCGCTCGTCAGCAGGAAGTCGCGGAACTGGCGCGCGGCTGCGGCCGCCGGCCCATCGGTCTGCTCGTCGATGCAGGCCGGGTGGGTGGCGACGAAGGTGCCTTCAAAGGGATAGATAGGAACCAACGGCGGATCGGTGCGCCCAAAGTGAACGACGTCGCTTTCGTAGACAATGGCCGCGCCCAGGAAGCTATCGCCGCGCTCAGCCATCGTTTCCGCCAGCGCCGCCGTGCTGCTGCTGAACCAGGAGACAGCCCCTTCAAAAGCGCCTACGGACGCCTGCACGATGGGCTGCTGGATCTCGGTGACCGTCACCGCTTCCTGCTGGAACTCGGCCGCCTGCACCACGGCCAGCAGGGTGCTGGCGCCGCTGCCGCTCAGGCCGGGATGCGTGTGGCCCAGCCGCAGCGCGTCGCCAAAGCGCCCGCCGCTGTAGTAGGCCCACGAGCCGGGATCAGCGGCCAGGCTGCCGATGTCTAGCCAGCCCAGGTCGCGGCCCGGCCAGCCCAACGATTCGGCCAGCGGCTGCCACATGGCTATCACCAGCGGGCTGCGCGCCACGCTGGCGCAGCTTGCCGCGCTGAAGCGGCTGTCGCCGCGTTCGGCGAGCACCTCTATCCACACCGGGTGATCGGGAATCCAGAGCGCCGCCTGCCCGCCCTCGGCCAGCTGCACGGCTGCCTCGCCGGCGTCAACCGCCGTCAGCTCGACAAAGATGGGCTGCCCGCCGGCTGACTCGGCATCGCTATCGTGGAAGGCAACGATGGCCTCTTCCAGCCAGGGAACGAGGCTGGTGTTGGCCAGCACCGGCACGACCAGCGCGTTGCGCGGCGGGC
>CAZOGK010000020.1:0-62396 GCA_964579295.1 uncultured Ardenticatenaceae bacterium
TTTCGGAGGTCAGTGTAGCCTGCATACGGCTGACGAACAAGGGAAAGCTGAGCGGGCTGGGCCGGGCCAGGAATTGCTGCGTCACCCGGCTCTGGCTGAGGCGCAGCAGCGTCTGGCTAAGGCGGCTGTGCTCCAGCTGGCGCTCCAACACCTCGCGCTGCGCCTGGGCCAGCAGCAGGTTGCCGGCGTCGTACTGGCGGAAGACGTCGTAGAAGAGGCTGCTGGACGCCTGCAGCTGGCGGGCGCTGCGCTGCTGGCCGGGAAAGCCCTGAAAGACGAGCCCGGCGACGCGGGCAATCTCACGGAACTGGCGGCGCGCCATCTCGCTGGCGTTGAGGCTGGCGGGGATGTCGGCCAGCAGCTCGCCGGGGGAGAGCAGAGGTGGGAATTCGCTCGTTCCTGCCAGCGCCGCGTCGAGCGGGGCCGGCTCGGCGGCCAGCAGCTCCAGCCCATAGTCGTTGGCCGTCAGTGTGAAGGTGATCGGCTGCAGGCGCGCGAGCCGGTAGGCGAAGAGCGCGGCCAGTCCCTGGTGCACCAGCTTGCCCGCGAATGGGTAGATAAAGATGTGGTGGCCGTCGCGGGTCTTGACGCGCTCTACGAGCAGCTCATCCGCTTCGGGGATGCGCGACCATTTCTGCTGCAGGGCGAGAATGGGCCGGACCGCCCACATCTCCGGCTCCTCGAAGAGGCCGTGATGGGCATCGTCCAGCTTCTGGCGCACGGCGGAGGCCAGCTCGGCGGACAGGGGCAGGGTCGTGCCCGTCCAGCGCGGGATGGCCCCTTCCCGGCCGCGCGCCGGGCGCACGTAGGCCGTCATATCGCGCAGGCGGATTAGCTCCAGCACGCGGCCGGCGAAGACGAACTTATCGCCGGGTGTGAGGCGGCTGATGAATGATTCGTTAATGCTGCCCAGGGAGGAGCCGCGCAGATATTTCACCTGAATCAGTGGGTCGCTGGTGATGGTGCCGATGGAGAGGCGGTGGCGCTGCGCCACCTGGCGATTGGCGACGCGGTAGGTGCCATCGCGCGGGACGACGCGGCGATAGTCAGGATAGGAAGCCAGGGCGGCGCCGCCGCTGCCGGCGAAGGCTAGCACCCACTCCCACTCCTCGTCGCTCAGGTCGCGGAAAGCGTAGCTGCGGCGCACCTCGCGTAGCAGCTCGTCGCTGCGAAAGCCGCCGCCCGTGGCGACGGTGACAACATGCTGCACAAGCACGTCGAGGGGCCGGTCCAGCGACGCCCGCCCTTCAAGCTCGCCGCGGCTGACGGCGCTGCGCACGGCCGCTACTTCTACAAGCTCGAAGGCGTGGGTGGGCACGCAGGTAACGCGGCTGGCGACGCCGGGCTGGTGGCCGCTGCGGCCGGCGCGCTGCAGCAAGCGGGCGACGCCCTTGGGGCTGCCTACTTGCAGCACACGGTCCACCGGGGAGAAGTCAACGCCCAGGTCGAGGCTGGAGGTAGCGACGACACAACGCAGGCTGCCGTCACGCAGGCCATCTTCGACAAAGCTGCGCGTTTCCGCGGCCAGCGAGCTGTGGTGGAGGGCAATCTCGCCGGCCCATTCAGGACGCGCGTCGAGAATGGCCTGAAACCAGCTTTCCGTCTGGTTGCGAGTATTGGTGAAAATCAGCGTGGAGCGGGCCGCGGCGACGGCGTCCAGCACTTGGGGCAGCATCTTCAGGCCCATGTGGCCGGCCCAGGGGAAGCGCTCAATTTGCTCCGGGATGAGGGAGTCGATGACGATCTCTTTGGGGACAAGACCCTGCACCAGCTTTCCGCGCGCAGGCCGGCGCTGCTCGTCGACGCCCAACAGCGCCGCCAGGGCTTCGTCGAGGTTGCCCAGCGTCGCCGAGACGCCCCAGGTGCGCAGCGCGGGCGACCAGCGACGCAGCCGGGCCAGCCCGAGCTCGGCCTGCACGCCGCGCTTGTTGCCCAGCAGCTCGTGCCACTCGTCAACGACCACGGCGCGAAGGTGGCGGAAGAACTGCCGGGCGTCGCGTTGGGAGAGCAGAATGGAGAGGCTCTCAGGCGTCGTCACCAGGGCGGTGGGCGGGCGCTCCAATTGGCGTTGCTTCTGGTAGCTGCTGGTGTCGCCGGTGCGGCGCTCGACGGTCCAGGGGATGCCCAGGTCCGCCAGCGGGCGGCGCAGGGCGGCGGCCGTGTCGGTCGCCAGAGCGCGCATCGGCGTCAGCCAGAGGACGAGCAAAGGCGGCGCGCTGGCCAGCTCGCCGTCGTGGTCCGCCAACCATTCCATGACGGGACCCAGCCAGGCGGCATAGGTCTTGCCCGTACCCGTGGGAGCGTGGATGAGGCCGCTGGCGCCGTTGAGGTAGCTCTGCCAGACCTCGTATTGGAAGGGGAAGGGCTCCCATCCCTGGCCGGCAAACCAGCGCTCGATGCGGCTGAGCGGCGTGTCCGGGTCAGTCGTCATCCGCGGCAGTGGGCAGCATCGCCTTGATCGAGGCCAGATGGTCGGCGTCGGCGATTGTCTTGTCACGACGCCAGCGCACGATGCGCGGGAAACGGACGGCGACGCCCGATTTGTGGCGGTTGGAGCGCTGGATGTTCTCAAAAGCCAGCTCGAAGACCAGCTCCGGCCGCACGCTGCGCACCGGGCCAAAACGCTCGCGCGTGTTGTCGCGCACAAAGCGATCTACCTCGCGTATCTCGGCGTCGGTGAGGCCGGAATAGGCTTTAGCAAAGGGCACCAGCTCGTCGCCGTCCCAGACGGCAAAGGTATAGTCGGTGTAAAGGTTGGCGCGCCGGCCGCTGCCTTTCTGGGCATAGATGAGCACACAGTCGATAGTGTACGGCTCTATCTTCCATTTCCACCAGTCGCCGCGGCGGCGGCCCACCTGGTAGGGCGAGCTGCGCCGCTTGAGCATGAGCCCCTCCACCAGCCGGTCGCGGCTCTCGGCGCGCCGCTCGGCAAGCTCCTGCCAGGAGCCGGCGGCCACTGTCGCGCTGAGCGGCAGGCGCGGGTCGTTTAGCTGCGAGGTCAGCGCCTGTAGCTGCTCGCGGCGCTGCCACAACGGCCATTGCCGGATGTCCTCGCCCCGCCACTCGAGCAGGTCATAGAGCAGGAGAACGGCGGGCACCTCGCTCAGAAGCTTTTTGCCCAGCGTCTGACGGCCAATGCGCCGCTGAAGCTGGGCAAAGGGAAGCACCTGCCCGTCGGCCCAGGCCAAAATCTCGCCGTCGAGAACGGTCCCGTCAGGCAAAGCGGCGGCCGCCTCGCCGATTTCCGGGTAGCGTTGGGTTACCAGCTCTTCACCGCGCGACCAGAGAAAAGTTTCGCCCGCGCGCCGGATGAGCTGGGCGCGGATGCCGTCCCACTTCCACTCGACCTGCCACACCTCCAGCTCGCCCAGCGACTCCGGGCCGGCCTCAAGCGGATAGGCGAGAAAGAAGGGATAAGGCCGGCTGATGTCCGCCTCGGCCGTTTCCGGGGCGACCAGCGTCTGGAAAAAGTCTGGCTCAGGCTGCCAGTGGCCCATGAGACGGTGGGCGATGACGGCGGCGTCTACACCGCTGGCGGCGGCCAGGGCGCGGGTCAGCAGCCGCTGCGAGACGCCGACGCGGAAGGCGCCGGTAATCAGCTTGCTAAAGACGAAGCGCTCGCCGTCGTCCAGCTCGGCCCACGCCTGCAGGATGGCGTCGCGCTGCGCGTCCTCGTCCAGCCCGCGCAGCGGCAGGATACGCTCTTCGACCCAGTAGCGGAGGCTCTGTTCGCTGCCGCCACTGGTCGGCGGCAGCAGCAGCACGGCTGCTTCGGCCGAGTCGCCGACCGCGCCGTACGACTCCTCCAGCAGCCAGAGGGGAATGCCCACCAGCTCGGCCGCCCAAAGGCGCAGAAGCTGGGCGGGGATGAGGCGCTTGGGGCGGCGGCCGCTGAGAAAGTAAACGGCCCAGGCGGCGTCGGCCGGGGGCGCCGTGGCGAAGTAGCCGGCCATAGCGGTGATCTTCTCATTGGTGCTGGTGGTCGAGTCCAGAGCGCTATAGAGGGCCGCGAATTCGCGCAATTTACCTCCTTCTTACAGCCTGTAGGCTACCATGAACTGCGACAGCGTCCATGAGAATGGCGTTAAGCGGCGGCGCGCCTCGGCCTGGCGACGCGAGGCCCGTGGAACCGCCGCCCGCCTTGCGACGTTTCCATTGTGTGGCCCCGATGCGGAGCCCACCATCAATCGAAGTGTGACAGGAGGTCACGATGCGACGAATAAAGAACGCGATTTTGACGGTTATCCTGATCCTTATGTTGGCGGCCTGCAGCCAGGCCGCTCCCGAACCTGGTCAGCCGGAGCTTTCGCCGACGCCGCCGGCCGAGGATGCGGGCGCCGCCGCCGACGCCATTGCCGCGGCCCGCGCTGAGCTGGCCGAACGGCTGGGCGTCGCGGCGGCCGATCTGGTCCTGGTTTCCAGTGATGAGATGGAATGGCCCGACGCCTGCCTGGGATTGGCCGCTGCGGGCGAAATGTGCGCACAGGTAGTTACGCCGGGCTGGCTGGTCGTGCTGCGCGCGCCGGGCGCTGAGCTGCTTTATGAAGTGCGCACCGACGAGACCGGCAGCATCGTTCGCATGCAACAGACGGTCGATGGGGGCCAGGAGCTGCCGGTCGCTGCCCTGCGCGCCCGCGAAGAGCTGGCCGCTGAGCTGGGCATTGGCCTGGAGATGGTCGAAGTCGTGAGCTTCACTGAAGAAGAGTGGCCCGACTCCTGCCTCGGTCTGCCGGAGGACGGCGAGCTGTGTGCGCAGGTAATTACGCCCGGCTGGCGGGTCGAGCTGGAAGCCGATGGTCAGCGTTATGAGGCCCGGACCACCGCAGAGGGCGACGTGGTACGGATTGGCGACGCCGGCGCGAACGAAGGCGGCGACCTGGGCGGAGCGGCCGTCGTCTTTACGCAGAGCGGCGGCATTGCCGGCATCCACACTGTCTACCGCATCTATCCCAGCGGTATGATGGAGAAAGAGAGCGGCCAGGCCGGGGCGGGCGAGGGCGTGAGCGCTATCGAGACCGACGCCGCGGCAGTGGCGCAGCTTCTGGCCGACCTGGAACGGCTTGGCTTCTTTGCGCTGGATAGCAGCGACGAGGGGGAGATACCCTGCTGCGACTTCTTCGTCTACGAGCTGGCGGCCCAGGCGGGAGAGCAAAGCGCTTCGCTCACCGTGGTCGAGACGGGCGACAATCAATCGGCGCCCGAATGGCAATACGTCGAGCTGGTGCGCGCCTTCATCGAGGCGCACGAGGCTGGCCCAACAGGCTAAGGGGCTGACAGCCGGCGACTGCTCACCGCCGGCCAGGCGTTTTGTTGCTAAGCCTCGGCTTCTTCTTCTTCGCCGCGGTAGGGCGTCTCCAGGGCGTAGGCTTCCAGCCCCTGCTCACTTAGCCAGCGGACCAGGGGCGGAATGTAGCCGTGCGTCACCAGCACCCGCTGCGCGCCGGTGGCGGCTACTGTCGCGATGATGCCCGGCCAGTCGGCGTGGTCGGAGAGGACAAAGCCGCGATCCACCGAGCGGCGGCGGCGCTGGCCGCGTACGCGCATCCATCCGGAAGCAAAGCCCGTGGAGTGGGGCCCGAATCGGCGCAGCCAGGGCGAGTTCTGCGCCGAGGTGGGAGCGATAATCAACGCCTCATGCCAGTCGGTCGCCGGCTCGGCCGCGCCGGCGTAGCGGGCCGGCGGCAGCGCCACACCGCTGGCAAGGTAATGCTGGTTGAGATTGTGCACGGCGCCGTGAACGAAGATGGGCCCGATAGAGGGATCCACACCGGCCAGCAGCCGCTGCGCCTTGCCCAGGGCATAGGCAAAGAGGATGCTGGCCTTGCCGCGCTGCTGGTTAGCCCGCCACCAGTCATTGACTTCGGCGAAGACGGCTTCCTGAGGCGGCCAGCGGTAGATGGGCAGGGCGAAGGTCGCTTCAGTAATAAACGTATGGCAGGGCACGACGGTGAACGGCGCACAGGTCGGATCGGGCTCGGTCTTGTAATCGCCGGAGACAACCCAGACTTCTCCCTTATGTTCCACCCGCACCTGGGCGGAACCGAGGATATGGCCGGCTGGATGGAGCGAGAGCTGTACCCCATTGACCGTGACCGGCTCGCCGTAAGGCACAGCGCGGATGCGCGCCGTCTCGCCCAGCCGGTGGCGCAGCACGGCGATACCTTCGGACGCCGCGAGGTAAGCGGCGCTGCCGCGGCGGGCATGGTCGCCATGCGCGTGGGTAATGACGGCGCGGGCGACCGGCTGCCAGGGATCGACGTAGAAGTCGCCGGCGGCGCAGTAGAGGCCGCGCTTCGTCAGCTCGAGCAGCATAGCCGGGCCGGGGCGTCCAGTGCGCCGCTCACGTCTCGTCGTCCAGCAGCGCCTCGGCAGCCGTGGGCGCCTCGTGGTCGCGCTGGACGGCCGCAGCGACACGATCCAGCACGTCGGCGTGAATCCAGCCCGACGCCAGGGCGTGCTCGGCCATAACCAGCGTATCGGGGGCCAGAATGAGCGCGGTCGGCGTCTGCGCCACTTCTGCGGCCAGCCGGGCGACTTCCTCAGAGCGCGCGGCGCCGGTCACATCGCGGATATAGATAGCCAGGATACGGCCGGGAAATTCGTCGACCACGGCGCGGTAAATCTCGGGGTCTTCCTGGCCGCTGTCGCCGATGAGGACAAAGGGCAGCTCTGGGTAGAAGCCGAGAATGTGGCGCAGGATACCCAGCTTGTAGTCGTGGTGGCGGGTAGGCAGCAGCTCGGCCGCCGAAACGCCCCAGTCGCGCAGGAAGAAAGGGCCGATAGGTATCTCGTGCAGGCGGAAAAACTCCAGCAGCAGGTCATAGAGGTTCCACGGGCTGCTGGAGAGATAGAAGAGCGGGTTCTGCGCCGAGCCGCTGCCGCCGCCCTGCAGCGCTTGATAGAAGGCGGCGACACCGGGAAATGGCAGCCGCGTGCGCGCATTGCCGAGAAAGACGAGCCGGGCCATGCGCAGCAGACTGGTAGCGTGGGAATAGACAACCGTATCGTCGATGTCGCTGATGACGCCAAACTGCGCCGTGCCCGGCGGGACGAGGACCTGGCCCGTGGCGTGCACCGGCGGTTGCTCCGCGCGCAGCGGTTCCAGCAGCTCCAGCTCTACCTGGCGCCAGAGCGCGTCGGCCGGAAGGGGCGCGGGCAGCTCGACGTGGGCGCTGAAGAAGCCCTCGTCGTCGGCCACCACGTCGGTCGCTTGCCCCTGGAAGTGGACGCGCACGCGCGCAAAGGGAATCTCGTCGCTTTCGAGGCGCCTGTACATGTTGAGCAGGTTGTCCCAGAGCCGGTCGTCTTCGGCGGCTTCGCGGACGCCTTCATTCTCAAGCACCCGGCCGCGCAGCCGGAGCAGGTGAGGCGTGCCATAGCCGTGATAGGCGGCGATCATGATCGGGTCGTCGCTGCCCAGAACGGCGCCGAGGCGCTCTTTGAGGCTGTCAAAACGCCGCTCGACGTTGCTCGTCATGCCCGCCAGAATCTGCTGCCAGTCGGCCATGGCCGTACCTCACACACATCTTACTATAAGGCTCATGATCCTAATGCGAAATAATGAGTGTGCAAGGGCGGGTGGTGAAACAGTAGCCGGGTCGCCGCGAATTAGGGACAATATGGTTGCTGGCACAACCATAAACCCGCGAACCAATGCTGTTCCGAGGAGCCTGGCCCATGCGCACGCAAGCAACTGTCAAAATCCTGCTACTGTTGGCCCTGATACTTGTCGCCTGCCGCGAGGAGGCGCCCGCGGCAACGCCGACCACCGCGCCGGACATGACGACTGAGCCAGCCGGCGCGACGGCAGCGCCCGCGGCGACCGACACGGCAGCCCCGGAGACGGGCGCGCCGGGCGAGCAGCCGATCCATCTGGCCATCATCTGGCATCAACACCAGCCAGTTTACTATCAGGAGCCGGAGACGGGCGTCTATAACCGGCCCTGGGTGCGCGTCCACGCCACCAAGGATTACGTCGACATGGCGGCGATCCTGGAATCCTACCCGGACATCCACGCCACCTTTAACCTGACGCCGAGCTTGCTGCGCCAGCTGGAGGATCTGGCGGCCGGCAACAAGGACCTCTACTGGGTCTACGCCGAGATTCCGGCAGACGAGCTGACCGATGAGCAGAAGCAGTTCATCCTCGACCGCTTTTTTGACACCAACCGGCGCATCGTCGAGCGCTTCCCCCGCTATCAGGAGCTGCTGGAGCTGCGCGATAATAGTGAGAACCCGCTGGCGGCGTATGGCGAGCAGGATTTCCGTGATCTGCAGATATGGTTCAACCTGGCCTGGGTGGACCCCGACTGGCTGGCCGAAGAGCCGCTGGCCGGGCTGGTAGCCAGGGGGCGGGATTTCGCCGAGGCGGACAAGGAGATCCTCTTCGCCGAACACCTGCGGCTGATCGAAGAGGTCATCCCCATTCACCGGCGGCTGCAGGAAGCCGGGCAGATCGAAGTGACGATGACGCCGTTCGCCCACCCCATCCTGCCCCTGCTGGTGAACACGGACCTGGCGCTACAGGCCATGCCGGACGCGGAGCTGCCGCAGCCGCCGTTTATCTATGGCATGGACGCGCAGCGGCACGTCGAGCTGGGCGTAGAGCTATACGAAGAACACTTCGGCCGGGCGCCGCGCGGTATGTGGCCGGCCGAAGGATCGGTCGCCCAGGAAATCGTGACGATGGTGGCCCAGAATGGCATCCAGTGGATGGCGTCTGATGAGGGCGTGCTGGCTCGCAGCCTGGGGCTGGACAGCTTCACGCGCGACAGCAACGAGACGGTACAGCAGGCCGACCAGCTCTACCGGCCCTACCGGGTGCAGGGGCGGCGCGGCGGGCCGGTGGCCATGGTCTTCCGTGACGTGGTGATATCAGACAAGGTTGGCTTTACCTATTCGGGCGTCGCCGGCCAGGCCGCGGCCAGCGATTTCATCGCCCGAATCCACGCTATTCGCGAGACACTGCAGGCGAGCGGCGCCGAGGGGCCGCACCTGGTCTCCGTCATTCTCGACGGCGAGAACGCCTGGGAGCATTATGAGAATGACGGAAAGGAGTTCCTGCATAGCCTCTACCAGCAGCTCAGCGACGATGCGCTTATCAAGACGGTGACGCCGACCGAGTTCCTGGCGTTGGCGCCGGAGCCGCCGCTGATTGAAGCGCTGTGGGCCGGCTCGTGGATCAGCCACGACTTCTCCACCTGGATTGGCGAAGATGAAGAGAACCGCGCCTGGGAATACCTGCGCAACGTGCGCGAGTTCCTGCAGCCCTATATGGCCGGCGCGCGCCAGGCGCCGTCAGAGGAAGCCCTGCAGGAGGCGATGACACTGATGTACATTGCCGAAGGCTCGGACTGGTTCTGGTGGTATGGGGCGGACCAGACCTCCGGCGATGACGAGAGCTTTGACCAGCAGTTCCGCAACACGCTCAAGGGCGTTTATCAGGCATTGCAGCTGGAGCCGCCCGGCTATCTGGACGTGCCCATCATCCCGCAGCAGGCGGTGGCGGCGGACCAGCCGGTCACGGCGCTGATCAGCCCGACCATCGACGGCGTCTTTGAGGCGGCCGAGTGGGAAGGGGCCGGCCTGTATAGCGCGGCCGGCGGCGTCATGGCCGCGGCTTCTCCCGCCTTCAACGCGTTCAACTACGGCTTCGACAGCAGCAACTTCTACCTCCATATCGCCCTGGGCGCGGCCGCGGACGCCATTGTGGGCGGCGGCACGGTTGAGCTGTATGCCAGCGTGCCCGGCCGCGAGCCGGTGATGAACTTCAGCCGCAACGGCTCCCTGCTGGGCTTCCCGGCCAACCGCCTCGTCGCGGTCAGCAGCAATGGCGCCGGGCTGCAGGCGACCGTGCACCAGGCAGATGGCGATTCCTGGGCGGCGGAAGGCACGCCGGTGGAGAGCGTGGCTGCTGCCGGCGAGAGCCTGGAGCTGGCCATCCCACTCGACTTGCTGGGCAATGCGGACGTGGGCGACCGGATCTCCATGCGGCTCGTCTACAGCGAGGCGGTGGGCGAAGAGGCAGCCGATGCGCTGGTCGTGCCGGCAAGTGGGCCGGGCGTGCTGCTCGTGCCGGACCTGGGCAACGTAACGGTGGTGCTCGAGGTAGACGACCCGAGCGGCGATGACCACGGGCCGGGGAGTTATACCTATCCCCAGGACGTGGTCTTCAGCAGCGGCAACTTCGACATTCTCAACTTCCGCGTCGGCTATGACGACGACAACATCATCTTCAACTTTACCATGCGCGGGCCGGTCGATAACCCGTGGGATAGCGCTAGCGGTCTTTCCGTACAGAGCTTTGACATCTACATCGACCAGGGTGAGGGCGGCAGCCGCGCCATGCTGCCGGGCCGTAATCTGGCGCTAGAGGAGGCCTTTGCCTGGGAGTATGCCATTACGGCGGAAGGGTGGACATCGGGCGTCTTCGTGCCCGGCGAAGGGGACGCGCCGCAGCAGATAGCCGAGGCCAGCCAGCTATTCCTGCTCGCGGACCCCGGTCAGCAGCGCGTGACCATTCGCGTGCCGAAGTCGATTCTCGGCGACAACCCGGAAGCGTGGAATTACGCAGCGGTCGTCCTGGGGCAGGAAGGCTTCCCGGCTGGCGGCGTGATGCGCGTGCGCGACGTGCAGCAGCGGGCCGAGCAGTGGCGCTTTGGCGGCGCGCCGGCCGGCAGCACCAACCACACACGCGTGATTGACCTGGTCTGGCCGGAGGAGGGCCAACAGGAGAGCTGGCTGAGCGCCTTCACGGTAACAGACAGGCCACAGCCGGAGCTCGGGGTCGGCGACTTCGCCTCCGTGCCCATGCTGTCGCCGCCCTAAGCGGGGCGACGGCGCCGGCCCATGGCGCCAGGCCGGTCGCCCCGCGGTCCGGTACGAGACGGTCATGAACTTTTCCGCAGCGGGCGTCGTCCTGCTTTCGACAGCGGCCGCGGCCATACCGGCTGCCCTCTATGTCGCCATCATCTACGCGGCCGATCGCTATGAAAAGGAGCCGGGCTGGCTACTGGCGGCCCTCTTCTTCTGGGGCGCGGTGCCCAGCGTGCTGCTGGCAATCGTCCTGAACGAGCTTGGCCGGGTGCCCTTTTACCTGGCGGCCGGCTCGGAAGCCGGGGATACACTGGCCGCCGTGCTGCTGGCGCCGCCCATCGAAGAAACGGTAAAGGCGCTGGCGCTTCTGGCCGTCTTCAGGCTGCACCGCCACGAAATCGACAGTCTGCTCGACGGCATTATCTACGGGGCGATGGTGGGAATGGGCTTCGCCCTGGTCGAGAATGTCATCTACTTCGTGCGCGCTTATGGAGAGGGCGGGCTGGCCGCCTGGCAGAACACGATCTTCTTCCGCGCAGTTCTCTTCGGCCTGAACCACGCGCTCTTTTCCAGCGTCACCGGGCTGGGCCTGGCCGCCGGCCGTTTTGCGCAGCGGCGGGCGCTGCGCTACTTCTTCCCCCTGGCCGGCTGGTCGCTGGCCGTGCTGCTGCACGCCGTACACAACCTGGGCGCTACCTCCAGCAACCTGCTCTGTCTACTTATGCCGGTCAGCGATTGGGGCGGGCTCTGGCTGTTGGCGGTGATCGTCATCTGGGCGTTGTGGCAGGAAAAGCAGTGGATTCGCCGCTACCTGGCGGACGAAGTGGAACGCGGCACGCTCAGCCGCTGGCAATATGAAACGGCTTCCTCGGGACGAGCCCGCTTCCTCTATTGCTATCAGATCCTGCGCGACCGTGGCCTGGGCGACTACCGGGCGGCCACGCGCTTTTACCGGCAGTGCAGCGAGCTGGCCTACAAAAAGCATCATTACGAGCTGCTGCAGGAGCCGCACGCGGAGGAGATGACGGATGAGCTGCGGTCGATTCTGGCCGAGCTGAGCCGGCGCATCTGAGGCTCAGGAAAGGTCGCGGGTGGGCTGGCCCGGTTGCTGCTGCGCCAGCAAGTCGCTCACCTGCTCGCGGTGGGCCTGGTCGTGTTGGACGACGAGGTTGAGCAGCTCGTGCATGGTAGTAGGGCCGAAGAAGGAGTGCTGCCCCTGCCGCTGCCACAGTGGAGAGTCGGGCGGCGGCAGCAGCGCGATGGTCTCGGCGCGCAGGGCCACGAATGCTTGCAGCGCGCGCGGCCCGTTCTGGCGGTGATAGGCGCGCTCCTCCACCCATTCATCCGCCACCGCGCCGGGCAAGAAGACGCCGTCGCTTTGCAGAATGGCGTCGAAGCGCGGCTGGTGCACCTCCCGCTCGACGTCGCGCAGATGGCACATTACCTCGGTCAGGCACCATTCGCCGATGGCCGGCTTGCAGTGCCAGTCAATCTCAGGCGCCGCCAGCTTGCGCTGCAGCCACAAAGGAAAGGCGTTCAGCTCTACGAGCAGGGCGGCGACAAGGGGCGGCTCTTGCATGGCGATGGCTGCGGGCCGCGCTATGGCTGCGGCCCCTCGGCAAAAAACCAGCGCTCAAAGGCGTCCAGGTCGCCCACCCCGGCAATTGGCGTCTCTTCGGGCGGCGCGGCGCCGACGCCGGCAATCCAGTAGACGGGCATGCCTAACGCCGCGGCCGGCTCGACGTCGTTCTGCCAGGAATCGCCGACCATGAGCGTTGTCGCAGCGTCCGCGCCCAGGCGCTGCAGGATCTCCTCGTAGTAGGCCTGGTGCGGCTTGGTGGCGTGCATGTTCTCGTAGCTGGTGATCAACGCAAAGGGGTAGTCATCTAGCGGCAGCCCGGCCCAGGCCAGTCGATGCTCGATGGCGCGCGCCGGGAACAGCGGGTTGGTAGCCACGGCAAGCTGGTAGCCACGCGCCAGCGCCCTGTCGATGATCCGTACCGCCGCCGGGCGCAGCTCGGTGACCGCCTGCAGTGCGGAGAACGATTCGTCGTAAAAGCGGTTAAAGAAGGCTTCGGTTTCCACCGGCTCCAGACCGGTACGCTCGGCAAAGACGGTCCAGAAGACTTCGCGGTTGGTCAGCGTCCTGTCCGTGTTGCGAATCATGGCCTGGGTGCCGTAGAGAAGCTCGCGCAGCAGCTCCTGGGAGTCGGCGAAGAGCGGGCGCGCGTAGTCGCCGAGCAGGGCAAAGTAGCGCGGCAGGAAGCGCTCCATGTTGTTGCCGAGCAGCGTATCGTCCAGGTCGAAGAGGATTGTGTTAACGTTCATTGTCAAAGAGCTGCTGGATTCCGGGCCGCTCCAGCGCGCACTGGCGGCAGCCGATGCGCGGCTCGTCCACCTCGACCAGGTGGCGGCTGCAGAAAGCGGCAACCTCGACATGACGGCCGAAGCCCAGCAATCCTTTGCGCACCGTGCCTTCGAGGACCAGGTTGGGATTGCTGTTGGCCGCCAGGATTTCGGGGACCGGACACTTGAAGCAATCGTCCGGGCGCCAGCGCGGCGAGCGGGGGTTGGCTTGAATGAGGCGACATTCCTGGTCCGAATGGCCGCGGTGAAAGTTGGCGTAATAGAAGCGGCACTCTTTACCGGCGGGAGTACGCATTACTCCTGCTCGTAATATTCGACGCCGAGGTGCGTGATCAGCTCCTCGCCCTGCAGGTAGCGGAGGTTGTTCTTCAGCTTGGTGAGCTGGATAAAGAGGTCATGCTCCGGGTAGAGGCCGGGGGCCGTCATCGGGCTCTTGAAGTAGAAGCTGAGCCACTCCTGCGTGCCCTTCATGCCACTGCGCTGCGCCAGATCCATGAAGAGGGCCAGGTCGAGTACAATCGGCGCCGCCAGGATGCTGTCGCGACAGAGGAAATCGACCTTGATCTGCATCGGGTAGCCGAGCCAGCCGAAGATGTCGATGTTGTCCCAGCCTTCCTTGTTGTCGCCGCGCGGTGGGTAATAGTTGATGCGCACCTTGTGGTAGAAGTTGCCGTACAGATCCGGATAGAGATGGGGCTGGAGAATGTAGTCGAGCACGCCCAGCTTGCTCTCTTCTTTGGTGCGGAAGCTGGCCGGATCATCCAGCACTTCGCCATCGCGGTTGCCCAGGATATTGGTGGAGAACCAGCCGTCGAGGCCAAGCAGCCGCGCCTTGAGACCCGGCGCCAGAATGGTCTTCATTAGCGTCTGGCCGGTTTTGTAGTCTTTGCCGGCCAGCGGCACGCCCCGCTCGTTCGCCAGCGTCACCAGGGCGTCGATGTCGGCGCTGAGGTTGGGTGCGCCGTTGACATAAGCGACGCCTTCCATGATGGCCGCGTAGGCGTAGATCATGCTGGGGGCAATCTGAGGGCTGCTCTGGCGCAGGCCCTCCTCGAAGGAGGCGAGCGTGGCGTGGACTTCACCCCGCTCCAGGAAGATTTCGGTGCTGCCGCACCAGATCATGATGGCGCGCTGCAGGCCATGCTCGCGCTTGAAGTCGCGGATATCCTGCCGCAGCTGTTCGGCCAGCTCCATCTTGGTCGCGCCTGTCTTGACGTGCGGGCCGTCGAGGCGCTTGACGTAATTGCGGTCGAAGACGGCGGTCATCGGCCGGATCGCTTCCAGCTCATCGCGCACGCTGTCGAGGTGCCTGTCGTCGAGGACGGCAGCCGCTTTGGCCGCCTCGTAAGCGTTGTCCTCGAAGATGTCCCAGCCGCCAAAGACGAGGTCGTTGAGGTCAGCCAGCGGCACAAAATCCTTGATCAGGGGCGAGCGGCCCTCGGTGCGCTTGCCGAGGCGAATCGTGCCCATTTGGGTCAGGCTGCCGACCGGCGCTTCCAGCCCGCGCCGGATATTGAGCACGCCGGCAATAAAGGTGGTACCGACCGCGCCCAGCCCTGGTATGAGAACGCCCAGCTTACCCGTGGGCTCCGCGATTTGCGTCATTGAAAACTCCTGTGATTGGTCTATGCCATGTGAGGATAGTCACGATCGCCCGAAATGACAAGAAGCGACCCATGCGGGTCGCTTCCTTGCCAGTGCGCCCTGAGGGACTCGAACCCCCGGCCTTCTGGTTCGTAGCCAGACGCTCTATTCCACTGAGCTAAGGGCGCATATTCAACTATAATCAGGCCGGCCCCGGCGTCCCTGAGTGTGGGGCCATCCTGTGAGCGGGGAGGAAGGGATTCGAACCCTTGAACGGCTTTTACACCGTTAACCGCTTAGCAGGCGGCCCCAATCGTCCACTCTGGCACCTCCCCGGGCGCCTCGTCGATCCTGTCTGTTAAAGCGGAGGGAGAGGGATTCGAACCCCCGGTGAGCTGAGCCCACTACGGTTTTCAAGACCGCTGCCTTCGTCCACTCGGCCATCCCTCCCGGGCAATGACCGTGCCCATTCCCTCGCTGCGGGATGTCGACCAGACCTGGAGTATACCAAACGGCCCACTCCTTGTCAAAATCGCCGGGCTCTTTTGACGCGCTGCTAATCTACTTCCAGCCGCAGCCGGCGCAGCTCCAATGCCTGCCCGTGCGTCGTTATTTCCGTGCCCCAGCGGGAGCGCCCGGCCGGGGTTACGACCAGGTACTGGTTGTCAATCCAGGCCACGAATCCAAGCGGGCCGCGAGGCGTCTGCTCTGTCCGCAGCGCCGTATGACCATCGACGCGAAAGAGGCAGCCGCTGGCCCCCCACTCCAGCTCATAGGCGTGCCATTCGTTCATGGCGATGTCTAGCCGCCGGTAGCTGATTCCCAGCGAGCGGCGCACACGTGGCCAGATACGGCGGCGCAGCGGCGGCAAGTTGTTCGCCAGCACCACAGGGAACACGAGCGGAGCCCAGAGCAGCGCCCGTGGCCGGCCGGCGTCGATAGTGCCGGCAAACCAGCCGTTGCCCTTCTCGCCAACTGGCGCAAGAGGCAGATTGTTGCGGGCCGAACCGTAAAAGAACCAGACAGCCTGGGGCAGTGCCGGCAGCCCGCCCGTACCCGGCCCAAAGGGAGCATTCCAGAAGCCAAAGCCTGCTGTCCCGGCTAGCGCGGCGCCATCGTGGGAGAAGCGGGCCTCCAGCGCTAGCGACGTACCGCGACGCCAGGGGTAGCCACGGCGCGCTAGGCCGGCGTAATCATCGAGTTGGGCGTCGGCGTAGCCGCGCGCCAGCGGCGGCAGGTCCAGCCGCCAGCCCCCCTCGCCGTCATGGGCAGTCACGGTGCCGCCGTTGATTTCTACTCTGCGCAGGGAGCGACGCATCGCACAATCTCCTCGTCCTCTATTCTAGCGCGGGCGCCTCTATTTTGGGTAAGCCAGGACGGCAAAGAAATGCGAAAGCGCGGGCGGTAGGGTATAATCGCCGGCGATGAAGGAGATCTTATGGAAATAACCTGGCACGGACTCAGCTGCTTCCGCATGAAGGAACGCAACCTCGCCGCGGTCGTCACCGATCCTTATGACGGCAGCCTGGGACTGCCGCCGCTCAGGCTGCGCAGCGACGTGGTGACCATCAGCCACAACGCGCGCGGCCACAATTACGCCGAGGCGGTGAGCGGCTACCGCTTCGCCCTCACCGGACCCGGCGAGTACGAAATTGGCGGCGTCTTCATTACAGGCATTGTCACGGCCCATGAAGCCAGGACGACGCAGAACGTCCTCTTCGTCTTTGAGTTCAACGGCCTTACCATCGCCCACCTGGGCGACATGAGCAAGGTTCCCAGCCAGACGCAGATAGAGGCGCTGGAAATGGTCAACGTGCTGCTGGCGCCGGTCGGCGGCGGCAATAGCCTTAATGCGGCGCAGGCGGCCGAGCTGGTGTCGATGCTGGAGCCCAATATCGTCGTGCCTATGCATTATCAGCTTCCCGGCCTGGAGCTGGAGCTCGATGGCGTGGAGCGTTTCCTGAACGAGATGGGCGTCACCGACCCTAAGGAAGAATCGACGCTGCGCCTTTCCAGTAGTACATTTAGTGACCAGACTGAGGTCGTCATCCTGACGCCGCACTGGGCGTAAACAGTGTGATACAGGCTACCCGGCCGCAGCGAGGCCGGGCTGGCTCAAGGTAGAATCATGGCAACCAAACTACTCATGCGCTGGGATATCCAGCCCGACCACGAATCTGAATATTCGGACTTCGTCGCCAATGAGTTCATTCCCCGCATTAATAAGATGGGCGTCGTCGATATCCAGGCCTGGTACACGGCTTACGGCGACTGCGAGCAGATTCTGGTCAGCGGCGTGACGCAGAGTAGAGAGCAGATGAACTACATCCTGGCCAGCGACGAATGGAACCGGCTGCGCAGCCGGCTGGACGAGCTGGTGAGCAATTTCAGCGTCAAGGTTGTGCCCGCCGGCACCGGCTTCCAGATATAGGCGGCCGGGGTTGCCCATGCAGCAAAAGGGCCTGGCTTGCACCAGGCCTGTTTTGTCTCACGTTAAGAAGCGCGCCGCTATCTAGCTGGCAGTGCCGGAGCCGGACTCCGGCTGTGTCTCTTTCTTGCTCTCCCGCGTCTTGGCGGTACTGCTAGACGAGGCACTGCTCCCGTTGCTGCTGCTGCCCTTGCGGCTGTCGGTAATGTAGAAGCCAGAACCTTTGAAGACAACACCCACGTTATTGACCACCCGGCGCAGCTGGCTCGCCCCACAGGAAGGACATTCCGTCAGGGGCGTATCAGACATGCGCTGGCGCACTTCGAAGCTATAATTACATTCGTTGCAGCGGTAACCGTAGAGTGGCATACTTCATCACCTTAGCGTTCTAACTCTGCAAGTAGAACATTGTATCGATTTGAGCGCCGGCACGCAACCCGCAGCGGCGCGAAGCCGTAATGAGTGATTGTAGCCGCGAACTGTAAAAATCTGGTTAGTTCCTGTCCCGGCAGGTAGGAGGTTGCTATGACCGTGGAGCAGACACGAGCCCGAATCCAAGCGCGCGTCTGGCGTCATCTGGCCCAGAACGAGCTGTCACTGGAGCAGCTACCGCGCGAGGAGCTGGAAGCCCTGGTTGACGTGGTGACCGACGCCGCGTTGCTAGAAGTGGACAAAGACCTGGCGCAGGAAACGCAAAAGGTAGCGGAGGATGACTTCCTGAAGACGACCGACCAGGAAGAGATCCTCTGGGAGGGACGCCCGTTCCTATCAATCAGCGAGCGCTATTTGATTACCGACGAGCGGGTGCGCCTCTTCTCCGGGCTGGTGGGTAAGGACCGTATCGACATCGAGCTGGTCCGTATCCAGAGCTTCGACCAGAGCCAGACCGTGCGCGAGCGGATGCTCAACCTGGGCGACATCACCATTCACAGCCACGACCGCAGCAACCCGGTGGTCGTCCTCAACAACGTTCCCGATCCGGAGTACGTGCACGAGGTTCTGCGGCGCGCCGTACTGGACGCCCGCGGCCGCTATCGCCTCAGCTACCGCGAGGAGATGTAGGCGACTGGCTTCCACTTTCCGGCCGGACAACTCGATACGCCCCACTGCCGCCGCCGGCCAACGGCCCCGCGCCCGTGTGTAGGCGCCGTTCGGGCCCGCTTACTCACGTTTTGACCATAGCTATAGACGGAGAAAGACGATGAGACGTGTGCCACTGACGATAGGCGCCCTGGCCGGCGCGCTCACGATGGCCCCCGCACTGGCGCTCTCCTACCTTGCCTTCAGCGCGTTGGGGCTGCCCTTTCTGCCTTTCGACCTGTTTGACTGGCTGGCGCGCGTCCTCCCCGGCGACCTGGTCACCCTGGGAATCGATACGATTGTTAGCGTGCTGGGGGCAGCCGGCGTTGCCACCTCTGATGCCAAGCTGTTCGAGCAGCTGCTGGCCGTGGTCCTGATGCTGCTGCTGGGCGCAGCTGGCGGGCTGTTGATTGCCCTCTTTCTTTCGCGCACGGCAGTTAGCGGCGCTCGCCTCGGCCTGACGGCCGGCTGGGCGCTCTTTGCCCTTTTTGTCTTCGTGGAAGGTACGTTGGGCTTTAGCGGCCCGGCTGTCCTCGTCCTGGGTTGGCTGGCGCTGCTGCTCGGCGCCTGGGGCCTGCTTCTCGGGCGCCTACTGGACAGCCCGCAGGCGGCGGAGCCCAGCCATCCAGAGCGCCGCTCCTTCCTGGTGCGGGCCAGCGTTTTGGCGTTGCTGCTGACGACCGGCGGCTGGGGGCTGGGCCGCCTGCTGTCCGGGCGGCCGGGCAGCGAGGAAGCCGGCCAGCCGCTCGACACGGCAGCCGCGCCCGATATCTCTCCCACGCCGCCGGGCCGCATCGACGCGGCGCCGGGCACACGGCCAGAGCTGACCCCCAACGACGATTTCTACCGCATCGACATCAACTCCCTGCCGCCCGTCATCCAGCAGGATAGCTGGCGGCTGGAGACGTCGGGATTGTTCCGCGACTCGCGCGCCTTGACATTGGCCGAGCTGATGGCCTTCCCGACCGTGACGCAGGCGATCACGTTAAGCTGTATCAGCAACCGTGTTGGCGGCGACCTGATCGGCGCCAGCTATTGGAGCGGCGCCCGCCTGCGCGACGTGCTGGAAGAGCTGGGCCTGCAGCCGGAAGCCGGCGCCCTCTATCTGGAGGCGCAGGATGGCTTCTATGAGACGGTGGTCGCCGAGGATATGATGGACGAGCGGACGCTGCTCGTCTACGCGATGAACGGCGAGACGCTGCCCGTGGAGCATGGCTACCCACTGCGAATCTACATTCCCAACCGCTATGGCATGAAACAGCCGAAGTGGATCGTGCGCATGGAGGCTATCGAAGCGTGGCGACCCGGCTACTGGGTCGATCGCGGCTGGAGCCGCGAGGCACGGCCGCAAATCGTCTCCGTCGTCGATACGGTGGCAACGGACGCGGCCAGCGACGGCGTTGTGCCCGTGGGAGGCATTGCCTGGGCGGGCGACAGGGGCATCAGCCGTGTTGAGGTGCGGGTCGACGACGGGCCGTGGCAGGAGGCGGCGCTGCGCACGCCACCGCTGAGCGGGCTGACCTGGGTGCAGTGGCGTTACGACTGGCCGGCCAGCAGCGGGCGCCACACCTTCACGGTGCGGGCCGAAGATGGCAACGGGGAGCGCCAGATCGAGGAGGAAATGGGTGTGCGGCCGGACGGCGCCACCGGCTACCACTCGCTGACGGCGCGCGTTTAGGCAGGGCTCAGCCAGAAGAGCGGGCAACCCCACCCGCGGGCCGCTTGCCGCTAGAAGCCGACGTTCAGCCAGTTGGTGCTGAAGATGATGGAGCAGGCAAGCGTAATGAAGATGATGGTCAAAATCAGGCCGCAGCCACAGCCGCATACGCCGCCGCGGCCGGAGCCGAAGTTGCGCTGCAGCCAATCAAAAAGCCAGCGCAGCAAGAACAGCTTGGCGAGACCAGAGAGACAACCAGGGCGATCCTGCATAACGAAACCTCGTGCAACTAAGTCGTGGATGATCGGTTCTTACTTTCCTGTACGCAGTAGCCGCACTGGAGTCGCAGACCCCCTGTTATGACATCCCTCTTACAGTGCTCTTACCTAATTCTGACTCATTTTTGCCATCATAAAGATACGAGTGTGCCATAACAATCGATGGCGCGCTTTGCATGCCGGGCAGAACCGGCTCCACGCGCATGAATCGTGGCGTGGCGCGCCAGCACTCAATCAAAACAGATCAGACACAGCACAAGTTGAAACTGACGTATATAGACTGAGGAGGAATCAAACATGGCAAAGATTGTCGGGATTGACCTCGGCACCACGAACTCCGTCGTGGCGGTGATGGAAGGCGGCGACGCTACCGTAATCCCTACCGCCGAAGGCGGCAACACGATGCCTTCCATCGTGGCGTTCAACAAGAGCGGCGAGCGCCTGGTAGGGCAGACGGCCAAACGCCAGGCCGTGGTCAACCCAGAGAACACCGTATATTCCGTCAAGCGCCTCATGGGCCGGCGCATGCAGGATGCCGAGACACAGCGCACCCAGAGCATGGTGCCCTATGAGATCCAGGAAGGGCCGGAAGGCGACGCGCGCATCCACATTCCCGTGGTGAACAAGACCTTTTCGCCGCAGGAGATTTCGGCGATGGTCCTGCAGAAGCTGAAGCGAGACGCCGAAGCCTATCTGGGCGAGCCGGTCAGCGGTGCGGTCATCACGGTGCCCGCTTACTTCAACGATAGCCAGCGGCAGGCCACCAAGGATGCGGGGCGCATTGCCGGCCTGGACGTGAAGCGCATTATCAACGAGCCGACCGCGGCCGCGCTGGCCTACGGACTGGACAAGAAAGAGGACCAGACGATCCTGGTCTTCGACCTGGGCGGCGGCACGTTTGACGTTTCTATTCTCGACGTGGGCGATGGCGTCATCGAAGTGATGTCCACCAGCGGCGACACGCTCCTGGGCGGCGACGACTGGGACGAGCGTATCGTCGGCTGGATGATCCAGGAGTTCAAGAAGGACCAGGGCATCGACCTGAGCAGCGACCGGCAGGCGCTGCAGCGGCTCCGTGAAGCGGCCGAAAAGGCCAAGATTGAGCTGTCGCAGCTGCAGGAGACCGAAATCAACCTGCCCTTCATTACTGCCGATGCCAGCGGCCCCAAACACCTGCAGATGAAGCTTACCCGTTCGCGCTTTGAGCAGCTCACCGAAGACCTGGTGCAGCGGGTGCGGCAGCCGGTCGAGAAGGCGCTGTCCGACGCCGGCATCAGCACCAACCAGCTTGACGAGGTCATTTTGGTCGGCGGCTCGACGCGCATGCCGATGATCCAGGAGCTGGTGCAGGATATGACCGGCAAGGCGCCGAATAAGAGCGTCAACCCGGACGAAGTCGTCTCGCTGGGTGCGGCGATTCAGGCCGGCGTCCTGGCCGGCGACGTCAAGGACGTGCTGCTGCTGGACGTGACGCCGCTGAGCCTGGGGCTGGAGACGATGGGCGCAGTTATGACGACCCTCATCCCGCGCAACACGACCATTCCCACGCGCAAGGCCGAAATCTTCAGCACCGCCGAAGATGGGCAGACCGCCGTCGATATTCACGTGCTGCAGGGCGAGCGCCCGATGGCCGGCGACAATAAGACACTGGGCCGCTTCCGCCTGGAGGGTATTCCCCCGGCGCCGCGCGGCATCCCGCAGATTGAGGTGACCTTTGACATCGACGCCAACGGCATCCTCAACGTGACGGCGCAGGATAAGGCGACCGGCCGCGAACAGCAGATCCAGATTACGGCTTCGACAAACCTCACCGAGAACGAGGTTGAGTCGATGGTCGAGGAAGCGAAGCGGCACGAGGCCGAAGACCGCCGCCGCCGCGAGCTGAGCGAAGCACGCAACAATGCCGACCAGCTCATCTACACGGTGGAAAAGACGATGCGCGACCTGGGCGAGCGGCTGCAGGACAACGACCGCCAGCAAATCGAGGGGCTGGTCAACCAGCTGCGCGAAGCGGTGACTGGCGAAGACGTGGCCCGTATCCGCAGCCTGTCGGAGCAGCTACAGCAGGCGACCTACGCCATCAGCCAGCAGCTTTACCAGAGCCAGCAGGGGCAGCCGGATGGCGGCCCGCAGGCCGGCCCGGCAACCGGCGACGATGGCGATGTGGTCGAAGGCGAGTTCCAGGAAATGTAAGTCGGCGCACAGCACCATGGGGGCAGCCTGAATAGTCTGCCCAAAGCACTGGTGGGCGGGTCTTCGACCCGCCCACCGCCATATATACAGTGGGATGGCGAGCCAGAGGAGGAGTGAGTTGTGGTAGATAACGCCCGGTTAGAGCAGACAATAGAAGATGAGGCGGTGCAGCAGCCGGCGCCAGCCGGCGCGGCAGAAGAATGGAAGGAGCGCTACCTGCGGCTGGCGGCCGACCTGGAAAACCGCAAGACGGCAATCGAGCGCACTCACGCGCACCGGGCGCGACAAGCCTGGGAGGCGTTGCTGCGTGATTTATTGCCGCTGGCCGACAACCTGGAGCGGGCCCTACGCAATGTGCCGCCGGCCGAGCGCGAAACCGGCTTCTACAGCGGCGTCGAGCTGACCTTACGCGACTTCCTTAAGGTCTTGGCCCAGCTCGGCGTAGAGCGCATTGAGGCGCTGGGCGAGCCGTTCGACCCCGAAGTCCACGAGGCGGTTGCGGCTGTGCCCCACCCCACGCTGCCAGCGGAGACCGTGATGCGCGTTGACCTGCCCGGCTACTTGCTGGACGGGCGGCTGCTGCGGCCGGCGCGCGTCCTGGTGACAGCCGGGTAGCGTTGCCGGACGCCGGCTTCCTCGCCATAATGGGCGCGATAAGCGAGCAGTCCCGGAAACAACTGAGCAAACATGGAAGTTAAGGATTATTACCAGCAACTCGGCGTGGCGCGCACGGCGGACCAGAAGGAGATCCGCCGCGCCTTCCGCAAGCTGGCGCGCCAGTATCACCCGGACGTGAACCCGGGCGACACGGCAGCCGAAGAGCGCTTCAAGGAGATTAACGAAGCCTACGAAGTGTTGTCGGATCCCGAGAAGCGCGAGAAGTATGACCGTTTCGGCGCCCAATGGCGCCAGTATGAGCGCGCCGGCGGGCGGCCCGAAGATTTCAACTGGAGCCAGTGGCAGAGCCAGCCGGGCGCGGCGCCCGGCGGCGGCTTCCGTAGTGTCACCCCCGAAGAGTTCGAGCAGATGTTTGGGGGCGGCGGCCGCGGTGGCTTTTCTGACTTTTTTGAAACGCTCTTTGGCGGCGCTATGGGCGGCGGACGTGGTGGATTTGGCGGCGATTTCGGCGGGGCCAGCCAGCCGCGCCCGCGCGCCGGCCGCGATATTGAGCACGAGGTGCAGGTGACGCTGGAAGAAGCGTTCCACGGCGCCACGCGCTCTCTGCAGTATGAAGATGGGCGCCAGATACAGGCGCGTATTCCGCCGGGTGTGCGAAGCGGCTCGCGCGTCCGCCTCAGCGGCCAGGGCGGCGCCGGCGCGGCCGGGGCCCAGGCCGGCGACCTCTATCTGCGGGTCGAGGTGCTGCCGCACAACCGCTTCACCCGTGACGGCGACGACCTGCGCGTTTCCGTGCCGGTCGATCTCTATACGGCAATTCTCGGCGGCAGCGTGGCCGTGCCGGCTATCGACCGCCAGGTGCGGCTGAATATCCCCGCGGGCACGGACAATGGCCGTGTCTTCCGGCTCAACGGCCTGGGTATGCCGCGGCTGAACCGGCTGGACGAACGCGGCGACCTGTATGCAGAGATTTCGGTGCAGCTACCTCAGAATCTGAGCGAGCAGGAGAAGCGGCTGTTCCAGGAACTGCAGGAAATGAGGAAGTGATGGGTAATTACCTGATGCTCCGCTCCCAGGATGAAGAACGCATTTTCACCCGGACCGTGGCGGCAGAGCTGGCGCGGATCACGCTCGATTTCCTGACGTTGTGTGAGCGGGAAGCGCTCATCCGCCCCCGGCCGATGGCGGGCGGCAGCGACGGGTATACCAGGACGGAAATCGAAGAGCTGGCGCGCATTCGTCGGCTGCAGCGCGATCTTGACCTCGACCTGGGGAGTATTGAGGTGGTCTTGCACATGCGCCGGCGCATGCTGGAAATGCTTGACGAGATCGAGACGCTGGAGGCCGCCATGTCGCAGCGCGAGCAGCGGCTGCAGCGCGAGATCCAGCGCCTGCGCCAGCAGATCAGCCGCGAGGGCGACTACCGCTAGGTCGCGCTGTCTGCTTCATGGGCTAATTGGTTTGCTTCGCCCGTCCGAGGCGCCTTATCTCTCGTTCACAGCATAGGCCAGCAGCCCTTCCAGCGTGGTGCCGCCGGTGAGCGCTCCCTCTTTCCAATCGGGTAGCAGGCGGTCGAGCAAAGCCGCCTCGGCCATGCCGCTGTAATAGAAGCGGCCGTCCCCCTCGTCCCCGGCCATCCGGCCGATCTGGCCCAGCTCGCGCTCCCAGGCGCGCTCATAGCCGCGATAGTCGTGGAAATCGCTCAGCACGGCGGTTGCCGGGTGTGGCGTGTAACCCGACGCTGTGGCCCCCTGGCGCCAGGCCTCCAGCTCCACGTATTTGGCCAGCCCCTCCAGCCATTCGCGCCGCTGCTCGTAGTCGATGTGGCGCGTCGCCAGGCGGCCGCCGGTGCGCCTTTCCGTGCGTGTTGTCAGGAACTGCTCGACGTGGGCAACCATCTCCTGCCGGTGCTCGGCCTGCAGCGCCGCTGCCAGGTAATCCAATTCCTGCTGCCAGGCGGCCACGTGGTTATCGTCGCGCCAGGGATAACTCGCTTCCTGGCTGCCGGCGGCTTCTTCAGCCTGCACCAGGTGGCGCTCGGAACGGATGCCGATGAAGGCATGGAACGATTCGTGCACCAGCAGCGAGACGTATTTGTCGCTGTCCGGCAGGAACAAGCGCGCGACGAGGCTGTACGGGATAAACGGCCGTAGCCAGGACGGCGCCTCACTCCGGATGGTGTTCGCCAGCCCCAGCCGTGCCCAGTCATAGGTCGTGATCGAGGCCGCCCAGGAGTCGCCGATGCGCACGGTGAAACTCTGCGGGCTGACAGCGCCGGAAAGGGGCTGCCGGTAATAGGTGGCTCCGAAGACGTCATCGCCGGGCACAGGCTCCCAGGCCGTTCCTTGCCGCTCGCCCGACGCCGGCAGGACCCACCCCGGCGGCGGCTCGCCGTCGAAGTTGGTCAGGAAAGCATACTGCTCGTTGTAGACGACAACGGGTATCTGCTCGTCGCCGAAGCCGGGCCAGATGGCGTTGCCTAACGTCTCGCGGAGATGGATGGCCTCGGCAATGCGCGCCTTCTCAGCCTCGCCTAGCGTGGCCGCCGCAGCCGATCCTTCTGGCAGGAGCAGGTTGCTGGCAGCACCGAGGGCCAGCAGGATGACAATCGCCGCCAGTAAGATGAGACCGATTCGAGTAAGGTTCGCGCGCATGGTGACCTCTGCTGTTATGGTTCAGTTTAATCGGTAGCCGCTGCAGCCGTCGCCGTCTTCCAGCCAAAGAAGCGCCAGTAGAGGTAGATGGCAATGGCGTAGCTGGCAATCGTACCCACGTAGACCGGCGTGAATCCATAATTGACCTGCAGCCAGCCGCTGACCGTGGGGCTGAATGCCCAGCCGAAGCTCCAGCTCATGCTGACCAGGCTGGCTACCGTAGCGCGAGCCTCCGGCGCCGCGTGTTCCATGACAAAGGCCTGGTAGATGGGATTGCTCATGTTCATAAGCGCCAGGCGAACGAGGTAGGCGAATCCGCTCATCCAGAACCAGGGCGAAAAGCCCATGACAACCAGGAAGGGCACCGACACCGCCTGCGTCACGATGACCATCGTCATCTTACCGTGGCGGTCGGCCAGCGGTGGGGCCGCGAGCAGGCCAATTGCCATCGCCAGCGAGCCGACGGCAAAGAGCGAGCCGATGGTGGCGTCGCTGCTGTCGTAGGTGTGGCGGTAGAAGATGTTCATAAAGGGCATCAGCAAGCCGGCGCCCAGCGAGGTCACCCACATGGGGGCGATGAGGCGGAAGAGCATGCGGGGATGATTGCGCGCATAATGAAAGGGCGACAGGTAACCCGTGTCCGGTTTCGCTTTGCGCTGCCGCTGGATAAAGAGCATCGGCAGCAGGGCCGTGGAAGCGAACACGGCGACCAGCAAGATGGCCGTCCCATAGGCGTCGCTGCTTGTTGCGCCAACCCCGCGCCAGGCGCCGATCCAGGTGGGGAGCTGGCCGCCGAGCCAGTTGCCCATGAATTGCGCGATCATGGCCAGTCCGGAGGAGATAGAAAAGAGGTAGGTGCGCTCCTCCTCCCCGCTGTTCTCCATAAGGAAGGGGCCATAGGTGACCGCGCCGAGGCTCTGGGCCAGCCCCATCAGGATGCTCATTACGTAGAAGCTGAGCGCCGTAGGCCAGATGACCATGCCCAGCAGGGTGGCAACAGAGATGCTGGCGGAGATGAGCAGCGACGGCTTGCGCCCGATACTGTCGCTGACGTAACCAGCCGGGAGCGCCGCCGCCAGCTGCACCAGGCTCACCGTGGTAAGCAGCCTGCCCAAGAGCGCCTCGTCGTAACCCAGGCTGAGCACGTAGAAATTGAAGAGCAGCCGGTAGATGCCGAAGGCCGCCCCATTGAGGATCATGTAGACGAGGTAGAAGCGGGCGTTGGGACGGAAGCGCCCGACCGTCGCGGCGTAGTCCGTGATGCCCTTCTTCAGCCGGGAGATAGATGGCTCTTGAAACATCTTGTCAGGTAGAAGCGGCGCGCCCAGTCTCTATTCGGTGGATCAGTCTATTCTTTTATGAGTATGACACGCCCGGGGAAAAAGACATCTGACACCGATCACCAATCGAAGGTGATGAATGTCGTGCTCTTAGCCGGCCGGCTCGCCGTTCAGGTAGGCAGTCTGCGGCTCCTGGTCGAGCAGCAATAGTCCCACGGTCGCCAGAATAGCCGTGAAGAGCATGGCCGCCAGCAGGCACCACGGGCAGACCGCCCGCAGCATAAACAGCTCGACAAAGGTGAGGTAGAGCGAGAAGAGCGTGCACAACGCGGCTAGCAGCAGGAGCATCGTGGTCGCCAGTCTCATGTTGGCCAGGCGCTGCCAGCGCCAGAGCAGAAGCAAGGCCAGATAGGCCAGGGCGCCCAGCAGCGCCACCGGCACGCCCATAAAGATCGCATACTGGCTCCTCTGCACGAGGGCGCAATCGACGAGGGGGCCGCAGATTGGCGTCGTGTCGGCCAGCCGTACGTAGCTGAGGTAGAGGGCCACGCCCATGCCGGCGACGGCCAACGCGGGCACGAGGCGCGATGAGACGCCGCCACCCTCCTGCAAGACCAGCGCCAGCGGGCGCGCGTTCAACAGGAAGTAGCCAAGCGTGCCGCCCATAAAGAAGATACAGAGAATGCCCAACACCAGCCCCAACGGCTCCGCCCCGCCCAGAATCTGCCCTTCGCTCATGGAGCCGCCCCCGCGGCAAAGGGCCAGCGACAGGTGAATAGCTGCTGCACCGTGTCGACAACGGCATCGATGGCCGCGCTGACGGCGGGAGAGACGGGAGCGCCGAACGACGTATCGCTGGGTTGGATGCCGACGAGCGCTACCTCGCAGCCCAGGCTTTCCGTGAGAAAGCGGGCCAGCATGGAAGGCGGCGTCGTATGCGTGGAAGGGCTAAGCCCTTCTGTGTCGGCGGCGGCCAGCCAGCGGACGCAGCCGGGCTGCTCCCCCATTTCCGCCGCGTCAATCAGCAGCACCAGGTCGGGCCGGAAGCGGCGCAGCGCGCCGGTGTGGTTTTCGGGGGCCAACGCCCCTTCGACGACCAGAAAGGTCTCACATTGTGCCTCGCGCAGCGCGCGCACCGCCAGCACCCCGGCGGCGTCGTCGCCGCGCAGCTCGTTGCCAATGCCCATCACGGCCACGCGCCGGATGGGCGCGTCCTGTTCACGGCGTCGCATCGTTCTCGGCCGGTTGTAGCGCCTCGGCCACGTCGGCCGCTTCGCCATAGTAGTATTCAAAGCCGGCCGGGTTGACGCCGGCTAGCTCCCAGCGGTCGCCGTGCAGCTCCAGGCAGTTGAAGCGACAGCTCTCTACACACTGGGCGCAGAAGGTACAGCGATCGAGATGATAGTTGATGACGAAGCGTTTGGCCTTTTTGTCGAGAGTGATGACCTCAATAGCATCGGCTGGACACTCCTTACTACACAGCCCGCAGCCGGTGCAGCGTTCCGGGTCATAGAGAAGCTGCCCGCGCAGGCGCGGCGGCGTCTCACGCCGTTCAAATGGGTAGCGCTGGGTGACCGGCGGCCGTACGAGCGAGCGAATGATATCGCCAAACATGGTTCCCAGGGTCATATACACCTCCTATTTAGCGGCGCCGCCTATACCATCTGCACCAGCATCAGCAGCAGCCATTGCACCAGCACCAGGAGCGCGCCATAGCGCCACCAGAGGCCAACAGTCTGGTCGATACGCAGCCGCGTCATCAGCGCCTGCAGGCCGGCCAGGCCAAGAAGCAGCGCCAGCGTCTTCAGCAGGAAGAGCAGCGGCTGGCCCGCGCCGCCGAGGTAAAAGGCGGCGACCAGGGTCAGGCCCAGCACCAACTCCACGGCTTTGCCCAGGCGGAAGATGGCCAGCCCGCGCCCGCTGTATTCCGTCAGCGGGCCGGCGACAATCTCTGTCTCCGCTTCGGGAGCGTCGAACGGCGGCAGCTCCAGCTTGCCCATGAGGCCAATGAGGGCCACCAGGAAGCCCAGCGGCTGCGTCAGCAGGAACCAGGGGCTGCTCGCGGCGTGGCCGGTGATAACCGCGATCTGCCAGCTACCGGCGACGAGGGCCGGCCCCAACAGCGCCAGCATAAACGGCGCCTCGTAGGCAAAGAGCTGTGTTAGGGCGCGCGTGGCGCCAATCAGGCCAAAACGGCTGCGCGTGTTGGCGCCGGCCAGGCCCATGCACAGCGTTAGCAGGCTGAGCAGGTAAATCGTGACGATGAGATCGCCGGGAAAGCCATAGGCCGGCGCCAACCCCCAGACGGGGATGTAGAGCGCGGCGGTCAGCGCGCCCGCGAGTCCCAACAGCGGGAGGAGATGGAAGAAGAAGGGCGAGACGCCGTCAGGTACGACTTCTTCCTTGGCCAGCAGCTTGATGGTATCGGCCAGCGGCTGGAACCAGCGCGGGCCGATGCGGTTCTGCAGGCGCGCCACAATTTTGCGGTCGGCCCAGGTATAGGCCAGCCCGGCCAGGATCAGCGTGAGACCGGCCGGAAACAACGCCAGGGCGAGCAGGTCGCGCAGCAGGCTCATTGCAGACTCCTCTCCAGGGCAGGCACGTCCGCTTCCTCCGGCTCGGGGCACGGCGACCTGTCGCCATCGGCGACCAGGTTGGGAGAAGGCAGCGGCGTGCCCGACTGCAGATGGGTGAGCAGCTTTACCAGACCATCGGTGATGGCCTCCGGCCGCGGTGGGCAGCCGGGGATATAGGCGTCTACGGGAATGACGGCGTCAACCCGCCCGACGACATTGTAGCAGCCCTGGAAGGCGCCGCCGGAGATAGCGCAGGAGCCGACGGCGACGACGAACTTCGGCTCCGGCATCTGCTCATAGATGCGCTTGAGCCGGTCGCGCGACTGCAGCGTTACGGGCCCGGTACAGATGAGAATGTCGGCGTGGCGCGGGCTGCCCTGCAGGCGCACGCCCAGCCGTTCCAGGTCGTAGCGCGGCGTCAGCGTCGCCAGGATCTCGATGTCACAGCCGTTGCAGGAGCCGCTATTGTAGTGGATTGCCCACGGCGAGTTGACACGCGCCCACAGCTTTACCCGCCGCAGCGCCTCTTCAATTGCCTCATGCCAGATATTTACCATCGTTACGTTCCCTTAACCCAGGATCAGTGCCAGCAAGCAGAGCATCAGCGCCGCCAGATAGATGGCGGCGACGGGCGAGAGGCTGGCGCTGCCGAGCATCAACACGCCCAGATGCAAGATTGCGAAGAAGAGCGCAATCACAAAAAACGGTTTGTAGCCCGGCGCAGCCATGCCGGTCGGCGCCTGTTCGCCACTGCTGTAGGTGCTTGCCTTCATGGCGCTCGGCGAGGCGGGGCCCGCCAGCAGCCGCCCAAATTGGGCCAGCAGCGCGACGAGTATCAGGTTAGCCAGCAATGCGACCGGCGGCGTCAATATCAGATTCTCCACGGGCGCCAATTCTCCTTTTTACCCGCCAAACGCGCGTAGCAGGGCGCTGCCGGCGGCGCCGGTCAGGTTCTGCACGAGCGCAGGCCAGAGGCCAAGTATGATTACGACGACGAGCAGTAGGGCCAGCGGCGCCTGCATGAGAGCGGGCAGCCGCTGCCCGGACGCCACCTCCAGCGATGGCTGCTGCCGGTAGAGCGTATTGACCACCGGCGCATAGTAGGCCAGTGACAGCACGCTGTTCAGGGCGGCGAAGCCGATGAGCAGCGCTATCCACAGCTCGTGTGTGGCAAAGCCGGCGACCATGATCTGCCATTTGGACATAAACCCAACCAGCGGCGGCAGGCCGCCGAGGCCGAGCAGGGCCACGCTCATCGCCAGCGCCGCCAGTGGATAGCGGCGCGCCGCCCCGGCCAGATCGGCAATCAGCAGTGGCTTATGGCTGCCGCCGGCCGCGTGCAGCGCATAGAGTAACGCGCCGGCGGCGAGGAAGGCGAGCCCCTTCATCAGGCCGTGGCTGAGCAGATGGAAAAAGCCGCCAGTGGCGCCCGCCAGCTCCCGGGCATAGACGGCGACGCCCACGCCCACCAGCATGTAGCCTACGTGGGTCAGGCTGGAGAAGGCCAGCATGCGCTTGACCTGCTGCTGCCGCAGCGCCATCAGGTTGCCGACGACCATATTGAGGACGCCGAAGGCCATGAGCAAGACGCCCCAGGTCGTCGTGACCCCGGCCAGCACAGCCAGAACGCGCAGCAGCGCGACGAGGCCAGCTTCGATGACGACGCCGGAGAGCATGGCGCTGATGCCGCTGGGCGCCTGCGCGTGGGCGTCGGGCAGCCAGGTGTGCATGGGCGCCATGGCTATCTTCACCCCAAAACCGACGACGAAGAGGGCGCCGGCAGCGAGCAGGAGCGGCGTGCCGGCTCTGGCCACCTGGCCGATTTCCGCAAGGCTGAGCGTGCCGGTGTGGCCGAAGACGAGGGCCACGGCGAGCAGCACCAGCACCGAGCCAAGCGCGCTCTGCACCAGGTATTTAACGCCGGCTTCCAACGAGGCGGGCTGCTCGCGGTGGAAAGCGACCAGCAGGTAGGAGGTGACGGCCATCGCCTCGAACCAGAGCCAGAGGTTGAAGAGATCGGCGGCGCAGCCGAGGCCGGCAATGACGCCGGTCATCGCCACGAGCATGGCGTAATATTTCGACTCTCCTTCTTCGCCCCGGAGATCGGCGGCGGAGAAGAGCACGACCAGGGTGCAGAGTGCAACGGCAACCGTCGCCAGCAGCAGGCTCAACCCGTCGGCCTGGAGCGCGACGCTCCCCAGCACGTAGGTCGCCGGCCCGCGCGACAGCTCGCCCCAGGCCGCCAGGAGCGGAGTCCAGGCGAGCAGGAGCGCGGCCAGAGCGCCCCAGCGGGCGGCCGACTCCTGGTTGAAGGGTGGGCGTCCCGCAATCCGGCCCAGGAGATAGACAAGGGGCGCAGCTGTTAAGAGCAGCGCAATCAGCCAGACAAATGCAGGCAGATTCATAGACTAGCCTCCCACCGCCAGCACGATAAGTACCAGGATCAGGCCAGCGACGACGCCGGCAACGTTCCAGTTAAGCTGGCCCGTTTGCAGCGGCTGGATGGCGGCGGCGGCGCCCGTCACCAGGCGCACGGCGCCCTGGTTGAGCGCCTCAAAGCCAAAACCGCCGCGCGCCGCTTCACCCAGCCAGGAAAAGCCCTGGGCGAGTGGCTGCAGACGCGCGCGCAGCAGCCAGAGCAACAGACCGGCAGCGACCACAGCCAGCGCCAGATACGTGGCCTCGTGTGCCAGGATTTCACGGACGAGCCCGGCGACACTCTCGGCATGGAAGCCGTGATGGGGCATGGTCGCGGCCAGCATCTTGCCGGCGGCCCCGGCGGTCAGCCAGGAGAGCCAGGCGCCCAGCGCCAGCAGGCCGAGGGAGAGGCGCATGGCCCCGGCGGCCCGGTGCGCTCGCGCCCGCTGCGGCGGCGGCGCCAGGAAGACCAACCAGACCATGCGCGCTGTGTACAGCGCAGTCACGCCGGCGCCGAGCAGCATGAGCGCGTAGGCCCAGGACGGCCCTCCGGCCTGGCCCGCCTCAAGAATCAGCTCCTTGCTCCAGAAGCCGTTGAGGATGGGCAGGCCGACCAGGGCGGCGGCGCCGGTCATGAAAGCGACCGTTGTGAACGGCATCTCGCGCCGCAGGTTGCCCATCTCGCGCATGTCGCGCGTGCCGAGGCTGTGAATGATGGCGCCGGCACCGAGGAAGAGCAGCGCCTTGAAGACGGCATGGTTGAGCAGGTGAAACTGGCTGGCGAACAGCCCGCCGGCGCCAATGGCATAGACCATGTAGCCAAGCTGGCTCACCGTGGAATAGGCGAGCACCCGTTTCAGGTCGTTTGTGACCAGGGCCATCAGCGCGGCCAGCAGGGCGGTGACCACGCCGACGACGATAATGGCGTCGGTCCAGCCCGGCGTCGCGGCAAAGGCGGGGTAGAAACGGATGAGCAGGTAGACGCCGGCGTTGACCATGGTGGCCGCGTGGATGAGGGCGCTGACCGGCGTCGGCGCTTCCATCGCGTCGGGCAGCCAGGTGTGGAAAGGCGCCTGCGCCGACTTCGCCATGGCCGCCAGCAGGAAACCGAAGGCGGCCAGGCTTAGTGCGCCGGCCGGCAGGTTCGCCGCCGCGCCCAGCACCGTTTCGATCTGGTCGTTCCCCAGATAGGCGCGCGCTGCGAGGGCGCCCAGCAGCAAGCCGACGCCGCCCAGCTGGGTGATGAGCAGCGCCTTGACGCCGCCAGCTACCGCCGCCGGGTCGTCGTTATAGAAGGAGATGAGCGCGTATGAGCAGAGCGCGGTGATCTCCCAGAAGAAGAAGAGGAGCAGCAGCCCACCGCTGAGGACAAGGCCCACCATAGCGCCAATGAAGAGGAGAACCAGCGCGTAGTAGCGGCCGAGAGCCGGCGAGCCGGACATATAGGCGACGGAGAAGATGACCGCCAGGCTACCGATGACCGTGGCGACGTTTGCCAGGATGAGGCCGAGGCCGTCGGCGACAAACGTAAAGTCGCCGAGGAGGCCGCCGGCCGGCAGCCGCAGGGCTACCCCCGGCGCAGCGCCAGGAAGCATTGCCAGCGTGACGACCGCGGCGGCGACGCTGCTGACGACCGCCAGCCGATGCTGTTGGCGCGGCCGCGCGTCGCCAGCGGCCCAGACCAGCATGGCCCCCAGCCAGGGGAGCCCAATTGCCAGAAGAATCAGAATCTCTTGCATGCCGCTATCTCCGCAGGACGCTCAGGCGATTCACGTCAAGGCTGCCCGTATGCTGCTTGACCTGCACGGCCAGCGCCATGCCAATGACGGCCACGACCGTGTCGGCGACGATGACCGTCACGGCCAGGCTCTGGCCCAGGTTAAGCTGCCCGGCATAGGCGCCGGCGGCCACCAGGGCCAGGATGCCGCCTTTCACCAGGATTTGGAGGGCAATGACAATCTGGAAGAGGTTGCGAACCGCGAGCAGGCCATAGAGCCCGACCGCCGTCAGACCGGCGACCGCAATGGCGATGATGGCTACGGGTGTCAGCTCGAACATGGGCTATCTCTCCTGCCCGGCGACAGCAGCCTGGGCGGTGATGGTGGCTTCGCCAGCTGGCGTGGGGTGCGCGGCGGTGGCCCGCTCCCCGAGACGGCTCGGCGCCAACAGGCCGAGAACTCCCATGACCCCGGCAAAGATCAGGCCAACCTGCACCAGGGCGTCTAGGCCGCGCTGCTGCCAGAGCGTCGTGGCAAAATCGGCCTCGGGGGCGGCCGTCTGCCCAGCGCCGATGGGAAAGACCATCCAGACGGCGAGCGCGACGACAGCCAGGCTGGCGACTATAGCCAGCCAGCGCGGCACCACCGGCCGCTCGGCCATGGCATCTTCGCCGGCAATTGCCAGGGCAAAGACAAAGAGCACGGTCACCAGCCCTGCCCCGACACTCAGCTCGATGACGGCGACATGGTGTGCTCCCATGCGGTAGAGCAGAATGGCCGTCAGGGCGCTGACGCCGGCAAGCCAGAGCGCCGCACGCATGAGCCGCGCGGCCGACACGGCTTGCACGGCGCAGACGACGGCAAGGATAACCAGCAACGAGTTTAACATAAGGTTTCCGACCTCCATCATTTATAGCTTAGGGCATCGTCCCGCCGGCGGTTAGTGACAGTTGTCATCCAACTCGGGTGACGTACATCCTCGATTGTGAAAAAGTGCACAAGACGGGTCACTGTGCTTGCGACCTGGTCGGCGAGACAGTATGATGTCCTCATGAGCCAGGCGTTGACTACCTATAATGAGAGCGCCCTGCACGCGGCGCTTAAAGAGTGGGCGGCAGAACCCGGCGCGCGCTTTGAGGTCGCTGTCGATGGCTACGTCGTGGACGTTGTCCAGGCCGGCGGCGAGCTGGTGGAGGTGCAGACCAGCAACTTCGGCGCTATCCGCTCCAAGCTGGCGCTGCTGGCCGCCAGCCACCCCCTGCGCCTCGTCTACCCCATCGCCAGCCAGAAGTGGATCATCCGCCGTGACCCGGAAGGTGACGGATACCTCAGCCGCCGCCGCTCGCCGGTCAAAGGCTCGATCTACCATCTTTTCTTCGAGCTGGTGCGCTGCCCGCAGCTGCTAGCGGAGCCCAACATCTCGCTGGACGTGGTGTTGACAGAGGAAGAGGAATACCGCTCCTTCGGCCAGACGCGCCGCCGGCGCTGGCGCTGGATAGCCGACGACCGCCGCCTGCTACAGATTGTCGACTGCTACCACTTTGCTAATCCTCTGGACCTCGCGGCGCTGCTCCCCGCGGCGCTGCCCGACGCCTTTACCACGGCCGACCTGGCCGCGGCGCTGAAGCAGAGCCGCCCGCTGGCGCAAAAGATGGCCTATTGCCTGCGCAAGCTGGGGCTGCTGGAAGCAGCCGGGAAAGCCGGCAACGCACTCCTCTACCGCCGCCCCACCTCCTGAAACAGCGGCTGCCGTCACAGCAGCTTCCGTCGGTGACTTTTGTCAGAGCGTTATGTGCAATCTGTCACTGCCTTTCCACCTGCCGGCAGCCTACAATGGGGCTCGATGCGTTTACACGTTTGTTGCAGTCCATGCGGAGGCTGAACGCCTTCGGGACGGATAACCCGGCTGTTTTTCGCTGAGCGTCCTGACCACAAGCACACATCGGCGAATACACAAATTGGAGGTTAACTTCATGTCTGATCTGCTTAAGCCTGCCGAAGCGACCTACGCCGACGGCAGTAGCGAGCCTACCACGAAGTACGTCTACCTTTTTAACGAGGTGGAACTGGCGGAAGAACACGCTGGCGACTGGGATGGCGTGCGCGCCCTGCTGGGCGGCAAGGGAGCGAACCTGGCCGACATGACGCGCATTGGCATCCCGGTACCGCCCGGCTTTACCGTCACCACCGAAGCGTGCCTGGAGTATCTCGACCGCGGCGGCGAATTCCCGCCCGGCTTATGGGAACAGGAGCTGGATGCCATCGCCGCCATTGAAGAGCTGACCGGCAAGACATTCGGCGATCCCCACAATCCGCTGCTCGTCTCCTGCCGCTCCGGCGCCAAGTTCTCCATGCCCGGCATGATGGACACGGTGCTCAACATCGGCCTCAACGACGAGGTGGCCGAGGGGCTGATCGACCTCACCGGCGACCCGCGTTTCGTCTATGACTCCTATCGCCGCCTCGTGCAGATGTTTGGCTCGGTCGTGATGGGCCTGCCCGACGAGCTGTTTGAAGTAGTCCTGACCGAGCAGCGGGCGATGGCCGGCGTCAAGAGCGATACCGAGCTGACGGCCGAGGCCTGGCAAGAGATTACCGAGCAGTTCAAGGTAATCTTCCAGCGCTATACACAGCGCGACTTCCCCACCGACCCTGAAGAGCAGCTGAAGCTGGCGACCGAGGCGGTCTTTAAGTCGTGGAACGGCAAGCGCGCCATCGACTACCGCAACGCCGCCCGCATCCCCCATGACCTGGGCACCGGGGTCAATATCCAGACGATGGTCTTTGGCAACATGGGCGAAGACTGTGCCACCGGCGTCGCCATGTCGCGCAACGCCTCTACTGGCGAGCCGCGCCTGGAAGGCGACTTCCTGGTGAATGCCCAGGGCGAGGACGTGGTCGCCGGCATCCGTGTCACCGACCCCATCGAGCAGCTCCACGATGTCATGCCGGAGCTGTATGATGAGTTCGAGCAGATCGCCCGGCGACTGGAAGAGCATTACGCGGAAATGCAAGACATGGAGTTTACCATCGAACAGGGTAAGCTCTGGCTGCTGCAGACGCGCAATGGCAAGCGCACCGCCCAGGCTGCGGTCCGAATTGCCGTGGACATGGTAGACGAAGGGCTGATCAGCAAGGAAGAGGCGATCCGCCGCGTCTCGGCGGAGCAGATCGACTTCTTCCTGCACCCGCAGTTTGACAGCGAAGCGCTGCGCGACCTGGAGCCGTTTGCCACCGGCCTGAACGTCTCCCCTGGCGCGGCCGTCGGCGTCGTCGCCTTTGACGCCGACACGGCTCAGCGCTGGGCCAAAGAAGACGGGCGCCAGGTTATTATGGCCCGCCCGGAGACCAAGCCGGACGACGTACACGGCATGCTGGCGGCGCAGGGCATCCTCACCAGCCGCGGCGGGCGGACAAGCCACGCCGCCCTGGTGGCGCGCCAGTTCGGCAAGCCGGCCGTCGTCGGTGTGAGCGAGCTGAACATCGACGTTGATACGCGGGAGATGAACCTGAATGGCGAGCTGATCGTCAAAGAAGGCGACTGGCTGAGCATCGACGGCACCAACGGCTTTGTCTATTACGGCCAGCTCCCGACTGTTGTCCCCGATATCAAGAACCCGTACCTGCTGAAGCTGCTGAGCTGGGCCGACGAGTTCCGCACGCTGGGCGTGTGGGCTAACGCCGATTATCCCGGCGACGCGACGCGGGCCCGCGAATATGGCGCTGAGGGTATTGGCCTCTGCCGCACGGAGCATATGTTCTTTGAGGCAGAAAGGCTGCCGATTGTGCAGCGCATGATCATGGCCAAGACGCTCGCCGAGCGCAACGAGGCCATCGAGCAGCTGCTGCCGATGCAGCGCGCCGACTTCGAGGGCATCTTCCGTGCGATGGATGGCCTGCCGGTCATCATCCGCCTGATCGACCCGCCGCTGCACGAGTTCCTGCCGACCTTTGAAGAGCTGATTCAGGAGCTGGCCGATCATAAGGTGCGACTGCAGCACTACCAGACCATCAGTGAGATTGACGCCTCGCTCAACGAGATCCGCATCAAGCAGGATTATCTGGAGCGGGTAGAAGCGCTGCGTGAGATGAACCCGATGCTGGGCACGCGCGGCGTCCGTCTGGGCATTCTCATCCCTGAGCTGACCAACATGCAGGTGCGCGCCATCTTCGAGGCGGCCTGCAACGTCGCTCGCGAGGGCGTGCAGGTGCAGCCGGAGGTCATGATTCCACTGACGATGCATGTCAATGAGCTGAAGGTAGAGCAGACGGCGCTGGAGGCCGAAGCACGCGCCGTGATGGAAGAGAAGAATTGCCCGGTTGACTACAAGTTCGGCACGATGATCGAGATCCCGCGCGCGGCGCTGACCGCCGACGAGATTGCCGAAATCGCGCAGTTCTTCAGCTTCGGCACGAACGACCTGACGCAGACGACATTCGGCGTCAGCCGCGACGACGCCGAGTCTGGATTCCTGGTGGAGTATATCCAGAAGGGCATTCTGCCAGAGAATCCCTTTGCGACCATCGACCCGGAGGGCGTCGGCCGGCTGATGGAATGGGCAGTGGAACGCGGCCGGTCTGTCCGGCCCGACCTGGAAGTTGGCATCTGCGGCGAGCACGGGGGCGACCCGGCGAGTATTGCCCTTTGCCACCGGCTGGGCCTGAATTACGTCTCCTGCTCCCCGTTCCGCGTCCCGATTGCCCGCCTGGCGGCGGCGCACGCGGCGCTCGACGACCAGGAGTAAGCATCGCCAGTCATGGTGAGCGGTGAGGACGCCGACGGCAACGCAGCCACGCCTCACCGCTCACCACCAATGACGGCTGAACAGTGGAGAATCATCATGGCTGAACAAGCTGAGAGACGAGAAATGTTCCTGACCATCGACGGCAACGAGGCGGCAGCTACCGTGGCCCACATGGTCAATGAGGTCATCGCCATTTATCCGATTACTCCCTCGTCGGGCATGGGCGAGCTGGCCGACCAGTGGTCGGCGGAAGGGAAGCGCAACATCTGGGGCTCGATTCCGCTCGTGGTGGAGATGCAGTCGGAAGGCGGCGCGGCCGGCGCGGTGCACGGCGCACTGCAGACCGGCGCTCTGACCACGACCTTCACGGCGTCGCAGGGATTGCTGTTGATGATCCCCAATATGTATAAGATAGCGGGCGAGCTGACAGCTACCGTTTTCCACGTGGCGGCGCGCTCGCTGGCGGCGCAGGCGCTCTCTATCTTTGGCGACCACAGCGACGTGATGGCCGCCCGCAACACGGGCTGGGCCTTCCTCGCCTCGAACAGCGTGCAGGAGGCAGGGGACTTTGCCCTCATCGCCCACGCGGCCACGCTCAAGACGCGCGTGCCCTTTGTGCACTTCTTCGACGGCTTCCGCACGTCGCACGAAGTGAACAAGATCGAACCGCTGGATAAGTCGGTCATTCGCGCCATGATCAAGGATGATCTGGTGCGCGCCCATCGCGCCCGCGGCCTCACGCCCGATGCGCCGGTCGTCCGCGGCACGGCGCACAACCCGGACACTTTCTTCCAGGCGCGGGAGACCGTGAACCCGTTCTACCTGACTTGCCCGGACCTGGTCCAGGAGACGATGGACGAGTTCGCGGCGCTGACCGGGCGCCAGTATCAGCTCTTTGACTACGTGGGCGATCCTGAAGCGGAGCGCGTCATCGTCATGATGGGCTCCGGCGCCGAGACGGCGCGCGAGACGGTCGCCTATCTGCGCAGCCAGGGCGAGAAGGTCGGCATACTGATCGTGCGGCTCTACCGGCCGTTCGCGACGGAACGCTTTGTCGCCAGCCTGCCGGCCACGGTGCGGGCCATCGCCGTCCTCGACCGGACGAAGGAGCCCGGCGCCACCGGAGAGCCGCTCTATCTGGACGTGGTGACCGCGCTCAACGAACAGATTAGCAGCGGCGCGGCCGTCTTCGCGACCATGCCGCGGGTCATTGGCGGGCGGTACGGCTTGAGCTCCAAGGAGTTCACGCCGGCTATGGTCAAGGCCGTCTTCGACGAGCTAAAGAATGAGCGGCCCAAGAACCATTTCACCATCGGCATTCACGACGATGTGACGCACACCAGTCTGCCCTGGGACCGGGAGTTCATCATCGAGTCCGAGGATAATGTGCGCGCCGTCTTTTACGGCCTGGGCGCCGACGGTACGGTGGGCGCCAATAAGAACTCGATCAAGATTATTGGCGAGAACACCGACAAGTATGCCCAGGGCTACTTTGTCTATGACTCCAAGAAGTCGGGGGCGCGGACGGTCAGCCACCTGCGCTTCGGCCCGCGGCCCATCCATTCCACGTATCTGATCGAGTCGGCCAACTTCGTCGCCTGCCACCAGGCTACCTTTGTCGAGCGCTATGACGTGTTGGCGCTGGCGGCGCCGGGCGCCACTTTCCTGCTCAACAGCCCCTATGGACCGGATGAGGTGTGGGATACGCTACCGCGCAGCATGCAAAAGCAGATCCTGGATAAGCGGATCAAGTTCTACGTGGTCGACGCCTACACGGTAGCCGATGAGACGGGCATGGGCCGGCGCATCAACACCATCATGCAGACCTGCTTCTTCGCCCTGCTCGACGAGATTACCGGCGAGCCGCTGCTCACCCGCGCCGAGGCCATCGCCGAGATCAAGAAGGCGATTGAAACGACCTATGGCAAGCGCGGCGAGACGGTGGTGGCGCAAAACTTCGCCGCCGTCGACGCCGCGGTCTCGCACATGTACCGCGTCCCGGTACCTGGCGAGGTCACCAGCCAGTTTGTGCGCCCGCCCATCGTGCCGGTGGAAGCGCCGGCGTTCGTCCAGTCGGTAACGGCGCGCCTGATTGCCGGCGAAGGCGACTACCTGCCGGTGAGCGCGCTGCCGATTGACGGCACTTACCCAGTTGGCACCACCCAATGGGAGAAGCGCAACATCGCGGTGGAAGTGCCGGTCTGGGACCCGGACATCTGCATCCAGTGCGGCAAGTGCGTCTTCGTCTGCCCGCACGCGGTCATCCGCGAGAAGATAGTCAGCCCGGAGGCGGTGGCCGACGCGCCGGCCGCCTTCAAGACAGCGCCGGCTCGCTTCCGCGAATGGAAGGACGACCTGTACATCCTGCAGGTGGCGGTGGAAGACTGCACCGGCTGCGCGCTCTGCGTCGAAGTCTGCCCGGCCAAAAACAAGGCACAGCCCAAGTTTAAGGCGATCAACATGGCGCCCCAGGCGCCCATCCGCGAACAGGAGGCCGAAAACTGGGCCTTCTTTGAGACGCTGCCCTACACCGACCCGGTGGGGCTGCCTCTGAACCAGGTCAAATACAACCAGCTGCTGGAGCCGCTCTTCGAGTTCTCGGGCGCCTGCGCCGGCTGCGGCGAGACGCCCTATCTGAAGCTGCTCAGCCAGCTCTTCGGTGACCGCACGCTGGTCGCTAACGCCACCGGCTGCTCGTCCATCTACGGCGCCAATATGCCCACCACCCCGTGGGCCAAGAACGACGAGGGCCGCGGACCTGCCTGGTCTAACTCGCTGTTCGAGGACAATGCCGAGTTTGGTCTGGGCATGCGCGTGGCGCTGGACCAGAGAATCGAAGCTGCCACACACCTCCTGCGCACACTGCGCGAGTTTGTGGGGCCGGAGCTGGCCGACGCCATCATCTACGCCGACCAGCTTAACGACGAGGAGATCCGCGCCCAGCGCGGGCGGGTTGCAGAGCTGCATCACCGGCTGGACGAGCTGCTGCAAAGCGGCGAGCCAGAAGTGGACGCGGCGCGCCCCGAGCTGGAGAACCTGCGTAGCCTCTCCGATGTGTTCGTCAAGAAGAGCGTCTGGATTGTCGGCGGCGATGGCTGGGCCTATGACATCGGCTATGGTGGTCTGGACCACGTGCTGGCTTCGGGCCGCAACGTGAACGTCCTTGTGCTGGACACGGAAGTCTACTCCAACACCGGCGGCCAGATGTCCAAGGCAACGCCGCGCGGCGCCGTGGCTAAGTTTGCTGCGGCGGGCAAGCCGCTGCCGAAGAAAGACCTGGGGCTGTTGGCAGTGACCTACGGCAACGTCTACGTCGCCCGCGTCGCCATGGGCGCGAGCGACCGGCAGACGGTCCAGGCCTTCCTCGAAGCGGAAGCCTACGATGGTCCCAGCCTGATCATTGCCTACACCCACTGCATCGCCCACGGCTATGACATGCGCTATGGCCTGGAGCAGCAGGACGCCGCGGTGAACAGCGGTTACTGGCCGTTGTTCCGCTTCAATCCGGATCTGGCCGGCTCTGGCAAGAACCCGTTCCAGCTAGACTCGAAGGCGCCAAGCCTGCCGCTGGAGAAGTACATCTACCGCGAAGGGCGCTACCGCATGCTCACACAGAGCAGTCCGGAAGCGGCCGAACGCCTGCTGGGACTGGCTAAGGCAGACGTGGAAGCTCGTTGGGAAAGCTACGAACGGCTCGCCCGCAACAAAGACGGCAACGGGCATCGCTAGTGAAAGCCTCGGGGAGCGGCGGCCGAGGCTGCCGCTCCCCCTTTTTCTGCAAGAGGAGAAATAGCATGGATCTGAGTACCACCTATCTGGGGCTTGCGCTCAAGAACCCTATTGTGCCGTCGTCGTCGCCGCTGTCGCGCCACATTAGCACGTTGCGGCGCATCGAGGATGCAGGCGCCGGCGCCGTCGTTCTCTACTCCCTCTTTGAAGAAGAGATCCGCATGGAGAGCAAGACACTCAACGAGTATCTCATTCAGGGAACAGAGATCTACCCGGAGTCGATTACCTTCTTCCCGGAAGCGCCCAGCTACCGCATGATCGGCCCCGACGCTTACCTGGAGCACATTGCGCGGGCCAAGGCGGCGTTGGACATTCCGGTGATTGCCAGCCTCAACGGCGTCTCGACCGGCGGCTGGATCGAATACGCGCGCCGCATTGCCGAAGCCGGCGCCGATGCGCTGGAGCTGAACATCTATTACATCCCGACTAACCCGGAGCTGAGCGGGGCGGAAGTTGAACAGATCTACGTCGACGTGTTGCGCGACGTAAAGAGCACGGTACAGATTCCCGTCGCCATGAAGCTAAGCCCCTACTTCAGCGCCCTGGCTAACATGGCAAAGCGCCTGGACGACGCCGGGGCCGACGGGCTGGTGCTGTTTAATCGCTTTTACCAGCCAGATCTGGATCTGGAAGCGCTGGAAGTGGCGCCTAACCTGGTGTTGAGCGACTCAGACGAGCTGCGGCTGCCGCTGCGCTGGGCGGCCATCCTCTACGGACGCATCCATGCCGACATTGGCCTGACGACGGGCGTACACACCGGTAGGGATGTCCTAAAGAGCCTCGCCGCCGGGGCGACGGTCGCCATGATGGCTTCCGAGCTGCTGCAAAATGGGCTTGGCCGCATTGGCGAGATACTTGGCGAGGTGGCGCTCTGGCTGGTCGAGAACGAGTACAACTCGCTGGACGAGCTGCGCGGCAGCCTGAGCCAGGTGAACGTGGCCGCGCCGGCCGCCTTTGAGCGCGCTAACTACATTCAGGTCGTCAGCTCCTACGGCCCGGGATACGTGTAAACCATCAACTGTGGCAGCCGGGCCACGTGTGTGGCGCCGGTTGCTGCCGGGCCTCCGGTTCTGTGTGGGGCGGCTGCGGCAGAAAGCTGCAGCCGCCCTCTTTTTGTGGTTGCCAGGCACCGCAAAGCGCCGGCGGGTTACCGGGTAATAGCATGCACACCAGCCAAACAAGTCGGGGACAAACGGCCGTGGCGCCAAGACGACTGAAGCCGCTACCACAAGGGCGTCACCAGTTGTAGTAACGGCTTTCAGTCGTTCGCCAGCGTGATTACCGAGCCTATTGCGGCCCAGGAACAGCTGGAGAGCAGCGCCGCGCCTCCGGCTGGGGGATTAGCCGGAGGCGCGCGCATTGCTATCAGCTTCCCAGCTCAAAACGATGGTGGTAAGGGTTGGTATAAGCCCACTTGCAGTGGCAGCCCATCAGGTTGCACTCGATAGCGGCCGAGCATTTGCGGCCCAGCACGCGGAACGCTTCCGTATCGGGCAGCACGCTGGCAGGGTAGACACGCCGCTCCAGCAGCTGGGCGTCGCCCTTCAGGAGATCACACCACTGCTCGCTGACAACAACCCACTTCTCTGTCGCCATTCATCGCCTCCGCTTCGCTCCCACTCGTGCACACGAATGGTAACAGCATAGCTGACCACCCGACCGGGAGGCAGTGTCAACTGTCACACCATCCGCCTGACAAATGTAACCGAAGCGGGGTCTGAGGAGCGGGCGCCGCGCGGCCGGTTAGCTGTCCGGGTTCGCCGCGCGCCACTCCTCTGAGTCGGGCGTAAAGAGCGGGCTGCCAAACTGCTCGATGCCGAACTCGGCAATCAGTTCTTGCGCTTCCATGCTGACGAGCCAGTCGATGAATGTGTTGGCCAGATCCGCCGCTATTTGCGGGCTCTTATCCGGGTTGACGGCAATCACGCCATAGGGATTAAAGAGGCGCGTGTCGCCCTCGACCATTAGCTCCAGCCCCGTGCCTTCCAGGGTGCGGGCCAGGTAGGTCGCCCGGTCGGTGAGCGTATAGGCCTGCTGCTCGTCAGACATAGTAAGGACGGCGCCCATGCCCTGGCCGGCGGAGACGTACCAGCCGCCGGCCGGCTCTACGCCTGCTTCTTCCCACAGGTTAAGCTCCATGACGTGCGTGCCCGACTCATCGCCGCGCGAGACAAAGGCAGCCTCGTTGCTGGCAATGGCCTGCAGGGCGGCGGTCACGTCGCTCATGCCGCGGATGCCGGCCGGGTCATCCGGCGGCCCGACGATGACGAAATCGTTGTACATCAGGTCCTCGCGGCGCACGCCGTGTCCCTCCGTCATGAACGCATCTTCCAGGTCGCGGGCGTGGACCATGACCACGTCGGCATTGCCGTCTTCGCCCAGCTGCAGCGCCTGGCCGGTGCCGACGGCTACCACGTCCACGGTGACGCCGAACTGCTCTTCAAACGCGGGCAGCAGGTAGGTCAGCAGGCCGGAGTTCTCGGTGCTGGTGGTCGTCGCCAGCCGGAGAATGGTCTGCTGCTCAGTGGCGGCCGTGGTGGGGGCCACATCGCCGGCCGCAGCCGGGGCGGTCGCCGTGGGCTCGGGCGCCTGCCGGCAAGCGAAGAGGGCCAACGCCAACAGCATCATGAGGATAAACAGGGATTTGCGGAACATCTGAAATCTTCTCCTTAGTAAACCATATCGCCGCGAACAAAGGAGGCCGTACGGCGGTCCTGCGGCGCTGCAAAGAAGCGTTCCTTATCGGCAACTTCGATAATGGCGCCTTCAAAGAGAAAGGCGACTCGCTGCGAAAGGCGCCGCGCCTGGAAGACATTGTGCGTGACCAGAACCAGGGTCGTTCCAGATTCCTGGTTCAGGCGCCGGGCAATGTCCTCGATGAGCGCGACGTTGTAGGGGTCGAGATTGGCGGTCGGTTCGTCCAGCAGCAGCACGGTCGGCTGCAGCACGGTAGCGCGGGCCAGGGCGACGCGCTGCGCCTCACCTCCGGAGAGGGTGCGCGCCGCCTGCCGGGCCAGCGGCAGCAGGCCGACGGCGTCTAACGCTTCGTCGATGCGCTCGCGCCCATCGCGGCCGCGCAGCTTCAGGCCATAGGCAACATTGTCGCGCACGCTGCGGTCCAGCAGCAGGGGCCGCTGGAAGACGGTGGTTACCTCGCGTCGCAGTGCCAGTGGCGGCAAATTCTGGGTGTCGAATGGCTGGCCGCGATAGGAGATGGCGCCCCGGTGCGGCGCCTCCAGGAAGTTGAGCAGGCGCAACAGCGTGCTCTTACCCGCGCCGCTGGGCCCGACCAGCGCCAGTATCTCTCCGTGGTAGATGTCCAGGTCGGCAATAGAGAGTACGAGGCGGCCGTCGTAGCTCTGCTGCACATCGCGCAGCCGGTAAATCGCCTCAGGCATTGATCTGCCTCCCCTGCAGGTAGAGCATGAGGACGTTGATGAGGAAGGAGATCGACAGCAGGATGATGCCCAGCGCCAGGGCCAGGTCAAAGTTGCCCTTCCCGGTCTCCAGGACAATGGCCGTGGTCAGCACGCGCGTGCGGTTGGCGATATTGCCACCGACGAGCATGACCGCGCCGACCTCGGAGATGATGCTGCCAAAGCCGGCAATGATAGAGACCAGCACGCCAACGCGCGCCTCGGTCAGAATGGCCCAGAGACTTTGCCAGCGCGTGGCGCCCAGGGCGCGCACCTGCAGCCGCAGCTGCGGGTCCACGCCCATCACCGCGGCCATCGTAAAGCCGGCGACCAGCGGCAGGGCGATAATCGTCTGCGCCACAATCATGGCGGCCGGTGTAAAGAGCGCGGGCAGGAGAGGGCTATTGAGGCTGCCGAGCGGGCCGCTGCGCGAGAGGAAGAGATAGACAAAGAGGCCGATGACAACCGGGGGGAAGCCCATGCCGGTATAGAGGAAGGCGAGGACGGCCTGGCGGCCGACAAAGCGGGCGAGGCCGAGCAGCGCCCCAATGGGAATGCCTAACAGGGTGCTGATAAAGAGAGCGCCGCCGGAGACCTGCAGCGAAAGAACGACAATCTCCAGCACCTCCGGGTCAGATTCGAGGATGAGACGCAGCGCCTCGAGCAGTGCCTCGAGCAGCGTTCCCACTAAACCGTCATCTCCTGCCCGGTGAGCTGGGTGTCATAGCCGCCCAGCGCCGCCAGCGCCTCGGCAAAGCCACGGCTCTGCACCACGCGCCGCACCGCCTGCCCAGCCGGCGTCTGCCAGCCGGTCGCCAGCATGACCAGGTCGTAACGCTCCTGCGTCAGCGGAACAAAGTCGAGCTGGTAGCTGCGCGCCGCGGCGAAGATACCGACGCCCACGTCGACCCGTCCCTCGGCGACAGCGTGGGCCACGGCCGTGTGGGTGGTCGCGGCCGTCTCGTAGCCGGCGATGTCCTCGCCGCTGAGGCCGGCTCGCTCAAGCTGCACGTCAATCCAGACGCGGGTGCCGGAGCCGGTCTGGCGGTTGATGAGGCGCAGGTCCGGCCGAGCCAGGTCGGCCATTTCGCGCAGTGCGAGCGGATTGCCCGGCGCGACGATAAAGCCCAGGTCGCGCTCCGCCAGCGTCAGGAGAATAACCTGGCGGCCGGGAAAGAGGCGGCGCACAAAGGGCACGTTATACTGGTCGCCGGCCGCGTCCCAGAGATGCGCGCCGGATAGATCCACCTCGCCGCGCGCCAGAGCCATGAGGCCGCCCAGGCTGCCGACGAAGTCAGCGCGCCAGCGCAGCGCCGGGGCCACCTCGCCCAGCAAGCTCGCCAGCACATCCAGCGCCAGGTCGTGGCTGCCGGCAAAGTGCAGCACGCCCGTCGCGACCGTCGCCGCCGTAACGGGATCTTGGCGCTCCTGCAGCTCCGCCCAGCGGCCCACGGCCACACCCAGCGCGGCCGAAGCCTGCGCCGGTGTATGGCCCCGCGCCAGCGCTTCCAGCAGGTACTGTTCGGCCCGGTGGACCAGCCCCGCCCAGGACCAGACAGTGGAAATCGGCTGCAGCGGCTCAGGCGCTACCTGGGTTCCCCTACCCGGATGCGTCACGATCAGGCCTTCGTCGGCCAAAAGTTGATAGGCGCGCACGACGGTGCCGGTCGTGCAGCTCCACTCGGCCGCCAGCGCGCGCACCGGCGGCAGCCGGTCACCGGCGCTTAGCTCGCCGGTGGCAATGCGCCGCCGTAGTGATTCGGCTATCTCCTGGTATAGAAAGCTCTGTTCGGCCACAAATCCTGCAAAATTGTACTGACTGTATGGGTACAATGATAGCAACGAGGGCCGGGCGTGCAACCCGCACATGGCCCTGCAGCGCGCTTGCGGCCACGTCCCGCGCGCGTTCGATTCCGTAAGAGGCGGCTCCCCAACCGTTGTATCGTCGGCATACTATACGAAGAATAGCGCTGGTGAGAGCGTCCTGTTCAGGCTAGCCGGGCGCCGGCCGTTATTCGGACTCGCTAATGGTCGCGCTGATCTGCCGTTCCAGGCGGTCCAGGTCCCAGTTGGCCTGCCGCTGCACGATCTGGCGCAGCACGGGGTCAAATTCGCGCACCGTTTCCAGGATGTCGGCCAGCAGCTGGTACTGCTCGCGGGCGCGCGTCACCTCGCGCGGCGTCTCCACCATATCGCGCAGGATACCGACCTCGGAGCGCGAGGCAATCACAGCTTCTTCAAGTCCTTCGATATAGACCCAGGTGCGCTGCCCGGGCCCCCTCCCCTCGTCCTCTTCAATCGGCTCCAGCCCGACAATGGCATCAGAGCGGAAATATTTGCCGTAACCGAGCGCCACCATGACGCCTTTCTCAACCCTCATCGCCGGACCTCCTTGTCAGTGCAGCCAGTATCAGGCCAGTGGCCGCCCCCCACACCAGGTGGGCGGCAATCATCAGCGCGTTGCGCTGGTCGGGCTGCCTGTCCGCATCGGGGAATAGCTCGACGGCTGGTAGCAGCCCTTTGTAGCTGGCGGCCCAGACCAGTGCGCCAAAGAGGATACCCAGCGGCGCCGCTGGCAGGCGCAGCCCACGAACGAGCGGCGCAAAGAGCGCGCCCATCGCACCGCCGTAGCCGAAGTGCAGGAGCCAGGTCAGCAGCGTGACCTGCTCCCGCTGTGCCTCGCGCTGTAATGGTAGCTTGCGCAGCAGATTCTTGGTAATCAGGCGTGGCGGCAGGTAGTAGCGCTGGCGGCGCGGCAGCACGCGCCAGAGCAGCACCATCACCAGCGTCATAGGCGCCGTGGCTATCGTTCCGGCAAGCCCGCCGTTAATGAGCGTTTCCATGGGGCAAACCTCCAGAGTAGTTGGCGACTGGCTGCACCGCTTTTGTAGCGGCGTGGCCGTGAGCAAGCGCTATTCAATGCCGCTCTGTGGCGGCTCCGCAGCGCGCGGGACGTGAAGCCGGTTGTGTACGTCCCAGACGCCGCGCACAGCAGCCACCAACTCTTCGGCCAGCCGCTTGGCGCGCCGGTTCTCCACGGTTCCTTCCAGGGTCACCTCGCCGTTCTCGACACGCAGCTCGATATGGCTCGCGTCGAGCCAACCATGTTCGCTGAGACGGCCGCAGGCATCCTCAAAGATGCTTTCGTCCGAGCGGCGATTGCCCTGGGGAGCCTTACAGCCATGCGGGCCGACCTGCAGCGGCGGCCAGGTGTAATCTGGCGTGCGCACGCCGCGGAAGCTAATGATGTCTTCACGGGCGTAGACATCTGGTTCATCGCGCACGCTCCGGCGCCGCCGGGCGATGTCCTTGCGCAGCGGCAGGCGCTCTTCCCACTCTGGCGTCGACCGGCCGCCGCTGCGCCGGCTGCCCCCTTCATCCTCGTAGCGCTCGTCGAACTGGTCCGCCATTCTGTTCCTCCAGATGGTGACAATGCCTGGCGCCCTGCAGCGCCCGGCGGCCGTGCCAGCAGGCTGATGGCAGCGTAACACGCCGCGGCGGCGCTCTCAATGTACCGCGGTTACAAAGGAAGGATACAGATTGCGTTGGACCAGGGCGCCGAGGGCCGGCGACCAGCGTGCTAACGGGTAGCAGGGGCCCGCTGGTAATGCAACGGGCCCCTGCGCAACACGGGGTTAGAGATAGGGCAGCAGGTAATCATAGGCGGTCAGGGCTGCCTTGGCCCCTTCACCCACAGCTATCAATACCTGCTCGGCATAAATGCTGGTGACATCGCCTGCGGCGAAGACGCCCGGCACGTTTGTCCGGTTGTAGCTGTCCACCTTGATGCGGCCCTGGTTGTCGACGGCGACAAGGCCAGAGACCATGTTCGTGTTGGGCATCAGGCTCAGCTCGACAAACGTTCCGTCGGCGGCCAGCTCCAGTTCTTCGCCGGTGGGGCTGGAAACCACGACCCGGTTGCAGTAACCGTTGCCCGTCACCTCGGCGACGCGATGGTCTTCCAGGACCGTCACGTTTTCCGCGCGGAGCAGCTTCTGGCCCAACGGCGTTTCCAGAACCGCGCTGCTGGGACCGACCAGATGGACGTGTTCGGCCACGGTCGCCAGCTCGCCAGCCGAGCGCAGCGCCAGCTCGCCGTCGCCAATGACAACCGCCTTCTTGTCGATGAAGAGCGGCGCATAGCTAATGGCCGAGTAGCAGAGGCCTTTGGAGAGGTACTCGCGCTCGCCGGGAACGTTCATCCACTGCTGCCGGCTGCCGGTGGCCACGATCACGGCTCGCGTGTACAGCTCGCTGCCGTCAGCCGTATGGACGGTAAAGGTACCATCCTCGTTCTGGGAGACGCGCTCCACTGCCTCCATATGCCGGGCGAAATCCAGGTACTCAAGCTCGCGGCGGAAGCGCTCCACGATCTCGACGCCGCGGATGACCTGGTGCTTCTCATGGCCGGGCAGCTCCAGATGGTAGTTGGTCTTGCCGCCCAGGTCTTTGCTGACCAGCAGGACGTTGAGACGTTTTCGGATGGCGTAGATAGCAGCCGTCAGGCCGGCCGGGCCGCCGCCGATAATGATCAGGTCGTACATCTTACCCTCCTTGGCCGTTGCCGTTGGTGGGGGCTTCGGCAATAAACTCTTCTTCCATCAGCCTGGCTGTCATGCGCCGCGAGCGGCCAATCATTTCCCGCGCATGCTCGTACAACTCGTCGTAGCTGAGCTGGATTCGAGCGACGCCCTGCTCCTGGGCCATCATGCCCACGGCCGCGGCCTCGCGCGGGAAAATGTCCCAATCCTCCATCGTCGGCAGGATGTGATCGTCGTCCAGATTGTCGCCGATGTGCTCGGCGAGGGCGGACGCCGCCGCGTAGCACATCTCGTCGGTGATGGTGTGAGCGCGCACGTCGAGCGCGCCGCGGAAGATACCGGGGAAGCCGAGGGAGTTGTTGACCTGGTTGGGGAAGTCAGAGCGGCCGGTGGCGACAATGCGCGCGCCCGCCTGTTTCGCTTCCCAGGGCCAGATTTCCGGCACCGGATTGGCGCAGGCAAAGACGATGGCGTCGTCATTCATCGCCTCGACCCACTCCGGCAGGATGACACCAGGGCCCGACGAGGAGAGGGCCACGACCACGTCTACATTGGCCATAGCTTCGGCCGCGCCGCCGGCGCGCCCGTCGGCGTTGGTGATGTTGGCGTAGCGCCACTTATCCACGTATTCGGCGCGGCGCATGTACAGGTCGCGTCGCTCCGGCCCAAGAATGCCCTTGCTATCGACCATGTAACATTTGCCGGGATCGACGCCCCAACCGAAGATGAGGCGGGCGATGGCAACGTTGGAAGCGCCGGAGCCGATGAAGGCGATGCTGACCTCTTCTTTTTTCTTGCCAACCACCTTGAGCGCGTTCATCAGCGCGGCCAGCGTCACTGTCGCCGTCCCTTGCTGGTCGTCGTGCCAGACCGGGATTTCGGCCCGCTCGCGCAGTGTGTCGAGGATGCGGAAGCATTTCGGCTGCGCGATATCCTCCAGGTTGATACCGCCGAAGGCCGGCTGCAGCATCAGCACTGTGTCGATGATCTTGTCAGGGTCTTTCGTATCGAGCATGATGGCGACGGCGTCAACGCCGCCGAGATACTTGTAGAGGAGCGCCTTTCCTTCCATGACCGGCAGGCCCGCTTTCGGGCCGATGTCGCCCAGACCCAGAACGCGCGTGCCATCGCTGATGACGGCGACCGTGTTCCACTTATTGGTCAGCTCATAGACGCGCTCTGGCTCGGCCTCGATGGCGCGGCAGGGGGTCGCCACGCCCGGCGTGTACCAGTAGGCGAAGTCGTTGAAGTCGCGCACGGGACACTTGAGGGTCGTCTCGACCTTGCCGCGATAGTAGCCATGCAGCTCCATCGCAATAGGGCCAGGTCGCTGCGCTTTCTGCAACAACTCCTCGACATCAATCTCATTCTGTTCAGCCAACATTGTCTACCTCCTCTGGTATGACGATATCATCCAAGTCCAGCCGCCCTCTGCCAGGGCCAGGTATGGGGAGTAAGCTCTCTTCCATCTATCGGTATCGGACTAGCCTACCGCCGACGCGATCCCCGCACTTTCCATAGATTTACAGCCACGCGCGACCCTATTCGGGATCCTCCTCTATAAGGATGACGCGATCAGAAAGGAGGCACAAGAGCCATAGTTCATCCCTCGACAGTGACAATGATCACCTTTGCCGGCGGTTCGCCTGACCGTGCCTCGGGGCTGGTTTATAATCTACGGTCGCAAGCTACAGCCATTTGGGGGGCGCAGAGGAGGTTATGTGGATTTTTATGAGCTGGTGAGAAGACGGCGGATGGTACGCAATTTCAGCGACGAAGCTGTCGCGGCCGCGACCCTGGAACGGATTCTCGAGGCTGCGCGCAGAGGGCCAAGCGCCGGCTACACGCAGGGCCAGGATTTTGTCGTAGTTACGGATGCGGAGACAAAGGAGGAGATTGCCCGCCTCTGCCATCAGGAATCATATGTGGCAGCGGGCTTTGATCCTTTCATCGCGCGAGCGCCCGTTCTGGTTGTTCCCTGCACAAATGAGAACGCCTATCACCGGCGCTATCAAGCGCCGGACAAGGTAGATAGCGAAGGGCGCGAGATCGACTGGCCCATTCCCTACTGGTTTATGGATGCCGGCTGTGCGGTGATGATTTTTCTGCTCGCGGTTGTCGCCGAAGGGCTCGCCGCCGCCTTTGTCGGCAGCCACCGGTTAGGGGATATCAAGCGACTGCTTGATATCCCCGAGGAGGTCACACCGGTGGGTGTCATTGCCATCGGCCACCCGGCGCCCGACAAACGTTCCGGTTCGCTCAAGCGTGGCCGTCGCCCGCAGCGGGAGCAGGTGCACTGGGAGCGGTGGTAGGCGGCCGGCTACTCCACCGTCACGCTCTTCGCCAGGTTGCGCGGCTGGTCGACGTCGGCGCCGCGCCGCACGGCGATGTGGTAGCTCAGTAGCTGCAGGGGCATGACGTTGATAATTGGCGCCAGAAGGGGCGGCGACGGCGGCACGTAGATGACCTGGTCGGCCTTGTCCCGCATCGCCTCGTCGCCCTCAGTCGCCAGGGCAATGACGAGGCCGCCGCGCGCCCGCGCCTGCTCTACCTGGCTGACCATCTTATCGTAGAGATGGTCACGGGTGACGATAGCCACGACCGGCATGCGCTCGTCGATGAGGGCAATTGGACCGTGTTTCATCTCCCCGGCCGGATAGCCTTCGGCATGAATATAGCTGATTTCCTTTAGCTTGAGCGCGCCCTCCAGGGCTATCGGATAGTTGATGCCCCGGCCGAGAAAGAGGAAGTTCTCGGCCCGGTAGAACTGCTCGGCCAGCCGCCGGTACTCCTCGTCGTGGTCGAGCACGCGGCCAGCCAGGTTCGGTAGCTGATTCAGGTCGCCGGCGCAGCGCCGCATTGCGGCAGCGTCGAGCGTACCCCGCAGCCGGCCGAGCACGCAGGCCAGCATATAGAGGTCTGTCATCGAGGTCGTGAAGGCCTTGGTGCTGGCGACGCCGATTTCCGGGCCCGCCTTCATGAGGATATAGCCATCGGCGCTGCGCATCGATTGGCTGCCCATGACGTTGACGATGGTCCAGTGCAGAGCGCCGCTGGAGCGGGCCAGCTCGGTGGCCGCCAGCGTGTCGGCCGTTTCGCCAGACTGGGTAATGGAGAGCACGGCGCTATTCTCGTCGATGATGGGATCATAGTAGCGGAACTCAGACGCATACTCAACCTCGACCGGAATGCGCGCCAGCGATTCAATCATGTATTTGCCGACCAGGCCCGCATAGTAGCTGGTGCCGCAGGCGACGATAGCGATCTTGCTGAGCCGCTGCACCAGCTCGGGGGTCAGGTTCATCTCCGGCAGGTCGATGGTCCCCGCGTCAAAATCAACGCGGCCGCTGAGCGTATCGATGAGCGCCCGCGGCTGCTCAAAGATTTCTTTCTGCATGAAATGCTTGTACTCGCCTTTGACCGCGCTCACCGGGTCCCAGGCGATGGCATGGGGTTCGACCGTTACCGCCTCACCGTCTAAAGTCGTGACCTGGTAGCCATCGCGGGTAACAACGGCCATCTGCCGGTTCTCCAGGAAGACCATGTCGCGCGTGTATTCGAGGATGGCGGGGATGTCGGAGGCGATGAACATGTCACCATCGCCAATGCCCAGCGTGATGCCGCCGGCATTGCCGAGGCGCGCCGTCACCAGCCGGTCGGGCTGGCTCACACTCATGGCGACGACCGCGTTGGAGCCTTCGAGTTGTCTGAATGTCTCGCGCGCCGCCCTTTCCAGCTCCATGCCCGACTCAACGTAGCGCTCCAGGAGCTGCACAATGACTTCTGTGTCCGTCTCCGAGGCAAAGTGTATGCCCTCCGCTTCCAGCTCCTGCCGCAGTTGCTGGTAATTCTCCACAATCCCGTTGTGCACGATCACTACGCGCTGGTTCATCCCCACGTGGGGATGGGCATTGCGCTGGCTGGGCGCGCCGTGAGTGGCCCAGCGCGTATGGCCGATGCCGATGTGGCCGCGCAGCGGCGAGTCGAGCAGCATGGCTTCCAGGTTCTTGAGTTTGCCCACGTCGCGACGAATGGCAATACCGCCGTTCTGCGCCAACACCGCCAGGCCGGCCGAATCGTAGCCGCGATACTCAAGTCGCTTCAGACCCTGCAACACGACGGTGGGCGCTTGTCGTGGTCCTACATAGCCGACGATTCCACACATGGTCATTTCTCCTTTCCCTGCGCCGCGAGCGCAGAGGACAGCGAACGAACGGCAACGGTTGCAGTCCGTCCATGTGGGCACGTCCCTTCGTTTGTGAGTCGTGGGAGCGCCCCGGTGACATGAGAACACGGCAGCAGCACGCTGCGGCCGCGACCACTGCGACACGTTTTGTGCGGCCGGTTACCCGGCCGTTTTGTCATGTCGCTTTCTCCGGGGCTAGATGAAGGACCGTGGTAGGCCCTGGAGGTACCCGCTGATTCTCGATGCCCGTCTCCTGCCGGAGACAGACCCTCATCGTCTGATGAGGAACCTCCACCTCGTCACCCTGGGCCACGTGGACCCAGGGCCATGCGCTACATCCGCCAGCTATGCAATTGTGAGCAGCCAGCCGTAAGCGGCAGCTACTGACCCCCATGCTAACCCGCCCCCGGCCGCTTGTCAATGGGCGATGTCGCCTAACCGCTAATGAAACACCTATTGTCGCCGCCGGAGCCCGCTGGTATAATCCACCCTGCTGCCACCCTAGCTCAATTGGCAGAGCGATCGCTTCGTAAGCGATAGGTTATGGGTTCAAGTCCCATGGGTGGCTTTATATCTGAAGAACTGCCCTGGCGCGTCCAGGGTCTTTTTTTATCGCCAGATACCACACCGCGCTGCGCATGATTTCTCCCAAACCAGTAGTCTTCGGGGTGGCAGGCGGGACCGCTTCAGGAAAGACGACCGTTGCCGAGACGATACTCAACACGGTCGGCGCTTCGCAGGTAAGCTACCTGCCCCACGACGCCTACTACCGCGACATGGGTCATCTCCCCTTTGCCGAGCGCGCCCGGCTCAACTACGACCATCCGGGCTCGCTGGAAACTGAGCTGCTCGTCAGCCACGTCGAGCAGCTCCTGGAGGGGCAGGCAGTGCAGGTTCCGGTCTACGACTTTACGGACCACCGGCGCACGGAGCAGACCAACGAGGTGCGGCCGGCGCCGCTCGTCCTGGTCGAGGGTATCCTGATCTTCGTCGATCCCCGGCTGCGCGAGCTGATGGACATCAAGGTCTACGTCGATACGGCCGCCGACGTGCGCTTCATCCGCCGTATGGTGCGCGATCTGAACGAGCGCGGCCGCTCGTTGGAATCGATCATCGAGCAGTATCTGGAAACAGTACGTCCTATGCATCTAGAATTTGTCGAGCCGAGCAAGCAACATGCCGACGTAATCATTCCCCGCGGCGGGCTCAACAAGGTTGCCCTCGAAATGGTTGTCTCGCGCCTGATGGAGCTGCTGCGACAGCCGCAGAGCTAGATGAGCCCAGGGTATTCGGGAGCGACCCCATGAGCGACTACATCCATATCTACGAGGTAGGACCGCGCGATGGCCTGCAGAATGAGGCCGCCAGTGTGCCGACGGAACAGAAGCTGGCGCTGATTGACGCCCTGGTAGCCGCCGGCTTGCGGCGCATCGAGGCGACCAGCTTTGTGCATCCACAGGCCGTGCCGCAGATGGCGGATGCCGATGAGCTGATCCCGGCCATCGAGGCGCGGCGCGGCGAGCAGCCGGTGGAGTTCGTCGGACTGGTACTGAACGAACGTGGCTACGAGCGCGCCCTGGCGGCCGGTTGCCGCCGCATTGCCTGCGGCGTCGCCGTCAGCGAGACGTTCAGCCAGCGCAACACGCGCATGTCCACGTCCGAAGCCTTTGCTGCCTGCGAGCGGCTGGCCGAGCGCGCCCGCCAGGACGGCGTCTGGCTGCGCGCCTACCTGATGACCGCCTGGGTCTGCCCCTTTGAGGGCCGGATGACGCCGCAGAAGGCTGTGGCCTACGCGCAGCGGCTATGGGACATCGGCATTGACGAGCTGGCCGTGGCTGATACGGTGGGGCACGCCGACCCGTTCAGCGTGGGGCAGCTATTGGAGCAGGTAGGGAGACGGACGGATATGAGCCGGCTGGCCGTCCATCTGCACGACACGCAGGTGCTCGGGCTGGCCAATGCCACCACGGCTATCTCGGCGGGCGTGCGCATCTTTGATAGCAGCGTCGGCGGGCTGGGCGGCTGTCCATTCGCCCCGGGCGCGGCCGGAAACCTGGCGACGGAAGACCTCGTCTTCCTCGCCTATAAGCTGGGCATGGGGACCGGCATTGACTTCAACCGCCTGTGGGAAGCGGTGGCGCTGGCCGAGAAGCTGGTCAAGCGCCCGATTGGCGGCCGTATCCGTAGCTGGTGGGAGGCGCACGCGCCGGACGAGCCGCGGTTCAGCATGATGTAGCGGGGGCGAGCCAGCTAGCGGCCGGCAATCTCGCGCCAGGCGTCCTCAAAGCGCTGCAGCTCGGCCAGCGTATTGTAGGCATGAAAGCTGAGGCGGAGATAAGGCGTGCGCGCCGCATCCCAGCGCTTGCTCAGGTAAATGCCCCGTTCGGCCAGCCCGGCCACAGCCCGGTCCGTAGCCGCATCGTCCAGTCGCGGGCAGAAGGTGACGATGGGGCCGTGTCCCGGCGGCGTGATCACCTCGTAGCCGAGCCGTTCCAGCATCGCTATCGCCGCGGCGGAGAGCATGGTCGTGTGGCTGTCGATGTTGGCGATACCCAGCTCGGTCAGCAGGCGCAGGCTGGCTTCCAGGGCAAAGAGGCCGGGTACGTTGGGCGTGCCCGAACCAAAGCGGTGGGCGCCTGGGAGCGGGGTCAGGTCGTAGCCCAGCCAGTGCAGGTAGTCTCGCGTGGCGTTGGGGCCGATGGGCCGGGGCTGAAGCGTTTCCGCAACTTCATTGCGCACGTAGAGGAGGCCGATGCCGGGCACGGAGAGGAGCGACTTCTGCCCGCCACTGGCGAGCACGTCGATCTTCATCTCCTGCACGTCAATGCCCATGTGACCGATGGCCTGAATAGCATCGACGACGAAGAGGATGCCGCGCTCGCGGCAGTAGGCGCCGATAGCCGCCAGGTTGGTGCGGTGGCCGGTGAAGAACTGGATGGCGCTGGCGGCGATCACGCGTGTCCGTTCGTCTACGTAAGGGAGCAGCGCCTGCAGCGTCAGCCCGCCTTCGTCGGCCGGCACAAGCCGCGCCTCGACGCCGGCAGCTGGCAGGGTCATCCAGGGAAACGCGTTAGAGGGAAACTCGATCGCGCAGAATACCACGTTGTCCCCTTCCTGCCAGGGGATGGCCGAGGCTATCGCCGCCAGGGCGGCAGTGGTCGAAGCGACCGGGATAAGTTCCTCCGGCGCGCCAGCGTGGATGAGCTGCTGGATGTGCCCGCCGAGCGCGGCGAACATGGTCAGCCCTTCCTCCATAAAGAAGCGGTCCGGGTTGGCCGCCAGCCCCGCCAGCGCCCGCTGCGTCTGTTCAAAGACGGTGCGCGGCAAGGGTGAGATACTGGCATGGTTGAAGTAGGCCTGCTCGCTGCTGAGCGGGAACTGATCCTGACGCAACGCATCGATATCGTACATAGCTGACTCCGGAAGTGTTATGTTAAGACGGGCTAGTTGCCCTGGCCCTGGCTGCGGCGGCGCAGGGCGCCCAATATAGGACGAGCTTAGGGCGCCGGCGTTTCCGGGCAGCCCACGGCTACGTCACGGTAGAGCAGGAACCAGCTCGCCAGCGTCTCGTATCGGTCGCGTGGATGGTCAATACGACCGATCTCCAGCTCGTTGACCGTCTCGCTCACGGCGTAGTTGTAGACCTGCTGATAAAGGGTCAGCGCCGGCAGCGCCCGGCTGAAGAGGCTGAGAAAGGCATCGTAATAGACCTGTCGCTCGGCGGGATTCCAGAGCTGGCGGGCATGTTCTAATGCCTCGCTGGCGCGGCGATTATTCCAGCGTCCGTAATTCTGGCCGCGCACCAGCGCCTCCTGGCTCCAGAAGGCGTAGAGGTCGGGATCTCCCTGCGCCGCCACGTCGACCAGCGCCAGATCGAAGTTGCCGGCAGAGAGGGCGGCAGCGTAAGCCTCCGGCGCCTGGGGCTCAAGCTGCAGAGAGACGCCGATCTCCCGCCATTGGGTCGCCAAGTTGGCGCCGACGGCGCGGTGCTGCTCGTCGTCAGGCAGCAGCAGGCGCAGCGCCAGGCTCTCCGTGCCGCCCTCGCCGCTGTGCTGGCGCACGGCCCCGACTTCCAGTGCTGCCCAGCCGGCGGCGTCAAGCAGCGCGGTAGCCGAGATCGGGTCGTGCGCGAAGACGGTCAGCGTCGCCGGATTGTAGGCCCAAGAAGTAGGAAGATACGGGCCGTCCAGCGGAAGACCCTGGCCGGCAAGCGCCTGGTCGATGAGGGCGGAGCGGTCCAGCCCGAGGGCCAGCGCCTGGCGGACTTCGAGGACGCCTAGCGCCGCATGCCCTTCGAGGTTAAAGAGAAGCTCAGTGTAGCGCGGCGCCGGCGCCGTGTAGAGGCGCGTGCTCTCCTGCACGAGCACGTCCGGGACCGTAGGCGAAGGCACGCTGTTAATGGCCTGAACGTCACCGGACTGGTAGGCACTGAGCACGGCTTCTACGTCCGGGTAGAAGCGAAATGTGACGCTGTCGAGCTGGGCGCCCTGGCGCCAGAACGCCGGGTTGGGCACGAGGCGCAGCCGGCCGGCGCGCTCCCAGTTGTCGCCCACAGGGACCATGAAAGGCCCGGTGCCGACTGGCTGGCGATTGAAGTCGTGCGCGGCGATTTGCGCCGGCGGCACGTTGCCCAGGATATGGGCCGGAACAATGCCGCGCGTGGTCGCGTCGAGGAAGGGGGCGTAAGGCTCCGGCAGGGTAAAGCTGACACTGCCCGGGCCGTCGCTGGCGATGGTGACGGTCTGCCACAGCGCGCGTACGGCGGGATCAGCCGGGAAAGCGTCGTCCTGCAGCAGCCCATAGCTGAAGACGACGTCCGCGGCTGTCAGCGGTCGGCCATCGTGCCAGGTAACGTCATCCTCAAGCAGGAAGGTCACGGTCAGGCCATCCTCGCTCACGCGCCACTCGCGAGCCAGCGCCGGCTCCAGCTGGCCCGTCTGCCCATAGCGCAGCAGGCCGTCGAAGAGCAGACTGACCAGCTCGCGGTCCACCGGGTTGTTATCGCTCAGCAGGGGGTTGAGATAGCGCGGTGCGCCGACGACGCCCTCCACCATGCTGCCGCCCGGCGCCGGAACGCGCGTGAGGCAGAGGCCCACGCTCTGCGCCTGAAAGGTGAGCAGCGAAAAGACCAGTCCGAGGCAGACTACCGCGAGGAGTAGCTGCCAGCGGATATTAGGTTGCATGGGCATGGTGGTATGAGCGAAAGGAAGCTCAGGCGCCTAGTAAGCCCCAGGCGATGAAGGCCAGGAAGACAAAGACGAAGAAGGCGATGGAGAAGTAGATGGTCATGCGGTGCAGTGAAGCCTCTACGCCGCGCTTGGTGCGAAAGCCGCCGCTGTCGCCGCCGCCGAGAAAGCCGGCCAGGTCGGAGCCTTTCGACTGCATCAGAACCAGCGCCGTGATCACCACGGCTAAGATAATGACGATGATGCTCAGATAGGGGGCAAATGCCTGGAAATCCATGTCGTTATTCAGTCTCCTCGATTCCGCTGCTGCTCAGCGCGTATTCAACCGCGGAATTATAGCAAGGCGCCCCCGCCGCGTCGACCCCTGCACATAGAGGTTTTAACTTCACAGGCCGGCTCCCGGAGATTGCCTCGGCGGGCAACTCTGATAAACTTCGCTCCTGTGATCGAGCTGTACAATGTCACCAAGCGCTACTACACTCTCGTCGCCGTCGACAATGTCAGTCTGAGGATACCGGAAGGAGAAGTTCTCGGCGTTCTCGGGCCTAATGGTGCGGGCAAGACAACCCTCTTCCGGCTGATTGCCGGCTTTATCTACCCGGATCAGGGGCAGGTCAAACCGCTGGGCGGCGTCTGGCCGACACTGGGCTATAAGCCGGAGCGGCTGCTGTTTCCCAACCGGATGCGGGTGCGCGCCTACCTGGAGATGGTGGCCCATCTGGCGAATATTCCGCGCCAGGCCGTCAAGGGCCAGGTAGCGGAAAGCCTGGCTCGCGTTCACCTGCAGGGCGCGGCGCAGAAGCGCATCGGCGATTGCTCCAAAGGGATGCGGCAGCGGCTGGCGCTGGCGCAAGCGCTCCTCGGCGAGCCGGCGCTGCTGCTGCTGGATGAACCGACCAACGGCCTTGACCCAGAAGGCCAGGACGACATCTGCCTAATCATCGAGGAGCTGCGCAAGCGGGGCCATACCGTGGTGCTTAGCTCGCACCAGCTACCGGAGGTGACGCGCGTCTGCACGGAGCTGATCATCCTGAAGCAAGGCCAGGTCCATTTTACCGGCAACGTCGAGAAAGCGCTGGCGCTGCGCCCGCACATCACCATTCGCACCGAGGGTAGCCTGGACAACATTCGCCCGGCGCTGAGCGGGCTCCACCCGCAGATTGTGGTCACGGAGAACGACGTCATCCTCGAGGGGGAGGCAATTGCCCTGCGCCGCCACGTGCTGAGCTTGCTGGTGGGTACCGGGCATGACGTCGTGCGCGTCGAGCAAAAACGGGCGACGCTGGAAGAGATTTACGCCGAGACAGTCCAATGGCACAACGCATCCTTACAGTAAGCGGCTACCTCTTTAAGAGCCTCCTGTTCTCGCTGGCCGGTCTCTTCTACGTGCTGCTTGCCCTGGTCTGCTGGCGCATCTTCTTCGACCCGGCCCAGAGCACGCCAGAGCCGTCATACTACATCCTCGTCGTCGGCCTCTTTGGCGCCGCCGCCACATTTCTGGTTACACTCTCTATTGCCTCGCGCGGCTACCGGGCCGTCAACTATCCGCTGCTGGCGCGCCTGCCAAGCCGGGTCGAGCACCTGACGGCCGTATTGCTGGCGTCGCTGCTCTTTGCGACCCTGCTGCAGCTCCTGCTCGCCTTGCTGGCTACCTTTCGCGGCCCAGACTTAGGCCTCGCCCATGTCCTGGAGATTCCCCCGCTGTGGCTGGCGGTCAACATCCTGGTCGCCGTCGTCGCGCTGCACGCTTCCGATCTGGTCACGGCCGGCTGGTCGCGCGTCTATCTCTTCGCGGCGCTGGCGGTGCTGCTGTTTGGGCAGGCATTGGAAGGGGGCGCGTCTGGCTGGCTGGCGGCGCGCTTGCTGGCAGCCAGCCGCTGGTTCATTGGCCGCGATCTTGTCCCCTTCAGCGACCTGGCGCAGACGGCTGCCGGTTGGCTGACAGCTACCCCGGGCGCCATCTTCGACCGCCTGGTGGAGCTGCCATTCTGGCCCTTCCGGGCTATCATCGAGGCCGTGCGCGGCGGCGGCTTCGCCCTGGCGGACAGCCTGGCGCCCGCTATCCTGCTCCTTTACGCCACAATCCTTTTCATGCTGGCCGCCGACCTCTTCGCCAGCAAAGACCTGTTTCTGACCGAGTAGGCGGGCGGCCCCGAGCGGGCGGAGCCCGCAGCTCAGTCGCTATTCGTCCTCGTCATCGCCGTCGAGCGCGTGGGGGAAGAAGCGCCGGTTGAGCGCGGCAATGAGCCGCTGGGCGCTGTCGAGCGTGAGCGCCTGGCCGAAAAGGCCGCCGCGGCTGCCATAGTCAAAGGCAATCGCCTCGTGCTTCTCGCTGTAGTAGAAGGGGCTCACGTGCTCCATGGCATAACTGTCTGTCACCCCGAGCAGTGATAGCGGCCGGCGAATAATCAGCAGCTCGCGATTGATGAAGAGAATCTCCCTATCCGCCGCGTAATATTGCCACCAGCGCCAGACGAAGCGCCCCAGCCGGTACCAGAGGTAGGCCCAGACGAGAAGGATGAGCGCCCAGACGATGACGTAAAACAGGCTCATCTGGCCGCGAGAAGTCTGGAAGAGACGGACCAGCATCCAGACAGTGACAATGACCCAGGTCAACATGATGGCGCTATAGGTAGCCAGGAAGGGCCATTGGCGCCGCAAAGGGAGGATGACCTTGAGCCGTTCGGCCGATTCGTCAAAGCTTACGCCTTCAATCCGGGGATAATTCATGCGAAGCGCCTCCAGCCGTATTGTACCGGCTTGGTGGACGCCTACAAATACCACAGTTGTAGATTGGTATGTAATGCCCCGCGTTGCTTGTTACAATAGAGCTTGGCCAGGGCCTTGATGCCGGTGCCGCGACCAGG
>CAZOGK010000021.1:0-59244 GCA_964579295.1 uncultured Ardenticatenaceae bacterium
GGAACGAGGCTGGTGTTGGCCAGCACCGGCACGACCAGCGCGTTGCGCGGCGGGCCGTCTGGCTGCGATAGGCCGCAGGCCAGCGCTGGCAGCGACAGCGCGAAAAGCAGCAGGGCAAGATGGCGAAACTTCTTCATAAGGAGCCTCATCTCCGAGTAGCCCGTCAGATGACCGGCGCTTCTGAAGTGCCGGTCATCTCCTAGCGACCGGTCGTAATCAGCGTCATCTCCACGAAGCGATCTTCCAACTGGATCTGCGGATCGTCGGTTTCGCGGTGCGACTGAGGGGGTAGGGTGCTGGTGACAATGAAGCGCGCCGGATCAATGCCCTGGGAGACCAGATAATCCACCACTGATTGCGCCCGCGCTTCGGCGAACTCGAGGATCTCTTCCTCTGTATACGGCGGGTTGTTGGCCGGCCACGCCGACGAGCCCTTGACTTCCAGCAGGAGGCCAACACTTTGTGACATGGTGGGTACGACGCAGTCGTCCAGAATCCGCCGCGCTTCGAGGGTCAGCTCGGCTGAATCGGGCAGGAAGTCGAAGCGCCGGCAGGGCAGTACCGCCAGCGTCGCTGCATCGTCGCTGCCGACGGTGCTCAGGTCGATGCTCACGCCGATGGAGAAAGTGTTGTTGACCGGCTGGCCGGTACTGGCCAGGCTGGCCTGCTGCGCCGCGCGGGCGACGAACCCCGGCTCGATCAAATCTACCGCCTCCCACGCGGCAACGTCGAGACCGGCTGCTGCCCAGACGCGCCGGGCAATTTCCAGCCGGTTGATAATCGGCCGCGTATCGCGCATGACCGTGGCGTTGTTGTTAAGGTCGGCCTGGGCCACGTTCTCCAGCCAGGCGGTCAGGTCGTCAGAGGCGCTTTCCGGGTAGACAAACGACCAGTCGTTGTGGCCCCACTCGGCGATCTCCGCTGCCGCGGTATCGAAGTCTTCAAACTGCTGCTTGAGCGTGTCAAACCAGGCATCGTGGAAGTTCTGTACCAGCTGCGCTTCTTCCTCGATGGAACGGCGCGAGGTGACGATGGTGTCGATAACGATACGTAGTTGGCTGGAGCTGAGCAAAGGAACGCCGCCGCTTTCTTCCGCTTCGTATATGTCAGGCTCCCAGCCGGAGACGGCATCCGCTTCCCGCCGGTTGAAGGCGGCGACCGCATCGGCCACGCTGTCTTGAGGAAGCAAAGTGACGTGGGAGCGAGGGCTTAGTTGAGCGATAGAGAGAACGTAGTAAACAAAATACTCGCCGACACTATTCCGCGCGAAGGAAATCCGCTTCCCACGCAATTCATTAATGGTGTCTATGTCGCGGGCCCAGAGCTGGTCGGCGCCGGCGCTCTCATCGACGATGGCCGTTATTACACCGGGGCTTTCCAGGGCTACCGCGTCTAAGGTCGTCAGGAGACAATCCCACTGCCCGTTGGCCAGCAAGGCGTTGCGCTGCTCTTCGGAGATGTCGTAGGCGGGATCGTCGTCGAGGAGGAAGGGGACGATACCCAGCCGGAAGCCATGCTTCACGTCGGTGCCGGACATCTGCATCTGCTGCAGGGTGAAATAGCTGCCGAAGGCGTCGGCGCCGCAGATGTAGGTCGGAAGTTCGGCGGCAGCTGGATCGTCCGGGCCAAAGATCGGCTCGGGCGACGTCAGGTTGGCTGACGGCGTCGGCCGGGTCGTCTGCACCGTCGCCCCGGGCGGCGGGGTAGGCTGTGCTCTGGCGATGCGATCGCTGATGAAGTTGTAGGCGACGACGAGGCAGACGGCGAGCACGGCCACGCCGACAATGGCAATGAATACAATGCGCGTTCTATCCAGCCTTTGCATGCTCTTTTCCTCTCACTAAAGGCGCTGCTGCGCCGGGCCGCAGAGAGCGGCCATCGTCAATCTCTACGTAGACGGGCCGCCTTACGTTGCGCTGAGCGCGCCGGCCGCGTGGCGATAACCGAGATTCGTCAGCACGTCGTTAGCCGACTGCCCGGGGATAACCGTAAAGCTGTATTCGCCGTTCACACGGTCCACGACCAGCTCTACCGCTTCCGGTAGGACACAATGCTTGCTGCCGCGCACGCCGCCCAGCATCTCCTGGTAGGCGCCAATGCCGAAAAAGCCGAGATACAGCTCGTCGGTGTCCACCGGCAGATAGAGCGGCGCCGGGCTGCCCTTCGGCGGGTAGACGTCGTCGCTGTCGCAGGTAATGCCGCCAAGCTGCACCTGCTGGAACGGCCGGTCCAGGTTGTTGAGCGGCAGGACGATAAAGTGCTCGCCCAGCGCCCAGCTATCGGGGAATGAGGACATGATCGAGCCGTCGAGCAGATACCAGGGCAGACCGGAGCGGTTGTCTTTGGTCATCACAACGCGGAAGAGATGCGCGCCGTGCTTGGCGGTGGTGTAGCGCCCAAACTCACCCATGACATCGGGCGTCGGCACGCCATAGCGCCCGCACACCTCCTGCAGGGTGGAGAGCAGGAGCCGGGCGAAGGCGTGGTAGTCGAAATGAAAGTCAAGTGTCATGGCGACGGGCATGCCGCCGCCAAAATCGAATATGGAGAGGGACGGGTAGCGCTGGCGCAGCCGAGCGTAAATCTCCATGGCCGGCTTCAGCCATTTGACAAAGGCGTCGCGGTCGGTGATCTGGCTGCCGACCATGGCGTGGTAGAGGCGCAGGGTGAGGTTAGGGGCGGCGGCCACGTACTCCGCCGCTTTCCAGATGTCCCCCACATCCATGCCGAAGCGGGAGTTGGCGTGGTCCATCTCGTCCAGGTCTTCGTGTGCGCCGTAGCTTTTCTGGCGCAGTCCCACGTCGAAATGCAGGCCGGAGTTGAGCAATGGACCCAGCTCGGCGAGATCTTCGAGTACGGGTATCAGCAGCTCATGATCGCGCCTCAGACTGAGCAGGTTGTCGTCGTAGAGCGTGCCGGCCGGCTTGAAGCCGTTGGCGATAATCATCCGGTCGGGCGGCAGCAGGCCGCGCTGGATCATCAGCCGGGCGATATCCACGTCCACCGTGGAGGACATCTCATGGTGCGCGCCGGCGCTGAGCGTGGTGCGGATTACCTCTTCGGCGGCGTTGGCCTTCGACGCATAGGCGTAATGAAAGCGCCCGTCGTAATTAAGCTCGTCAATGGCCTGGTCAAAAACGGCGCACATCTGCTCGATCTGGCGGCCAATCAGCGGCAGATAGACGACCTCCAGCGGGCTGGCAAAGGTCTGCTCGGGCCGGGGATGGCGCTCGCCGCCGAGGAAAAGCTGCGCCAGATCCAGCTCCTTGAGAAAAAGGTGGCCGCCCTGTGCGTGGAGATATTCGTTGAACTGGTGACCGTCGGGAACGGGCGTTTGCTTCTCCCAGCCGATAACAGGGCCGGTTGCCGGTTGCGCCATAGGGAACTCCTTTGCGAGAGAATGCGTCGCTCTATTATAGTGGATTTGGGGAAAATGTCGCAGCCGGGGCAAGGCCAAGCGCGGCCAGGAAGGCGGCGCCGGCCTGCTCGATCTCGCCGGCCAGGGGGAAAGCGAGCGTGCGCACGCGGCTCTCGCCCACCTGTAGGTCCAGGTTGCGCTGCGGCATTTCTGGATAAACCAGCACTGCCTCGCGGCAACGGCGCAGCTGGGCATAGGTAACGACCTGCTGCACGTCGCCGGCCGTCACCTCGGCCTTGTATTTAGTATCCAACACCATGATGGCGCGCCCGTCGCCGTCATAGATAACCAGGTCGAGGGTAAAGCGCAGCGGGTTCTCGCCGGCGGCTTCTACCTGCTCCTGTACGCGCAGCCGCCAGGGTGGCGGAAGATGCTCCTGCAACCAGCGGGCGACAAATCGCTCGTAAAGGCGGGCCATGTCCACCAGGAAGGGCGCCATGTTGTGCTCACCCTGCTGGTGGCCGGGGCCGGTATGCGCCAGCAGGAAATGGCAGAGCGCATGGAGTGGGGCATAGTCGGCATTGAGCGGATGGTAGCTCCAGCCTGACGGCGGCGCGGAAAGCGGCGCTGCCGTCACACCAGGCAGGGCGTGATAAGCGCGGCGTACTGCCGTCTGCGCCGGCTCGCCGCAGAGACCGCTGCGGGCCACGCAGCGCAGGGTCCATGCCAGCAGCCGGTTCTCGGGCACGTCCGCGGTCTGCTCCTCGAACTCGCAGTCGAGCCGGGATTGCGGGTGCGGCTGCGGACGGGGCCAGATGCGGCCGCGGACGACGGGCAGCGGTTGGCGGCGCAGGACGTATGCCTGGTAGAGTCCGCGCCGCCGCCGTGCCAGCACGGCCCGCGCCAGATAGTGAGCCAGGTGCTCGTAAAGCTCGCGCAGCGAATCGCACCGGACAAGGCCGGGCAGGAACGCAATCTCTTCCAGGCGGTAGGCGTAGGCGAGGACGTGAAAGAGGCTATCTAGCGGGATGCGCGGCTGCAGGTTGAGGTGCAGTCCGGACGGCAGCGCTATGTGCCCCGCGTAGCCCAGTGACGTCAGCTCCCAGCAGTCGCCGGTGCGCGGCGAGGGGAAAGCGACGTCGAGCACGCGGCGCTCCTGCCCGTAGAGCTGCCAGAGGCGCGCGCCGGCCGTGCGCGAGAGGGCCGCCGGCGGCAGCCGCAGCGGCCGGTATTCAGTCAGGGTAATCACTTGGGTGAGAGCCACCATGCGCTCAATTGTAGCACGGTGGCCACGGCCGGTCAGTCATCCAGGGTCGCTCGCCCGCCGAGCTTTTGCAGAAAGGCAGCCAGATCAACCGCCTTCTCGTCCGCGACGACGGCCACCAGAAGCACGCAGCCGCGCTCTTGCATCGCTTGCTCAAAGACGCCGGCCAGCGCCTCGTCGGGCAGGCTGTCGAGGATATCGGCCAGCGCCGCCTGCGCGCCGGCCGCCGGCTGCAGCGTGCCTGTGCTGTCTGGCGTGCCCGCAGCCCGCGTCTCTACAGCATCGTCGGGCAGGCCGCCGCCATAGATGGTAACCTCCAGCGCTTCAAACGCAGTCCCGGCAAGGGCCTCAATAGCCCGTTCTGCTTCAGCTTCATTGGCAAATAGGGCGGCGACAACGGCCATCTGTCACTCCTGGCGTGGCAGCACTACTGGGAGGGAGAATGAGTCTCTACCAGACCTCGTCGGCTCCCTATTATACGGGTAAGGCGCCAGCGCGCAGACATATTTAGGATACAGATTGGGGGCTACCTGGCTAGCATCCGCCCGCCCCTTGTTGCATAATGACCAGTGATGGATGGTGAAGCGTTTGCTCGGGTTGCTCGGCGGCCGGCTGTAGATGTGCCTTACGCGGCGCTGCTGCTGGCGCGCGAGATTGCTTACCCGGGCCTGCGCATCGACCTCTATCTGGCGCAGCTCGACGCGCTGGCGGCGGCAGCGCGGCCGGCCTTGCGCTCCGGCGATGAGCTGGACCGGGCTGCCAGGCTGGCGGCCTTTCTGGCGGGGAAGGCAGGATTCCTGGGCAATGTCGTCGCCTACAACGACCCGCGCAATAGCTTTCTCAACGATGTACTCGAACGCCGTCAGGGTATTCCTATCACCCTGGCCATTGTCTACGTGGCCGTGGCGCGTCGCCTCGAGCTCGACGCCTACGGCATCGGTTTGCCCGGCCACTTCATCGCCGGCGTCCGCTCCGGCAGCAAGCGCGTGCTGCTCGATCCCTTTCACGGGGGCGAGCGGCTCGCCGTCGCCGACTGCGAGCGGTTGGTGCGCGAGACGGCCGGCTACCAGGGTCCATTTGAACGCGCCTGGCTCGACCCGGCGCCGCCGCAGGCCATCCTGGCGCGGCTGCTCAACAACCTGCGCCTCATCTACCTGCAGACGGCCGACTGGCCCAGGGCGCTGGCCGTGCTGGAGCGGCTGCAGCAGGTCCAGCCAGCCGAGCCGGCGCACCTGCGCGACCTGGGCCTCGTCCATTACCAGCAGGGCGCGCTCTATGAGGCCGCCGGCTACCTGGAAGCCTATTTGCAGCGCGAGCCGGAGTCGCCCGAGGCGATTGCCATTCGCGACAATCTGGCCGGCGACTTCGCCCGCTGGGCGCGCCTGAATTGACAGGGAGAAGATGATGGACATCGGCGCTGTCTTTCCCCAGGTAGAGTTTCCCGCCGACCCCACGGCCATACGGGACTGGGCGCAGGCGGCCGAGGCGCTTGGCTACCGCCACGTCATGGTCTATGACCACGTGCTGGGCGCCGATCCTGATAGGCCCGGCGGATGGAGCGGCCCCTATACCTACCAGGATCCCTTCTTCTCTCCCTTCCTACTCTTCAGCTATATGGCGGCTGTCGCCCCCCGCCTCGGTTACATCACCGGCGTTATCATCCTGCCGCAGCGGCAGACGGCGCTGGTCGCCAAGCAGGCAGCGACGCTCGACGTGCTCTGTGGCGGGCGGCTGCGTCTCGGCGTCGGCATCGGCTGGAATGCCGTCGAATACAAGGCGCTCGGCGAGAACTTTCACAATCGCGGACGCCGCCAGGAAGAGCAGGTAGAGCTGATGAAGCGGCTGTGGACCGAGCCGCTGGTCACCTTTGAAGGCAAGTGGCACCGGATTGAGGCAGCCGGGCTGAATCCGCCGCCTGTCCAGCGGCCCATTCCCGTCTGGTTTGGCGGGCACGCCGAGGCTACCCTGCAGCGCATGGCACGGCTCGGCGCCGGCTGGCTGCCTGGCTACCGCACCGCCGCCCAGGCGCACGGCGCGCTGGATCGCCTCGACGGCTACCTGGCGGCCGCTGGCCGCAGCCGGGAGGAGTTTGGCCTGGAGCCGCGCCTGTATTATGGCGACGCCGATCAGGCGCGCTGGCGGCAGACGCTCGACGATTGGCGGGCGGCCGGCGCCACACATATCGCCTTTAACACGATGAATGCCGGCCTCGACGGGCCGCGGGCGCACATCGACGCGCTGCAGGAGTTTGCCAGGGTCGCCGCGCTCGACGGCGCATAGCGGCGGCCAGGCTCGGGATGAGGTTCTGAACAATGAATGTAACGATTTCGCTGGGACAGATGGACGTTGTACTCGGGCAGCCAGTGCGCAACCTGGAGCGCGCGCGGGCGCTGGCGGCGGAAGCGGCGGCGCGCGGCTCGGACGTGCTCGTGCTGCCCGAGCTGTGGAGCACGGCTTATGATCTAGAACGGGCGGAAGAGCACGCTACGCCTCCTGACGCTGGTATTTTTGCGGCGGTCGCCGCGCTGGCGAGGGAGCATGGTCTCCACATCACGGGCTCACTGCTGGGGCGGCTACCCGGCGGCGGCGTCGGCAACACCGCCGTCCTCTTCAGCCCGGCCGGAGAGGCGCTGGCGACCTACAGCAAGATCCATCTCTTCCGCCTCATGGAAGAGGAGCAGTACCTGACGGCGGGCGACGCGCTGGCGCTGGCGGAGACGTCGTGGGGCAGGAGCGGGCTGGCGATCTGCTACGACCTGCGCTTCCCGGAGCAGTTCCGCGCCTATGCGCTGGCCGGCGCCAGCGTCGTCTTCGTACCGTCTGAATGGCCACACCCGCGCCTGGCCCACTGGCGCACTCTGCTGCGCGCCCGCGCTATCGAAAACCAGTTCTTCGTCGTCGCCTGCAACCGGGTGGGCGAGAGCAAAGGCACGCAGTTCTTTGGCCACTCAACGATCGTCGATCCCTGGGGCGAGCTTATCGTCGAGGGCGGCGACCAGGAGATGCTCCTTACGGCGACCATCGACACAGACCAGGTGGCCGAGGTGCGCGCCCGCATCCCGATTTTTGCCGACCGGCGACCGGAGATTTATGAGCGCGCCGGCTACGAAGAATACTTTACATAAGGCTAGTTCCAGGCCAGGCTGCTGCGTGTCTCCCAGTAGCGCTCCGGCTCTTCTACCAGCCCTTCCAGCCGCTCAGCGAGCGCTTCATCCCAGCGCACGGCCAGCGCCCCCACGTTGGCCTGGAGGTGATCGACGGCGGCGGCGCCGCTGAGGACGACATCGGCCCACGGTTCGGCCAGCACGGCGGCCAGCGCCAGGGCATCGACCGTCGTCTCGTAGTCGCGGGCGGCTTGGTGCAGCAGGGCCATCTTCGACGCGAATTCGGGCATCTCATTGCGCGGCGTCAGGCGGCCGTTAGCCAGCGCCTCCTTGACGATGACGCCCAGCCCTGCCTCGTGCGCCGCCGCCAGCGCCGGGCCGGCCGAGCGCTCCAGCACGTTCCAGGTCGCCTGCACCACGTCGAAGAGCGGCGCGCCGTCAGCCTGCACCTCCAGCGCCCGCCACAGTGTTTCCGGCTGCCCGGCGCCGCTCAGCGATAGGCCAATACGCAGGCCCCCGGCGCGCAGGCGAGCCAGCTCGGCCAGCACGGCCTGGTTGTCGAGCACGCCGCTGTCCAGCGTCGCCGAGTGGATCTGGTAGAGGTCCAACTGAGCGCCGAGCAAGGCCCGGCTCTCTCCGATCTGCCGCTGCAGCACCGGCAGCGTGTGCTCCTTCACCTCGTGGACTTCGGCGTCGACCTGCCAGCCAGCCGTGTAAGTATAGCCCCACTTGGAGCCGACGGTGACCTCATCTGAGCCAATCGCACGCGCCGCCAACCAGGACGCCAGGAACTGTTCGGCCCGCCCGTAGGAGCGCGCCGCGTCGAAGTAGCGTACGCCGGCTGCCCAGGCAGCGTCCAGAACCTGATGGGCATGCACTTCCATGGCCGCCACGTCATACTCTTCGTTCAGGTCGTCGGCGTGGCCCAGGTTAATGTAGCCCGGGCGGCCCAGCGCCGCCAGCCCCAGGCCGATCGGCGTCACCTGTAGCCCGCTCTTGCCTAACGGTCGTCGTTGCATGGTCATCTTCTCCATTGCTGTCGCTTTCTTCTGGCTTATAGTATCGCACAGCGGCGACCGGGGAAACAGCGCCGTTGCCTTGCCAGCGCTGCGGCTGTTTCCTACAATGGCCCCACTGTGAGCGCATCCCGCTGGTCTCACCAACAGATTGCCCGCGGCCGGCTGACGCCGCCGCGCGCGCCGCGCCATACGCTATCACGCCCGCGCCTGACGCAGCGGCTCCTGCTTGCCCGGCACTACCGCTTGCTGCTGCTGCAGGCGGGCGCCGGCTACGGCAAGAGCACGGCGCTGGCCGCCCTGGCCGAGAGTGAAGCGCGTCTCGTCTGGTACCATCTCGAAGGCGACGACGCCGATCCGTACGTGCTCTTGCTCCACCTGCTGGCCGGCCTGGCCGCGGCGTTGCCCCAGGTGAGCAATAACCCGCTGGCCTTGCTTGAGGAGTGGGAGCGGGCAGGCATGTCCATCGCCGTCACCCAGCCGGCGCAGGCGGTGTTGATATCAAAGGTGCCCGCGTGCGGCGCGCCCAGCTTGGCCTGCAGCACCGTCGCCGTCGCCGGGCTGATGTAATCCGGCGTGTCGGTCGCCACGATAATCAGGTCGAGTGCTTCCGGCGCCACGCCGGCCCGCTGCAGCGCCTGCCGCGCCGCATACAGGCTCAGGTCGCTCGTCGTCTCCTCGTCGGCCATAAAGCGGCGCTCCTCGATGCCCACGTTGGCCCGCAGCCAGCCGTCGATGTCCCGCTCCGGGAAGAGCGCGCCCAGCTCCGCATTGGTGACCACCCGTTCCGGCGCATAACGGCCGGTGCTCAAAATCTGTGCGTAACGCATACTCAATCCCTGCTCCCGGCTCACGTACCGATGACGATGCCGCCGTCCACGCGCAGCACCGCGCCGCTGATAAAGCTGGCCTCGGCGGAAGCCAGAAAGGCATAGGCGTTAGCGATATCTTCCGGCCGGCCCATGCGCGCCAGCGGCGTGTGGCTCTTCATCGTCTCCAGGATTTTTTCCGGCATCTTCTCCGTCATCTCGGTCATGATGAAGCCGGGCGCAACGGCATTGACGCGCACGCCATAGCGCCCCAGCTCGCGCGCCCAGACCCTGGTCATGCCGACAACGCCTGCCTTGGTGGCGACGTAGTTTGTCTGGCCAAAGTTGCCGTCCAGTCCGACAACCGAGCTGGCGTTGAGAATAACGCCGCCGCCCTGTCGGATCATGATCGGCGCTACTGCCTGCGCGCAGTTGAAGACACCCTTCAGGTTGACGTCGAGAACCAGGTCAAAATCTGCTTCCGGCATCTCTTTCACCAGCTCGCCGTCCTTCACCTTGACGAGCTGATTGTCGCGGGTGACGCCGGCGTTGTTAACCAGCACATCGATGCGCCCATATTGCCCGGCGACCGCCTCTACCCAGCGTTGCACCGCGGCGCGGTCGGTCACGTCTACGGCATAAAAGACGGCGCGCTCGCCTATCTGCTGCACCGTCGCCTGGCCCGCCGCTTCGTTCAGGTCACAAAAGACGGCCGTCGCTCCTTCCGCCACAAACTTCTCGACGGTGGCCCGGCCGATGCCGGCGGCGCCGCCGGTAATCAAACAGACTCTGTCTTGCAGACGCATGGTCATTCTCCTTGTCAGGAACGATTTCGTTGCTGGCTCCTCGGCATACCGGCTACCAGTGTAGCAGCAAGCGGTAACAGGCGGGATACAGCTTCTGGACCAAAGCGCGACCTCCGAGGTATAAATGGCCCACCCTTAACCCAGAGGAGGAATTCAATGCCCATGCAAGCTATCCGCGTCCACGAGTACGGCGGTCCGGGGATGATGCGCCTCGACGAGCTGCCCATACCGGAGCCGGGGCCGGGCCAGGTGCTGGTACGGCTGGAGGCCATTGGCGTTAACTTCATCGACATTTACCAGCGCAGCGGCGCCTACCAGGGGGCCACGCCGTTCACGCTGGGCCGCGAAGGGGCCGGCGTTGTCGAAGCCGTCGGGCCCAACGTCGAGGATGTGCGCAAGGGCGACCGCGTTGCCTTTGCCATGGTGCTGGGCACCTATGCCCAATACGCTGTGGTCGACGCCGCCGAGGTTGTCCCTATCCCGGACGGCGTCTCCGCCGAGCAGGCAGCCGCTGTCATGCTGCAGGGAATGACGGCGCACTACCTGGCGCTCAGCACCTACCCACTGCAGGAGGGTGAATCCTGTCTCGTGCACGCGGCTGCCGGCGGGGTGGGGCATCTGCTGGTGCAGATTGCCCGTATGCGCGGCGCGCGCGTCATCGGCACCGCCTCCACGCCGGAGAAAATTGAGCTGGCCCGCTCCGCCGGCGCCGACGAGGTCATCAACTACACCGAGGAAGACTTCCAGCATGAGACGAGGCGGCTGACCGGCGGGCGCGGCGTGGACGTGGTCTATGACTCGGTAGGCAAGGATACCTTTGAGCAGAGCATGCGCAGCCTGCGCCCGCGCGGCTATTTGGTGCTCTACGGCCAGTCGAGCGGCGCCGTGCCGCCCAGCGACCCGCAGCTGCTCAACCGCCATGGCTCTCTCTTCCTGACTCGTCCCACCCTCGGCCATTATATTGCCGATCGCGCGGAGCTGCTCTGGCGCGCCGGGGATCTTTTCGACTGGCTGGCGGCCGGAAAGCTGGAAGTGCGCATCGATCGTACCTTCCCTCTGAACGAGGTGGCCGCCGCCCACCGCTACCTGGAAGGGCGCCAGACGAAGGGCAAGGTGCTGCTGCAGCCCACCTAGCCTGGCCCAACCGGCCTGATCCTGGCAAATCTGCTATAAAGGGGTCACTACTCACCGCTGTGTGAAAGGAGCTGGCTATGACGACACAACAGGCGACGCTGGGCGGGGGCTGCTTCTGGTGCCTTGAAGCCGTCTATGACGAAGTTCAGGGCGTCGAGAAAGTCGTCTCCGGCTACGCCGGCGGCCACGTCCCCAATCCCACCTACGAACAGGTTTGCGGGAAGAGGACGGGCCACGCCGAGGTGGTGCAGCTCAGCTACGATCCGGACATTATCTCCTTCCGCGAGCTGCTGGAGATCTTCTTTACGATTCACGATCCCACGACGCCGAACCGGCAGGGGGCCGACGTTGGCCCGCAGTACCGCTCCATCATCCTCTACCACGACGAGGAGCAAAAACGGGTTGCTGAGGAAGTGATGGCCGAAGCCCAGGAGGGCTGGAACGACCCGATCATCACCGAGCTGGAACCGCTGGAGACCTTCTACCGGGCGGAGGAATATCACCAGGACTATTACAAGAACAACCCCTATCAGGGCTACTGCATGGTGGTCATCCGGCCCAAGCTGGCCAAGTTCCGCAAGACCTTCGCCGAGAAGCGCAGGGCCTAACCGGCCACGCCGCCAAAGCGGGCGGCGATCCGCTGCCAGCGGAAGGGATCGACCTGTTCCGGCTGGTCGAAGAAATATTCTTCTAAGTAAGGCTCAATTTCGGTGCGCCAGATGTCGGCTAGCTGGGCGGCGAGGTCGGGGCGCAGGAAGTAGGTGATGCCCAGCGCGTAAGGCGGATCGTCAATCCGCGCGTTGACCTCGCGCAGCGTCGCAATCAGCGGCTCGATCGGGAAGCCGGTCCCTTCCTCCTCATGGTAGCGGCGCAGCAGATCGTAATCCGGCTGCAGGGCAATAAAGGCAAAGCGGCGGCGCAGCGCGTGGTCCACCAGCGCCACGGAACGATCCGCCGTGTTCATCGTCCCCAGCAGGCGCACGTTGGCGGGGATGCTGAACAGGCCGCCGCCGGCCAGCGGAATCTCCTGCTCGCGGTATTCCAGGAGATACATCAGCTCGCCAAAGACACGGCTCAAGTTCGCCCGGTTGATCTCGTCGATAATCAGCACGCAGCTACCCTCGCGGCGGCGCGCCTCGGCGCAGAACTGCAGGAAGCGCCCCGGCATCATTTCGTAGCTGAGGCTGCCATCGGGCTGGGACAGCGGCCGGATACCCTGGATGAAATCCTCGTACGCATAAGCCGGGTGAAACTGCACCAGATCGACAAAGCCATCGCCGCCGCCGACGAGGAAGTGGGCCAGCCGCTGCGCCAGGTAGGTTTTGCCTGTGCCCGGCGGCCCGTAGAAGATCGCCTGCTTCTTGCGCTCGACGGCCTGCAGCCAGCTACGCAGCGTGGCCTCGGCATAGCCCGTGTCCCTGGCAAGCTGGGCCAGCGTATAAGGCGCGGCGTAGACCGCCTCCGGCTCGCGCGCCGTCGCCGGCCCGCCGGTGCGCGCCCCTGTTGCCGCCTGTAGCGTCCCGGCCAGCTCGGCGTCGGTCGCGTAGGAAGCGGCGTGCCCCTCGGGGGTCAGCTCCCAATAGCCGCGCTCGACCGGCGCGATCAACTCCTGGTTCTTCAGCCGCGTGCGCGCATAGGCCAGCCGCGCGCCCAGCACCGTCTGGCCGCCGCCGCTGCGCCGCAGGGCGACCTGGGCGGCCGACAGGCCCAGCAGCGAGGCGACCTCCTTCTCCAGCTCGGCGATACTGGCGGCGCCGCCCAGGCGCTTGAACGCCTGGAAAAGCGGCTCCAGCAGCTCGCCAACCTGCGGCAGGCTGATCTCGTCCCCGGGCCCGGCCGGTGGCAGCTCGTCGGCAAAACGGTCAATCTCCAGCTCGACCTGCGCCTCCACGTCCAGGCGACCGGTGCGGGCCCGGCTCTCGCGGGCGCAGACCCAGAGAAAGCTCTGTATGTCGATCATATCCTGCGGGCCATAGCGCTGCAGGGCGTCCCCCAGCAGGGCGGCCCGCTCGCGCAGCATGCGGTAGGCCTCGGCCGTGGGGGAGGCGCTATAGAGCGTGGGCAGCCCCAGATATTGCAGGAACCAGCGGGCCACCTGCGGCTGCACAAGCAGCTCGCTCTCGGGGTGGGTCAGAAATAGAAAGAAAGTAGGGAAGGGCCAGCGATTGGGCAGGTAGCGCCGCCGGGCATAGTCGCCAAATGTCTGCAGGCGCTGCGGGGAGGGCGCCGGCCCGTAGAGCAGCCGCTGCAGCTGGATGGCAAACTCGGCGCGGTCCAGGTCGGGGCGGTAGAGAAGCGCCAGGTCGCCCCGCTGCGGCGCTCGGTTCCAGAGCATGTTGGTCGCCCTGCCCAGCTGCTCCAGGCGGCGGACAATCTCGTCATACTGCCAGCCGGCAAGCAGGGCGCGTAGCGCCTCCTCACCCAGCAGCTCCTGCGCCCGCGCCGCCAGCGCTCGCTTGCCGGCAATCTCGTCGGCCACAAAAGCCGGGTGCGCAAAGCCATCCCAGTCCGGATAGCGCCGCCGCACCAAGGCGACCAGCTCTGCGACCTGCTCCAGGCTGAAGGCAGCCGGCGGCGCCACGTTACGCTTCCTCCGCGGCGCCCGGCGTCAGCGCCAGCAGAGTGCGCTCCTCCAGGCTCTCGACCACCTCGAAGCCGAGCCGCTCATAGAGGCGGCGGGCGTCGGGGTTGGCCTTGAGTACGTGCAGGGTGACAGCCTGGCCCCGGGCCCGTGCGGCGGCGATGACATCCTTGATGACCACTGTGCCCAGGCCGCGGCCCTGGTAGAGCGGCGCGATTTCGATCAGCGCGATGTAACAGGCGCCGTCACGCTCCTCGAGCTTGAGCACGCCCACGTCTGCGCCGGCAACGACGATAATCTGGTTGTCGGCGGCGATAAAACGCTGCCGGAAACGCTCCGCCTGGTAGGCTTCATCCCAGCCCCACGTCGCCTCCACGGCGGTCCGGATCGTCGCCACGTGCAGCGCATAGAGGAAATCGTAATCCTCCTCGACTGCCACCCGTAGCGTGTACTCATGCCTCACGGGCCGCCTCCCGCGTCCACGAAGGGCGCCAGCCATCCCTGTATCTGCTCATTACTGAGCGGGGCCGCTTCCAGCTCGCTCTCCCAGCAGCCGGGATCAGGCGCGCTGTTGAGCGTCGTGCGCGCTGTCTCGCCGGCTGTCGCGGCCGCCACCAGGCGCGCTGTCGTAGCGTAGCCATAGACCATCGTCGCCTCGGCGTCGTCACAGGCCGGCGCCGTCAGCGGCAGCGACGCCTCCAGGCAGAGGACGAGCTCGGCGCTTTCCGGCTGTGCCGGCTGCCAGCCAACTGGCAGCGCGGTAGGGTCAGGCGCCCAGCCGGCGCCGGCGCGGCGCAGCACGACCACCGGGTGCGGGCCATCCTCACCGGCCTCATAAACGGGCGCGCCCGCCACTGGCTCGCCGTCGCAGGCCGGCAGCATCACGGCATAGCTCGCCACTACCTCCTCCGAGCGGCGCATGCCGCCCGCCGTGCGCAGCGCCAGAAAGACAATCAGTGCGCCAAAGAGGAACGTGAAAAGCAGGATGGGCATTGTGCGCCGCAGAGCAGTGCGCCTGGTAGCCATGTCCTGATTATAGCGCTACCTCGTACGCGCCCCACAGCTGCCGCTAACAGAATTCTTAGAGCCTGCCAACATGGATCTGATGCGTGATGAATATCTTATGAGTGCGCTGCGATGGCGTGTTTATGGCTGTCGCAGTCCTGCCTTTTTACGCAGTTGCATTGCGAACGGGTGAGAGAAAAAGCTATGAATCTGAATAAATATACACAGAAAGCGCAAGAGGCGGTTATTAACGCGCAGGCGATGGCCGAGGAGTATCACCACAGCCAGATCGAGCCGCTGCATCTGCTGGCGGCCCTGCTGCGCCAGGATGAGGGGGTCGTGCCCCAGATTGTCCGGCGGCTGGACGTGGACCCCGGCGTGCTGCTGGGGCGGGTGGAAGAGACGCTGCCGCGTATGGCGCGCGTCAGCGGCGGCGCGCAGCCGGGCCTCGCGCGCGAGCTTGCCGCTATTGTGCGCCAGGCGGAGCGCGAAGCCGAGACGATGAAGGACGAGTACGTCAGCACCGAGCACCTCTTTCTGGCGCTGGTGGACGCCGCGAGCAACGTGCGCGGCATTGCCTTCCTGCGCGAAATGGGTATCGAGCGCAACGACGTGCTGCGCGCGCTCACGGGCATTCGTGGCTCACAGCGCATCACCAGCCAGAATCCCGAAGCCACCTACGAGGCGCTGGAGCGCTATGGGCGCGACCTGACCAAACTGGCGCGCCAGGGCCGGCTCGACCCGGTCATTGGGCGCGACGAGGAAATCCGGCGCGTTACCCAGGTGCTGAGCCGCCGCACCAAGAATAACCCGGTGCTGATTGGCGAGGCCGGCGTTGGTAAGACGGCCATCGTCGAAGGGCTGGCGCAGCGCATCGTCAACGGCGACGTGCCGGAGAGCATGAAAGAGCGCGACCTGATCGCTCTCGATCTTAGCAGCCTCGTCGCCGGCGCTAAATACCGGGGCGAGTTTGAAGAGCGGCTCAAGGCGGTGCTCAAAGAGATCGCCGAGAGCGACGGGCGCATCATCCTCTTCATGGACGAGCTGCACACCGTCGTCGGCGCCGGCGCGGCCGAGGGCGCGATGGACGCCAGCAACATGCTCAAGCCGATGCTGGCCCGCGGCGAGCTGCGCCTCATTGGCGCCACAACTCTTAACGAGTACCGCGAGTCGATTGAAAAAGACGCGGCGCTGGAGCGGCGCTTCCAGCCGGTCTTCGTAGACGAGCCGACCGTCGAAGACACGATCAGCATTTTGCGCGGCCTCAAAGAGCGCTACGAGGTGCATCATGGCGTGCGTATCACCGACGGCGCCGTGATTGCCGCCGCAACTCTTTCTAACCGCTACCTGACCGAGCGCCAGCTTCCCGACAAGGCTATTGACCTGATTGACGAGGCAGCCAGCCAGCTCAAGATGACTATCGAGTCCAAGCCGCCAGAGCTGGACCAGGTTGACCGTGAAATCCTACAGCTGGAGATCGAGCGCGAGTCGCTGCGGCAGGAGCGCGATGAGGCTTCCCGTGAGCGGCTGCAGCATATTGAAGGGGAGATCGCCGAGCTGAAAGAGCAGGCTAACGCGCTGCGCGCCCGCTGGGAAATGGAAAAGGAAGCCATCGAGGAAATCCAGACGCTCAAAGAGCAGATGGACGACGCGCGTGTGCAGATTGAAAACGCTGAGCGCCAGATGAACCTGGAAGAGGCGGCGCGCCTGCGTTACGGCACGCTGACCGAGCTGCAGCGCGAGCTGGAAGCAAAGGAACAGCGGCTGGTGGAGCTACAGGGCGAGACGCCGCTGCTCAAGGAAGAGGTGGATGCCGAGGAGATTGCGCGTATCGTCAGCCGCTGGACCGGCGTGCCGGTAAGCAAGATGCTGGAGGGCGAGGTCGAGAAGCTGTTGAAGATGGAAGATCGCCTGCACCGCCGCGTGGTCGGCCAGGGCGACGCTATCCGCGCCGTGGCCAACGCCGTGCGCCGCTCGCGGGCCGGCCTGCAGGACCGCGCCCGGCCGATTGGCAGCTTCATCTTCCTCGGCCCCACCGGCGTGGGTAAGACTGAGCTGGCCCGCGCTCTGGCCGAATTCCTCTTTGACGACGACGACGCGATGGTGCGCATCGACATGGGCGAATACCAGGAGCGGCACACGGTCAGCCGCCTGCTCGGCGCGCCGCCGGGCTACGTGGGCTATGGTGAAGGCGGGCAACTAACGGAGCCGGTGCGTCGCCGCCCCTACAGCGTGGTCCTCTTTGACGAAATCGAGAAGGCGCATCCCGACGTCTTTAACACGCTGCTGCAGCTTCTGGACGATGGGCGCCTGACCGACGCCCAGGGCCGGACGGTGAACTTCCGCAATACAGTCGTCATCATGACCAGCAATATTGGCAGCCAGTTCCTACAGGGCGACCGCTACGACGAAGAGGCGGCGCTCAACGCGCTGCGCAGCCATTTCCGGCCGGAGTTCCTTAACCGCATTGACAACATCATCATGTTCAACCCGCTCTCGCGTCAGGACCTGGCTGCGATTGTAGAGATTCAGGCCGGGCGGCTGCGCGAGCTCCTGCGCGACCGCAACATGGAGCTGCGCTTCACCGAGACGGCCAAGCGCTACCTGGCCGACGAGGGCTATGACCCCGACTATGGCGCCCGCCCCCTGAAGCGCACGTTACAGCGGCTCGTGGCCGACCCGCTGGCGCTGGCGATTCTCGAAGGGCAGTTCCGTGACGGCGATGTGATCGTCGTCGACGCCGGCGATGCTGGCATCGCCTTCCGCCATGGGGAAACGATCGCCGAAGCGCCCGAAGCTGTCGCCTAGCGGATGAGCCAGGGCGCCTGTTCGGTGGCAGGCGCCCGCCGCGGACTTTCTTCCGCTTCGTCCCAGGGCGGGGCCAGCGGCAGGATGACGTGGAAGCGGCTGCCCGGCAGCCGCTCTTCGTCTTCCCCTTCCGACTCCACCCAGATGCTGCCGCCGTGCGCCTCGATCACGCCTTTGGCGATATGCAGGCCTAGCCCAGGCCCGGCGCCCTTGAACTTGGTGGTGCCCGACGAATGCAGCTCGGGGTCGCCGATGCGGAAAAACTTCTCGAAGATCAGCTGCTGATACTGGCGGTCGATGCCGATACCGGTATCGGCAATGACCAGCTCTAAGTAGTCGCTGCCGTCCTCGCCCGCCACGACCACGCCCTCGATGGTGATGGTGCCGTGGTCCGGCGTGTACTTGATGGCGTTGCCGATCAGATTGCTGAACGCCTGCGACAGGCGCCGGTAGTCGCCCCTGAGCGAAGGCAGCGCATCGATTCCCTCTGTCTCCAGCAGGATGCGCCGCTGCTGTAGCGCGTCGGCAAAGCTATCGACGACGGCCTTAATCACCGCTTCCAGCCGCAGCGGCATGAGCACCAGGTGCAGGCCGCTGACCTCTAGCTGGCTGGCATCGAGCATAGCAGCGATCAGCGATTCGAGGCGCGTGGAGGCGCGAATGATGTGTCCGGCAATCTCCCGTGTCTGCTCGCGCGTCAGGTCCGATTCCTCGTTCATCGCCTGCAGGATGTCGGCATAGCCTTTGACCTGAGTCAGCGGCGTCCGCAGCTCATGCGAGGCGATGGTGATGAAGTCAGACTTCACCTTGTCGAGAATCTCCAGCCGGTCATTTTGCCGGCGCAGGTCCGTATTCAGATAACGGATGCGGTCGTGCTGCTGGTTCAGCTCGCTGAACAGCCGGGCGTTCTTCAGGGCGATGACCGTCTGGTCGGCCAGGAGCTGCACCAGCTCCAGCTCGTCGGCGCGATAAGGCAGGCCGGAACTCTTGGGCCCGAGCGCGATCAGGCCGGTGAGCCGGTCTTCACTATGCACCGGAACGTATACGTCCATCGCCATTTCTTCCAGCCAGCGGCGCTCCTCGCTGGAAATGTCGCTATAGTGCGGGTTGAAGTCAATGTCATATTGCAGCAGCGGGAGCCGGCCGTGCGCCAGCGGCTGCAGCAGCGGGCTGTCGGCCGGTAGCTGCTGGTTCTGGCGGGGCACCGCTCCCATAGCCGGCACGGGCTCGATGGTGTAGCAGCCATCCTGCTCGCTGACGAGCAGCAGGGCGCCGCGCGTCGTCTCCAGCAGCTCGCTGATCGTGCCGATAATCACCATCGAAAGCTGGTCTACATCCAGCGTCCGGCCAATTGCCTGTGAATAACGACGCACGATCTGACTCGTCTGCAGCTCGCGGCCGAAGAAATAGCGGTAGATGAAGCGATCCAGCAGGCGGCGAAACGGCTGGTAGACAGCAAAGCCCGCGACGACAATGCCCAGCAGGATGAGGGTGGTCCACGCCGGCGGCAGCGCCAGCCGCCTGCTCACAGAGAGAGTGAGGAAGAGAACAAGCGCGGCGGGCAGGGCCGACGCCAACAGGCTGGCCACGAAAGCCAGCGCCTGCCGCAGCCGGGCGCGGATGTCAAAGAGGCGGTGGCTGGTGACGGCCCGCACCAGGCTGAAGGTCGCCAGAAAACGCAACAGATGGCCCGCCGTCTGCAGCCAGGGCTGCGGCGCAAAGACCAGCGCCTCGCCGACGACGGCAGCGGTGGTAAACGTAATCCAGTGCAGCAGCCGGTTGGCGTGCCAGGGAAAGTAGGTCTGGCGATAGTCGAGCCAGGTGCGCACCGGAATGACCAGACTGAGGGTGAGCCACAGCGTCAGCGCCAGCCAGCCGCCGGCGCTCGGCATGAACGAAGCCAGCGCCAACGGCAAATTAATCTCCATTCCCGGCGTCAGGTCAAGGAAAACGGCGATAGCCAGCGCAGCGGCGGCCGCCAGCGCCGATCCATACCGGCGTGACCAATCGAGGTAGCTGCTGGAAGCCAACGCCAGCAAAAGCGTGCCGGCCGCCAGCAGCTTGACCGGAAGATTTAGCTGCGGTGCGGTGGGGTAGAAGTAGAGAGCAAGCGCCCAGAGGCCAGAGGCCGCCAGGAAGCTGCTGAAGGCGCGCAGGCGCCGGCTGGGGCTGGCGCTCCACCCAAGCAAGTAGAGCAGCAGCGCGGCGTAGGCTACCGCCGCTACCAGGGGGACAAGGGCAAGCACCTGGGAAATGTCCATCTTCAGCGCCGGGTCGCCCTCGGAGCGCTAACCACAGGGTTTGCAATCCCGAGGAGCCGCCCGGTCGCGGCGATTTTAGCCAGGCCGAGGAGATGGGGCAAAAAAGAGCGCGACGCCGGTCACGCTCAGCAGCGGATGGGGTGGGATTCGAACCCACGAGGGCTTGCGCCCCACGCGCTCTCCAGGCGCGCGCAATAGTCCACTCTGCCACCCATCCGAAGGGCCAATTATAGCAGCCGCGGGCCCTGGCTGCCAGCGCCCTGGATAAGAGAAAGCTTGGATCGCGCCGGGCCGCTGCTACCAGCCGGCGGCCGCGCCGTCGTTGCGCGGCTCGCTGCCGCCTATCAGCACGCCGCTCTCCAGATCGCGCACGATGACCTGCCCGCCGCCAAAATAGCCACCCTGCTGCAGCGCGTGACTGCGGCCGGCCAGCCCGGCGCGGACAGCCTCGTCAAACCCCTCCTCCAGCGCCACCTCCCTGCCGGCGATCCACTGGAAGCGCGGCGCGTCCAGGGCAGCCTGGGGACTCATGCCATAGTCGATAAGGTTCGAGCCCACCTGGAGATGGCCCTGCGGCTGCATAAAGCCGCCCATCACGCCAAAGCTGGCCCAAGGCCGGCCATTATAACTGATGAACCCGGGGATAATCGTGTTGTACGGGCGGCGCCCGGGGGCGGCCTCGTTGGGGTGGCCCGGCTCCAGGGTGAAGCTCGCGCCGCGGTTCTGTAACTGGACGCCCGTCGTCCCCGCCGTCAGCCCGCTGCCAAAGCCCATGTACAGGCTTTGAATCCAGCTAACCATATTGCCGGCCTCGTCGGCGACAGTCAGATAGACCGTATCGCCGCGCTGCGGCTTGCCCGGCAGCGGATCGAGCGCTCTCCCCTCGCGGATCAGCGCGCGCCGCTGCGTCGTGTACTGCTCGCCGAGGAGCAAGTCGGTGGGAATATCCACCTGCCGCGGGTCGCCAATGTAGGCGGCCGCATCGGCAAAGGCCAGCTTCATCGCCTCCAGCAGCAGGTGGACGCGATTGGTGGACTGGTAAGGCAGCGCCGGTATGTCAAAGCCGCCCGCGATATTCAGCGCCAGCAGCGCGGCCAAGCCCTGTCCATTAGGGGGTATTTCGTGAAAGACAAAGCCGCGGCGATAGGGCAGGGCCAGCGGCTCGACCCACTCCGCCGCATACGTCGCCAGGTCTTCCTGGGTCAGGAACCCGCCCGCTTCCTGGACGGTAGCGGCTATCTGGCGGCCGATTTCCCCCTCGTAGAAGGCAGCGACGCTTTCCGCGGCGATGGTCTCCAGCGTCACGGCAAACTCCGGGTTGCTGAATAGCTGGCCCACCTGCGGCGCGCGCCCGCCCGGTAGCCAGACCCGGCGCGAATCCGGCTGCTGGCTCATCTTCTCCGTCGAGCGCGCCCAGTTGCGGGCAATTGTCTCGCTCACCGGAAAGCCGTGGCGGGCATAGGCAATGGGCTGCTGCAGCAGGCGGCTGAGCGGCATGGTGCCAAAGCGTGCCAGCGCCTCTTGCCAGCCACGCAGGCTGCCGGGCACAGTCACCGGCAGCGGGCCCGTCGCCGGCATCGTCTCATAGCCCTGGGCGCGCAGCCAGTCGCCGCTCAGTGCCGCCGGCGCGGGACCGCTCGCGTTGAGGCCGTAAAGCTTCTGCTCGTCCGCCCACCAGATGAGGGCAAACGCATCGCCGCCGATGCCCGTGGAGGTAGGCTCGACGACACAGAGGGTGGCCACCGTGGCGATGGCCGCGTCGACGGCGTTGCCGCCCGCCTGCAGCACAGCCAGCCCCGCCTGGCCGGCCAGCGGCTGGCTCGTCGCGACCAGGCCGTGCCGGGCTATCACGTTGGAGCGACGCGATGCAAAAGAATAGCGTGCGAAGTCCATGCCTTCCTCCCGATGCATTGTCTCTGGCCCATCTTATCCTCTGGCAGGAAGCGCGCCAACGACGGCCTTCCTTTTCCCAGGCTATTTCCCAAGAATAGCGCCGTTATCCCAACAATTATCCCAATTTCCGCTTGACAACGAACAAAAGTTCGTCTATCATATTGTCGAACATATGAGCGATTTTCAGCAGGAATTTTGCAGCAGGCAGCGCCGTCAATAAGGAGAAAAGTCATGGCTAAGAAGGGGTCCGTTTCCGACCGGCAGAAGGAAATCCTCGACTATATCTGGCAGAACATCCAGCAGGAAGGACGGCCGCCGACGATTCGTGAGATCGGTGAGGCCGCCAACATCAGCTCCACCTCCGTCGTCAGCTATAACCTCAACAAGCTCAAGGAGCAGGGTTATCTGGAGCGGGAAAAAGAGGTGGCACGTGGGCTGCGGCTCACCGAGCGGGCGCAGGCGCTCTACGAGCGGGTGGCGGCCCCGAAAGAGGAGCTGCGGGCGGTGCCGCTGATGGGCTATATCGTCGCCGGCGAGCCGGTTGAATCCTTCGCCACATTTGACGCCGACGATAACGTCGTCATCGACGCCAGCATGCTGCCGCGGCGCAGCGAACAGCTATTTGCCCTGCGGGTGCGCGGTAATTCGATGATCGATGCCATGGTCTCCGACAACGACATTGTTATCCTGGAGCCGGCCCATGAAGCCCGCGATGGCGAGATGGTGGCCGCCTGGCTTCCTGAACGGCAAGAACAGACGCTCAAGTATTTCCACCGCGAAGGCGATCGGGTGCGGCTGGTGCCGGCGAATCCGACCATGGAACCCATTGTCCTGCACGCCTCCGAGGTTCAGGTTCAGGGTAAAGTGAGGATGGTGCTGCGGACGCCGCTCTCCGCCTAGCGCGGAAACGCCGCCTTCTGACAGGTAGTTGCCTGAAAGAGCGCGCCGCTACGGCGCGCTCTTTTGCTTCTCCGGCAGAAGCGCCCCGTTTGGCGACCGCAGTCCACTGCTTTGCAGCGCCTGCGCCGTCAGGCTGGCGAGAATGACTAACAACCGGCGGTCGCGCTGCGAAATGGCTCTGCGGCTCAGACGGCTGGCGACGCTGAGCACGCCCAGAGCCGCGCCGCCGGCCACCAGGGGCACGTAAGCCAGGTTTTGCAGCGCCGGGCCGCCTGGCAGCGCCCGCCGCGCCGCGCTGGCGTCGAGAACCGTCGTCTGTCGTGTATGGAAGACGTGGGCGACGGCGCTCGATTGCAGCGACACAGGCGCCGGCTCCTCGCCGCTGTTGTAGCTGGCGCGCAGGGCTACCTCGCCGCGCGCCGCATCGAGCACAAAGAGCGCGCTCAGCTCAGCGCTGGCGATGTACGCCGCGGCCTCGACTGCCCGCTGGCCGATGGCGTCCGTATCCCGGTTCGCCGCCACAAAACGGCTAAAACTAGCGAGCGCGTTGATCTGGTGCGCAAGCTGGCGCAAGGTGTGCTCCTGCTGCTCCAGGCGCTGTGCCAGGGCGTCGTGGCTCTCTGCCAGCCGGCTTTCACGCAGCGCACGGTCGATGGCCTCTTCCATCTGGCGCACGTCAAACGGTTTCAGAACATAGTCGCGCACGCCCAGCCGCAGCGCGTCGACGGCCACCTGCTCGGAGCCGTGGGCCGTAATAAGGATGGCCGGTACATTCAGGCGGCGTAATCGCAGCCGGCGCAGCAGCTCCAGTCCATCCATAGTCGGCATCTGCACGTCCACGATCATCAGGTCGGGATGGGTGTCGAAGGCGAGGCGCAAGCCCTCGACGCCGTCTTCCGCCATGACGATGTCATAGCCACGCGGCGCGAGGATATAGTCGGCCAGAAAATCGCGGATCTGCCGCGAATCGTCGACCACAAGAACACGTTCTGCCCGAGAGCTGCTGACTTCTTTCATCCCCAATACCTGTATTCTAAGTTCTCGGACCGCTTTGTCACTGGTCATATTGTCCCGTCCTAAGCGCCAGTTTACTCTTTCTTGTCGCCGGCCCGTGCATAGGCTACGATGATTTGCTGCAATGCAAGAAGGAACGAACCACACCATGAACCGCATCCGCCCCTGGTTGGCCGCCATCGCCTTGCTGCTGTTGAGCGCGGCCGGCATATCTGGCTGCCGTCCGGCGCAGCTCGACGTCATCCAGGGAGCCAAGGTCATTCGCGTCTCCGGCGAAGAGATTACCGTCACCCGCGTCATCCGCGGCGTGAGCAGTGTGCCGCCCACGGCCACCGCTGCCGAGGCGGCCGAGGCGGTCCTGGATATCGGGCGCACCGGCACGGCGGGCAATCCTGACCCACAGCTCGCGCGCAGCCAGAATGAGATTGACCTCGTAGAAAATCTCTTTATCGGCCTCACGCGCTTCCGTCATTCTTCCAGCGAAGCGGAGCCAATGCTGGCTGAGCGCTGGGAAGTCAGCCCCGATGGCCTCACCTGGACTTTTCATCTGCGCCGGGACATCTACTGGGTTAAGCCTGGCTTTCAGGTTGGCCGGCGCGCCTTCAGCGCGCCGACGCCCCCGGAAATATACCGGCCGGTTATCGCCGACGATGTCGTCTTTGGCCTGCAGCGCGCCTGTGACCCGGCCACGCGCGTGCCTGGCGTCCTGGTGCTTTTCATTATCGAGGGCTGTGAAGCGCTGCAGGTTGCGGCGCCCAGCGCCGAGGTCGAGCCGGCCATCATCGGTGTGGAGGCGCCCGACGATTGGACGGTCGTCGTTCGCCTGACAGCGCCGGCTAGCTACCTGCCCGTCATCATGAGCATGACCATGACCAGGCCGGTCCCGCGCGAGCTGGTGACGCCCTTTGCGGAAAGCAGCGACCTGTGGACCGATCTGGCAAATATCGTCACCAACGGGCCGTTTACCATCGGCACCGACACGAGCGCTGACACACGCTTCGTGCTGCGCCGCAACCCGTTCTGGCCGCTTCCCTTCTCCGGCAGCGTCGACGTCGTCCACATCCACTGGCTGAGCGAAAGCGAGGCTTACGAGCTGTGGCAGGAAAAAGGGTTGGACGTGAGCCCGCTCCCGATCGTCGACCGGGAGACGCTGTTGCAGGACGCGCGGCTCTGGCCGCGCCTGATGCTGGTCAGCAACCAGGCCGTCTTTTACCTCGCCTTCAATTTCGATAGTCCCGTCTTTTCTGACCCCAGTCTGCGGCGCGCCTTTAGCGCGGCGATAGACCGGCAGATGCTCATCGACGAAGTTTACGGGGGGCGCGGCGTGCCGCTGCGCCACTTCACCCCCCCGGGCGTCTTTGGCGCGCCGCCGGTGGAGAGCATCGGCACCGGCTACAACCTCGACCGCGCCCGGCTGGAGCTGGACCAGAGCGGCTTGCGCAGCTGCGCCTTCCTGCCGGAAATTCGCTATATGGTCGGTTCAACCGACCTGGCGCTCTTTCACGCCGAGGTGGTGCGCGGCATGTGGAACCGCGAGCTAGGCTGCCCGGAGGAGTCGATCATCATCGAGCAGGTGCATTTCGGCGAGCTGCTGGCGAACACCAATCCAGCCGCGGGCAGCGCCCGGCCTGACATCTGGGACCTGGCCTGGGCCTCGTATTTCCCCGACGCGCACAACTGGCTGGGCGAGGTGCTGCACTGCTCGCTGAGCGAGAATCGCCAGAACCGCCCCTGCAGCGAGGCCGACACGCTCGTCGTCCAGGCCGCCTCCTCCGAAAATCCTGAGGAGCGCCTGGCCCTCTACCGCGACGCGGAGCGCCTCTTCTTTAGCGATTCGGGCATCCAGCCGGTGGCGCCGCTCTTTGTCCAGGGCGAATACCGGCTGGTGCAACCCTGGCTGCAATTTGCGCCAGCCCACTTCGGCGGCGAGCAGTTTGACACCTATCGGCTCGACGCCGTGGTTAAGCGGCTGGAACGCGAGCAATAGCTATGGACAACCTGGCGCAATATGCCGCCTCATTTCAGATTGACCTGAACGAGGCGCAGCTCGCGCAGTTCAGCCATTATCTCCGACTGCTCCAGGAATGGAACGAACGCCTCAACTTGACGGCTATCCGCTCGGCGACCGAGATTGAGCTGCGCCACTTCCTCGACTCCCTGACGGTCGCCACGGTCACCGGCGACCTGAACAATCTGCGGCTGGTCGATGTCGGCGCCGGCGCCGGCTTCCCCGGCCTGCCGCTTAAGATACTCTACCCGCGTCTGCGCCTCACGCTGCTGGAGAGCGTGCAGAAGAAGGCTCGCTTTCTAGAAGCGGTCGTCGCCGCGCTGGAACTGGCGGACGTGACCATTATTGCCGATCGCGCCGAGACGATCGGGCAGCAGCCCGGCCATCGCGGCCAGTACGATTGGGCGGTGGCGCGCGCGGTCGCGACGCTGCCGGTCCTGGTCGAGTACCTGCTGCCGCTCTGCCGCAGGGGCGGCCATGCGCTGGCGCAAAAGGGCGAGGGCGCTCCCGGCGAGGTCGAGCAGGCGCGACGGGCCATCCGCCTCCTCGGCGGCGGCGAGCCGGAGCTGCACCCGCTCCATCTTCCCGGCCGGGACGAGACGCACTACCTGGTAGTTATCCCCAAGGTTGCCGGCACGCCCGCCGCCTATCCGCGCACTCCCGGCCGGCCGGCCAAGAAGCCACTCAGCTGAGCGCCAGCTGACAGGGCTAAGGGCAGCGCCTCTGCCGGGAGCGTCAGTCTGCTTCTGCTGCGGGCACGTGGGTGCGCTTAAAAGTGGTCAGATAGAGCTTCTGTGGTCGGGATTTGCCCTTGAGCGGGATGGGCCCAACCGGCTTGAAAGGGATTACTTCCAGCAGCCGCGGCACATCTTCTCTAACCGCTTCGTAAATCGACTCCGTGATGACGATCTGGCCGTCGTCGGCAAGGTCAACCAGGCGATGGGCAATGTTCACCGCTTCGCCGACGAGGCGGAAGGTCATCCGCGTTTCTGAGCCGACGTTGCCGACGACGACGCTGCCCTGATCAATGCCGATGCCCAGCCCCAAGGTCATGCCAAATTGCTCGAACCAGCGCCGCTGCAGCTCGTCGAAGCGCCGCTGCATGGTGATGGCGGTGAGCAAAGCGCGATAGTGCGCGTCCTGCTGGTCGAAGGGGACGTTAAAGCCCACCATCACCTCATCGCCCGTCAGATCGAAGACCGTGCCGTCGAACTCATGGACGATGTCCGTCATATTGGTAAAGAACTCGTTGAGCATGGGAATGGCCGTGTTCGGCTCCACGTTGACGATCATGCGCGTGAAATCGCGCAGGTCGGCAAAGAGCACAACCGCCTCCCGGCGCTCACGCCGCGTGAGCAGACCCGGCTCGTTAGACAGCACGTGTTCCACCAGACGCGGGCCCATATAGCGGGAAAAGGTCTCTTTCACCAGGTCGCGCTGCCGCCTCTCCTGCTGCAGCCGCAGCTCTTCGGCCCGCTTCAGCTCGGTGATATCCTGCAAGACGGCGACGTAGCCCACTTCCTGAATAGGGCTGACACGTGCGTAGAGGACGCGCGGCGGCAACGACAGCTCCTGCGAAGCCGGCCGCCGGTCGGCGCGGGCGAACAACGGCACAAGGGGCGCTAGCTCGCTCACCTGCCGCAGCGAGCGGCCGATCAACTCGCGCCCAGACAGCTCAAAGACGCTTTCCGCCGCCCGGTTAATGAGTGATACGCGCCACTCGCCATCGGTAGTGATAATGGCATCACTTGACTGCGCCAGGATGGCGCCCAGCTTGCGCCGTTCCTCGCTGATCTCGTTAAAGAGAAAGGCATTCTCAATCGAGGCGCTGATCTGGGCGCCGATTGTCTCCAGTAGCGCCAGATGCTCGGCGGTGAAGTAGCTGACCTGCGGGTGCATCAGGAACAGTACGCCGACTATGCGGTCGGTGCGCGAAAGCGGCACGCCGATGACTGAGCCCGGCGGATCGAAGTCGTCCGGCTGTGTCAGCCAGCGCGCATCTTCGCGGGCATTGGCGATGATCACCCCGCTGTTATGACGCAAAATCCAGCCGGCGAGGCCGTGGCTCATCACGCCCCTGCTCACATGGTCCGCCACCTGCGGCGCTTCTCCCTCGCGCACAAGCACGCGCTGCATGACCTGGCCAGCGTCGTCCAGAAGTATAACGCTGCCTTTCGTCGCCCCGACCGCCCGTTGCGTCTGGGCGAGGATATTGCTCATCATCTGTTCCAGGTTGAGCTGCGCGGTGATGGCCCGGCTGATTTCATAGAGAAGCTGCAGGCGGTTGCGCTCCTCTTCGACCGTCTCACGCGCCCGCTTGAGCTGCAGCAGGGCCTTGACGCGCAGCAGCATCTCTTCGCGGTGGTGCGGCCGGGAGAGGAACTCGTCGGCCCCGGCCTCGATCCCTTTGATGCGGTATTGCACCTCGCGCAGGGCGGTGACCATGACGATGGGGATGCCGCGCGTCGCCTCGTCGGCCTTGAGCTGCTGGCACACCTCAAAGCCATTCATGCCGGGCATCATCACGTCGAGCAGGATCAGGTCTGGCTGTTCCCGCTGGGCTGTGGCAATGCCCTCGGCGCCGTCCTCTGCCTGCAGCAGCCGGTAGCCCTGCATGCCCAGCTGCGAGCTAAGCAGCAGCCGGTTCTCGGCGCTGTCGTCGATGAGCAGAATTGTGGCGCCATTCACCTGGGTAGGATCGGCCATTGCTTGCTTGCCTACGGCATATCGGAGACAGAGGTCCCGGCCTCAACCTGCCCGCCGCTGACCAGCAGGGCGTGCGCGTCTTTGAGGAACGTCGGGGTGAACATACCAGGGTCGGTCGCCGTGAGCAGCGCCTGGCTTCCTTCGCTTACGTAGGCCAGAATGAGCGCGCGGCGCCGCTCGTCCAGCTCGGCCACCACTTCGTCGAGCAGGAGCACTGGCGTGTCGCCCGTTTCCGCCCGCATCCAGTTGCTTTCGGCCATCTTCAGCGCCAGCACGGCCGTGCGCTGCTGCCCGCGCGAGCCATAACTGCTCAGTTCGCGCCCATTGACCAGGAAGGTCCAATCGTCGCGCTGCGGGCCGACGGTGGTTCGTCCCCGGGCGATATCGTGGCTGCGCGCCGCTTCCAGCGCCTCGCCGAAGCGAGCGACAGCCGCCGCGGTATCGGCCGTCTCTAGCCAGCTCGCCCACTCTTCCTGAGCGGCGATTTCGTTGCCGCCGTTGACGTACTGGCTGTTATAGAGCCGTGGCAGGTAGCGCAGTCGAAGTGTCTCCAGCCCTTCGGTCAGCGCCTCGTAATGGATATTGCGCGCTTCCCGCGCCAGCGCCGCCAGAAACGAGGCGCGGCGGGCGAACAGATAGCCGCCCAGCTCTGCCAGCTTCTCGGTGTAGATCGGCAGCAGGTCGTGACCACGCCCTTCTTCGGCAATGCGCCGCAAGACCGTATTGCGCTGCTCCAGCAGCTTATTGTAACGAGAGAGGCTGCGGCAATATTCTGGGTCGGTCTGGCAGAGGGTGATGTCCATGTAGCGGCGGCGCTCGGCCGGCGAGCCGCTGACCATCTGCACATCCTGCGGCAGAAACAACACCACCCGCAGGTTGCCCAGCAGGTCCATGAGGCGCACTTTACGCCGGTTGACCAGCACTTCGCGGCGGAAGCTGGCCTGCTCGCCCTGCTGCTCCTGAATCAGCCGCATCTCCAGCAGTCGCTCGCCGTCATCACGCCGGACGTGGCCCACCAGCCGGCCGACGAGCAGCGGGCCATGACCCGCATCCTGATCCCAGTTGAGGAGCTGGCTATCCTGCTCCGCGTGGTGAGAGCGCGTCGTCGCCAGGTAATAGATGGCCTCAAGCAGATTGGTTTTGCCCTGGGCGTTGGCTCCGTACAGCAGGGTGGGGCCAGGGGGTAGGCTTAGCTCGAGGCGGCGGTAGTTTCGGAAGTTCGTAATCGATAATTGGTCGAGGTACATGCGCGCTAACGGCCGCCTTTTCCATTGTTGCCGAAGGGCTGATTATACCATGATAGGCTGCTCCGGGCACTCCGCCCTGGTTGCGATGGACCTGCCTCCATGCTATGCTTGGGCGCCATGCTGAGAGAAGCGCAGCCAACCGCCGGTAGGTCAAGGAAGTGTGAATGGATGAGAGCCCGCAAACGTCCCCGCTACGTTTGATACTGCTGCTGGTCATTATCCTCGCCATCCCGGCTGCCGCCGGCCTCTATCTGGCCCCCCGCCTCGTGCCCGCCCCCAAAGTAGGCGTTATCCGGCTGAGCTACGATATCAACGACGTCACCGCTTTCGCCTTCGCCCGGCAGATGACCTATGCGCGTGAGGCCGGCGATGTCAAAGCTGTCGTCGTCATCCTTAACAGTCCCGGCGGGGCGGCTACCTTCAGTGAAGAGCTATTCCTGAACGTCCTGCACGCGCGCCGCACCTTTCCCGTCGTCGCCACCGTGGATATGCTCGCTGCCAGCGGCGCTTACTACGTCGCCGCCGGCGCGAATGAGATCTACGCCAAGCCCACCTCCTATGTGGGCAGCATCGGCGTCATCGGCCTGCTGCCCGGCCCTATCTACATCGACGACGAGCTGTTGACCACCGGGCCGTTTAAGGCGTTCGGCGGCACGCAGGATACAGCCATCCGCCAGGCCGAGCGCGCCAAGTATGCCTTTCTGGAGGCCGTGCGCGCCGGGCGCGGTGAAGCCCTGACGGTGAGCCTGGACGTGCTGGCACGAGGCGAAATCTACGACGGTCTGCAGGCGCTGGAGATGGGTCTCATCGACGGCATTCTCTCCACGGAAGAGGCCATTGCGCGGGCGGCCGAGCTGGCCGGCCTGGCCGACTACGAGACGGTTGAGCTGGCGCCGCTCGCTTTGCCATCCGAGGATAGCCAGGAAGAGGCGTCCGTGCAGTTCACCCCGGCGCCGCTGGATGTGAGCCGCCTCTGGGCGCCGCCGACAGGCGCCGCGCCGGGCCACTATTTCCGCTACGTGGCGCCGGCGCAATAAAGGGATAACCATCGATGCGCCGCCTTTTGCTCCTTCTCGCCGTTGTCCTGCTATGCTTGCTGGGTCCGGCGGCCTACCGCTACCTACGCTACTACGGACTGCCCGGTCCGGCTGCCGCCAGCCCGCCCGACTTCGATCCGACGAACATCGTCGCCGTCGCCACGCCCGGCGCCGCCGATTTTGACGACCAGCCCGAGGCCGGCAGCGGCTTCGTGCTGCTGGATCAGGCGCACGGCAACGCCTTCACCACGTCGGAGCTGGCCTATCTCGACGCTCGGCTGGCCGCGCGCGGCTATAATTTGCTGCCCTATCGCGGCAGCGGCGACCTGGAAACGGCGTTACGGCCCGCCAGCGCATTTGTGGTCATCACACCGCTAGAACATTTTAGCCGCGCCGAGATCCGCGCCGTCGCTACCTACGTTGAGCGCGGCGGACATCTGCTCCTGGTCGGCGACCCGACGCGTTTTGAAGCCGGCATCACCGAAACTGGCTTTGGCCTGGCGCTCAACATCAATAGCGACGATTTGCCGCTCAATGATCTGGCGAACGAGTTCGGCATCATTTACCGCGGCGACTACCTCTACAACACGACTCCGGGCGAGACAGAAGGCAACTACCGCAACATCCTCCTCGATGGCGCCGGCTTCGCCGAGCATTCCCTGACGGAGGGGCTGGAGACAGTCGTCTTCTACGGCAGCCATTCGCTGGAGGCCGGCGCAGACGCACGGCCGCTGCTGCAGGCCGGCGCGAATACCTGGTCCTCGCAGACGCAGCAGGCCGGCGACCTGGCGCTGGCGGCGCTCGGCGGCGACGGGCGCGTGCTGGCGCTCGGCGACATCACTTTCCTTACCGACCCTTACAACCGCGTCTACGACAACGCCCGCTTTATCGCCCAGATGGCCGATTTCCTCGTGGGCGCGGCGCGGACTCACGAGCTGGCCGACTTTCCCTACTTCTACGACGATCCGGTGAGCCTCGTCTACCTGGGCGGACCGGCGCTGGGCGCGCGCGCCTACACGAGCGTGGGCCAGCTACAGGCGGAATTTGCCGCCGCCGGCCGTGAGCTGCAGCCGGGCGAGGCGATGGAGGACGGGCGCGACACACTCTACCTCGGCCTCTATAGCCAGGCGGGCGAGCTGGCGGCGCTGCTGGCCGATGCGGAGGTAACGCTGGTCATCGACCCGCCGCTTGACGTTGGCGATGAGGATAACGACGAAGACGACGAAGAGTCAGCCGCACCGCTGCGTGAGCTGCAGACCGGACTGGGCAACGTCGAGATGGCCGGCACCATCCTGCTTGCCCTGGCCGAGGAAGGAGACGAGGATATCCTGATGCTGCTGGCCGCCAGCGGCGAGGGCCTGGCGAATGGCGTTGACCGGCTGCTGGAGGCCGTCTCCGGCGGGCGGGCCGGTGCGCTGGACGATTGCCTGGTACAGGCGACTCTGGCTCTCTGCCCCAGCTACGTGACCGACGAGCCAGTCGAAGCCGAGCTGGATCTGCGCGGCGTAGCTGGCCCTGCGCCCACGCGCGGCGCCCCCGATAGCGGCAGCGGGCAGACCGGGGAATATATCTCGGCCATTGACGCCCGCCTCATGGGCGTCATCAACCTGGGCCAGTCGCGCGAGGGCACGCTGGCTGCCAACGAAGCCCAGGCCTGGATGTTCAACGGCGGCCCGGCAATCGTCAGCCTGACCCTGGAGACAGACGAAGAAATCGACGGTGTGCTCCAGGTTTACGATGCTGACTATGAGCTGGTTGAGGGAGTGGATGCCGGCCTGACTGGCGAGCCGGAAACGCTGGACGACCTCTTTGTGCCCGGCGACGAGACCTACACCATCGTCGTTCGCGCTTTCTTCGGCAACGGCGGCGACTACACGCTGCGCCTGGAAGGCGAGCAGGCGAGCGAACCGCCGCCGGTGGAAAGCGTCGCCGCCTCCATCCTTGTCTATAGTGACGACGACGGGACGCCGCAGGGGGCAGGCGAGACGGGCGCCGCGGCGATTGCCGCCCTGCTGGAAGAGCTGGGCGGCGAATGGACCGTCCACACCTGGTCGGCGACCGCCGACGGTCCGCTTGACGAGCAGACTCTGGCTGGCTATGACCTGGTCATCTGGGCCTCAGGGGATTACCGTTCTGGCGACCAATTTGAGGACGACAGCTTTCTGCTGACCGTCTATTTCGCCACCGGCGGCCGGCTGCTGATTACGGGCGCCACGCCGCCCTTCCTGGAGTCGCCCGGTCTGGAGCTGGCGCAGGTAGCTGACCTGGAAGTAGCCAGCACAGACATCCCGTTTTTGCCAGGCCTGGCGGCCGGCGAGACCATTGCCCTGGAACAGGCGGTGGACGCGGCGCTGCTCAGCGGCCTGAACGTCGCCGAGGAAGAGGCGCTGACTGCCGTCCTGCTGCGTGGGCCGCAGAGCGAGGAAACGGGCGAGCCGGTTGCCGTGGCCGTCGACAACCCCGACAATGATGGGCTGCTCTTTTTGCTGGCCATACCCTTCGACGCTCTGCCGGCGCCGGCCCAGGAAGCCCTGCTGCAGGGGCTGGTGCAATGGTTTGAGCTTCGCTGACTCTTGACCCAATGAAACAATTACTCACGCCTGAGTGGCGGGCAGGCTGACTTGACGATGCGTATTTATGGACCGACCTGACATTATCTTTCTCGTACTGGACACGCAACGAGCCGACCGGCTGGGCTGTTATGGCCACGAGCCGGCCGTCACTCCTAACCTGGACCAGTGGGCGGCGGAAGGATCGCTTTTTGAACAGGCGATTTCCCCGGCGCAGTGGACGATACCCAGCCATGCTTCGATGTTCACCGGCCGCTACCCGACGGCGCACCAGGTGGTGCAGTCGAACCGGGCATTGCCGGCCGACCTTCCTCACCTCGCCGAGCTGCTGCGCAGCGCCGGTTATGAGACGGTTGCCTTCTGCAACAACCCGCTGGTGGGCATCCTCAACAACGGCTTTAAACGCGGCTTCGACCGCTTTTATAACTACGGCGGCGCGTTCCCAAGCGTGCCGGAAAGCTCGACGCCACTGCCCTGGCCGCTCAACAAGCTACTGGAAAGCTACACCCAGTTTCTGCGCCGCATCTCCTATCCGATCCAGAACTTCTTTGGCCGCTCTGATCTCGCCTTCCGCCTCTCGCTCAACGCCTGGTTGACCCCCCTCTGGTCGCGCTTTGCCAACTTCAAAGGGCAGAACGAGCGATCGGTGCGCGACGTGGTAACTTTCCTGGAGCAGCGCGAGCGGCGCGGGCCCCGGCAACCGCTCTTCCTCTTCGTCAACCTGATGGAAACGCACCTGCCGTTTTCGCCGCCGCAGCCCTATATCGACCGGGTTGCGCCTTACTTCCGCGGCAGCCGGGAGGCGCGCTCGGTCATGCGTAACTGGAACCGCGAAGCCTATCGCTGGCAGGCTCCGCTGGCCGAGCCGCTGTCCGAGCTGGAATCGCGGGTGCTGAACGATATGTATGATGCCGAAGTCGCCTACCAGGACGACTATCTGGGATCGCTCTTTGCCCAGCTACGCCGGCGCAGCGGGCAGGACAACACGCTCACGGTCATTGCCGGCGACCACGGCGACGGTTTTGGCGAGCACGGCTACATGGGTCATGCCTTCGTCGCCTACCAGGAGCTGCTGCACGTGCCCCTGCTGCTCCACTGGCCGCGCCGTATCCAGGCCGGAAGACGCGAGCGCACGCCCGTGAGCACGCGGCGCGTGTTCCACACAATGGTCGAGGCGGCCGGCCGGCTGCCGGAGAGCCTGGCTAACCTGAACCTGGCCGACGTCCGCCGCCTGACACTGCTGGAGACGCTCAACGGCCGCGATCCCGAACATGGCCGCGCCTTCAGCGAGGTCTACCCGCCGCTCAACTTCGTGCGCGCCATTCAGCGCCGCCAGCCGGAGCTTCTGGAGCGTTATCGCTGTCTCTCGCTGCGGCGCTCGCTGGTACGCGGCGACGAGAAGCTGATTACGGTTGACGGCGAGCCCGACGAGCTATTCCATCTGGACGACGATCCGGCCGAGCTGCACTGCCGCCTGGCCGAGCAGCCACGAGCCGCGGCGCAGATGGCCGAACTGATCCAGAGGCTGGCCGGCGCAGCGGGTCGGCAACAGGCGCTGCTGGCCGACGGCGCAACCCTCGATTTAGAGGCTGACGAACGCCTATTGCAGCAGCTTCGCGCCCTGGGTTATATTGATTAAAGCGGCCCGCACGTGCGCCGCCCTGTTGTGGAAGAGGACCTATGCTTGATTCTTTGCAGACCGATCCGGTCGCCTTTACCATTCCCATCGGCGACGGATTTCCTATCTACTGGTATGGTATTCTCATCACCGTGGGTATTGCCCTCGGCGTCTGGTGGGCTGCGCGTGAGGTTAACCGCCGCGGCGGCGACGAGGACACCTTCTATACCGGCGTGCTCCTGGTGGTGGTCAGCGGCTACATCTTTGCCCGCGCCTGGTATGTGTTGCAGGATTTCATCGCCGGCAACGGCGCGCAATACGAGACGCTGCTCGACGTGATTAATATCCGTCAGGGTGGGGCCAACATTCTGGGCGGCTTCGTCGGTGCGGCCCTTGTCGGCGCCTGGTATATCCGGCGGCGGCGTCTTAACTTCTGGCATTATGCAGACGTCGCCGGCCCGGCCCTGCTGCTGGCCCAGGCCATTGGCCGCTGGGGCAATTTCATCAACCAGGAGCTGTACGGCCCGCCGACCGATCTGCCCTGGGGTATTCAAATCGATCTTCCCTATCGCCTCGCCGCCTACCGCGACCTGCCGGCTGAGACTCGCTTCCATCCGACTTTTCTCTACGAATCGCTCTGGCTCTTCCTCGGCTTTATCCTTCTGGTCGTGCTTAACAATCGCTTCCGCGGCCGCTGGAAACCGGGCACACTCTTTGCCCTATTCCTGATCTGGTGGGGCGGCGGCCGCACCTGGATTGAACTGTTCCGGCCAGACCAGCCCGCCTTTGGCGATGGCTTTGTAACCTATTCCATGATCCTGGCACTGGCTCTGGCGCTGGCCGGTATCTACGTCTTGCTGGCGCTCTATGACCGTCTGCCGGCCGGTTTCCCCGGTTCCGGCCAGAGACGGCGCCGCCGGGTACGTAAGCCACGGCCGCGCCGCGACTGAGACCATGCACCGTCTGGAGGGAGTCTGATGGAACCAAATCCCGAACCGTTTGCGACCGTCGCGCTGACCTTTGACGACGTTTTGCTGGCGCCCGGCTACTCCGAGGTCTTGCCCAGCGACGTCTCGCTGCGCACGCGGCTGGCGGGCGACCTCTGGCTGAATATTCCGGTCCTCGCGGCGGCCATGGATACAGTCACCGAGGCCGAGATGGCGATCGGCCTGGCGCGCCTGGGCGGCATGGGCGTCATCCACCGCAACCTTTCTATCGCCGAGCAGGTGGAAGAAGTGGACAAGGTCAAGCGCTCGGAAGCGGGCATGATCGTCAATCCCATCACGCTGGGGCCAGACGCAACGCTGGCCGAGGCAGAAGCGATCATGAGCCGTTACCATATCTCCGGCGTGCCGATCACCGCCGAGGGGGACCGGCTGGTGGGTATCCTCACCAACCGCGACATCCGCTTTGTCACACCCGGCGCGCAGCCGGTGAGCGACTTTATGACGCGCGAGCGCCTGATCACGGCGCCCGTGGGCACGACCCTGGACGAGGCGCGGGAGATTCTCCACCAGTATCGCATTGAGAAGCTGCCGCTGGTGGACGACGAGGGCCGGCTGAAAGGGCTGATCACCGTCAAGGATATTGTCAAGAAGCTGGACTACCCGCTGCAGGTGGCCGACGAGAACGGCAGCCTGCTGGCGGCGGCGGCAATGGGCGTGGGAGAGAAGGGGCTGGCCCGGTTGGAGGCGCTGGTCGCCGCCGGCGTGGACGTGGTCGCCATCGACACGGCCCACGGCCATACGGCCGGCGTGCTTAATGCGGTCCGTGAGGCGAAGCGCCGCTACCCACAGCTACCGGTGATCGCCGGCAACGTCGCCAGCGCCGAAGGCGCCTGCGCGCTCGTCGAGGCCGGCGCCGACGCCATCAAGGTGGGCATTGGCGCCGGCTCTATCTGCACCACGCGCATCATCTCCGGCGCGGGCATGCCCCAGATTACGGCCATCCAGGAGTGCGCGCGAGAGGCGCACCGCCACGGCGTGCCGGTCATCGCCGACGGCGGCATCAAGTACAGCGGCGACATCGTCAAGGCGCTGGCCGCGGGCGCCGATGCGGTCATGCTCGGCTCGATGCTGGCCGGGTTGGAAGAGAGCCCCGGCGAGATCCTGCTGTACGAGGGCAAGCGCTACAAGGTTTACCGGGGCATGGGCAGCCTCGGCGCCATGCAGGGCGAAGGCGCCGACCGCTACGGTTCCGGCCAGGACGGCAGCCGGGCCGACCGCGACAAGCTAGTACCGGAAGGCGTCGAGGGGCAGGTACCCTACCGCGGCCGGCTGAACGACATTATTTACCAGATGATGGGCGGCGTGCGCGCCGGTATGGGCTACGTGGGCGCCGCCAGTCTGGCAGAGCTGCGCGAGAAGGCCCGCTTCGTGCGCATCACCAATGCCGGCCTGCGCGAGAGCCACCCGCACAGCGTCACCGTGACGAAGGAGGCGCCTAACTACCAGGTGCCTCGCTGAGATGGCGGCCCAGCCCCCGTTCGACCACGACAGCTACCTCTCTCCCTTTAGCTGGCGCTATGGCAGCAGCGCCATGCGCGAAATCTGGTCTGAAGTCAACAAGCGACGCCTGATGCGGCAGGTCTGGGTGGCCCTGGCGGCCGCGCAAGCGCGCGCCGGGCTGGTCACGGCCGAGCAGGTGGCCGAGCTGCGCCGCCACGCTGACGACGTGGATCTGGCGCGCTCACAGGCTATCGAGCGTGAGACACGCCACGACGTGATGGCCGAGATCCGCGCCTTTGCCGAGCAGTGCCCGCAGGCCGGCGGCATTATTCACTGGGGCGCCACCAGCGCCGACATCACGGACAATGTAGACGTGCTGCGGCTGCGCGCCGCTACCCGGCTCATCCTTGCGCGTCTGGAATCACTGTTGGCGGGGCTGGCCCAGCGCGTCGAGCAAGGCGCCGCGCTGCCGGTGATGGCCTTTACCCATATCCAGCCGGCGGAGCCGACCACGCTCGGCTACCGTTTTGCCGTCTATGCCCAGGATCTTCTGCACGACCTGGAAGCAGCGCGCGCCCTGCTGGCTTCGCTGCGCGGGAAGGGGATGAAGGGCGCGGTCGGCAGCCAGGCCAGCTTTGCCGAGCTGCTGGGCGGCGACGAGGAGCGGGTGGCGCAGCTTGAAGCAGATGTCATGGCTCAGCTGGAGCTGCCCTACTACCCCATCGCCACGCAGACGTACAGCCGCCAACAGGATCTGCGCGTAGCCCAGACGCTGGCCGGCATCGCCTCCTCCCTGCACAAATTCGCCCTCGACTTCCGTATCCTGCAGTCGCCGGCGTTCGGCGAGTGGGCCGAGCCCTTCGGCAGCCGCCAGGTCGGCTCCTCGGCGATGCCTTTCAAGCGCAACCCAATCCAGACCGAGAACATCTGCTCGCTGGCGCGCTACGTGGCGGCGCTGCCTGCCCTCGCCTGGGATAACGCCAGCCAGGCGATTCTGGAGCGCAGCCTGGACGATTCGGCCAACCGCCGCCTCTATTTGCCGGAAGCCTTCCTTGCCAGCGACGAGATGCTGCTGCGCGCCACGCGCATTGTCGCGGAAATGGAGGTGGACGAGGGCGCCGTGCGGGCCAATCTGGCCCGCTACGGCCCGTTTGCAGCCAGCGAGCGGCTGCTGATGGCGCTGGTCGCCGCCGGGGCCAACCGCCAGGAGGCGCACGATTGGCTGCGGGAAGCCAGCCTGCAGGCCTGGGAGGCGCTGCGCAACGGGGCGGAGAGCAACCCGCTGGCCGGCCTGCTCGCCGCCGACGAGCGCGTGACAGCCTTCCTTGCCCCGGACCGGGTGGAGGCGCTGATGGATGCGGGGGCGTACGTGGGCACGGCGCCGGCGCGCGCTCGCGCCCTGGCCGCCGCCGTGCGCGCCGCGCTCAGGTCGCCGTCAGCGCGTTAGCCGGCCCGCCTCAGCCTTCGAGCAGCAGCGTCTCCGGATCTTCGATTAGCTCCTTCACGCGCACCAGGAACTGCACGGCTTCACGCCCGTCGACGATGCGGTGGTCATAGCTGAGCGCCACGTACATCATCGGCCGGATGACCACTTCGCCGTTCATGGCGATGGGGCGCTCTTCGATTTTGTGCAGGCCGAGGATACCGACCTGGGGCGGGTTGAGAATGGGCGTGCTCAGCAGGCTGCCGAAGACGCCGCCGTTGGTAATGGTAAAGGTGCCGCCGCGCAGCTCCTCCAGCGAGAGCGTCCCGGCCTGCACCTTCGCCACATACTCCTGGATGGCCTGTTCGATGCCCGCAAAGCTCATCCGGTCGGCGTCGCGCAGCACGGGCACCACCAGCCCATCCTCGGCGCCGACAGCCATGCCGATGTCATAATAATGCTTGAGCACGATCTCATCGTCCTGCACCTCAGCATTGAGCTGGGGGAAGGCTTTGAGAGCGCCAATGGCGGCCTTGACGAAAAAGCTCATGAAGCCGAGCTTGACGCCGTGTCGCTCCTGGAAGGCGTCACGGCGGCGCTGGCGCAGCTCCATGACGGCGCTCATGTCTACCTCGTTAAAGGTGGTGAGCATCGCCGCCGTCTGCTGCGCCTCCACCAGGCGGCGGGCAATGGTCCGCCGCCGCCGCGACATGCGCACCCGCTCCTCGCGCTCATCACGGCCGGTTGGCACTGCCGCCGGGGCTTCCGCCGCCTGCGTCGCTCGCGGCGCGGCGCGCTGCTCGAGGTGGCGCTCGACATCCTCTTTGGTCACCCGCCCGGCCGGGCCGCTTCCGGAGAGACGGCTGAGGTCGATGCCCTTGTCTGCCGCCATACGGCGCGCCACGGGCGTCACGGCTTCGGCCGACTGGCGCTGGGTAGACGCCGTCTCTGCCGGCGCTTCTGCCGACGCTGCCTCCTCTTCTGGGGTAGACTCTTCTACGGGCGCCGCCGCTTCTGCCGGGGCGCTGTCTGGCTCTTCGCCGTTGGCGCTCTCGGCCGTCCCAGCCCCCTCGATGATGCCCAGCAGGTCGCCAATGGCCACGTCGTCGCCGCTCTGCCGCTCAATCCGGCTCAGCACGCCGGACGTCTCTGCGCCCACCTCGACGTCAACCTTATCCGTCTCCAGCGAGACCAGGACGTCGCCGGCTCTCACCTGATCCCCTTCCTGTTTGAACCACTCGCCGACGGTGGCCTCGATGACTGACTCTCCTAGCTCGGGCACGACGATACGAGTTGTCATAATAAATCCTTCCTTACTCTCATTCGGCGGCAAAAGCCCGTTCGATAATGGCCTGTTGTGTGACGCGGTGCCAGGTCATCGAGCCCTCGGCAGGGCTGGCGCGGCGCGGGCGTCCCACGTATCGCAGCGGCCAGCGCTCCCCGAGTATCTCGCGCAGGCACGGCTCCACGGCTTCCCAGGCGCCCATGTTCTGCGGCTCTTCCTGCACCCAGGCCACCTCTTCCAGCTGCGGGTAGCGCTCCACCACCGGGCGCAGGTCTTCATAGGGGAAGGGAGCGAGCTGCTCCAGCCGGGTAAGCGCAATATGCGGCGCGGCCTCACGGCGGTCGCTCGTCACCAGATCGACGTAGACCTTGCCGCTGCAGAGGATGAGGCGCCGCACCTGCTGCGGGTCGGCCTCGCCGTCGTCAATTACGCGCCGCCAGCTGGCAGAGGCTAGCTCCTGCAGAGGCGAGGCGACCAGCGCATGGCGCAGCAACCCCTTGGGCGTCATCACAACCAGCGGCAGCGGGTCGGTTTGCAGCAAGAGCGCCTGCCGTCGCAGCAGGTGGTAATATTGGGCGGCCGTCGTGGGGTAGGCGACACGCATATTCAGCTCGGCTGCCAGCAGCAGGAAGCGTTCCAGCCGACCCGTCGAATGGTCCGGTCCCTGCCCCTCGTAGCCGTGCGGCAGCAGCAGCACCAGCGCCGGGGTCTGCTCCCACTTGGCGCGGCCGCTGACGATGAACTCGTCGATAATTGGCTGCGCGCCGTTGATAAAGTCGCCATACTGCGCTTCCCAGACGACGAGCTGTTCTCGTTTGGCGATGTCGTAGCCGTACTCGAAACCCAGGGTTGCATTCTCGGTAAGCGGGCTGTTGTGTAGCTCAAAGGCGGCGCGCGCCTGCCGCAGGGCCTGCAGCGGCACGTGCTTTTGCCCGGTGGCCGCGTCGTGCCAGGCGGCGTGTCGCTGGCTGAAGGTGCCGCGCTCTACGTCCTCGCCGGTGAGGCGGATGGGAATGCCATCGGCCAGGATAGTGGCAAAAGACAGCTCCTCGGCTGTCGCCCAGTCTACGGCGGCCGTCTCGTCAACCAGCGCCTCTCGCCGCCGCTGCAGGCTGCGCTCCAGCTTGCGATTAAGGGTGAAGCCATCCGGCACGGCGAGGAGGGACTGGTTGAGCGCCAGCAGATGCCCGGCCGGCGTCGTCGAATCGATACGCTTAGCGGCCCCCGGCGGCGGCGGCTCCAGCGCTGGCTCGGGGATGTCCACTTCTGGCTGCAGCGCGTCTAGCTTTTCCTGCAGCTTCTGCAGCTGCGCCTGCACCAGCTCGCCGGCCTGTGCGTCGGTTATCTCGCCCGCTTCTGCCAGCGCCGCTGCCAGCTGCGCGCGCGCCGAAGCGTGCTCGTCGATAGCCTGGTAGAGCAGCGGCTGTGTGAAAGCCGGCTCATCCCCTTCGTTATGGCCGTAGCGCCGGTAGCCGATGAGGTCGATGAGGAAATCCTTGCCGAAGCGGCTGCGGTAGGCGATGGCCATGCGCGCCGCTTCCAGGCAGGCGGCCGGATCGTCGGCGTTGACGTGGACAATCGGAATCTTGAAGCCCTTGGCCAGGTCGCTGGCGTAGAGGGTGCTGCGGCTGTGCTCCGGCAGCGTCGTATACCCGAGCTGGTTATTGGCGATGATGTGGATGGTACCGCCCACCTGGTAACCCGGTAGGCGCGACAGATTGAGCGTCTCAGCGACGATGCCCTGCCCGGGGAACGAGGCGTCGCCGTGGATGAGCAGAGAAAGCACGGATTCGGCAGAGAAGTGTGGCGCGCCCGGCCGGTCGGCCTCGGTGCCCGCGGCGCGCGCCATGCCCAGCACCACCGGGTTGACGTGCTCCAGGTGGCTGGGATTGGGCGCCAGGGCAATGAGCATGTCCGCCCCTTCCTCCACGCGGCGCTCCTTGCCGCTGTGGTACTTGACGTCGCCGGTCCAGCCCAGCTCCTCAAGCGTGTGGTAATTGCTGGCCGGGTCTTTGAATTCGGCCAGGATCTGCTCGTAGGGCTTGTTGAGGATGTGGGCCAGCACGTTGAGCCGCCCGCGGTGGGCCATGCCCAGGAGCACATAGCGCACCTGCTGCGCGGCGGCAGCGGCGATAATCTCGTCGAGCATGGGCACCATCATGTCCAGCCCTTCGATGGAAAAGCGCGTCTTGCCGGGGAAGAAACGGTGCAGGAATTGCTCAAAGACTTCGACCTCGGTTAGGCGCCGCAGCAGCGCTTCCCGCTCGACCGGCGCCCGCGGCGGGCGGAACCAGCCCTGTTCGGCTGCATCGCGCAGCCAGGCGCGCTCTTCGGGAATGCGGATATGCTCGTAGTCGTAGCCAATCGCGCCGCTATAGATCCGGTAGAGCTGCTGGATGGCTTCCCAGGCGCTGCCGGCCCCCTCGGCGGCCACGCCGGAAACGATAGAGGCAGGTAATCGCTCCAGCTCCACGCGCGTCAGGTTATACGTCTCCAGCGAGAGCGCCGGGTCGCCCGGCGGCGCCGTGCCCAACGGATCGAGCTGCGCCGCCAGGTGACCAAACTCGCGGATTCCCTGCACCAGATCGACGGCGCCGCGCACGGTGTCCAGGCTGATGGCCAGCTCGGGCGCGCCGGCGGCCACGGGCGCCACGGCGCCGTTGCCGTCACGCGGCGGCTGCCAACCCTCAAAGAAGCGACGCGTCGCCTCGTCGACAGAGGCGGGATCGTCGCGATAGCGTTCGTACAGCTCAAGCACATAGCCCGCGTTCGGGCCGTGGAAAGTGTCCCAAAAGTCCATGTCTGCTTCCTCTGCGGCCAGACCATGATCTTGTGTATTACCGGATGCCGCCATTATAGCTGCTCCTCCCGGCAGTGCAGCCGGGATGGCTCAGTCTGGCTCCAACCCGTATGCTAGCCCGGATTGCCGTCCCTGCCGAATGTGCCCGCCGGCGACTCATGTTCGCCACGGGGGCCAAGCCAGGGTAGGAACGGCGGCTACAGCTATTGAATCTTTTGCCATCTTCTGCTACCTTAGCAGAAATAGCCGGCCTGGGGGAAGGGCCGGTACAAAGGGCTCCCGACATAGGAGTTCCAACCGCTGAAGGAGAGAGTCCCATGCGTTCCAAGATCGTTCGATTATTAACACTGGCGCTGCTTTGCCTTGCGGCGGCGGCGGCCAGCCGCCCGGCGCTGGCCCAGGGCGGCAACCTGCTGCAGAATCCGAGCTTTGAGGGCGGTTATAGCTCCTACCAGCCGCAGACCGCGCAGGAGCACGCCGATTGCCCCGCTGGCATCTGCACGACGGTACAGATTCCCGCCGGCTGGCGTCCCTGGTGGGCCAAAGAGTGGGCGACAGACGTAAACCCGGAATATAAGCCGGCGACCCAGCCCTACGCCAACCGCATTCGTTCGGGCGACAGCGCCGGGCAGTACTTTAGCTTCTACCGCACCCACAAAGCCGGCTTCATGCAGCAGGCGTCGGTGCCCAACAATGCCACCGTCCAGTTCACCATCTGGGGGCAGGCCTGGGTGTCCAACGAAGACTCCGGAGGCTCGGACCATAACGCCCCGATTAATATGAGGGTTGGCATTGACCCCACTGGCGGCACGAACCCGTATAGCGGCAACGTCGTCTGGTCTGGCATGATGCAGCCCTATGACGCCTACCAGCAGTTCACGGTGCAGGCCCGCGCCCAGGGGACCACGGTGACCGTTTTCACCTACTCGGCGCCCTCCTATCCCGTCAAGCACAACGACGTCTATTGGGATGACGCATCGCTGGTCGTCGTCGGCGCGGGCTCGCCCAGCCCGGCGCCGGCGCCTCAGCCAACGCCTGCGCCGGCGCCCGCTCCCGCGCCGGGTACGGGACAGGCCGGTACCTACGTCGTCCAGGCCGGCGACACGATGTACGGTATCGCCCGCCGCTTTGGCGTCGATCTCGAAGTCCTCGTCGGCGTCAACAACATCAGCAACCCGAGCCTCATTCGCGTGGGGCAGGTGCTTACCATTCCCGGCGGCGGCGAGTCGGCGCCGCCGCCCTCCACCCAGCCGCCGCCGGCCGGCGCTGCCACCGCCGTGACGCAGGTTAACCTGCGCCTGCGCTCTGGCCCGGGTATCTCGTTCCAGACCCTGACCGTCGCTCCTGTTGGCGCGTCGGTGGCGGCGATTGGCCGCAATGCGGCGACCGACTGGATTCAGGTCCAGTACGGTGGGCAGACCGGCTGGATGGCCGCCTGGTTCCTCAATTTCAGCAGCGGCAGCGCCGGCGCCCTGCCGGTGACCGCGCAGTAATCCGCCGCCGTAGCGGCGCGTAACACAAAGAAAGGGCGCCGCCTTTGCAACAAGGCGGCGCCCTTTCTTGCAGCTCGTGACCCAGCCTACGGGGTCGGAGCGACAGAAGTTACACCTACCACAATCATCATCGTAGTAACTACTTCAGTCGTTTTCCGCGGCCACTCCCTAATCAGAATCTCCCGGCAGCGGCAGCGGCGTCGCCGTTGGCATAAGCATAGTAGTGGGGGCGCCATCCGCAATGGGAAGCTGGATAGTAAAGCGAGCCTGCCCGTCCGCCGTGCGGCCCTCGAAGTGCCAGGCCGGTTGGAGGGTGAAGGTCGGTTCACCGGGCGGCTGGTTTGCCGCAGGCGGGCCGGCGGAAACGACTTCCAGACGGTAGCCGAGGATAATGCGCTCCACGATCAGCGTATCGCCCAGGTTGGCGCGCGGCACGCGCAGGCGCGGGTCGTAGACCGGCATCGTCCGCTCGAACGGCATCTCGTCCGCGCTCTGCAGCGCGTCGATCGAGTCACCGCGGCTCTGGGTGAGGATCTCAATCACGCGCAACCCTCCGTAAGTCTGGTCGGCATGCACGACGCCGACGATCCAGGTGCGCGCGTCGTCGTCACTGCCGGCGCCGAGGACGCCTGCAGCCGGGTTGAAGACAAAGCGCTCGCCTGTGCTCTCTTCGACGAAGACCGACACCGTGCGGCCCTCGATAGTCGCGACAGTCATCGTGCCCAGGTAGGCTTTAAGCGTCTCCTCAGGCGCAACCCGCTCAAACGCTGTCACCTGGATGCCCTGTCCCCACCGTGAGCCTGGCGCCACCGTGCCGGTCACGGCTACCTGCATATAGTAATGCTCGCTGATGGCCTGCAGCAGCGCCGGCTCGCCCAGCAGGCCAAAGCTGATGGGGAACGTGGCCGGGTCTCCGTCCGTATCGACCATGAGGACGATCTCGTACTCGCGCTCGTCGCCGTCTTGCCGGATCTGGCCCACCACCCGGCCGGTTAGAGCTACCTCGTCGCCCGGCTCATAGGGGGACTCGGACGGCAGCGCCGGCGGCGGCGGTACGACGAATGTCCGCTCCTCCACTCCGCTGCCGTTCTCGCCCAGGGGCGCCGGCGTCGGCGTGACCGGCGCTTCCACCGGAACCTCGACAACGGAGACGACACTGCCGCCGCTGCCCCCGCCGGTAGAGCGCGCTTCGGCCAGCGGCGGCGACGTCATGTGCTGCCAGTCAAGCGGCGCGGCCGGGTCGAACTGGGCGGCGCACAGATCGATGCGCAGGCCGCCTTCCAGCTCCTCGGGCGCTTCGGCGAGCAGATAGCGCTGCTCATCGCCATCTGCATAGAAGTAAAAGCCATCATCAGCCCGTTCGACTGTACCGACGCGGCAATCCAGCTGCTGGTCGTATGGCTCCCAGCTCTGCGCGTGCAGGCGCCAGGCGCGCTCGCCTAACCGCTCGGCGAGCTGGCCGGTCACGCTGATGCCAGCCCCGCCCATAGCCGCGCCGCCATCCAGCTCGCTCAGCTCCAGCCCTTCGACAAAATAGATAATACCCGGGCCGCTGGAGAGCTGGACAACTGTCTCGCCTGTCTCCTGGTCGGTGAGGAGTGTCGGCCGGCCCTCAATGGTTACCGTTTCGCCACGGCTCCTTTCCGGCGCCGGCCGGGTGAAGACGCGCATGGCCGTTTCGTCCGGCGTCTCCACGAGATTCCAGTGATAGCTGTAGTTGCCGCTGCCCTTGAGTAGCTGCTGCAGCGCATCGCGCGCCGAGCCGGCGTCGATCATCTCGCCGGTGGGCACGGCGGCAAAGGGAATAATGTGGGCGGAGACGACCTCGCCGGCGCCGTTGACAGTCACGACCATCTGACGTCCCCCGCTAACCGGCCGCCCATCCAGCAGCGGCGCCAGACGAACGGTCGTCAGGCCGGCCTGCGGAGTCGCGTCGCCGGGAAGGAAGTCGTAGGCTTGTGGCGCCATATCGATGGCCTGCAGAAAGGCTTCCGCTGCGGCGGCCGCTGCGGCAAAGGGCAATGTCTGGCCGACGTCTGTGGCGACTGTTGGATCGCTGTAATAGTAACCGCCGGCGCCGCCACGCGGCTCGCTGAGCCAGAGCGAGCGCCCATCGGCGGCCAAAACGGTCAGGCCGAATGACGGCGACTGCTGGTAGACGCGCACGTCCTCCATGCCAAAGCGGGCGGCGATGGCCCGCGCCTCGGCGATCGTGTCCGGCGACCCCGGCAGCGGCTGGACGGTATAGGCGGCGATCTGTTGCGGCTCGCCGGAGGGCGCTTCCATGACCTGGATCTGCGCGCCGGCGAGAAAGCCCTGTTCGGCGTTCGCTATCAGCGCCGGCTGCGCCGGGGGCGTGTTATCCAGATCGGCCAGGGCCGGCTCGTCGGGCCGGCGCGCGAAGAGCCCGGCGACAATGACGACAAAGGCAACGGCGGCAACAAGCGTCAGGCCGCCGGCCAGTACACGGAAGAGCAAAGGTTGGGGATTGTCCTGCTGCATGATAGCTTTCTCCCTGGCGCGCAGCTCCTGCGCCAACTCGTTCAAGAAGCCCGGCCGCGGCGTCACCTCAGCGACCGCGTGCTGTAAGGTCTCTACGACCCGGGCCTCTTCTCGTGTTATCAGCTCTGGGTCGCGCTCCGACTGGTCAAGGTAGGCGTCCAGCCGCTCGGCGACGTCTCGTTCGTCTTTTCTATTCGCCATCAAGGCACCTCTCACGTAAGTCGGCGACGGCGCGCGAAACCAGCATTTTAACGGCGCCGCGGCGGCGGCCCATGACCCTAGCTATCTCCGCCGTGTTCAGCCCCGCCCAGAAGCGCAGTTGTAGCGCATCGCGGCGGTCCGGGCTGAGCGTGTGCAGCGCTCGCCGCACGCAATCCAGCAGCCGTTCCCGGCCGGCGTGCTGCTCCAGGTCGGGCGCGGCGCTATCTGCTAGCGACGCGGCGCTGGAGAGGGGCAGGGTGGGGCGCCGGTAGCGCTGCCGGTGATAGTCGTTGCATTTGCGCCAGGCAATGCCAAAGAGCCAGGCAGCCACACTGCCGCGCTGCCGATAGCGCTGGATCCCTTCCAGTGCGGCCAGAAAGGTCTGCGCCGTCAGGTCCTCGGCGTCGTCGCGGCTGTTGCTGCGCGCGAAGCAGTAGCGGTAGATACGCTCGGCATAGCGGCGATACAGCTGCTCGAACGCCGCGTAGTCGGTTCGCGCCGCCAGCGCCAGCGACTGGTCGTCGTCGCGCTCGCGCGTCGCATCAATCAGATGGGTCAGAGCCAACGTTACCTCCCGGGAAATGTGAGGCCTCTCAACCAGTATGTCGTCGTCGGCGCCCTTTGGTAACACCCAATTCGCCCGCTTGCCCAGGGAGTTGCACTATCCGGGCGCATTGGGGACACTCGGCGCCTGCTCTGCCATTGTACGAGGAATTGGCTATGGAACGGATTCGCCGGCGCATTGTCAGCGCCCTCTTTGTGTCGCAGGTGCTTTTCACGGCCGCTAATATTGCCGCTTTTACCTTAGGGCCGATTATCGCCGCCGATCTCGGCGGCGGCGACGGCTATGCCGGCCTGCCCAGCACGCTCTCGCTGCTTGGGCGCGCCGCACTGGCCTACCCGGCCGGCTGGCTCATGGATCGCGCCGGGCGCCGGCTGGGGCTGTCCCTGGGCTTCCTCATTGGCATCGCCGGCGCCTTCATGTCCGCGCTGGCGGTGCGCAATGGCTCGCTAGGGCTCTTTTTCGGCGCTGCTTTTGCCCTCGGTGGCATGCGCGCCGCCGGCGAGCAGTCACGTTACGTCGCCGCCGAAATCTTCCCGCGGGCGCGCCGGGCGCGGATCATCGGCCTCATCGTCTTCGCCGGCGCCATCGGCTCGGTGGGCGGCCCGCTGCTCATTGCGCCAGGCACGCGGCTGGCCGAGCGGCTGGCCTATCCGGCGAACGCCGGCCCATTCCTCATTGCCATCGTGCTGGCGGCGCTGGCTCTCGCCTTCACCTTTGTCTTTGTGCGCCCCGACCCGCTGCAGCTACAAATGCAGCAGGATCGACAGGACGGCGCGCCGCACGGGCCTGCCCCGCGCGTGCGTGATCTGCTGCGCCAGCCTGCCGTGCGGCTGGGGCTGATGGCGCTGGCTATCGGCCAGCTTGTCATGGTCTTACTCATGGTGCTGACCCCCTTGCACATGGACCACCAGGCGCACGACACCGAGACGATTTCGCTGGTGATTATGGCCCACACGCTGGGCATGTTCGGCTTATCCTGGCTCACGGGCTGGCTGGTCGAGCGCCTCGGCCGCCATGCGGTGATCGCGCTGGGAGCCGTAACGCTGGCCGTATCTGGCCTGATGACGCCGCTCGTCGCGACGGTTCCTCTGCTGGCGCTGGCGCTCTTTCTGCTGGGGCTTGGCTGGAACTTCTGCTTTGTGGCCGGCTCGGCGCTGGTGGCCGACGCCGCGGCCGGGCCGGCCCAGGCGCGGCTACAGGGCACGACGGAAATGGTCGCGGCCGTTGCTTCCGGCGCGGGCAGTCTGCCGGCGGGCCTACTCTATAGCTGGTCGGCGATGGTCATCCCCAGCGTGCTGGGCATCCTGCTGGCGCTGCTGCTGCTGGCCGCGCTGGTCTGGCACCGGCGGGCGCCGCTCGCCGCGCCCCAGCCCCACAGCAGCTAGAGGATAGCGCGAATCGCAGCCACGTCCGCGCCGATCTGCTGCTGCAGCGCCTCCAAACCCGAGAACTTGCGCTCTTCGCGTATGCGCTGCACGAAAGCCAGCGTCAGCGTCTCGCCATAGATTTCGCGGTCGAAGTCAAGCAGGTAGGCTTCGACGGCCAAGGAGAGCCCACCCACGGTGGGGCGCACGCCCACGTTGGTCGCCGCGCCATAGCGCACGCCGTCGAGAAAGGCATAGGCAGCGTAGACGCCGTTCGCCGGGAGCAGCTGCTGCTCCCACACGGCCAGATTTGCCGTGGGGAAGCTCAGCTGGCGGCCGCGGTGGTCGCCCTCGACGACAACTCCCTGCACCTCAAAGCGGCGGGCCAGGCAGCCGTTGACCTCGGCCATGTCGCCGGCGGCCAGCGACTGGCGGATACGGCTGCTGCTCACTTGCTGCCCATTCCAGGAGACCAGCTCGTCGAACAGATGGACGGTATAGCCCAGCTCCGTGCCTAGCTCGCCCAGGTAGTCGGCCGTGCCTTCGCGGTCGTAGCCGAGCGAGAAGCTGCCGCCCCAGAGCTGGCGCAAATCCATTGCCCGGCAAAGCTGAGCGACGAACTCGCGCGCGCGCGTCGTGCGCACTTCCTCGTCAAACGGGTGCACGATGACCAACTCCACCCCCTGCTCGGCGAGCAGCTCCAGGCGCCGTTCCAGGCTGGTGAGGTAGAGGCGCCCTTCCAGGCCGCGAATGACGACGAGCGGATGGGGGTAAAAGGTGAGGACGGCCGGGCACGCCCCGGCCTCGCGGGCCGCAGTGACCATCGTCTGCAGCAGCTTTTGATGGCCGCGGTGTACCCCGTCAAAGACGCCGATAGCCAGATAGACCGGCCGCTGCTCGCGAACGTCGGCAAGGGAATTGGCATGCTGGATCGAATCAACCACGGCTTGTATCTGACCAACTGAACATCTTGTGCGGCTGCCATTCGCCGGCGGCCGCCCTGACAATTCCGATAAAAGCGCCATCCGGGCCGTACACCCGCGCCAGCTCCTCGCCGGCGGCGCCGCTCTCCCGCGGCAGGCGCTGGCCCTGCCGCAGCCGCGTGACCGCCGCCTCGTCCACGTCAAGGCGCGGCAGATGGGCCACGGCGCTATCGGGCGGCAGGAGGCAGCCGGCAATGTTCGCGGAGCTGAGGTTTTCCAGGGGAACGGCGGAGTCGATGACAAATTGGCCGACGGCGCAGCGCCGCAGCGCCGCCAGATAGCCGCCCGTGCCCAGCGCCTGGCCCAGGTCATGGGCCAGCGAGCGGATATAGGTGCCGGCCGAGCAGCGGACGCGCAGGCGCAGCTCCGGCGGCGACCAATCCAGCAGCTCTAGCTCGTAGATGGTCACCGGCCGCGGGGCGCGGTCCACTTCAATTCCCTGACGGGCAAGCGCATAGAGAGGCTGGCCGTCGCGCTTAATGGCCGAATACATCGGCGGCACCTGCTCAATCGGCCCCCGAAACTGCGCCAGCGCTTCCGCCAGCCGGTCGCGCGGCAGCTCGCCGGCCGGCTCTCCTGGGCTTAGCTCGCCCTCAGCGTCGTAGGTGTTGCTCGTCTGGCCCAGGCGGACCACGGCCTCATACGTTTTTGGCTGCGCGCCGACGTATTCCAGCAGGCGGGTCGCTACACCAACGGCGACGACCAACACGCCGCCGGCCAGCGGATCCAGGGTTCCGCCATGCCCCACACGGCGCATGCCGGCGACGCGGCGCACCTGGGCCACAACATCATGGGAAGTCAGGCCGAGGGGCTTGTCGATGTTGAGGAGTCCGGCAAGCTCACTCATGCTGGCAACAGTCAGTCTGCACTGTCCAGTAATAGCGCCCGCTGCCGCCGGATCGTCTCGCGCGCCATCGCCACCACCAGGGAAACGGCCTTGCTCAACGGCCCTTCGAGCGTGGCGCCGGAGGCAAGGGGATGGCCGCCGCCGCCCAGGTTCACGGCCAGGTCGGAAACGTTAAACGGCGGCCGGCAGCGAAAACCGACGTAGACCTTATCGCCCTCTTCAATGAGCACGGCGCTCATGGCAACTTCGTCGATGTTGGCCATCATGTTGACGAGGCCGCCGCTGCTGGTGCCCGTGTAGCCAATAGCCGCTCGCTCCCTGTCGCTGATTGCCGTCCAGAGAACGCCCTCTTCTTCGAGCCGCATCTGGTTCAACCCGGCCTGCCACAGCCGGAGCGTGGTCAGCGGCTTGATAAGCAGCGCGTTTTCGGTGATGTAGCCCAGGTCGGCGCCCGCTTCCATCAGCGTCCCGGCGGTGCGCAGCGTGCCGGCGTCCACGCCCGGGATGCGAAAGCCAAGCGTGTCGGTGACAACGCCGGTCAGCAGGCAGGTCGCCAGGTCTTCCGTCAGACGCGCCCCTAAGGCGGGCAGCAGGTGGAAGAGGATTTCGGCCGTGGAAGTGCACTGGCTATCGACCAGGTTGACGTCGCCAAAGCGGGTGTTGGTGACGTGGTGATCGATATTGACGATGGGCGGCGGCTCGGCGAGCAGGGCGTAGGCATTGCCCATCCGGCTCATATCGCCGCAGTCCAGGGCGATCAGTAGATCAAAGCGGGCAGCAGGGTCCACATCTTTGTGGATCATGCTGTAGAGCGGCAGATAGTCGAAGCGCACCGGAGAGCCGTCGTCACAGACCAGTGTAAAGCGCTTGCCAAGCTGCTGCAGCGCCACGCCAGCGGCGGTCAACGACCCAATGGCGTCGCCGTCCGGCCCCACGTGGGTAACAACCAGCAGCTTCTCGGCGCCGGCCAATAGCGAGCGGATCGCTGCAGTTTCTGTCTCGTAAGGCACCGTGCGCCTACTCTTCTTCCGCGGGTATATCGAGTGCGTCCAGTAGCTGGTTGATATGCTCGGCGTGCGCCAGCGAAGGGTCCCAGTGGAAGTGGAGATGGGGGGCATGGCGCAGCCGCAAACGGTTGCTCAGCTCGCGCCGCAGGAAGCCGGCGGCGCTCTCCAGACCGGCCATCACCTCGCGCTCGCGCTGGTCTTCGGCCAGGGCGTGCACGTAGATGTCGGCATAGAGCAGCTCGCGGTCGATGGAGACCTGCGTCACGGTGACGCCGCCGAGACGCGGGTCTTTCAGCTCCAGCAACAGCAGCTGGCTGAGCAACATACGGATTTGTTCGGCCGTCCGCTTCTGGCGCAGAGATTCCATTAGCCGCGCTCTACCCGCTGGACCTCGAAGAACTCGATGATGTCGCCCTGCTGGTAATCGCTGAAGCCGCTGACACTGACGCCGAACTCAAAGCCGGTGCGGACTTCGCGCACGTTTTCCTGCAGGTGCTTCAGGCTGCTGACCGGCCCAGTATGCAAGAGCTGTGTGTTGCGAATGACGCGCGCCTGGGCATTGCGGCGGGCGACGCCGGTGCGCATATAGCAGCCGGCGACGGCGCCCACGCCGCTGATCTGGAAGACGGCGCGCACCTCGGCGCGGCCGATGATATTCTCGACGAACGACGGGCCCAACAGGCCGCGCATCGCCAGCTCGACTTCCTCAAGCAGCTTGTAGATGACGTTGTAGATCTTGATCTCGACTTCTTCGTTACTGGCGGTGACGCGGGCCGCGCTATCGATATCCACGCTAAAACCGAGGACGACGGCGTCCGAGGCGGAGGCCAGCATAATATCGCTCTCGGTGATATTGCCGGTGCTGGCATGGAGGATTTCCAGATCCACCTCTTCGTTGTCGCTGCTCAGCTTCTCCAGCGAAGTCACCAGCGGTTCCAGCGAGCCCTGCACGTCGGCCTTGACGACCAGGTTGAGCGTCTTCGCTTCGCCTTCCTGCAGGCGGCTGAAGAACTCGTCCAGGCTGATGCCGCGCCGTTCGGTCGGAGCCAGCTCGGCTTCCAGCGCGCGGTCGGCCACAATCTTGCGCGCCGCCTTTTCGCTCTCCACCACCTCAAACTGGTCGCCCGCTTCGGGCAGCCCGTTGAGGCCGGAGACGCTGACCGGCGTCGCCGGGCCCGCTTCTTTCACCGGCTGGCCGCGGTAGTCGAACATCGACTTGATGCGGCCATAATGCTGGCCGATGAGCAGGGTATCGCCGGTGCGCAGCGTGCCGTTCTGCACCAGAATGGTAGCCACCGGCCCGCGCCCGCGTTCCACCCGCGCTTCCAGCACAGTGCCGGTAGCCGGGGCCTGCGGGTTCGCCCGCGGGTTAATGTCTTCGGCCACCAGGAGGATCGCTTCCAGCAAGTCGTCAATACCCCACTGTTCCTTTGCTGAGACTTCGATCACCATGGTGTCGCCGTCCCACTCGTCGGGTACGAGGCCGACGTCGGCAAGCTGCTGCTTGACAGACGGCGGATTGGCATTGGGCAGGTCAATCTTATTGAGCGCGACGATAATCGGCACCTGGGCAGCGCGGGCGTGGTCTACCGCTTCGCGCGTTTGCGGCATGACGCCGTCATCGGCGGCGACGACCAGAATGGCGATGTCGGTCGCCTGTGCGCCGCGGGCGCGCATGGCCGTGAACGCCTCATGACCGGGTGTGTCGAGGAAAGTGATGAGGCTGTCGTTGTGCGTTACCTGATAGGCGCCAATGTGCTGCGTGATGCCGCCCGCCTCGCCGGCCTGGACGTTGCTGTGCCGGATCAGGTCTAGCAAAGAGGTCTTGCCGTGGTCGACATGACCCAGCATGGTGATGACGGGCGGCCGCGGCGCCAGGTCGGCGGCGGCTTCTTCGGCCAGAATGCGACGCCAGAGCGGGCGCTCGCCCTGTTCTTCCTCTTCTTCGACAACCACGACCGGGCGCGTGGCTTCAAAGTCAAACTCCTCGGCCACGATAGCAGCCGTGTCGAAGTCGATCTGCTGGTTAATATTGGCCATGATCCCGTTGGCCATCAGCTCTTTGATCACGTCAATCGGGCTGACCTGCATCAGGCTGGCCAGCTCGCGCACGGTCAGAAAGTCGGGGATCTCGATTACGTTCTTCGTGTTCGCGTTACTCATCGTCTCTATTTACCTTTACTTCACTCTTCCCGGTCATCCGCTACAAAACGCGACACGGAGAGATAGGCTCACTCCGTGTCGCGGTTTGCTGGTGTTAACGTGTGGGACGTGCGGCCTCGCCTGTAGCCGCACGCCTGGCTCACTTATTCATGCTCTTGCGGCCGGTGTGCGGCCAGCGCCAGCCGGGTCTCCGGCGAGAGAGTGGCGCGCAGCGCGCGCTCCAGCATACCACTCTGCAGCGCCCGGTCCCAGCAGGCCGGCCGGTCACACAAATAGGCGCCGCGGCCCGCTTGCCGGCCGCCGGCGTCGACCATCACACTCTCTGCGGTGCGCACTATACGGGTCAACCGTCGCTTATCTGCCTTCTCGCGACAGACAATGCAGGTGCGCTGTGGGACGTGTTTCTCACGTCGCGTCCTGGCAGCCATCTTATGGCTGCGCCGGTGCGTCCCGGTTCATTGCTACCTAATCGAGGCTTTCGTCAAGGTCGCCAAGCTCTTCCCATTCGGGGCGGCGGCGGCTCTTCTTGCGCTTGCGCTTGGCGACCACGCGCCCGGCTTCCTCGTCAAAGACGAGCTGGCGGCCGCGGCGCTGGCGGCTGGCTTCGTCCTCGTCCACGTCGGCTTCCTCGTCGGCGCCGGTGCGGGAAACGATGACCACCTTGCCCTTCTTTTCTTCGCGCTTGCGCTCATCCTTGCGCACAATCTCTACCAGCGGCGCCGACAGGTCGTCGATGGCCGGAAGCTCGGCTTCCGCTTCCAGCAGCTCTTCCGCTTCCTCGGTGGCTGCTTCGACTTCGGCTTCCGCTTCGGCGACGGGCGCCTCTTCCACTTCGGCCACGGGCTCGGCCTCGCCTTCTTCGAGGACAGCCTCGGCGGCCGGCGTTTCGGCCTCGGCCATCTCCTCCACTTCCTCGCCGGCAAGCGCCTCTTCCTCAGCCGCGGCAGCCATCTCCGCTTCGGTCAGCGCGAGCAGGGCTTCCTGTAGCTCGGCGACCCGGTTATGGACCGCTTCCAGACTGCGGTCATTGAAACCCTCAATCCGCAGCAGGTGTTCTTCGCCCAATTCAAGGCGATAGAGAACTTCGCCGACGTTATCAATCTCGTTTTCCAGCAGCAGGGTGTGCGTGCGCAGCGGCAGGTTCAGCTCTTCCAGCTCCATATCCCAGGCGACGGCCGGGACACGCTTGCGCGCTTCGGCGCGCTCCTTGCGAATGTCCTCGTAACCGTCGGCGCGCGCCTCGATGATGCGGCCCAGCACGCCGGCCACGAAGCGATCCAGGATCATATAATCCTCGGCCGTAATGGGCCGCTCCGCTTCCTTCTTGGCCAGAATATGCTGTACCTTCTCGTGCATCTCCGTGTCGGCGGCGATGCGGGCGTCTACGGCCGGGTCATCCAGCGTATTGAGCGATTCGGCGGCCGATTCGGTCAGGCTCTGGATGTCGATACGCCAGCCGGTCAGCTTGGCCGCCAGCCGCGCATTCTGGCCCTCACGGCCAATTGCCAGCGAGAGCTGGTCATCGGGCACGATGACAATGGCCGTCTTGCCCTGGTCGGGATGATCGTCGAGATGGACCTGCGCCACTCGCGCCGGGCTGAGCGCCTTGGCAATGAACAGGTGCGGGTCAGAATACCATTCGATGATGTCAATCTTTTCGTCGTTAAGCTCGCGCACGATGCTCTGGATGCGCACGCCGCGCATACCCACGCAGGCGCCAACCGGGTCCACCCCTTCCTGCAGGGCGACGACGGCTACTTTAGAGCGCGCGCCGGCTTCACGGGCAATGCTCTTGATATCGACCTGCCCGTTGTAAATCTCCGGCACTTCCAGCTCCAGCAGGCGGCGCAGCAGGTTGCGGTGGTTGCGGCTGACGACAATCTGCGGGCCGCGGTTGGTGCGGCGTACTTCCAGGAGCAAGACGCGAATCTTGTCGTGCGGGCGGTAGCGTTCCGTGCGCACCTGCTGGCTGCGCGGCATGATGGCCTCGGTCCGGTCCAGGCCAATGGTGATATGCTGCCCACCTACGCTCTGGATGGTGCCGTTGATGATCTCGCCTTCGCGGCCGGCAAATTCGTCAAAGAGCTGCTCGCGCTCGGCCTCGCGGACGCGCTGCAGGATGACCTGCTTAGCCGTCTGGGCGGCGATACGCCCAAAGTTGCGCGGTGTGCTCTCGACCATCACCATATCGCCCAGCTCGGCTTCGCCGAAACCCTGGCGCACGGCCTCTTCCAGCAACACCTCAGTACGGTCGTCGATAATAGAATCCACGACCTCCTTCTCGGCGTAGATGGTCGGCTCGCCCGTACGCTGGTCAATTTCTACCCGCACGTCCTGGATATTGATGTTGACGTTGCGCTTATAGGCGGAGACGAGGGCCGTCTTGAGGGCCTCGAAGACTACGTCCTTCGCCAGGCCACGTTCCTCGCAAATCTCGTTAAAGGCTAAGATAAACTCGCTTCTCATCCGCTAAACCTGTGCTACCTATCCTGGTTCGCTCACTATCTCTTGCTATGCCAGGAAAAGAAAAAAGTGGGGGCTGCCCACTTTTCCTCACTCCTGGAATCGTATTCGCCACTACATTATAGCACAACTGGCACGCAGGGCAACATCTTTCACGCCGCCTGGCGGAAAATGATCGGGAATTGAGACGGCTAGAGCAGCACGGCTTTCCTCGCTATAATCGTGACATGCACACGCTTGATGAGACACCGCTGGCGGAAGCGCCCATTGTCGTTCTGGACACCGAGACGACCGGTTTGCAGCCGGAGCTGGGGCATCGGGTAATCGAGGTTGGCGCAGTGCGTCTGGTGGGCTGGCAGGAGGCGGGAAGCTTTAGCGCGCTGGTCAATCCGGGCCGCCCTATCGACCCCGGCGCGGCGCGCGTACACGGCCTGTCGGATGACGACGTGGCCGCTGCCCCGCCGTTCAGCGCCGTGGTGCAGCAGCTCTCGCCGCTGCTCGACGGCGCGGTCATCGTCGCCCACAACGCATCCTTCGACGCCGGCTTCATGGCCATGGAGTATGCTATCGCCAGCCGCGCTGGGAGCTGCCCGGAGACGCTGCCCAACCCGTGGCTCTGCACACTGCAGCTGGCCCGGCGCCAATTTCACTTTGGCCGTAATGACCTGGGCACCGTGGCTCAACTGCTGGGCGTGCGCCGGGGGCAGACGCATCGGGCGCTCACCGACGCCTATACCACGGCCAGAGTTCTGCAGGGCATGGCGCGCGAGCTGGCGAAACGCAAGCTGGTGACCGTGGGCGACCTGCTGAGCGCTCAGGGCGGCGCCGTGCACATGCAGCCGCTCCAGCCAGCGCGCGCGCTGCCAGCGCCGCTTGACGAGGCGATCAGTGGCGGCAAATCGGTGCGCATTGTCTACCGCACAGGCCGCGGCGCCGAGTCGCAGCGTCTGATCAGCCCTCTCTATGCGACCACGGCTTACGGAACCAGCTACCTGGTCGCCTATTGCCATTTGCGCTGCGCGCAGCGCACCTTCCGGCTTGACCGCATCACCCGCATCGAGCCGGCTGAATGAGGGGCTGATTCAGGAAGGGGGGAAGAGCGGGTAGCCGCTGATGAACGCCAGCACAAGCAGGACGGCCAACACCAGCAGCAGAAAGCCAGCGAGAGCGATGACGGCGATGATGGTTAGCTGCCGCGACGATAGGGTGGCTGTCGGCAGCGCCAGCTGGGGCGCGTCAGGCGGCGCTGCTTCGTCGTAGGCGGAGGGAGTAAGCGCGGCCTCATCTTCGTCGGCCACGGCCGGCGCCAGGCCACCGACGACATCCGGGGTCAGCTCGACATCCTCGTCGCTGTCCATCGCCGCCGAGAGGAAGTCCAGAATCTCCTGGGGAATGAGCGACGTGTCTGTGACTGGTTCTGTTTCCGTCACGACCGCCTCGCTGGCGGGGGCGGCTGCCAACGACGCCAGCCCCAGCTCCGCCTGAATCTCCGGCGGGGCAAGCTGGCGCACCCATGGCGGCAGCTCGGCCGGCGCAAGTTGCATCTCGCGGTCTCGCTGCTCGATTTCGGCCAGGAAGCGGCGCGTTTCCGGCGGCAGCGACTGCGCGTCGGGCAGCTGGCTGGCGGCGATGGAGGGCAGTACTTCGATGTCACGGGCCTGCAGATAGTAGCGGGCTTCACGCGTGTCAAAGACAAGCTGTCCACCGGCGCGCACCCGTTCATGGCCGACAAGCTGCATCTCGTCGGCGACCTGGCGCGGCAGCCGGCAGATGAGGCTGTGGCTGCCTTCTACCAGATGGAGCATCACTTCCTGGGGATTCGGGAGGTATGGGCCCATTTCTTCGATGCGCCCCACGATGAAGACGAGGCCGAGTGGCAGCGCGGACGGTACCCGTAGGGCCATCCGCTCGTTAAGGCGACTGACGGAAATGTCCATGATAGCCCGGCTTACCTTCCTCGCTGGCGTGCCGGCGCCTACGCCCGGTGCGGTGGTTGATGTGGGACGATGCGCTCTGCCCGTCCTTGCTGCTGGGCATCGTCACCGTGGCGGGCAGCCTTAGAGTGTATTGTGGCGACCTTCGCAAATCTGTCAAGAGCCGGAGACGACCCGGCAATGGCTAAATAGTCCCGGTTGGTCGCAGCGCCAAGCGCCGGCGCGGCGCCCCGATCGCAGGTTAACATGCTATTGGATCGCCCGCCAGAAGTTGACGGCCATATCAATTCTGCTATACTACTACTTCTGTGCCTGGCGCTCTGCGCTTAGAGCACGCTGTGCAGACTAGACCAGTGCAGCTCGCTAGCGGACGGTCGGTCGCCTGCCGACGTAGCTCAATTGGCAGAGCAATGCTCTTGTAAAGCATAGGTTATGGGTTCAAGTCCCATCGTCGGCTTTACAATCGACTAGGGTCAGTGTCCCGAGCGGCAAAGGGGGCGGACTGTAAATCCGCTGGCGGAAGCCTTCGCAGGTTCGAGTCCTGCCTGGCCCACTTTCGTGCAAGTGCCCGCGTAGCTCAGGGGTAGAGCGCATTCTTGGTAAGAATGAGGTCATGGGTTCAAATCCC
>CAZOGK010000022.1:0-2979 GCA_964579295.1 uncultured Ardenticatenaceae bacterium
TGCTCATCGAAAATGACTTCGGTCCGCATCGGCCGAAAGCAGCGATTGTCGACCAGCGTCTTGCGCCAGAGGTAGCCGCCTTCGTCGCGGCGGTTCAGCTCATACTGCGGATCGATGCGCAGGCGCAGCCGGTCGCCGCACTGGTCACAGACGACGTAGAGAAAAAAACCACGATCGGTTCTGTTCTTTTTCGGTTTTCCAAACAGGTTGCGCAGAAAGCCCATGACGAGAAATCCCTGATAAAGGATGGCGACGCCGGCGGCCCGCGCCGGGCTGCCTGGCTCCATTATAACAAAAAGGGCGGGCGCGGCGTGTTCGGTTCCACCAGCGGCGCTGCCCCGTTGCCAGCGGGCCGCCTACGGCATAAAATTAACCGGGAACCCGGCTAAATGCCGGCGCCGGTGCGCAGGGCGACGCCCAGCGTCGCCTGCCGGACGAGATATTGTCTGCGAGTGTCTGCGAGGAAGGAGTACGACGATGGCCAGTGAAAAAGAGGTTGGCAGACTGCAAGGAAGGCGCACCGTAGTCGGCATTACGCCGCAGGAGCACCGCAGAGGCTATCTGGAAAAGGATGGGGCGGCGCATCGCGCCGCGCTGGAACGGATCATCGCAAACGGCATTGCCACCGGCGTGCGCATCCTGGTCAACCATGATAGTTGCCCGGTCTGCCGCTCCTACGAGGGCGCCTATGAGTTTGGCGAGGTGCCGGCCTTACCGCTGGAAGGCTGTTCGCACCCCCAGGGCTGCCGCTGCCATTACGAGCCCGTTCTCGACATGCGCGGGCCGTAGGCTCGCCACATGGGCCGGCTGCCTGCCCTGGCGGCCGGCGATCTTCGCTGCCCAGCCCCGACTGGTACTTTTCTCCTATTTTTTGATAATTCCCTTTCGCGTTGCCGCATAATGTGCGTGCGTCCGTCGCCCCTATCAATGTCCACAAAGTCAGGCCAGTAGGAGGAAAACGTGAAAGGAAAGTCTCGTGTTCGTCTGTGGCTGATCCTTGCCGCAGTCATAGCGCTCATACTCGTGACGCTGCCGGCAGCGGGGGCCGGGCAGGTAGACGACCGGCCCGAATCGCCCGATCAAGTCGATCGTAGACCGGCGCCGGTAATCGGCCGCGAAAGCCCTAACGTGATACCGGACCAGTACATCGTCGTCATGGAGAAGGGCTCCCTGGGCAGGGCGCGCAACGCGGCCGCGCAGGACGCGGAGAGGAACGGAGCGCAAGTCCTGCACCAGTACGACACAGTCCTGAGCGGCTTTGCCGTGCGGGCGTCGGAGCAGGCCATCGAACGGTTACGGCACAACCCCAACGTCGTCTACATCGAAGCCGACCAGACGGTGACCATCGACGTTACCTGGGGGCTGGACCGTATTGACCAACGCAACCGGCCGTTGAACAATATCTACAACCCCACTGGCAACGGCAGCGGCGTTCACGCCTATATCATCGACACCGGCATTCGCTCCACTCACAACGAGTTCAGCGGCCGGGTCGGTAATGGCTATGACGTCATCGACGGCGGGGCGCCCGACGACTGCAACGGCCACGGCACGCACGTGGCCGGCACCGTGGGCGGCACGACCTACGGCGTGGCCAACGCCGTCACGCTGCACGGCGTGCGCGTGCTCAACTGCAGCGGTTCTGGCTCTACCTCTGGCGTCATCGCCGGCGTCAACTGGGTAACCAATAACCGCCAGTTGCCAGCCGTCGCCAACATGAGCCTGGGCGGAGCGGCATCCACATCGCTGGATAATGCCGTGGCCAACTCGATTGCCGCCGGCGTGACCTATGCGGTCGCCGCGGGCAATAGCAACGCCAACGCCTGCAACTACTCGCCTGCCCGTGTCGCCGCCGCGCTCACCGTCGGCTCCACCACCTCCAGCGATGCGCGGTCGTCCTTCTCGAACTACGGCACCTGCGTCAACATCTTCGCGCCCGGTTCGAGCATCACCTCAGCCTGGCACACCAGCAATTCGGCGACGAACACCATCAGCGGCACCTCGATGGCCAGCCCGCACGTAGCCGGCGCTGCCGCCATCTACCTGGGCGCCAATCCCAGCGCCTCGCCTTCCACGGTGTTCAACGCCCTGATCAACAATGCGACGACCGGCGTGCTCTCCGGCATCGGCTCCGGCTCGCCGAACCGCCTCGTCTACGTGGGCGGTGGCGGCACCACCCCGCCGCCGACGCCGACGCCGGTTCCCACGGCCACGCCTCCTCCGGGCGGCGCGCCCTGCACGGGTTGTGAAGCGTACACCGGCTCGCTCAGCGGCAGCGGCGATTACGACTGGCATCCCAACGGCGGCTACTACTACAGCAGCACCGGCCGGGGCCAGGGCTGGCTGGCAGGCCCCTCGGGTACCGACTTCGACCTCTATCTGTACAAATGGTCCAGTTTCTGGGGCTGGTATCGCGTTGCCAGCTCCACCAGCGTCAGCTCCAACGAGTATATCAACTACTTCGGCACCGCTGGCTACTATACGTGGCGGGTTGAATCCTACAGCGGCTCAGGCAGCTACAATTTCTGGTTGAGCCGCTAACCCCAGTTCAGCGGGCGACACGCACCGAGAGGGGCTCTCCACGAGCCCCTCTTTTGGTATAATCTGGCCCATGTCCCTTCTCTTGCGCGTTGCCCGGCTGCCTGCTGCCGGCTGGCTCATCGCCTTCGTGCTGGCGCGTGCCGCCTTCCTTCTGCCTCTAGAGCGCCTCTACGAAACGGAGACATTGCTGGCCTTTCACCATCCCCAGCCGGCTTATCCGCTGCACATCCTAATCGTGCCGCGGCGCCGGCTGCCCGGCTTCACGGCGCTGGGCGGCGGCGACGCCCTCTTTCTGCAGGAGCTGGTCGCCGCGGTGCGTTACCTGGTAGAGACGCTTGATATGGAGCCGTCTGGCTATCGCCTTATCGTCAATGGCGGCGCCTATCAGGATGTCGCCCAGCTCCACTTTCACCTGGTCAGCGACACGCCGCGGACGCC
>CAZOGK010000022.1:3079-4157 GCA_964579295.1 uncultured Ardenticatenaceae bacterium
CGGCAGTTTGCCGGCGCCGGGGAATCGGCTATCGTAACGAGCGCTATGCAAAGGATATCGCGCCCGGACGAGGAGAAGGCGGCCGCTGCCGCCGCGCCCATTCCGGCCGGGAATAATGAAGCGAGCAAATCCCTCGTAAGCCGGCCTACGCCAGATCTGGACCGGCTGAGCGCCGTCAGCGCCTCGCTGCTGCTGGCGCTGGCAGCTGCGCGCCTGATCGAAGCGCCGCTGCGCCACTATGAGTTGGGCATTCTCGGCTCGCCCTTGGGCCTGACCGTCACCACCAGTACCGTTATCAACCTGCTGGTGGTTGGGCTGGCCGCGGCCGGCATGCACTGGCTGCTGAGCAAGGATGGCGCCGCCGGTCGGTGGCTGCGCAGTGAAGCGCCCTTCTGGCTCTTACCGGCGCTGACCGGCATCGGTCTGTTGGCCTGGCTGGAGAGCCTCGATCAGCTTGGCGCCTGGATGCTGGCGATGTTGGTGGCCGCCGTTCTGGTCCCGCTGGCACTGGCGCTGGAGCTGGCGGCAGCCGGGGCGCCGGATGCGGCGTCGGGCCATACCGAAGCGCGCTGGCAGGGGTGGGCGCGGCCGTTCCTGATACACCTGCTGGCGTTGCTTTTTGCCTACGCGCTGCTCGTGGCGCGCTTGCGGCTGCTGGCGGGCGGCCCGCTGCTCTTTGCCTTCATCACGCTCCTGGCGGCGCGCCACTTCTGGGAGCCGCCAGAAGCTATTCGTCCCGCACTCGTCTACGGCGCTGTGACCGGCCTGCTGCTCGTCCAGCTTTACTGGCTGCTCAACCATCTGGCGCTATCTGACCTGCGCGCTGCGGCGCTCCTCTTGCTGGCCTTCTATCTGATAGTGGGCCTGATGCCTCAGCTGGCAGGCGGCGGCTGGCGACCGCGGCTGGCCGGCGAGTATGCCGTGGTTGGCCTCCTTGTGGCCGCCCTGATCTTCCTGTTCGTCCCCTAGCAGCGCGCCGCAAACGCAAAAAACCGGCTTTTGTGTGCACTGCCGCACACAAAAGCCGGTTTTAGCTGGTGGAATCGGTGGAGAGTGATTGTTCGCTGCTGTTAGTCGC
>CAZOGK010000022.1:4257-53245 GCA_964579295.1 uncultured Ardenticatenaceae bacterium
AGCGGCTTTTAGCCGCCAAATGCCTGCGGCGCGAAACTCGCAAACAGGGCCAGCACCATGCTCAGCGCAATCAAGATGCTGAGCACCAGCATCACTTTCTCCGAAAATGTCCTGTTTCTACGCTTTCTCTTCGCCATGACCGCCTCCTAGATATCGTCATATGGTCGGTCCAGTATAGCAGACCGCGTTTGTGGCTGCTATCCGATTTTAGCTGCAACCAAGCATAGGCGCGTTGCGTATAGTATTGCGAACGGGCAGGTTGCTACAGCTATCAGTCGAGCGATATAATGGGTATCGCTCCGCTAGCCACCTTTTGCCCGAGTAGAGAGGTCTTTCCCATGCTTAACGAGCTGCTTAATTCAGGGACACTTAACCTCGTCTACGCCGGCATCTTGCTCCTCAGTTTTCTCTATGCCCTGATCTCGCTGCTGGGCGCGGAAATCGGCGATGCTTTTGATTTCGGCGTGGATGTCGACGCCGATACCGGCATTGACTTTATCAATATCAGCCCCTTTGCCCTGGCTATGTTCGGCACCACCTTCGGGCTTGTCGGGCTGATCACGCGCCTCTGGCTGGAGATGGATCCGATCCCCAGCGTCATCTGGTCGGCCGCGGTGGGGCTGGTCTTTGGCGCCCTGGCGCAGGCCTTCTTCATCTACGTCCTCTCTCCCAGCCGCTCCAGCCATTTTAATCTCAGCGCCGATGCTATCGGCCGCGAAGCCGAGGTCATCACGACGATTCCCGCTGGCGGGGTAGGTGAAATTGCTTTCAACAATGTTAGCGGCCGGGTGAAGCTGGGCGCGCGCGCAACCGATGGCCAGGCGATTCCCTTCGGCAGCATCGTCACCATCAAGCGTGTCGTCGGCCGCGTCGCCTTCGTTCAGTCCGTCGCCGAGTAAGCCCTGTGTGTAACGTTATCTGTGAAGAGGTACCAATATGGAAGGGATAATTGCTATCGGCCTACTTTTGGCTGCCTTTACCCTCATCGGCGCGCTGGCCGTCTATGCCAGCCGTGTCCGCAAGGTCGGCCCTAACCAGGTCCTGATCATTTCCGGTCGCGGCGAAGGCCGCCGCGACGAGCTGGAGACAGCCAGCAGTAACTTCCGCATTGTCACCGGCGGTCGTACCTTTGTCTGGCCCATTCTTGAGCGCGTAGACGACCTCTCGCTGGAGCTGATGACCATCGATATTACCACGCCGGATGTGCCCACTGTTCAGGGCGTCAAGGTGACCGTGGACGGCGTGGCCCAGGTAAAGATTGGCAGCGACGAAAACTCGATCCGCACCGCTGCTATCCAATTCCTCTCCAAGTCAAGCCATGAAATCGAACACGTAGCCCACGAGACGCTCGCCGGCCACCTGCGCGCCATTCTCGGCACGCTGACTGTCGAGCAGCTTTACCGCGACCGTGAAGCCTTTGCGCAAAAGGTGCAGGAGGTCTCCGGAGACGACATGGCCAGCATGGGCATGGAGATCGTCAGCTTCGTCATCAAGGATATCAACGACGGCGAAGGTTACCTGGAAGCGCTAGGCCGCCCGCGCATCGCCCAGGTGAAGCGTGACGCCGCTATTGGCGAGGCGGAAGCCGCCCGCGATGCCACCATCGAGAGCGCCCGCGCGCGGCAGGAGGGGGAAGCCGCTAAGTTCGAGGCGGAGACGAAGATTGCCGCCAGCCGCAAGGATTTCGAGGTACGTCGCGCCGAATACGAGGCGGAGACGAACCGCAAGCGCGCCGAGGCCGAGCTGGCCTATACGCTGCAGCAGAACATCGAAAACCAGAAGGTGCGCGCCGAGGCGGTGCAGATTGAGGTCATCGAAAAGCAGAAGCAGATCGAGGTAGAAGAGCAGGAAGCCGTGCGTAAGGAGCGCGAGCTGCTGGGTACAGTACGCCGCCCGGCCGAAGCCGAGGAGTACCGTATCCGTACCCTGGCCAACGCCCGCCAATACCAGCTACAGACAGAGGCTACGGGCGAGGCTGAAGCGCTGCGCCAGCGCGGTCAGGCAGAAGCCGATGCTTCTAAGGCCTACGGTCTGGCCCAGGCCGACATTATGCGCCAGCAGGGCGTCGCCGAGGCGGACGCCTCCCGGGCCCAGGGTCTGGCTCAGGCGGAAGTAATCCGCGAGCAGGGTCTTTCGGAAGCGGAAGCGACCGAGAAGAAGGCGCTGGCCTGGCAGCAGTACACGCAGGCGGCCGTCCTGCAGCAGATTCTGGACAAGCTGCCGGAGATGGCGCAGGCCATTGCTCAGCCGTTGGCGCAGACCGAGCGTATCGTCATCATCGGCAGCGGCGAGAATGGACAGGGCGCCGGCGCTTCTCAGGTAACCCGCGACATCACCAACATCATCGCACAGCTGCCACAGACGGTTGAAGCGCTGACCGGCATTGACCTGGTGCAGTTTCTCGGCGACCTGCCGGCGCTGCGGCAGCAGCCTGATGGCAACGGCCATCAGGAGCCGGCCGGCGAGCCCCCGGCCGAGTAAGCGGCCACTATCTCGTTCAAGCAGCAAGCGCCGCCGGCGTTCTGGCCGGCGGCGCTTTTTGTTTGCCCGCTGTCGCGCACCTGATATAGTTGAGCCAGACGAATAATAACCTTCGGGGCAGGGTGAAATTCCCGACCGGCGGTAACGTTTGCGCAAACGGAGCCCGCGACCCCCGGCCTGGCCGGGGTGGATCTGGTGCGAGGCCAGAGCCGACAGTGATAGTCTGGATGGGAGAAGGTGTCCGCGCGCTCTTCAGCTACCGGCCGGATACGGCAGCGAGCATTCGAGCGCCGGGTTTGCTGCGTTTCCCTCTTCCCCTGCCTCGGCGGCGCGTCCAATCAGGCCATCATGAACCGACTGCGCGCGCAGCCTTCCTGGCTGACAACACTCATCAGTTTTGCCCTCCTGCTGCTGCTCTGGCAGCTGCTGACGGTTGCCGGCGCTTATGACCGCTTCATTCTGCCGGGCCCACTCGACGTCTGGCGCCAGTTCCTCGTCGTAGCTGGCGATGGTCGCCTGCTACGCCATACCATGATCACCGTGGGCGAGGTGCTGCCCGGCCTGCTGTTGGGTGTTGCCATTGCCACACCGCTCGGCTATCTGCTGGCGAAGTCGCCGCTGGCCGAGCGCTTGCTCAGCCCCTATCTGATTGCCTCCCAGGCTATCCCTGTCATTGCCATTGCCCCGCTGTTGACCATCTGGGTGCGCTCAACCTATTGGAGCCGGGTGCTGGTCGCCGTCCTGGTCGTCTTTTTCCCCATTCTGGTCAACGTCATTGCCGGGCTGCGCTCGGTGCCACAGGAGCTGTACGAGCTGATGGCGTCGTTGCGCGCCAGCCGGCGCCAGATCTTCGTTAAGCTGGAGCTGCCGGCGTCGCTGCCCATCCTGCTGGCTGGCCTCAAGGTGGGCGCCACGCTCTCGGTCATCGGCGCCCTTGTCGGCGAGTTCGTCCAGCCCAAAACCGAGGGCCTCGGATTTCTGCTCGTCACCGCCCGCTACCAGTACAAGACCGACCTGGTTTTCGTCGTCCTCGTGACGCTGGCGGCTATTGCCCTCAGCCTCTATGGCTCGGTTGCCCTGCTGGAACGCTGGCTGTTGCGCTGGCAGAAAGCCAACGGCCACTCAAAGTGAGAAGGAAAATGTCTGTCCTCCGCCTGACCATTTTGCTAACTATCCTGCTGCTGGTTGCCTGCAGCCCCGGCGCCGGCGATCCTGATAACGGGGAAGCGGCGCTGACGACGATCGCACTGCCCATGGGCTACGTCCCCGACCCGCAGTATGCGCCCTTTTACGTCGCCGCCGAGCGCGGCTACTATGCCGAAGAAGGGCTCGCCGTCGAGTTTGATTACATCTTCGAGACGGATGGCATTGCCCTGGTCGGCGCCAACGAACGGCCATTGGCAATCGTCAGCGGCGAGCAGGTGATCCTGGCGCGCGCCCAGGGTCTTCCCGTCGTCTACGTCATGGAGTGGTGGCAGCGCTACCCGATTGCCATTGTCAGCAAGGCCGCCGCCGGCATCCAGGAGCCAGCCGACCTGGCCGGCCGCGCCGTGGGCCTGCCGGCGCTCTTTGGCGCCAGCTACGTCGGCTATATCGGCCTGCTTAACGCCGCCGGCGTGGCCCCTGAGGAGGTCTCCGCCGAGGATATCAGCTTTACCCAGGTCGAGTCGCTGCTTGCGGACCGTGTTGAGGCGGTCGTCGTCTACGCCAACAACGAGCCGGAACAGCTACGGGCGCTCGGCGAGGAGATCGACATCATTTACGTCGCCGACTACATTGACATGGTTGCCAACGGCATCATCAGCAACGAAGCGACGATTGCCGGCAATCCCGAGCTGGTGCAGGGTTTTGTGCGCGCGACGATTCGTGGTCTGGCAGATACCCTGGCCGACCCACAGGCGGCCTACGAAATCAGCAAAGGCTTTGTGGAAGAGCTGGACGACAGCCGCATGAACGTCCTGCAGGCTTCGCTGGGCCTGTGGCAGGCCGAGACGTTGGGGCTCACCGCGCCGGCCTCCTGGGAGAAGACCGAGGAGATCCTGATAGCCTCGGGCCTGCTCGACGCGCCGGTAGCCGACCTGGAAGCTGCTTACACCAACCGCTTTGTGCTGGCCGTCGCCGAGGAGCTTGAGGACGCGGAGTAGGGCAGGCGACGATGGCCGAGGCGCTTCCCTTCCTGCTGGCGCGGCGCGTCAGCCACACCTTCGCCGACGGCGTGCAGCCGCTGACGGACATTTCGCTGGAGCTGCCGGCCGGCTCGTTCACCGTGCTCGTCGGCCCCTCCGGCGTGGGTAAGTCAACCCTGCTGCGCATCCTTGGCGGGCTGCTCGTGCCCACGGCCGGCGAGGCCTTGCTCAAGGGGACGCCGCCACACCTGACCGCCGAGCCGGTGGGCATCGTCTTCCAGCGGGATAATCTGATGCCCTGGCGCACCGCCGCCGACAACGTGCGCCTGCCGCTTGAGCTACACGGCCTGGACGATCCTGGCCGCGTCCGCTCGCTGCTGGAGCTGGTCGGCCTTTCTGGCTTCGAGAACAGCTACCCGGCGCAGCTGTCCGGCGGCATGGCCCAGCGGGTGGCGCTGGCCCGCGCCCTGGCGCACCGGCCGGAGCTGCTGCTCCTGGACGAACCCTTTGGCGCCCTCGACGCCCTGACACGCGAGCGCATGGGGCAGGAGCTGCTGCGTATCTGGGATGCCCTGCCTGTCACCGTCTTTATGGTCACGCACAGCATCCCGGAGGCCGTCCTGCTGGCCGACCGGGTCCTGGTCATGACCGGCTATCCGGGCCGGATTACGGAGACGGTAGACGTGCCCCTGGGCCGCCCGCGGCAGATAGAGATGGAACGGCTGCCCGCCTTTGCCGACTGTGTGACCCGGGTGCGCGCGGCTATCGCCGCGCCGTAACTGTCGCGGCCCAAAGAAAAAGGCTCGCGGGCCGGCCCGCGAGCCTGTCACTGCCGATCTAGATCCCCAACCCTACTCTTCTACAACCGTGGTCCGGCTCCGCCGCCGCCGCCAGGTACGCACGATCAGCGCCAGTGGCAGCAGGATGAGCAGCGCCAGCGGCAGGACGAAAATCGCCAGCCAGACCAGCAGCCGGGCCAGGCCCTGCAGCGCATTGAGCAGCGCCTCGACCGCATTGCGCGCCGTGCCCGTCAGCCGCCAGCCGCCGACCTCAATCGGCTGCGCCAGCGCGTCGGGCGTGAGCGAGACGGTGATGGTGGAAAAGGCAGCCTGGTCCTCCAGGTACTGGATGCGCCCTTTGTATGATTCAATGTCGCTTTCCAGCCGGCTCAGCTCCTGGTTGACCGCCAGTGCCTCTTCCACGTTGCGCGTCTCGTCCAGGAAGGCGCGCACTCGCTCGGCCGTCGCCTCCAGATTCTGCAGCCGGGCGCGCAGATCGACATACTCCTCGGTCACGTCGTCACTGCCCTGCTCGGAGCGCCGCACCTCCACGGCCAGCTCCTCGATCTGGGCCATGGCCTGTGCAAACTGCTCGGCCGGGACGCGGATGGTGATCTGCCCCGAAAATGCGTTGCCCGTGCTCTGGAAGAGACTGCTGCTGACGACACGCCCGCCCAGGCTGGCCGCCAGCGCCTGAATATCGTTAACCGCCGCCTCGGTATCGGCGACGACGATGTTGATATTGCCCGTATAGACGATAAGCGACTCTTCCGGCAGAGGCTGCGCTACCTCGCCATCCTGGAAGAAGCCAACGTTGCTGCTCGCGCCCGGCGCGGCGCCGGCCGGCTCGCGCGGCGCTTCTTGCATGACTGCATCATTGGCCGAAAACTGCTGTTGGCATCCACTTGCCACCAGGAGCAGTAATCCGAATGTGATAACCAGGATCTTACGCATGTCCGCTCTCCTCACTAGGGATGATGTCTATGCTATAGACGCTGTTCGTCGCGCCAGAGTTCCAGTCGGTAGCTACCAGCCATACTCAAGTCGCATGACCAGGCGCTCCGGGAAGCCCTCTGCGCGCATGCGGCGCTGTGTCTCCGCTACATCGTAGGCCACGCGACGGAATTGCCAGGTCAGCCTCTCGTCGTCGAGGAGCGCATAGGCCGCGCGCGGGTCGCCATCGCGCGGCTGCCCGGCGCTGCCGGGGTTGACGATGATGCGCGCACCGGTAAGCGTGATTGTCTCGCCGTAAGGCGGGGAGATGGCCGAAACCTGTCCATCGTCGTCGGCCGTGTACAGAATCGGCACGTGGGTGTGGCCCACCAGGCACAGGGGCATCTCGGTCGTAAGCTGTTCAAAGTTGGTGGCCGCGGTAGGCAGGTCAAGAATGTATTCCCATATTGGGCGGCGCGGGCTGCCGTGGGCCAGCAAGAAGGGCGGTCGCTCAATGCGCGGCTCCTGGGCCAGCAGGTAGTCCCTGGTTGGCTCGTCGAGGACGTTCTGTGTCCATTCGATGATCTGCCGCGCCTGCACGTTGAAGCTGCCTGGCTCCAGCCTGCCCAGCACCGCCCAATCGTGATTGCCCGTGAGCGCCAGCGGCTTATGCTCGCGCAGCAGCGCGCCGCAAGCATTCGGGTCCGGGCCATAACCGACGAGGTCACCCAGAAACCACATCTGCTCCCACTCCCCCTGGCTGTCCTGCAGCACCGCTTCAAAAGCGGCGAGGTTGGCATGAATGTCGGAGATAACAAGAATTCGCATGATGGGCAGTCCGGTAGCCGCGTAATATTACCATGTTCGCCACGAGAAGGTATAATGCAGCCCATGGCTATCCTCGACGAGCGCACCCTGGATTTCTTCAGCGCCAGTCCGGAGCAAACGGAGCGTCTCGGTGTCCGTCTTGGCGAGCTGCTGCAGCTGGGAGATTGTATTTGCCTGACCGGCGAGCTGGGCACGGGCAAGACGACCCTGGCGCGGGGCGTCGCCCGTGGCTGGGGCTCGGCCGTGCGCGTCACCAGCCCAACCTTTACCCTGGTCAACGAATATCCACGGCTGCGCGATGGCGCCGTGCTCTATCACGTCGATAGCTACCGCCTCTCCGGCGAAGGCGATCTGGTTACCGCCGGCCTGGAAGACGTGCTCGACTGCGCCGGCGCTGTGATGATCGAGTGGCCGGAGCGGTTGGAAGCGCTGTTGCCGGAAGACCGGCTCTGGATCAGCCTGCGTTACATCCACGAGACGCGGCGCGGTCTGCGCATGACTGCCGGCGGCGAGCGCTCCCTGGCGCTGCTCGGCGGCTTCAAGCGCAGCGCCTTCGGGCTGGGGTAACCGGCTGCCTATCACTCTTATCGGTGGCGAACGATTATGATCCTGGCAATTGACACGGCAACGCGCTGGACGGGGGTTGCGCTCCACGATGGGCAGCATGTCATCGCCGAGCTCGGCTGGCTTTCCGCTCAGAACCAGTCGATAGAACTGGCGCCGGCCGTGGCCCGCATCCTGCAGCAGACGGACCTACCCGCCGCCGAGCTGCGAGCCGTCGCCGTGGCCCTCGGTCCCGGCTCCTATACCGGCCTGCGCATCGGCATGGCGCTGGCCAAAGGGATGGCGCTGGCCTACCAGCTGCCGCTCATCGGCGTGCCCACCCTGGACATTGTCGCCGCCTCCCAGGCCGTCTGTGATGGCGGGCTGGTGGCCGTCGCCGAAGCAGGCCGGCGCCGCATCACCAGTGGCGCCTATCGCCTGATCAAAGGGCGCTGGGAGCCTGACGGCGAGCCGGTCAACGAGACGTGGGATGAGCTGGTGCAGCGCATCCAGCCGCCGCTGACGATCACCGGCGAGATCAGCCCGGCCGCGCAGAAGCAGATCCGGGCTACCAGCCGCGGCTTCACCGTAGCGCCGGCGGCCCTGCGTGTGCGGCGCGCGGCCATGCTGGCCGAGCTTGCCTGGCGCCGTCTGCGGCGCGGCCGCCTTGACGATCCCGCGGCCCTGACGCCGCTCTACCTGCGCGAGCCGTAACGGCCGGCGCTGCGCCCTGCTTCGCCTGACGGTGCTGACACCATTGCCCTACCGCCTGCGCCCCATGCGCCTCTCTGACCTTGACGAGGTCATGGCTATCGAGGCCGACTCTTTTCCCACGCCCTGGCCGCGCAGCGGCTATGAGTACGAGCTGACCAGCAACAGCAGCGCCCGCTATCTCGTCCTGCTCAATCCGGCCGGCGCTATCGTCGGTTACGCCGGACAATGGCTTGTCGCCGACGAAGGGCATATCAGCATCATGGCGGTCGCCCCGGCCTGGCGCGGCCGGGGGCTGGGCGAGCTGCTACTGAGCGCCATGATCGGCGAGACGCAGCAGGCCGGCGCCGAGCGGGTGCTGCTGGAAGTGCGCACGGGCAACCAACCGGCCCAGGCGCTCTACCGTAAATACCAGTTCCAGCTTGTCGGCCGGCGCCCCAACTACTATCGCGACACGGGCGAAGATGCCCTGCTGATGACCCTGGAGCTGCAGGCCGCCGGCGTGCAGGAAGCGCTGGCCGCCAACCGCGAGGCGCTCCGAGCACGGCTGGCCCTGCTACCCAGTACAGAGGATGACAGACGATGAGACTTCTGATTACCGGCGGCGCCGGCTTTATCGGCGCCAACAGCGCCGACCACTTTCTGCGTGCCGGGCACGACGTGCTGATCTTCGACAACCTTTCCCGGCCCGGCGCGCCGGCGAACCTGGCCTGGCTGCGCGAGCGCCACGGCGAGCGGCTGCAGTTCGTGCGCGGCGACGTGCGCCAGGTAGAAGACATTGCGGCGGTCATGCCCGGCCGCGATGTCGTGCTCCATCTGGCCAGCCAGGTGGCCGTGACCACCTCGGTTGCCGACCCGCGCACCGATTTCATGATCAATGCCCTGGGCACCTTTAACGTCCTGGAAGCGACGCGCCTGCACGCTCCCCACGCGGCTTTCATCTACGCCTCCACCAATAAGGTCTACGGCGGCATGGAAGAGATCGACATCGTCGAAGAGCCCACTCGCTACGCCTATGCCGGCTACCCTGATGGCATCCCGGAGAGCTTTCCCCTCGACTTTCACTCGCCCTATGGCTGCTCGAAAGGCGCCGGCGACCAATATACCCTGGACTACGCCCGCATCTATGGCCTGCGCGCCGTTTCCTTCCGCCAATCCTGTATCTACGGGCCGCGGCAGTTTGGCGTGGAAGACCAAGGTTGGGCGGCCCACTTTGTCATTGCCGCCGTGTTCGGCCGGCCGGTCACCATCTACGGCGATGGCAAGCAGGTACGCGATCTCCTCCACGTCTCGGATCTCGTCCGCGCTTATGAGCTGGCTATCGCGCGCATGGATGACGTAGCCGGTAAGGCCTTCAATATTGGCGGCGGTCCGGCCAACACCCTCGCCATCTGGAGCGAGTTTGGCCCGCTCCTGGCCGAGCTGCGCGGCGCGCCCGTGCCGGTGGAGTGGGGCGCCTGGCGCCCCGGCGACCAGCTTGTCTTCATCGCCAACATTGAGCGCGCGCGACTACATCTGGGCTGGCAGCCGGCCATCGCGCCCAGGGCGGGCATCGCCGACCTCTATAACTGGGTGCAGGACAACGAGCAGTTGTTCCGGCCCGCCCGCTAGCCTACTATAATAGCCCTATGTCTGATGCCATGATTGCTCCCTTTGGCAGCTGGGAATCGCCGCTGACGGCAGACCTGGTTGCCCGCGGCTCTGTCTCGCTAGCCGAGAGCGCTCTCGGCGACGAGGCAATTTACTGGATTGAGAACCGGCCCGGCGAAGGCGGCCGCAGCGTAATTATGCGCCGCCCGGCCGGGGGCGATTGCGAGGAGCTGTTGCCGGCCCCCTTCAGCGCCCGCAGCCGCGTCCACGAATACGGCGGCGGCGCCTTCTGGCTCGGCGGCGATACTGTCTATTTTGTTAACTTTACCGATCAGCGCATCTACTGCCTGCGCCCCGGCGAGGAGCCGCAGCCCCTGACGCCCGGCGACACCGGTATGCGCTACGCCGCCGGCATTGTCGACCGGCAGCGGCAGCGCCTCATCTGTGTGCGCGAGGATCACGGCCAGCCGGGCGAGCCGCAGAACACGCTCGTCAGCCTGGCGCTCGACGGCAGCGATGGGCCCGGCCGCGTCTTGCAGCAGGGCAACGACTTTTACGCCAGCTCCGTTCTCTCTGCGGATGGGCGCCGCCTTGCCTGGCTCACCTGGAACCACCCGCACATGCCGTGGGACGGCACCGAGCTGTGGCTCGGCGAGCTGGACGAGCGGGGCGACATCGTGGAGAAGACGCTCGTCGCCGGGGGCGAGGGGGAGTCTGTCTTCCAGCCCGCCTGGTCGCCGGCTGGCGAGCTGCACTTCATCTCCGATGCCACCGGCTGGTGGAATCTCTATCGCCAGCGCGATGGCTGGATTGGCCCGCTCTTCGAGCGCGAGGCCGAGTTTGGCCTGCCCCAATGGCTCTTTGGCCTGACCACCTACGGCTTTGACGGCGAGGGGCGGATCATTGCCCTCTACTTTGAGCGCGGCCGCTGGCAGCTGGCGCTGCTGGAGCCCGACGCCGGCGCCTTTACGCCGATGCTGCTGCCCTACAGCGACCTGGGCGGCATCCAGGTGCGCGGGCGCCTGGCCGTGATGCGCGCCGGCTCGCCGGCCGAGCCACCGGCGCTGATCGCCATTAACCTGCGCACGCAGCAGATCGAGCTAGTGCGCGAGACGGGAGCGACGGATATACCCGGCGCCGCCTTCTCCCTGCCGGAAGCGATTGAGTTCCCGGCCCGTGATGGGCGGACGGCTTATGGCTATTTCTACGCGCCGCAGAACCCCGACTACCGGGCGCCGCAAGGAGAGCTGCCGCCGCTGCTCGTCAACAGTCACGGTGGCCCCACCAGCAGCTTCCGCACCGGGCGCGATTTCAACGTCCAGTATTGGACGAGCCGCGGCTTTGCCGTGCTCGACGTCAACTACCGCGGCAGCACCGGCTACGGCCGCGCCTACCGCGAGCAGCTCAAGGGCAACTGGGGCGTCCTGGATGTGACTGACTGTATCGACGGGGCCAGCTATCTGGCGCGCAGTCGCCGCGTCGATCCGCGGCGCATTGCCATTCGCGGCGGCAGCGCCGGCGGCTATACCACACTCTGTGCGCTGGCCTTTCACGATTTCTTTGCCGCCGGCGCCAGCTACTTTGGCGTCAGCGATCTTGAGGCGCTGGCCCGAGATACGCACAAATTCGAGTCACGTTACCTTGACTCGCTCATTGGCCCCCTGCACACGTCGCGCGCACGCTACCAGGAACGGTCGCCGCTGCACCACGCCCGCCAGATTTCCGCGCCGATGATCTTCTTCCAGGGGCTGGAGGATCGTGTCGTGCCGCCTGATCAGTCGGAACTGATGGTGCAGGCGCTGCGCGAGCGAGGCGTGCCCGTGTCCTACCTTGCCTTCCCCGGCGAATACCACGGCTTCCGCCAGGCTGAGAATACAGCGCGCGCGTTGGAGGCCGAGCTCTATTTCTATGGGCGTGTTTTCAATTTTGAGCCAGCCGGCGAGATCGAACCGGTCATCATCGATAATCTAAACGGGTAGTAGATGTTCCTCGCCAATCTACTCCTGGGGCTGGTCGCCCGGTTGCGCTGGCCGGCGCTCATCCTGCTGGGGCTGCTTTTCCTCTCCGCCTGTCGCCAGCTTCCCGTGGCGGCGCCCGTCGCCCTGACTACGGTACCGGCCGCGCCGCCCTCCCCAACCCTGCCGCCAACGCCCACCCTGGCGCTGCCGACCTTGCTGCCGCGCGCGACGGCGGCCAGACCGGCGACGGCGACGCCATTGCCGACGACGCTGCCGCCTACGATCACGCCAACGCCCGATCCCTATTGGGCCTATACGGTTGCCGGCCTCGCCAGTCGCGCCTACGGCGGCGGCATGCTGGAGAGCCACTCGCTACTCGCTTCGCCTGGCAGCTTCACCCGGACGATGATCACCTATCCGAGCGATGGATTGCTCATCTATGGTTTTATGAATGAGCCGGTCGGAGCAGGGCCGTTCCCCGTGGCGCTGGTGCTGCATGGCTACGTCCCGCCTGAGCAGTATACCATTGTCACCTACACCACACGCTACGCCGACGCCCTGGCCCGTGCCGGCTACCTGGTCATTCATCCCAACTACCGCAATTTCCCGCCTTCGGACCAGGACACTTTCTTCACGGGCGACCGCGAAAACGACTTTCGCGTGGGCTATGCCGTAGACGTGCTCAACCTGCTGGCAGTCATCCGCCAGCAGGCCGGCCAGCCCGGCCCGCTGGCCCGCGCCGATAGCAGCCAGATCTATCTCCTGGGCCACAGTATGGGCGGCGGTATCACGCTGCGCGTGCTCACCGTCGATCAACAGGTGAGCGCGGCTGTGCTCTACGGCGCCATGAGCGGCGACGAGCGGCGCAACTACGAGAAGATCCTGCAATGGTCCAACGGGCAGGTGGGCGCCGAGATTCTGGCGCTGGACGAGGCCAATCTGCAGCCGATCTCACCCATTTACCACCTGGAGCGCATTAGCGCGCCGGTCAGCATCCATCACGGCGCTCTGGACGACGTTGTGCCGGCGCAATGGTCGGCCGATCTCTGCCAGCGGCTGCGCGACCTGGGCAAGTCGGTCGAGTGCTATAGCTACGCCGACCAGCCGCATACCTTCCAGGGCGATGGAGATTTCCTTTTCCAGCAGCGGGTGATCGACTTCTTTAGCCGGCACTAGATTGGCGCCGCTCCAAGCGCCCGCTCCTGGCGCCCGGCACGGAGAAGACGCTATCTGAGGTATAATAGAGCTGCCATGCAACGCAGTCGTGCTTCCTGGGCGTCCATGCTCACGCTCGTCGTCGGATTCATTGCTCTCGTGCTTTTCATTCACGCGGGAGCGTCGGCCCGAATGAGGGCTCTGCCCACGGCAACGAGCATCGCCCAGCAGCTGCCCGCCGCGACGGTGGGGGCGACGCCAACCGCGCGCCCTTCGCCGACAGCACTGCCGCCAACCTTCACGGCGGCTCCGCCCGAGCCTACGCCAACCGCCAGCGCCACGGCCCCGCCCACCTCGACGCCGACGCCGACGGCGGAGCCCTCGGCAACGCCCTCGCCCACGCAGGCAGCCACGCCAACGCCGTACGCAACGTTGATCAACACCAACCTCTTTCCGACGGCGGCGCCTACCTTTGCCCGCCCGGCGCACGTGACCAACATCGCCCTGCTGGGCAACGACTCGCCCATCGCCACGAACGGGCATACGGACAGCATCATCCTCCTTTCGCTGAACCACGAGCTACGTACGGCGACCATGCTCTCGCTGCCGCGCGACATCTACCTGCCCATTCCCGGCTATCAGATGGCGCGCATTAACACGGCCATGCCCTATGGCAGCGTCGCCGACTATCCGGGCGCGGGCGGGGGCATGTTCAAGGACACCATTGCCTACAACTTCGGTATTCCGGTTGATTATTACATCCGCATCGGCTTCGAAGGCTTCAAAGACGCCGTGGATGCCCTGGGTGGGGTTACTGTCGCCGTCACTTGCAGCGTGCGCGACTGGCGCCTGATAGAGCCTGACCTCGATCCACAGGTCGAAGAAAACTGGGAAATGGTTACGCTCGAGACGGGAATCCACCACATGGACGGCGACATGGCCCTATGGTATGTGCGCTCGCGGCGCGGCAGCAGCGACTTTGACCGCGGGCGGCGCCAGCAGCAGGTATTGCGGTCCATGTTCAACCGCGGCCTCGACCGCGACGTCCTCACGCGCCTGCCCGAGCTGTGGGAAACGTACCGGGTTCACGTCGAGACTGATATGTCGCTGCCGCTGCTGTTGCAGCTGGCGACGCTGGCGCCTGCCGTCCGTGAAAACGGCATCCAGCACCTCTACTTGCCCCCGGCTGCCCTGCGCGCCTGGACGACGCCCAGCGGCGGCGCGGTGCAGCTTATACAGTGGGAAGCGGCGCAGCCGGTGCTGGCGCGGCTGATGCAGCCGCCGCTTCTCAACCAGGCCAGCCGGCCGCCCATCACCGTCGAGGTCGTCACGCCCCATGAGTTCACCTACCAGCTGGCGGCGGAGATGCTGTCCTGGTACGGCTTTGCACCGGTGCGAGGCCAGGCAACCGGCGAAATACCCGGCCGGACCGAGGTCACTTACTTCGGGGCCAACCGCAAGGGCAGCTTCGACTGGCTCCTCGGCTGGCTGGTGAAAGTCAGCCCGGAGAATATCGTCCTGGAACCGGCCCCCGGCGCCAGCGAATATGATTACCGCGTTGTCCTCGGCTATGACTACGATAGCTGTCGCCCAGAACGGGAAGTCCCCAGCCCTCCCTGACGGCCCGCGCTCTACCACCAGCCTTCCTGCTGTGCCTGCCGGCTGAAAAGCTGGTAGCGCTGGCGCGCTGTGCCGCCGGCCGCCGCCAACAGGGCCGCCGCGGCGCTCTCGGCCGGCGCCGGCCCGGCAATGAGCGTCTGCCAGCCGGCGGCGCGGCAGCTCTCCCACGCCGCTGCCAATAGCTGCCGGCCAATACCCTGGCGGCGCCATTCTGGCAGCACGCCCCCCGCCAGCAGGCGCCCTCGCTCTGCCCGTTTTCGAGCCGCCAGCAGCCAGGCGCGCCGCCAGGGACGGCGCCCGCCGCCAGCGCGCTGCAGCCAGGGCGCGCCATCCGCCTGCAGCAGTACAAAACCGGCCGGCTCCCCAGCAACGCTTGCCAGCCAGCCGCTCAGCGGCAGCACGCTCCCCCACCAGGCCAGGAGAAAGGCCGTCTCTTGCTCATCCGGGGCGGCAAACAGCTCGTCGCCGGCGTAGACCCGCGCGAAGAGCGGGCTGAGCTGCGCCGCCAGCTGCGCCGGCGCCAGCGGTTGCAGCCGCGCCGGCCCCGCCACGTCGGTGTGCGCAGGGCGCCTGGAGAGGTAATAGAGGTGGCTCTCGCGCGCCAGCTCCATCTCGCCTTCCATCAGCCCGGCCAGGTAGGGCGGCGCGTAGGGCGTGTGCAGCGGCGGGACCTCGTTCCAGTGACTGGCGAGCACGCCGGCGCCCAGGTAAGGGCTGAGGCCCACAGGGCCGACCAGGCGGCTCTGCCCGGCTTCCTCGCCGCCGCGCTCCAGCAGCCGTACCAGCGTGGCGCGGTCGTTGGCGCAGCGAAATAGCGAGAGCAAAGCCGCATGCTGGCGGGGATCGTTGAGCAGGGCCGCCGTCGCCACCGGGCGTTCCCAGCCGCCGGGGAGCAGCGCCTGGCCCGGCGCTGTCATCATTTCCCCATCGTGGGGCCGGGGCATGGCCTCCAGGTAGAGGTAGACAGGCCGGCTGCGCGCGACGTGCTCGCTGCGCAGCGCACGCTGCAGCGCCGGGTAGTAGGGGGGCACCCAGCGCCGGTCGCGTTCATAGGCGCGCCGCCAGATGGCCAGAAAGCGGCGCGGCGGCCGGCCGGCCGCCGCATAGGCGCGATGGTTATAGTAGCCTGTTTCCATTGGCCCGGCTGCGCCCTGCTAGGCGCGACCTCTTCAGGTGAACTTCTGCAGGTGGCCGTCCCAGCCGGTGACAACGCGCTCATCCGGCTGCTGGTCAAGCGACAGGCCGAATACCGTCGCCATCTCGCGCAGGGTTGTCTGCGCCTGGCGCACGTCGCGCCCGGTTGCCGCCACCCGCAGAATCTGCTCCGCGAACTGCTCCATCGCCATCAGGGCGATAGGGGTGTCGAGATCGTCGTCCAGAGCCGAGACAAACGTTTCTTTGGCGCCGCGCGCGGAGAGGGGCCGGCTCTGGCCGCTGTCGCTGCTGGCCGCCTCGCGCAGGGTGCGGGCAACCTGGTCCGCCTTTTCCAACGACTCCTGGTGAAACTCCCAGACATCCCGGTAGTGGTGTTTGTTGAGGTAGATGCGCAGCGTGTCGGGATGCCAGCCTGCTTCCAGCAGATCGCGAATCATGATCAGGTTGCCCAACGACTTGCTCATCTTCTCGCCTTCGTGGCCGACCATAGCCGTGTGCATCCAGAAGCGCACAAACGGACTGACGCCCGTGGCCCCTTCTGCCTGGGCGATCTCGCATTCGTGATGGGGGAAGACCAGATCGGCGCCGCCGCCGTGTATGTCGATGCTGTTACCCAGCAGATTGGTCGCCATCGTCGTACACTCGATGTGCCAGCCCGGCCGGCCAGGCCCCCACGGGCTATCCCAGGCCGGCTCGCCAGGGGCCTGCGCCTGCCATAGAACGAAGTCGAGCGGATCGCGCTTATGTGGATCGTCCGGGTGGTTGCCGCGCTCGTTGGCGATGGTCAGCATCTCAACGCGCGGCAGCTTGCTCAGCTTGCCGAAGGCCTCCCAGGAATCGACGTGGAAGTAGACGTTGCCCTCATTCGCATAGGCATAACCGGCCGCCAGTAGCGCCTCGATGATTCCCGTCATCTCCACGATCACTTCCGTCGCCCGCGGGAAATGATCGGGCGGGCGCACGTTCAGCGCCTTCATGTCGTGGATGAAGTGGGCCGTCCAGCGGTCGCCGACTGCTTTCCAGTCATCGTCTAGCTCGCGTGCCTTACGCAGGATGTCGTCGTCGATGTCCGTCACGTTCTGCACGTAGCTGACGTCATGCCCGCGGTATTCCAGGTAGCGGATGAGCACGTCAAAGCTGGTATAAGTGAAGGCGTGACCCAGGTGGGTCGTATCATAGGGGGTGATACCGCAAATGTAGATAGAGACGCGGCCGTTCTGGGGCTCAAACGTCTCTTTCTTGCCGGTCAGGACATTGTACAGTTGCATCGGTTCCTCTTGGTAGCGAGATACGGACCAGCCTATTGTACCCGATGACGGCAGTTGGCGTCAGCCAGTAATCAGGCGGGCCGGCAGCGCCTGGCGCTGTTGCTCAGGCTGGCTACCCGCTATAATCAACTGCTTTAGGAGGCATCATGTCATCATCACAACCCGAGAAGAACCGGCTGGAGTTCAGCCTGCTGCACCGCGCCATGCAGTTTTACAGCCGCCCGGCCGATTGGCCGGCGGCATGGCTGGGGACGGCGGCGCTTGCGCTGGCGCTCCTGGTGGCAGCCGTCTGGCGCCGTGTCCATGGACTGCGCCGCGTGGCATCCCTGGCCGGCCTGATCCACCTGATCATCCTTCTCGCCGACGCCCTTCTGCTGCGCCAGCTACCTCGCTGGCGTATCTCCTACGGCCCCTGGAAAGCGCAGTCCGCCGTGCTGGCCACACCGCGCACCGCGGCGTCGCTGCTGCTGCCCCTACTCTCCGGCCTGCTCGGCGCGACCGGCACGCTGGCGCTGCAAGTGGGCCTGCAGTCGCTGGGCACGGCGCTGCTTTACTGGGGCGCCGTGGTGGAGCCGGGCCGCCTCGGCCTGACGACCATGGAGCTGGCCGTGCCGGGGCTGCCGGCAGGCGCCGCGCCGGTACGCTTGCTGCACATCAGCGACCTGCACATGGAGCGCACCACGCGCCGCGAAGGTGAGCTGCTGGCCCTGGTAGAGGCTGCCCGGCCCGATCTGATCGTCATCACCGGCGACTATCTCAACCTGTCATACAACCAGGACAGCCACGCCGTGGCACTGGTTCAGAATCTCCTGCGCCGCCTGCAGGCGCCCTACGGCGTCTTCGCCACGCTGGGCAGCCCGCCGGTTGATCTGCGTCACGTTGTCGTGCCGCTCTTTGAGGGCGTCCCAACCTGCCTTCTGGTCGATAAATGGGCCACGGTCGATCTCGGCGACGGTCGCCAGCTGCATCTGCTGGGTCTCGACTGCACCCACGACCGTAAGCGGGACGCGGCCCGCCTCGCCGAACTGGCGCCGCAGGCGCCGCCGGGCGGCGTCCGGCTGCTCCTCTACCACTCGCCCGAGCTGATGCCGGAGGCCAGAGCGCATGACATCGACCTCTACCTCTGCGGGCACACGCATGGCGGGCAGGTGCGGCTGCCGCTCATTGGCCCCATCGTGACCAGCTCGCAGCTTGGCCGGCGCTATGTCATGGGCCATTATGAGGAAGCCGGGACCCATCTCTACGTCAGCCGCGGCGTCGGACTTGAAGGTTTGAGCGCGCCCCGCGTCCGCTTCCTCAGCCCGCCCGAGGTGACGCTCTTTACCCTCCGCCCCCGCTCGTCCACGCCGGACGCAAACTGATCCGCCCGTCTACCACGCGCACCTCGAAGCGCATCAGGCGGCAGCCTTCGCCCTCTGGCCAGGTGGCGCGTCCCGTGCGCACGTCAAATGTGTAGCCGTGCTCGTGACACTTGATCTGTCCCCGCGTCAGGCGTCCCTTGCGCAGGTCGGCGGCAGCGTGTGGGCAGATGTTGCTGAAGGCGGCCAGCTCCCCGGTGGCGCGGGTAATGATGGCATAATCGCGGCCGACGCGCACCGTGACCATCTCGCTCTCCCTCACATCCTGCGGCGCGACCACCGTGGGATAAAAACCATCGCTGTCCGGCTCGGCTTTCTTGCGGAAAAATGGCATCGTCGTCCTCGTCGTGGCCCTGAGCATAGCAGGTGTAGGATGGGGTGACCAGCGTGTCGGGCGGCGGTGGGCGGACCGCTTGAGCATCTGCGACAGGGCGGATACCATACACCCCATGCCCGCCCATCGTCGCGCCCTGCAGTCGCGCGCCCTGCGCCACGCGCTCGTCCTCTACGTCGTCGCCCGCCTTCTGCTCAGCGGTTGGGCAATCCTCGTGCAGTCGGTCGTGCCCGTGCCCACCACGCCGGACGAAATGGTCCGCCCCTACGCCGGCGCGCCTATCCTACACGAGGGGCTCGCCGGGCAGCTGCTCGGCCCATGGCAGCGCTTCGATACGATGCGCTACCTGGCCCTGGCGCGCGACGGCTATACGGTGGAGAACTCTGTCTTCCCGCCACTATATCCGCTGGCGATCCGCGGGCTGGGCGCCTTGTTGTCTGCCGCCGGCGGCTGGCCGGTCGATATGGCCAATCTCGTCGCCGCCATTCTGATTGGCAACCTGGCGCTGATCGGGGCGCTGGCCCTTTTCCACCGGCTGGTCGCCGCAGAGCTGGGGCAAGCCGATCTACCGCGCACGCTGCTCTATCTGCTTTTCTTCCCCACGGGCTTCTTCCTGCTCGCCGCCTACAGCGAATCGCTGTTCCTCTTTTTCACGCTAGGGGCCATTCTGGCGATGCAGCGGCAGCGCCCGCTCGCCGCCGGCGTCCTGGGCGCGCTGGCCGCGCTCACCCGGCTGACCGGTTGGGCGCTCGTCTTTCCGCTGGCCTATCTCTATCTGGAGCAGCGCCAATGGCGTTGGCGGCGGCTCGATTGGCGCGGCCTCGGCGCTCTCCTGCCGGGCGGCGCGCTGCTGCTCTTTCTCCTCTGGCGCCAGCAGGCCGGCCTGCCGCCCCTTGCCGCCGTCTACCAGTCAGAGTGGCTGCAGCAGACGGCTTTCCCCGGCCGCGACGTGTTCGTCGCCCTGCGTAGCCTGCTCAGCGGTACCGGCCCCCGCGCCGGCGAGTTTACCCTGCTCTTTGACCTTTTCTGTCTGATCCTGCTGCTGGCGACGACCCCCGCTGCCTACCGCATGCGGCGCGCATACGGCCTCTACAATGCGGCCATGCTGCTCTTCATGCTCCTGCCCGCCTCTGACTTCAAGCCGCTCTATAGCTTCTCGCGCTACACGCTCGTTTTTTTCCCCACGTTCCTCGTGTTGGGCCGGCTCGGCCGGCGCCCCTGGCTCAACCGCCTCATCCTCTATCCGTCGAGCGCCCTCTACCTCTATTTCAGCGGGCAGTTTCTTATCTGGGGTTGGGTGGCCTGAGAGGCGCGCCGGCCGCTTAGAAGGCGCGCACCAGGTCTAGCACGTCGGCCGCCAGGTCGTAACGCCCGAACTGCGGGATGAGGTAGACGCCCTGCACATGTGACCGCATCTCTTCCAGGATTTCCTGGGCAATGCAGACCCCTTCCAGCTGCGGGTCGGCGGCCTGCCGCATGCGCTCGCGGTGCCCGGCCGAAATGGTAATGCCCGGCACTTCGTGGTGCAGAAACTCTGCGTTGTTGCTGTTGAAGAGGGGCTGGATGCCGGCGATGACCGGCACCATCGCCTGGCCTAGCTCGGCGCGACAGCGCTCGACGAAGGCGCGCGCCTCGGCCGGGTTGAAGACCGGCTGCGTGAGCACAAAATCGGCGCCGTTGCGCACTTTCTTGCGCAGCAGGGCAATCTGCTGCTCCGGGTCGGCGGGCTCCAGGTTCAGGGCGGCGCCGACGACGAAGTTGGTCGGCCGGTCGATAGACTCGCCAGACTGTTCCACACCTGTATTGAGCCGCTGCTTGATGAGCTGGATGAGGCCGGTGGGCACGATGTCATAGTTGTCCATCGCCTCCGGATAGTCGCCAATGTGCGTGGGATCGCCCATGACGACGAAGAGATTGCGCACGTCCATCGCGTAGGCGGCGAGCAGATCGCCCTGGATACGCAGCAGATTGCGGCCGCGGGTGGGGAAGTGCAGGATGGCCTCTAGCCCCACCTCGCGCTGAATGAGCTGGGCCGCGGCCCAGGCGCTCATACGCATCCGCGCCAGCGGGCTATCGGCTACGTCGAGGAATTTGGCGCCCGCTTCCTTGAGCATGTGCGCGCCGGCCAGCATCCGCTGCGTGGCGATGCCCTTAGGCGGCCTCATCTCCACCGTGGCGACGAAGCGCCCTTCCTGCAAGAACTGCGCCAGCTGCGTGGGCTCGTCGGCGGGGAGGATCAGACCCCGGCCGCGCCGCTGCACCGCAGTTACTGGCGCTCTCTCCTCAAACTGCTCGGGATGGTCGAGCGCCTCGCGCATGGCGGCGATGTGCGCGGCATGGGTGCCGCAGCAGCCGCCCATGAGCCGGATGCCCAGCTCGTGGAAGGCGGCGGCATAACCGGCAAAGTAGGCGGGCGTAGCCGGATAGAGCACACGGCCTCCCGGCGTCTGCTCCGGCCAACCGGCATTAGGCACCGCCGACAGCAGAAGATCGGGCTCGGCGGCATGCATCTCGCTCACCAGCCGTAACACCTGCGCCGGGCCACTGCTGCAGTTGGCGCCAGCCGCGTCTACATCCAGCTCGACCAGCCGGTGCGCTACCTCGGCCGGCGTGTCGCCCAGCATGGTCACATCATCGCGGGTAAAGGTGAGATTCGCCAGCACCGGTAGGTCGGGCGCTATCTGCCTGGCCGCCTGGACTGCCGCTTCCACCTCGAGCAGATCGCTCAACGTCTCGACGACCAGTAGATCGACGCCGGCAACGCCGCCATCTGGCCGGACGAGCGCACTGATTTGCTCGGCAAAGGCCTCGACCGCCTCCGCCATGCTGACGCGGCCCAGGGGCGCCAGCCGCACGCCCAGCGGCCCCACCGAGCCCGCCAGTAGCACCGGCCGGTAGCTGCCGGCGATCACGCGGCGGGCGACTTCGACGGCGGCCGAGTTAATGGCCCGCACCTGCTCCTCCAGCCCGTGCTCGGCCAGCCGGAAGCGGTTGGCGCCGAAGCTATTCGTCTCCAGCACGTCGGCGCCGGCGGCGATATAGTCACGATGAACCTCGGCGACGATAGCCGGCTGCGAGATGTTCAGCGCATCAAAGCAATCGTCGATAGGAATGCCGCGGCCATGCAGCAGCGTGCCCATCGCTCCGTCAAGGAGCAGGGGCCCTGCGGCCAGCCGTTGGCGAAAGCTCTCGCGATCCATGTCGTTCCTTTGCCGCTTGCCTAATCGTAGAAAAGCTTGGCAATCAGCGGCGCTGCACGCTCGTTGATCAACACCAGAACCGACGCGCCGCCGGGCGTCGTGTAGCTCGTCACGTATTCGTAGTCCAGCACCGCCCGGTGAATCGAATCGCCGGGTATATTCCTGAACGTGCCGGCAAGCTGAACCAGCTGCTCGATGCTCAGATCGGTGCGGACGCCATCACGGAATTGCTGATAAAGAAGCGGCGCCCGCAAGATCATATCATCAATCCCCTGGTTAACCACTGCCTGGCGAATGGCCATCAATACCTGCTGCTGCCGCTGCGCCCGGTGGAAGTCGCTGTCCTGGTGGCGCGTGCGGGCGTACTTCAGCGCCGTCTGCCCGTCGAAGTGGTGCGTCCCGGCCGGGATGAACAGCGGGTCGTAGCCGTAGTTCATGTCCGGGTAGAGCGTGTCGTTGATGTTGTACGGCACCTCGACCGTAATGCCGCCCAGTGTGTCGATGACGCCGGTAAAGGCCTGGAAATCGACCATGAAGTAATGCTCGACGGGCACGCCCAGGTTGTAGGCGACGGTCGCCATCGCTAGCTGCGCCCCGCCGGCCGGGTTGTTGCCCTGGGCGCCGTAGACGAAAGCGGTATTGATCCGGTCGCGACCGCGGTCGGGAATGACGACGTAGAGATCGCGTGGGATAGACAGGAGCGAGGCCGTGTTCTCATCGGTGTCCACCGAAAGCAGCATCATCGTGTCGGTGCGCGAGATGAACGGCTCGCCGGGACGCCGGTCAATACCCATCAACAGCACGTTGAAGCGGCCCTCGTCGGTGAGACCGGTAATTGGCACCGGCGTCGGCGTTGGCTCGCCAGGGGGCAGGGTGGCTACCTCGGGCACCCCTTCCTGCAGCAGCGGCGGCAGCTCGGTCGCCGCCGCCGTCTGCGCCGCCTCTTCCAGTGGGTTAAACGGCTGGCGCGCCGCCGCCACCACGGCCTCGATGGTCAGAAACGCAAAGAGCGAGACGGCCACGCCCGTGACGACAAATGCAACCGCCAGGGCCAGGCTCAGCCAGCCAGGCAGGATACCTGATGAACGACGTTGAGGTGACAAGCTAAGTTCTCCTTTAACACGGCAGACTGTTGGGCCGGCCCAACCAGTTCGGACCATTATAATGGCCACGCCAGCCGTTACCTGACGCCCAGGCCACTGCTTTACCTACTCTTAACCACCTCTGCGGATAAAGAAGAAAAAGATGATAAAAATCTTTGACAAAACGGGCCGGCAGGGGTAGAGTGAGACCTGCAGCTGTGGGGGGCCGGCAACGCTCTGGAGCCAGCCACACAGCAAGCGTGAGTCACCAGTATGTCCTTCGACCGCTTTGGGCGCAACATCAACTATCTTCGCATCAGCCTGACCGATCGCTGTAATCTGCGCTGCGTCTACTGCATGCCGGAAGATATGACCTTTCGGCCGCGCGCTGAGCTGCTGCAGGACGATGAGATCCTGCGCCTGGTGCGCATCTTCGCCGACCTCGGCTTCCACAAGTTCCGCCTCACCGGCGGCGAGCCGACCGTGCGCGCCAACATCGTGGAGATCGTGGCCGGGATTGCTGCTACGCCCGGCGTGCGCACCGTCGCCATGACCACCAATGGCCTGCTCCTGGCTTCCCAGGCACGGGCGCTGGCGCAGGCGGGGCTGAGCCGGGTCAACGTCAGCATCGATACGGTCGATCCGGAGAAGTTCCGTAAGCTGACACGCTGGGGTAAGGTCGAAGAAGTGTGGCAAGGAATTGCTGCGGCCGAGGCAGCCGGTCTGGCCGTCAAGCTCAACGCGGTCGTCGTGCGCGGCTATAATGACCGTGAGGACGTCGTCCAGCTGGCGGCGCTGACGCGAGAGCGGCCCTGGCAGGTGCGCTTTATCGAGATGATGCCGTTCGGCGACCTGGCCGATTTTCAACAGGCTGGTATCGTGCCGGAAGCCGAGCTACGCGCCACCATTGCCGCGAGCCTCGGTCCCCTGGAGCTGCTCAATGGCGGTCAGTTGGATGGGGAAGCGCGTCTCTACCGCCTGCAGGAGGGGCGGGGAACCATCGGCTTTATCAGCAGCGTGACCGAGCCATTTTGCGCCGGCTGCTCCCGCGCCCGCCTGACCTCTGACGGCCGGCTGCGCCTCTGTCTCCTGCGCGAGAACGAGGTCAACTTGCTCGCGCCACTGCGCGCGGGCGCCAGCGACGAGGAGATGAAAGCGCTCGTCGAAGAAAGTATCTGGTGGAAGCCGTGGGGTCACCGGCTGGAAGAAGACCTGGTGCCTCTCAACCGTGTCATGTCCCAGATCGGCGGCTGATCAGCGCCTGTCGGTCGGCTCAATGCCCCAGCTTTCGTCCACGAGATAGAGCGGCCGCCCTTTCACCTCGTCGTAGATCCGCCCCAGATACTCGCCAATAATTCCCAGGCTGATCAGCTGCACGCCACCCAGAAAGAGGACAATCACCAGTGTCGTCGCCTGGCCCGTGAGCGGGCTGGTTGGGCCGAGCAGGCGCAGCAGGATGACGGCGATGATGGCCAGCCCGCTGAGCGCGGCCAGGCCAAAGCCGAAATACGTCGCCAGCTGCAGGGGCAAGTAAGAGAAGCTGGTGATCGCATCGAGGGCAAAGGGCAGCATTTTCCGCACACTGCCGAACTTCGACTCGCCGGCAAAGCGAGCGCGGCGCTCATAGGTCACCCCTGTTTGGCGAAAGCCGAGCCAGGGAATCATGCCGCGCAGGAAGCGGTTGCGTTCCGGCATACGCCGCAGCACGTTTATCACGCGCCGGTCCATCAGGCGGAAGTCGCCTGTATCCAGCGGTATGTTGATGTCGGTAATACGGTAGATGAGGCGGTAAAAGAGCTTGGCCGTGACCAGCTTAAACCAGGTCTCCCCTTCGCGGCTGGCGCGCACACCATAGACCACGTCATAGCCTTCCCGCCAGCGTCTGATCATCTCCGGAAAGACTTCCGGCGGGTCCTGCAGGTCGGCATCGGCGAGGATGACGGCGTCGCCTGCAACGTGATCCAGCCCCGCCGTGACCGCAATCTGGAAGCCGAAGTTGCGCGAAAAGCTCAACCCCTTTACCCGCGGGTCCTGTTCGTGCAGAGCGGCGATGACCTCGGCCGAGCGATCCCGGCTGCCATCATTGACCAGCACCAGCTCCCACGGCTCGCCGGCCTCGTCCATCACCTCGCGCACGCGCCGGTAAAGCTCCGGCAGCACCGGCTCCTCGTTATAGACCGGCGCCAGAATGCTGATAACCGGCTTGGCTTGCCGGTCTCCATTGCTGCTCTGCTCAGTTCGGGTCATGGCCTGCTCTCGTTCCACGCGCGCGCTCCTGCTTCGCTGCTACCACTGTATATATACACGGTTTGCTGCCAGGAAACCTTAATTCTCATCGATCTCCACCTCAACCAGCAGCCCGACGTGATCCGACGGGTAGAGCGTCTCATCCTCGGCGGCGGCGCGCCGGCCGAAAATCTGCGCCCGGCGCACGTCGATGCCGCGCGAGACGAAGACGTAGTCCAGACAGCGCGCCCGGCTATCGCCTGTAACCAGGGCAGTAGGATAGGTCGCCAGCGGCTCGCGTCCGTGCGCCAGCGCAAAGGCGGAGCGGTAGGCCTGCCGCATCTGCTGTACGGCTGGCCCGTGCGGCTCTTCATTAAAATCACCGGCGATGATCTGCAGCGCTACGCGCCCGGAGGCGTTGAGCCAGCCCATCAGGCGCATCACCTGTTCCTGGCGCGTCTCCGGCAGCGCCGAGCCGGTGCGCAGGCGGGTGGTGGCGAAATCCAGCGCGCGCCCGCCGGGGAGCAGCACGTTGGCCCGCAGCGCCACGTCGCCATCGCCCAGGCTGAGGCCGTCGTGGGAAAGCAGCTCAATCCGGCTGAGAATCGCCAGACCGCCGAACAGGCCGGGGCCGCGGCCGCGCTGCTGCACCAGCCGGTATGGCTCGCGCCGCGAGGGGACGCCGGTCCGCATATTGATCTGGGCGCGCAGCCACTGCCCCTGGCGCTGGAAAAGGGCCACCTCTTGCAGAGCGATAAGGTCCGGTTGGTGGTCCAGAATCTCGGCGACCAGCAGATGGCGGCGGTCGCGCCAGCGGTCCAGGCGCTGGTGTACGTTGATCGTCGCGACCGTTAGCGTGGTCATGGTCGTTGTTAGCGCGTGATCGTCGTCAACCCCGCCGGGACGGCCGATTGCAGCACCTCTTCTCCCTCGCGCACGATGAGGGTAAAAGGCACGTCGCTGACCAGCTCAATCGTCTGGCGGTCGCCCAGCAGATCCATCGTGCCTTCACTGCCCAACGGGTAATTCGTGACGCCATAACGCTCGGCGCTGTCAAGGCGCCGGTCCCAGGTCACGCGCCGCAGCGGCCAATCAACCGTAATCCCAATAATATCTTCCAGCAGGATGGCGATGGGCGTCAGCCCTGTCCAGCCGACAAAATCCGGCCGGCTGGGCGAGCCTGGCTCCGCCTGCTCTGGCGCGTAGTTCTCCCAGAGCGTATCCGTGTGCTCGAAGACCGTCATGACGTTCTCCAGATGGTTGTAGGCGATCTGGTGTGCGAGCTGGTGCCGGCCGTGAAGGCGCAGCCCCTTGAGCACCATGTAGTTGGTGGGGGGCCAGACGCCGCCGCGCCAATAGCCGCCGCTCTCGGCGTCGTAACCAGGGCTATTCGCCGCCTGGCTGGGGATACGATGCTTGCGGTTAAAAGCCGGCTCCTCGAACAGGTGGCGCGTAAAGGCGCCCATCCGTTCTTCTGGCACCAGGTCCTTGTCAAGCAGCCCCCAATAGGCGCCGATGCTCTTCACCGGGCTGAACTCTCCCTGCGGGCTGATGTCGTAGTAGAAACCGCTGGCCTCATCCCACAGCCGGCTGTTTATCTCATGCAGCAGGTAGCCATGCTCCTGGCTCAGCTCGGCGGCGACATCTTCTTCGGTTAGGGCGCTGGCTATCTGGCTCAGCACGCGGCAGTTCAGCGCCGCCTGCATCGTCGCGTCCACCCAGGTCCAATGCCGGTGGTGCAGCATGCTATCGGGGACGCGCGGCTGGTTATCCATGCCGCTGCTCAGGCCTGTGGCCCAGTAGAGGCCACTCGGCCAGCTGCGGTGAGCGCGGAACCAGCGGTGCAGCGCTACCAGGGGCCAGAAGACGCGCGACAACCGCTCTTCGTCCCAGGTATGGCGAAAGACGCTCCATTCGGCCCAGGCCAGGATGTTCGGGCCGGTGCCGTTGGGATCGAATGGATGGAAAAAGTCATAGCCCTCGTAGGTGTTGATTTCGCGGCAGATATAGCCGTCGTCGTGCTGTTTGGCGTAGAAGTTGTCCAGCGTGCCCATGAAGTCGAAGGCGCGCCGGGCATAGACGCCGAACTGCATCATGAAGGCGCTATCCCACATGAAGCTGTTGTCGTTAAAAGCCGTATCAATAAAGCTGGCGATAAAGCCGCTCTCGGCGCGGGGCTGGCGCAGATGGCTCCAGGCCAGCTCCCAGGCGCGCCAGTACAGCTCCTGCCAGGCGGGATGCTCCGGAAGGACCGGGACAGGCAGCAGCGAGCGGGCCTTAGCGAAGGGCGGGATCTCGCGCAGCGGCCGCTGCTCGCCGCGAAACGTGTTGCGGGATACCGCCGGCTCCAGCGGGCGGGGAAACGTGGGATGGCCCATGAACGCTCTCTAACCTCTACCGATCAGTTTGCCACCCATAGCTCGGCCGTGCCGCTGAGATGAAGGCCATACTGGTCCATGCGGTTCACACGCAGGTTGTAGCGGACGGTGACCTCCTGCCGCAGCATACCGAGCCAGACAAGGGAGTCTTCCAGCGCGAAGAAGGGATAGCTTGCCGTGCCCGACAGCTCGGCCACGCCGTTGCGCTGCCGCTCGTAGATCAGCGTCGTGCCCGGGACGCGCGAGCCTTCCGGCACCACGTAATTGATGGGGATCCCGGAAAAGTAGAGGCTGCCGGCCGGCGTCTGGGTGGGCGGGATCTCGACCGGCGCAGGATTGAAGATGACAAGCTCAACGTCCCCTTCCGCCGTCAGCTCGCCGCGGAAGCTTCCCTGGATGTGCAGGCGGTACGTTCCCTGTACGCCGGGCGCGACAATACCCTGCCAGGTGATTGAATCGCCTACCTGCCGGTAAGCGCGCAGCCCGTCGATCAGCAGCTCGTGCAGCTCGCCTGAGCTTTGCAGGAAGCCAACCTGTGTGCCGGGAATATAAGAGCCGGGGTGCAGCGGTACCCGGTAGGGCGCCCGATAGTAGATCATGTCGCCTTGCGGCGTGGGCGGGGGTGGCGGCGTCGGCTCAGGATTGAAGCCGGGGACGGCGCAGGCCAGAGTTACTGCCAGCAAGAGGAGCAGCGGCGCCAGCAGTCGCCAGGCATGTTTCATAACCGCACTCTGTTTGTGGGCTGCGTCCGGCATACACTGCGGTCAGGGGCGGGGTGGGCCAGACCATCTACCATAAGCTGGCATTCTACCACGATGTTACCGTTCAAGGTACAATGCTCGCGCAACGCCGGGGAGGGTTCACCCCGCGTGCAGGTAGCCTATGGCGCTCGACCTTCTCAAGCTGCTCACGGCCGGCGAGTCACACGGCCCGCGTCTGACTGCCATCCTGGAAGGGATGCCCGCCGGGCTGGCAATCGACCGCGACGCGCTTAACCTGCAGATGGCGCGCCGCCAGAAAGGATACGGCTCCGGCGGCCGCATGGCTATCGAGAAGGACGCTGTCCTGATCACGGCCGGCGTCATGGATGGCCTGACGACGGGCGGTCCCATTGCCGTCGATTTGCCCAACCGCGACTACGAACGCTGGCGCGACCGTGCTATCGACCCGCTAACCGTGCCGCGGCCCGGCCATGCCGACCTGACCGGCGCCATCAAGTACGGCTACCGCGAGCTACGCCTCTCCCTGGAGCGGGCGTCGGCCAGAGAGACGGCGGCGCGCGTCGCCGCCGGCGCCATCTGCCGCCAGTTTCTGGCTGCTTTTGGTATCGAGATCGGCAGCTACGTGGTAAGCATCGGCCCAGTCTCGGCCGATCTGCCTCCGGAAATGAGCTATCAAGAGCGCTTCGCCGGCGCCGAGCAGAACGACGTGCGCTGCCCGCTTCCCGCAGCGGCTGAGGCCATGCGCGAGCACATCCGGCAGACGATGCAGGTGCGCGATACCGCCGGCGGCGTCTTTGAAGTGGCGGCCCTCGGCGTGCCGCCGGGTCTGGGCAGCTACGTGCAGTGGGACCGGCGTCTTGAAGCGCGTCTCATCTTTGCCCTGGCCTCGATCCAGGCCATTAAAGGGGTCGAAGTGGGTCCGGCCTTTGCCAACGCCGCCCGGCCCGGCTCAGAGGTGCACGACGAGATCTTTGTCGGCGAAGACGGGCAGACGCTCTACCGGGAAACGAACCATGCCGGCGGCTTTGAAGGCGGCATCAGCACTGGCCAGCCCATTGTGCTGCGCGCGGCGATGAAGCCCATCTCCACCGTGCTCAACCCGCGCCGCTCCGTCGATCTGGCGACAGGCGAGGCCGCAGCGACCGTCTACGAGCGCTCCGATTTCTGCGCCGTGCCGCGCGCCGCTGTCGTCGGCGAGGCGATGGTCGCGTTGTATCTGGCCGATGCCCTGTTGGTCAAGCTCGGCGGCGACAGCATGGCCGAAATGCGACCGCGCTTTGCCGCGCTGCGCCAGGCGCGCCTCAGCGACCTGCCAATGGCGGACGAGCCGTGGCGTTTCGGCTATGAGCCGGGCGCCGGCGCTGACAGCAGCAGCTGATCACTCCAGCGGGGCGCCGTCCTCACCGCACAGTATGACCTGCTCGTCGCGGTCGCTGTGGACGGTGTACTCCGTCCCCTCTACTGATAAGACGATGCGATAGCCGGGCGTTACCACCTGCAGGTACATCATCTCCGGGTCGGGGCAGCCAAGCGAGCTATCCGGCCAGTCTACCTCCTCGACCCCTTCGACAGTAATGGCGTCCACGCTGACGCTCAGTCTGGCGGCCAGCGCCTGTTGCGCCGCCTTGATTGCGCGCTCGCCAGGATGGCGCACGCCGGGAGCTGGAGCTTCCATACCGTCCTCTCCTTCATTGTCACCGTCTTGTATCCCGCCCGGCTCATCTTCGGGCTCCAGCGCGCCGAAGTCGACGACGGCCGGGCTGGCCGGCTCCGGCTGTTCGCTGCCCGCCGCGCCGCTGTTCCCCGGCTCGGCCGGCCGCGCCGTACCGCAGCCACTGACGAGGAGCCAGCCGGCCAAAACGAGGATTATCAAGCTGCGCATCATATACTACTCTCCTGGGCAGCGCCCGGGCGCTACGCCGTTAAGCAGCGCTTACCTTCTTAAGCGTCTCGAGTTGAGAGACGCCGCCGGCGGCCGTTTTGTTCCCGTTGACACTGGTCTGCCTCGCTCTTACACTTGCGCGGATGGCCGGGCAACCGAGGCGCAGTAACCTATCCTATCATACCCGCCTGCGGCTGATGCTGCTTCCCTATGCACTCGGCGCGCTCTTCCTCATCGCCGTGCCGGCGCTCATCTCCTTTGGACTCGCCTTCTTCCGCTACGACGGGCTGCGCCCGCCCGTCTGGGCCGGCGCGCTCAACTTCACACTTGCCTGGACAGACGACCTTTTTCTGCTGAGTGTGCAGAACACGCTGGCGCTGATCCTCCTGCCGGCGCCCCTGCGGGTAGCCGGCGCTTTCTTACTGGCCCGGCTGCTGCTGCGCGGCGGCCGTTTGCTGCCCTGGCTGCGCGCCGCCATCTACGTGCCCACGGCCGTGCCCGTTACGGCTTATGCCCTCGCCTGGCTCTGGATCTTCAACCCGCTCTACGGCCCCGTTGCCTGGCTCATGGGGCAACTCGGCCTGCCCGCGCCGGGCTGGTTCGCCGATCCCCTCTGGGCGCGCCCGGCGGTGGCCTTCATCAGCCTGTGGACCCTGGGCGAGGGCTTCCTGGTGCTGCTGGCGGCGCTGCACGACATACCGCCCGCCCTGGAAGATGCGGCCCGGGTTGACGGCGCCGGAAAATGGGCCTTTATGCGCCACGTCACCCTGCCGCTGCTGGCGCCGGTGCTGCTCCTGCTGACGTTACGCGACGCCATTCTCATCCTCCAGGAGAGCTTTACGACGGTGCTGCTCACCACCGGCGGCGGCCCCTATTACGCCACCTACACGCTGCCCCTCTTTGTCTACGAACAGGCATACGACCTGCTCAATTTCGGCGTCGCCAGCGCCGCGCTCTGGTTTCTCTATCTGCTGACCGGCCTGATCGTCATCACTGTTCTTGTTGTCGCCTGGCAGTGGCGCGTTGGCCTTGACGATGATGCGCTACTCCTCTAGCCGGGCGCGGCTGGCCAGCCTGGCGCAAACGGCCGTGCGCCTGGCCGCTGCCCTGCTCTTTCTGCTGCCGCTCTGGTGGCTGCTGGTCACCTCCCTGACCCGCTCCGGCGGCACGCTGCTCAGCGCCGGCTTCTGGCCGGCCGAGCCCACGCTCGATAATTACCGCCGCATCTGGTCGCTGTTGCCCTTGGGCCGCTACACGCTCAACTCGCTGCGCGTGGCGCTGATTGCGGTGCCGGTGACCCTGCTCGTCGCCTCCTGGGCCGGGCTGGCCCTGTCGCAGCTACCGCGGCCCAGCCGCCGCCGCTGGCTCCTCTTTTCTCTTGCTTTGCTGATGGTCCCGGTTCCCGCGCTCTGGCTGCCGCGCTTTTTCCTCTACCGCCTGGTCGGCTGGTCGGGCTCCTTCTGGGCGCTGGTGGCCCCGGCCTGGATGGGCGCCTCACCCTTCCTGGTGCTGGTCTACTACCGCGCCTTCAGCCGCCTCTCGCCGGCGCTCTTTGATGCCGCCCGCATCGACGGCGCCGGGGTGCTGCAGCTCTGGTGGCGCGTGGCCCTGCCGCTCGTCCGGCCGACGACGCTAGGCGTTGCCCTGCTCGCTTTTCTCTTTTTCTGGGGCGACTTTGCCAGCCCACTTCTCTATCTCAGCGGCGATGAGCAGTCTACCCTACCCGTGGGATTGCAGCTTCTGCAGCAGCTCGCCCGCGCCGACTGGCCGCTGCTGATGGCTGGCGCTTTCTGGGTAGCGTTGCTACCCCTTCTCCTCTTCTTCCTGGCGCAGCCGTGGCTGCGCGTGGATGGTTCTTGATCATGTTCCGTTGCCGTCTGTTGCTGGCTCCTCTCTTACTTGCCCTGTTCGTCATCTCCGCCTGCGGCGGGCACGCTCGTACGCCGGTCAGCTTGATGGTCTTTGGCGACCCGGCCGAGCGCCAGGCCTACGCCGACCTGGTCGCCGCCTTTCATCAGGCCCATCCGGAAATAGGAGTTACCCTGCGCCACGTCCCTGCGCAGGATGCCTACCGCACGCGCCTGGCGACAGACTTTGCCGCCGGCGCGCCGCCCGATGTCTTTCTGCTCAACTATCGCCGCTACGCCGCCTTTGCCGCCGCCGGCCAGCTGCAGTCGCTTGAGCCCTACCTCGCCGCCAGCGACGTCGTCGACCTTGCCGACTTTTACGAAAGCGCTATCGGCGCCTTTCGCTGGCAGGGCGAGCTGCTCTGCCTGCCGCAAAACGTCTCCAGCCTGGTCGTCTACTACAACGAGGAGCTTTTCCGCGCCGCCGGCGTGCCATTTCCCGCCGGCGACTGGAGCTGGGATGACTTTGTGGCAGCCGCCCGCGCCCTGACCCGGGACCACGACGGGGACGGCGCCGCCGACCAGTACGGGCTGGGCGTCGAACCCTCGCTCTACCGCCTGGCTCCCTTCATCTGGATGAATGGTGGGCCGTTGGTCGACGATGAAGAGCAGCCAACGCGGCTGGCGCTGACGCGGCCCCCTTCCCTGGAAGCGCTGCAATGGTTCGTCGCTCTGCGTCAGGAACACGGCGCAGCGCCGGGGCGGGCCGAGGAGATGGCCCAGGACAGTGAGAGCCGCTTCATCGCCGGGTCTACCGCCATGTACCTCAACAGCCGCCGCGGCACGCCCACCTACCGCGAGATTACAGCCTTCACCTGGGACGTTGCCCCGCTGCCGCGCGGCCGGGTCAGCGCCTCTGTCCTGCACAGCGATGGCTTCTGCCTGGCGGATGCCAGCGAGCACAAAGAAGCCGCCTGGCGCCTCATCGAATTTACCAACTCGGCGGAAGGGCAAACCATTCTGGCCGCCTCGGGGCGCACGGTTCCCTCGCTGCGCACGGTCGCCGAATCGCCGGCCTTTCTGGCGCCGCAGCTGCCGCCGTCCCGCAGCGGGGTCTTCCTGGATAGCGCTGCGGAAGCCAGGTTGGTGCCGGTTGTCAGCACCTGGGACGAGATTGAACGTGTGGCCAGCGAGGAGATAGCCCGCGCCTTCTACGGCGAAGTCAGTGTCGAGGAGGCCGCCCGCCTGGCCGTCGAGCGCACGCGCGAATATTTCCTCCTGGCCAGCTACGCCCGCTGACTTCCCCTACGCTTTTCCTACGCTGCGCCAAGCCCGCTTGTATGGCCTCTTTTTTTCGTTATAGTTTTGCTATGGACGAATCATCACAAATCGTCGCCAGCTTCCGCACCGATCAGGGCCGCGTACGCGACAATAACGAGGACTTTGTCGCCTGGCGCGAGCCGGAAAATGCGCAGGAGCGGGAGCGCAACGGCTGGCTTTATCTGCTGGCCGATGGCGCCGGGGGTATGGACGCCGGCGAGCTGGCCAGCCGCTTCGCCGCCGAGCGTCTCTTACGCCACTACCTGGCCTCTGGCGCCGAGCGCGACTGGGGAGTGCGCCTGCACCAGGCGATGCTGGCGGCCAACCGTGACCTGCGCCAGCTGAGCGCCGCGCAGACGGCGCAGAACCGCATGGCGACGACGATGGTCGCCGTGGTCATTGCCGGCAACCGCGCCTATATCGGCAACGTCGGCGATAGCCGCGCTTACCTCTGGCGCGACGGTGCGGTGCAGCAGATTACGCGCGATCAGAGTCTGGTGGCCAAGTTGGTGGAGGAAGGAACCATTACCGCCGAGGAAGCGGCCACTCATCCCCGCCGCCACGTCATACTTTACAGCCTCGGCTCGGTGCGCGACCCGCAAATCGATCTCTACGAGCTGGCGCTGGAGCCTGGCGACCAGCTTCTCCTCTGTTCAGATGGCCTTACCAGCCACGTCGAGGACGGCGAGTTGGCCGTTATTCTCGGCGAGCAGGACCCCGACGAAGCCACTGCCGCGCTGGTACGGCTTGCCAACGAGCGCGGCGGCCAGGACAACATCTCCGTCGGCGTGCTGCGCATCGAGGCGCTGCCGGCGCGTCGGCGGGCGCGCAGCACGCGCAAGGAGCCGGCCGGGCTGGCCAGCCGCGCCTTTCTCCTGACCTATACGCTCTTCCTCTCACTGGTACAGTCGGTTCTGATCACCCTTCTCTGGTTCTGGCTTCTTTGACACCCCTGATCTCCATTCGTATAATAAGCGGATCGGATCTGTGAACTCACACAGCCGTGCGCGCCTGGTCTGGTACAGGTAAGAGAGAGAAACAGCGGGCTGTTCCCTTCTCTTACCGGTACGAGGCGAAGCCCGTACAGAAAACAATGGTTGGTTGCCGGGCGGTAACAGGACGGGCCTGCCGTCCTTGTTTACCGGGGGGGCCGGCCTCCTAGATCATCGAAGCGACGGCATGGCGCCTGACGTGGCGCCTGCCTCTGAATAGCTTGCCGGAGGCAACATGAACGAAAAGTTACGGATTGTACCCCTGGGCGGTCTGGGCGAGGTGGGCAAAAACATGGCCGTCGTCGAGTATGGCGACGAAATGTTGATCATTGACGCCGGCATTATGTTTCCCGAAAACGATATGCTGGGCATCGACTACATCATTCCCGACTACCGCTACATCATGGATAAGCGGGAGAAGATCAAGGCGGTCCTGGTCACGCACGGCCACGAAGATCACGTCGGCGCGCTGCCCCACCTCATGGCCGATATCGACGCCCCCATTTACGCCACGCCGCTGACTATCGGCCTTATCGAGCTAAAGCTGCGTGAAGCCGGGCTGAAGGACACCATGCTCAAGACGATTCAGCCGGGCTTCAACTTCCGCATCGGCCAGTTCAATATCGAGCCCTTCCACGTCACCCACAGTATTCCTGACTGCGTGGGCTTCGGCATTACGACGCCGGTGGGCCTCATCGTCCATACTGGCGATTACAAGTTCGACCATACGCCGGTAGACGGCCGGGCCTCTGACTTTGCCAAGCTGGCCGAGTTCTCGCAGCGCGGCGTGCTGGCCCTCCTGGCCGATAGCACCAACGCCGAACGGCCCGGCTGGACGCCTTCCGAGTCGGTCATCACGGACGCCTTCGACCGTGTTTTCGACGAGGCCAAAGGCCGGATCATCGTCGCCACCTTTGCCTCGCTCATCTCCCGCATCCAGCAGACGGCCAATGCCTGCCGCCATCACGGGCGCAAGCTGGCAATCACCGGCTACTCGATGCGCAAGAACACCAAGATGGCGCGCAACCTCGGCTATCTCGACATTCCCGACGAGATGCTGATCGATATTTCGGAAGTCGATAACTATCCCGACCATCAGGTGACCATCATGGCGACCGGCTCGCAGGGCGAGCCCGGCGCAGTGCTCGGCCGGCTGGCGATTGGGCGCCACCGCCACCTGGCGATCAAACCGAACGATACCGTCATCCTCTCGGCTCATCCCATCCCCGGCAACGAGGAGATGATCCACCGCATCATCAACCGCCTCTATCAGCGGGGCGCCGATGTGCTCTACGACCAGCTCGTCCAGGTGCACGTCTCTGGCCACGCCGCCCGCGAAGAGATGAAGCTGATGATTAACCTGGTGCGGCCCAAGTTCCTCATTCCCGTTCACGGCGAGCTGCGCCAGCTAACCCAGCACGGCAAGATGGGCGTCGAGCTGGGCATCCCCCCGCAAAACATCGCCGTGGTCGAGAACGGCTATATCCTCGAGCTGGACCAGAACTCCCTGCACATTGGCGACCGGGTGCCGGGCGGCTACATCTACGTGGACGGCGCCAGCGTCGGCGACATTGGCCCGTCGGTCATTCGTGACCGCGAGCGGCTCGCCGACAGCGGCTTCGTCCTTGTCGTCGTCGGCGGCAATGGTGACGGCCAGGCCCAGGGGCGCCCGCGCTTCGTCACCCGCGGCTTTGCCGATTTCCGCGACGCGCAGGCGCTGCTCGAAGGCGCCAGCGAGACCGTGACGCGCACGGTACAGCGCTACCGCGAGCATCCCGATCAGGTCGAGCAAAAGGTGGCCGACGCCATCAGCCAGTATCTCTACCGGGAGACAGGCCGCCGGCCCCTGGTCGAAGCTGTTGTGCAGTAGCGCCGCAGCCCGCCGGGGCGCTTCTTAGTCTTCTAGCTCGATGGGTGGAATATCCAGCGTGTCGGTAACCGGCTCGGTTGGGGTGGCTGTGGGCGGCACGAAGACAAAATCAGCCGATACTTCGAGAAACGAGGTGCGCCCCGGGAAGATCTCCACGGTGTGCACGTAGCGGCGCCCGCCCCCGTCTAGAATGACCTCGTAGCGCCCGGCCGGCAGGTCGGCGACGACAAAGTTCTCCCGCCAGACGTCGTCTGGATTCAGGTCAGGCAGCCGGTAGGTGTACTGGCCGCGCCGTGGCGCCTCGACATCCAGCGGGCGGACGCCGACCCAGGCCGCGTAGATGTACTTCCCCAGCCGGTCGACAAAACGGCCGGCCAGCGTGCCATGCCCCTCATAGGGCGCGATCCACAGCGCCGGGTTGTAGGTGTGCATGAAGCTATTTTCGCCGATGCGCACTTCCAGATGCAGGTGAGGGCCGCTCACGTAGCCTGTCTGGCCTACGCCGGCAATGACCTGCCCCTGCTGCACGTAATCGCCTTCCTTGACCAGCATTTCCATCGTATGCGCATAGAGCGTGTAGACATCCTTGCCGCGCCACTGCCAGTCGTGATGGATGATGATGGCATTGCCGTAGTAGAGGAAGCCGTCCTGCCGGCTCGGCAGCGGGCTGGCATGGACCACCGTGCCGCTACTGGCAGCCAGGATCGGCGTGCCCTCCGGGTTGGGAAAGTCCAGCCCGCGATGCACCCGGTAGGGAAAGATCTCGGGAAGCAGCACGTCGTTGCCATACGGGTACCATTCCAGGTCGTAATTACGGCTGTTGGAGGGAAGGGGACGCATCAGCCAGTAATGGTCGTCGGGATGGAGTGAGAGGGGCACCGGCAGCGGCGGCGGGCGCCACTGCAGCGTCGCTTCCGGGCCAATGGCCGCCGGGCGCGAGAAGCGCACGTCGTCCGGGCGCAACCCGCCGCCGAGAGCAGGGGCCACGGGCGCCAGGTTCGCTTCCGGGTCCATCGTCGGCGTCATGGCCGCCGTGGGCGCGGCGGGCGCCGGCGCCGTTGCTTCGTCGGCCGCGGCCACTGTCTGCATGGGGCGGGCGGGTGGCGCTTCTGTTGAGCGCCCCGCGACTACCGGCGTGGGCGCCGCGCTGATCAGGGTAGGCGGCGCCGCCGGCGCATTGTCGCCGCACGCTGCCAGGCCGATGACCAGCAGCAGCCACAGCCAGCGTCGGGAAAAGCTGTTCATCGTCGAAATACGGAGAGAATCTCTTCCGCAGTGTACAGCTCCAGCATCGCCTGCTCCCAGTTTAGCCCCTGCCGGTTTTCATAATGCCAATAGCGAATGCCGGGGAAATAAGTGCGCCAGTTATCGCTGGCTGGGCTCGACGACCAGCCATAGTCGGCGGCCAGCGCGGTGAAGTCGACGTAGTAGCCGGCCGGAATCTGCTCCTGCAGCCGCCCGCCCTGGTCATAGTAGCGCGGCTCGGGGCCAAAACGGGCGCGGAAATCCCAGGGCAGCTCGCGCAGCGGCTCTCCCTGCGTGCCATCTTGCGCCGCCGTCTTCAGGTAGGTGCGCCAGTAGGTGCTCGCCTCCTGGCGCTCGGCGACGAGGATGACGGTCGGCTCGAAGGCGAGGGCATAGTCCGACAGATAGTCAAAGGCGCGCCCGGCCTTATTCCACGTCTGGTTGCTCTGGCCGGGCAGCGGCTGCGCCGCCATCCCTTCGTAGAGTAGGTCTACCTCGCCGAGAAAGTCCCACCCCGCCTCCAGGGCGACGCGCTGCCGCAGCGCCTGGAAAGATTCGTCCACGCGGTCGTTCAAATAGGGCGCGGGCGCATTCACCGGCAGCTCGCGCAGCAGGTACGGAGCGCCTTCGTCCGCCGCCGGGGCGACGTTCTCCACAAACAGGGGCGGAGAGGGCGCCTGGCCGGCGGCCAGTAGCGGCTCAGGCAGCGGCCTGGGCAGCGGATGTTCCGACCAGTTGGGCTGCTCAAGCTGCGCCGAGGTCGAGAAGGACTGCGGCGCCACGCTCCAGGCGTCCAGGCTGCTGGCGATCAGGTGGTGCTGGCCGGCGCTATGGTGGATGAAGCTCAGCGCCTTGCCATCGGGCGACCAGGTTGGATGGTGCCCCTGCCCGTGGGTAATGGGCTCGCCTACGGGCCGGTAGTCATCAAGCGACAATGCGTAGACAAGGCGCCGCCCGCTGCTATCGTCGTCGTAGGCCAGGAAGGCGCCGTCCGGGCTGAACGAGGGATTGTCTTCCGACTGGTCTGGCGTGCTGGTCACATTATAGGCGGCGCTGTCGGCGGCGTCGTCGAGAGAAAGGATGTAGATATCTTTGTTGCCGCTGCGATAGCTGGTAAAGGCGATGTGGCGCCCGCCAGGGCTCCACACCGGCGAAAAATCGGCAGCCGGGTGCTGTGTCAGCCTGATCGGCCCCTGCTCGCCGTCGCTGCTGATCAGGTACAGGTCGAGGCTGCCGCTGCGGTATGATTCAAAGACCAGCCATTGCCCGTCTGGCGACCAGCTTGGCCCACCGTCAAAGGCGGGATCATCGGTCATGCGGCGCACCTCGCCGTCGCTCAGACGCAGGATATAGATTTCCCAGTTGCCGTCACGGCGCGAAGAAAAGGCAATCTCTGTGCCATCGGGGCTCCACACAGGATCGCGGTCGTCGGCGGGGTCATCAGTCAGCCGCACCGGTTGCGACTGGCCGATACTCAGCGCGTAGAGGTCGCTGTTGCCGTGCTGGCGCAGCGTAAAGACAACGCTGCCGCCGCCGTCCAGGGGGTCAGGCGTCGGCCAGGGGGTGGGGGAAGGAAGGGGCGTCGGCGTCGCGGTCGGCGGCGGGCTGGTTGGTGTGACCGTCACGAACTTGCTGGAGCTGATCTGATATTCATTCTCGGCGGCGGCGCCCCGCAGGCGCGGCGCCTGCTGCGCGGTGATCACGCTGGCGAGAGCGACCGAGACAATAGCCAGGCTCGTCGTGGCCAGGCGAGTGGCCCGCCGTGGGCGCGGCGGCGCCTTCATACGCGGCACGGCCGGTGCGACGATGGCCTTGCGCGGCGGTTGCGGCCGCAGCAGGGCAACCCTGGCCCGCGCCCGGTAGAGCTGTAGCTGTGAGCGCCACTCGCGCCGCCGCCGCGCCCGGCGCATCTGGCTCTTGCGCCAGAAACGCTGCCACGGCTGGACGACGAAGTGGCGTGTCAGGCGTAGCGGCAGCAAGACGAGGCCGCGCAGGAGGCGCGCCGCAGCCGGCACAACGTAGCGCCGGAGAAGCAGCCACCAGGGCATGAGCATGAAGCGCACCGGCCGCCAGAGCAGGCGCAGGATGTTGCGCAGCGCCAGCCCCAGCCGGCCCAGGAAGCGCCAGGCCGGCGCCAGCAGGCGCCGCCAGACAAAACGCGCGACCTGCCCGAGGAGCCGCAGCGGTGGCCCCAGCAGCCGTTGCCAGAGCAGCCTCCCTGCGCCGGCCAGAAGGCAGCGCAGCGCCTGCCCGGACCGGCCGAGAAAGCGCCACGGCGGGCCCAGGATACGCCTGGCGGCGGCCGCGAACAGGCGGCGTAAACGCAGCGTGAAGCCGCCCAGACCGCGCCACAACTGGCGTAGGGGTCGCAGCACGAGACGCACTGGCAACAATAGGACCTGCAAAAACCCTTCCCGCATCAATGGCAGTGTAGCAAAGGGCCGTTATATGTCAACTAGACGGGGCGGGACATCGGTCCTACTCTAGGACTTTTACGCCATCCTGCAGGTCGTTAACGGAGCCTTGCGCCACCCCAGACAACGCGCCCCTTTGTCGGCGCTCGAACGGCACCTTTTGGAGCCGGTGAACACAATCACCCACCTCGCAGCCGCTCTCCTGGCCGTGCCCGGGCTTGCCTGGCTGCTCTGGCTGACCCGTGCTGAGCCGGTCAAGATGGCGTCGCTGTTCGTCTATGGGGTCAGCCTTATCGCGCTCTTTACGAGCAGCGCCCTGTTGCACGGCCTCCGCGTGAGCCGCCGCTGGCGCTCCTGGCTCAACCGCTGCGACCATATGGCTATCTTCCTGCTCATCGCCGGCACCTACACCCCGATCATCACTAATTTCTTTCCGCAGCCCTGGCGCGCGCCGCTGCTCATTGGTGTCTGGTCCGTGGCCGCGGCCGGCATGCTTTACAAGCTAACCAGCGCCCGTATCCACGGTTTCTTTAATGTCTCCATCTACGTCATTGTCAGCTGGGGCGGCGCGCTGCCCCTGGCGCTGTCGCTGCCGCTTGCAGCGCGCATCGGCCGTGCAGGCATCTCGCTCCTGTTACTCGGCGGCCTGATCTACTCGCTTGGTTTTGTCATCTATTATCGGCGGCGTCCCGACCCCTGGCCCGGCTGGCTCGGCCATCACGAGCTATGGCACCTCTTTGTCATCGGCGGCAGTCTCTGTCACTACCTGTTCATGCTGCGCCACGTCGTGCCCGCCTAGCGCGCCTCCACGCGCCGCGTCCAGGCGTCGTTGGCATACTTCTCGGCGCGGATGGCCTGGGCGCGCTCGATCTCGGCGCCGCTGAGCACGTCCGGCTCCAGCTGCAGGTTGAGCGTCGCCGTGAATCCGGTAGCCAGCGCCGCCGCCGCCTCGGCAAACGACGCCGGCCTGCCCAGCGCCTCCGTCAGGGTCAGCGCGCTGGCGCGCAAAGCAGCTGCAGCCTCGGCCCGCGCCGCCTCATTCTCGAACTGCAGCGCGTTGACGATCCGCAGCAGGTCGCCGTAGAGGGGCAGGGTGCCGTGCTGCAGCACGACGCCGCGGCGGCGCGCCTGGGCGCTGCCTACTAGCTTGCGCCCGCCGCTGGTTATCTCGTAATTGGATGGCGTGTCGAAACAGACAGCCCCCTTGGCCGCGCCCGCCACAGGAGCGCCGGCGCGCTGCGGGGCCACTCCCAGCTGCTCCAATCCCTGCGCCAGCGCCGCCGATAGCCGCCGGTAGCTCGGCAGGATACCACCCTGCAGCCGCGGCTCATCCTCCGGCCCGCAGACACTGTACGTCAGCTCGTCCACGTGCAGGATGGCGCGACCGCCGGTCGGTCGCCGCACGACATCCCAGCCTGCGGCGGCGCACGCCTGCCAGTCTACCGCCTGCCACGGCTGCGAGTAGCCGAGCGACAGGCAGGCCGGCTGCCAGCCGTAGAAGCGCAGCGTCGGCGGCTGCTCGCCGGCCGCGACTGCCTCCATGATCGCTTCGTCGATAGCCATGTTGCTGGCCCCGTCCTGCCAGCCCGTCTCCAGCAGCCGCCAGGTGGCAGAGACAAAGGTCGCCGGCTCTTCAGTTCTGGTCATTTCGTGCATCGCTCATCCTGCGGCGGCGCGCCCGGTAAGGGCGCCCGCATCTGGCAGATTCTTTTTGCTGTGCCGTCACCTTACTCACAAATGACGCGGGCGTCAATGCTGCGCCGCTGGCAGCGGTGACGCGGTGTATAATCCGCCCATGCAGATTCCAGCGCGTTTTCCGGGACTGCGCGCCGCTACCCTGCTGCTGGCAGCGGCCGCCGTCATCTGGATAGCTCCCGAAGGCAATCTCACCCTCGACCTGGCGCTGAGCGCAGCCGGCATACTCGTTTTGCTGGCGCACCTGGTCGAGCGCAGCCTGGGCGGTGCGCGCCTGTCGCCGCGGCGCTGGCTGCTGCTAATGGCCTTCGTCGGCCTGCTGGCCGGCGGCGGGACTGCTCTCCTGGCGCTGCTGCTGATGCTGGTGAAGACCGGCCTGCACGCGCATGGTCCGGAATACACGGTTGCCGAGCTGGCCTCGGTCGTGGGCAGCATCCCCCTCTGGGCGGCGGCCGGGCTGCTTGCTGGCGCCGGCGTGGGGCTCGTTACCCTGGCCATGGGCCGCCGCCTCTAGATTTCACCCAGCCTTCGCTCGACTGCCTCCAGTGCCTGTTCCAGCTCGGCCTGGCGCAGGCTGGTGGTGACGTCGCCGCGCGTCCGCTCCAGCACGCCGCGCAGCACGTCGGTGCGCCGCCGCAGACCGCCCGTGATGCTATCGGTGAAGTCAAAGGTGACGAGTATGCTGTAGATCTCGTCCATGGCATCCAGCAGCCGCTCCACCTCCTCGTTATATCCGTGGCGGATGATGTCGAGAATGCGGCGGCGCAGCTCGGTGGCCGCTTCCGCCAGCCCATTCAGCCACGTGTTTGGCTCGACACTCAGCTCCTCCGGGGTCGGCAGCGGCCGGTTCCGCACCAGCGCGTGCGTCAGGTAGGCTTCAACAAATTCCTTCAGCGCATCCTGTGTGTATCCGGCGTAATAGAGCTCCGGATAGCCGCCGACGTCGTCGACCAGGGCCTTTGCCTGGCTGCGCGCCTGCTCCATCAGCTCCTGCGCCAGCTCCCATTCCTCGCGGTGAATGGCGCGAATGGCGCGCGAGCAGGTGCTGGTCAGCGCCCGCGAGCGCTGATAGGCCTGGTCGCGGGCGCTGTTAACGGCTTCCATATAGTCGCGTATGGCGTCGCTGGTCTGCTCGAGCTGGTCCATCATTGCTACTCCTCGTTGGGCTTTTCGGTCTCTTCGTCGCCGGTGCGAAAGCGGAATAGCTCGTCGGCGAGCGTCGGCTTGTGCGGGATTTTCACCTCGCCAAACTGCTGCTCGTAGGCTGCCAGGTTCTGCCCCAGCGCCAGCTGCAGCATCTTGGCGTGCATGGGCGACATGATCACGCGGCTGACGACCCTGCCCTTCGGCATACGCGGCAGGTACTGCGCAAAATCGATGACCATTTCCGCCGGCGTATGGCTGATAAACGCCAGATTGGCGTAAGCCGCCTCCAGCTCCTTAGGGACTTCAATAGCGATCTTCATCTGTTGCGGTTTCTGCCCAGGCTCGGGCTGTGCATTGCTCATGACGCCTCCTGCCGCGTGCTGCTACAAACCTGCTTACTATACTGGCAAATGGCCGGCTATGGTAGCCCGCTGCGCCGGCGGTACCAGAGCACGGTCGATTTTCTGCGCCAGGCCATGCTACAATAGCGCTATGGATGCCAGCACACCGCTGCCCTCGTCACGGCCGGCCGGCGTCCCGCCACTGGCCGATTTCGCCGTGGTCGAGCATACCGCCGACTGGGCGCTGCGCGTGCGCGGGCGCGATCTGGGCCACCTGCTGCTCAGCGCCGCCTGGGGACTGAACAGCCTGCTCGTCGCCGACCTGGCTGCTGTCAAGCCGGCCATGGAGCGCCGCCTGCAAGTAGAAGCGTTCGACGCGGAGAGTCTGCTGGTCGAGTGGCTGGGCGAGCTGGCCTATCTGGCCGAGCGTGCTGGCTTTATCGCCTGCGAGTTCGACCTGGAGACGGTCTCCCCAGAGCGGCTGGCGGCCCGTCTTCGCGGCGACACGGTGCCGGCGCTGCAGAAGCACGTCAAGGCCGTTACCTACCATAACCTCCAGGTACGGGAGACAGAGGCGGGTCTGGAAGCGACTGTTGTCTTTGACGTTTGATCGGGAGGACCACGATGGTGAAGCGTTCCGATTTCAAGCGGGTGAGTGACTATATCTTTGAGGTGCCGCGCACCTTTCGCCCTGATATGCGGGTACCGGCTCGTTTCTATGCCGACGACAGCCTGCTCGCCGGCGCCCTTGACGACCAGAGCCTGGTGCAGCTCGTCAATACGGCTACCCTGCCGGGCGTCGTCGGCTATGCGCTGGCGATGCCCGATATTCACCAGGGCTATGGCTTCCCTATCGGCGGCGTGATTGCGACCGAGCTGCCCGATGGCGTCATCAGCCCCGGCGGCGTCGGCTACGATATTAACTGCGGCGTCCGCCTGCTGGGCTCGCACCTCGACGGCGACGAGATTGAGCCGCATCTCGACGACCTGGCCAGCGCCTTGCAGCGCAACTGCCCCACCGGCGTGGGCCGCGGCGGCGAGATTCACCTGAGCGAGTCCGCGCTCGACCAGGTGTTGGAGCAGGGCGCGCGCTGGGCGCTGAAAAAAGGCTACGCTACGGAAACGGACCTGGAGCGAACGGAGGAAGGCGGCCGCATCGCCGGCGCCGACGTGCGTAAAGTCAGCGCCCGCGCCCGCGAGCGCGGCCGCGACCAGCTCGGGACGCTGGGCGCCGGCAATCACTTCATCGAGGTGGACGTCGTGGACGAAATCTTTGACGAAGAAGCCGCCGACCGCATGGGGCTGGCGCCCGGCCGGGTCGTCGCCCAGATTCACTGCGGCTCGCGCGGTCTCGGCCACCAGGTGTGCAGCGACTACGTGAAGCGCTTCCACCAGAGCGTGCGCCAGTATGGCATCGAGCTGCCCGATCGTGAGCTGGTCTGCGCGCCGCTGAGCAGCCCGGAAGGGCAGGACTACCTGGCCGCGATGCGCGCCGCTGCTAACTTTGCCTTTTGCAACCGGCAGCTACTCACCCACCTTATCCGCCGCAGTTTCGAAGAGGTGCTCGCCGGCCAGGTAGCCAACCATCACATCTACCAGATTTACGACATCGCTCACAACATGGCGAAGGTGGAAGAGCACGAGGTGGATGGCCGCCGCGTGCGGGTCTGTGTGCACCGTAAGGGCGCAACGCGCGCCTTCGGCCCCGGCGCGCCCGGCCTGCCCGCCGTCTACCGCGACATCGGCCAGCCGGTGCTCGTGCCCGGCTCAATGGGCACGGCCAGTTGGGTGCTCGTCGGCACCCACGGCTCCATGAAGCAGACCTTTGGCTCCACCTGCCACGGCGCCGGGCGCACCATGAGCCGGCGCCAGGCCAAGCGGGACGTTCGCGGCAGCGAGCTGCGGCAAGAGCTGGAGGCAGAAGGCATCCGCGTGCGCGCCGGCAGCCTGGGCGGGCTGGCCGAGGAAGCGCCGGTCGCTTATAAAGATGTCGATCGGGTCATCGAGGTGGTCCACAACGCCGGAATTGCCCGCAAGGTAGCGCGCCTCGTGCCGGTAGCTGTGGTCAAGGGCTAACGGCCAACGGCGCCGGCGTGGCGTCCGGCTGCCATCCGGGGAAGAGGGGACATGGACGGAAAGAGGCAGAATGTCGCGTGGATGCTCGTCATGCTGGTCGCCGGCTTTATCGTCGGCGTGGCGGCGCTCGGTCTCAATGGCCGGGCGCAGCCCACGCCGCTGCTGATCCAGCCACCCCCGCCGACGCCCCTACCCGCGGCGACGGCGACCCCGGGCCCGCTGCGTGTCTACATCAGCGGCGCGGTGCGCAGCCCGGATGTCTATAGCCTGCCGGCGGAGAGCATCGTGCACGACCTGGTCGAGCATGCCGGCGGCTTCACCGGCGAAGCGGCGCAAGAGGCTGTCAATCTGGCCCTGCCGCTTGCCGACGGCATGCACGTGCACATCCCCACCCGGCAAGAAGCCAGCGCGGCGCCGCCTCTCATTACCCTGCCGCTGGCGCCGGCAAGCGGCGCCAATGCCGGCGCCCCCGGCGGCCTGATCAACATCAACACAGCCACGCTTGAAGAGCTGGATACGCTGCCCGGTATTGGACCAAGCACTGCCCAGAAGATTATTGACCACCGCAACAGCTACGGCCCGTTTCCCACCATCGAAGCTATCCTCGACGTATCCGGCATTGGGCCCGTCAGGTTTGACCAAATCAAGAGCCTGATTACCGTTGACTAAGCCCCGGCCGGCCCGGTTGGACAGGGTGCCTCGTTTCTGGGTTAATAGGAAGCTAGTGCAATCCGTGACAACATGCAAGACAACGCGCTGACAGCCAGCCTGGCGCGCGTTGCCAGCGTTCCCTTCCGGCTGCTGGCCCGGCGCGGCTTCACGCCGCCGCGCAAGGCGCTTATCCTCAAGCCCTGCTGTCTCAGCCAGGTGCTGCTGGCTACGCCCCTGCTGGCCGCGCTTTCCGAGACCTATCCCGGCGCCCGCTTTGATTGGGCTGTCAGCGAATTTGCCCGGCCGGGTATTGCCGCCAACGTCCGTCTTTCCGAGCTGATCGACAGCGGACGCGTTGGCCTGCCGGGCGCGACCTGGGCCGACGTGCGCGCCCTCGTCGAGCGGCTGCGCGCCGAGCAGTACGACACCGTCTTCGTGCCCAGCAGCTCCAGCATCCTGGCCCTGGTCGCCTGGCTGGCGCGTATTCCCCAGCGCGTTGGTCTCGGCGCTCGCGGGCGCGGCTTCGCCCATACCATCACCGCCAGCCCTCCGGCCGGCGAGCATCACGCCGCCATCGTCTACCTCAGCCTGGCCACCGCGCTGGGTATCGACGCTCCGGCCCGTATGGAGTTTTACCCCTCTGACCGCGCCCGCACGGCGATGACGGAGTTGCTGGTTGACCAGGTCGATTGGCTGGGAGACACGCAGCTAGTCCTCATCCATCCCGGGGGCGGTCATAATCCCATTCGCGACGATGAGACGCGCCTGTGGCCGGTCGAGCGATTTGTGCGCCTGACTAACCATCTCTACCGGCAGCATAACGCCCGCATCCTCTTGCTTGGCGACGCCGCCGACCGCGCGCGGGCGCAGGCAATCGCCGGCATGAGCAGCGCGCGCGTCAGCGACTTCACCGGCTGCCTTACGCTCAGCGAGCTGGGTGCCCTGGCGGAAATGGCCGACCTGTACGTGGGCCACGATACCGGCTCCACGCACGTGGCTGCTGCCGTGGGCTGCCCCACCCTGGCAATCTTCGGCCCGACGAACCCTGCCGTAAGCGGCCCATACGCCACCAGAGGCCGCGTCATCTGCCTCTGGCGACCCAGCGAAGCGCCCTTCAGCTGGGCCACCGGCGTCAGCGGCGACGAAGCCGCCGCCGCCGCCGATTTACTCCTGCACGGCCCGGCCATTACCCTCGTGGACCCATGATGAGCCGGGCCTCATCTTGTTGACGGTGGGGGTCATATCTGGTAATATACGCTGTCCCTATCAAGGGGGCGTGGTGTAGTGGTTAACACGCCGGCCTGTCAAGCCGGAGATCGCGGGTTCGAACCCCGTCGCTCCCGTCCCTTAAAAGCTCTCGAATTACTCGAGGGCTTTTTGCTTTATAGGGGCCTGCGCCCAGTACGGGTTCTATGCTCGGTCGCTCGCGCGATCTATTTACCCGCATGAGCGCCTTGTATATCTACGGTAAAGCTGCTTTATCCAGGCGGTCCTAGCATCCCTTTTCGCCGGGAATAGGTAACACGAATGCGCTGCAATCGTGCCTGGCAAGTCCTTTCCTTGCCCTGATGTATAGCCAGGTTGTGGAGCTTGACCAGTAATTGCACGGCCTCTTCATAAGATCGGCCGTTCAAGCGTACAATTATGAAAACCCACCTGACCTACCCCGTGAATACGACCCGGATAGAGGCTGGCGGGACGTACGTGCTTCGCGCAAAGCGCGGACGGGGAGCGTCAAGAGTTACGTTCTCCGGGTGAATCACCGGCCATTGCCGGAAGTCTGGCGCGACATCGGGCTGGTCGAAGACAACACCCTGGAAGACTTGCACCTGGGGATTATGGCGCTTATGGGTGGGGAGATGACCATTTGTATTCCTTTTTCCTCAGAGGCATCGTGTGGCGCTAATGCTGGCTTGCCCATCCGTTTGCCATATTTGGCAACGATGCGAAATAGGGACACGGCCGTCAGTCCACCTCCCAACCGATTCCCCCATCCTAACGAGCGCAGCACCAGCCCCTCTGCGCCAATCTCTTAGCCCCAGGCTGTGATGTCCGCAGCCAACGCTCGCTTGAGCGGAACAGCCCGGTCTTTGCCACTGGCCAGGTAGCCTTCGACGGCGCGGATGTATTTCTGGCCGGTGAAGTCGGCGAGAACGGCCGTTTGCAGGACAGACAAAATATCGTAAGGGGAGGCAGTGGCGTCGGGCAAAAGGTGGACGACCATAATTGCGCATGGAATTACAAACACACTTTTACGTCGTGTCCAGCCACGAAATCAGAAACCGATCCGTACCGATGCCGAAGAGTTGGCGGGCATCGTCGGTGGTCACTTCGGGGACAAGCGGCTTGACCATAAATGACGCCCAGTTCGGGTGCGTCACCTGCCAACCCGCGCGCTGCAAGCTGGCGATATCCGCGGGGCGGCTCATGCCGACCTGCACATAAGGCGCTTTCAATTTTGAAGCGACGGTCGCGATAGCCTCGGCAACGTCAATGCCAGGGTGCAACAAATGGATATGGATCTCCAATAGCGAACCATCTTTGTGCGCAAAAATGTAGCCGACAGGCGTGTTATTCTCGCGCACGATCCAGATGTCATCAAGGCGCATTTTATCGCGCAAGCGGGCAAAGGGCTTATACCGCCACGCAAATCCGAGATAATTGCCCGCCAGGTCGTCGAATACCTTTTCCACAAGTTCGTATCCCTCATGACTGGCAGGCCTGGCGCGCAGACGAGTGGGCTGGTGCGCTGTCTCCCAGCGCGCCAATGCCTTAGCCCATACATTCATTTCAACATAGCCATGTTGATGATAAAGCTGGTACGCTTTGAGATAGCGCTCTGTCACGAGCATAGAAAAGCGCAAACCGGCGTCACGCATTCGGGTATGCGCCGCCTCAAGTAAAGCGGAAGCAATCCCACGTCCCGTGTGATACGGATGGGTGGACAGTGCCCAGAGCCCGCCCACATCCTCCCGTCCTTCTGTGGAAATCATCGGCAGGCGAAGGAGTCCCGCCACGCCCAACACCACGTTCTCTTCCACTGCATTGAGCGTAAAACACGA
>CAZOGK010000023.1:0-7396 GCA_964579295.1 uncultured Ardenticatenaceae bacterium
ACGGCCACGCAGCTGCCGCCTACCGCGACACAGCCGCCCGCTCCCGTGGCCGGAATCTGGATTTCCCCGGCGGAGATTGCGGCGCTGCCGGCCAACGGCCCGGGCTGGCAGAGTGTCTTTAGCTGGGCGCAGGAGAGCAGCAGTAATCCAGATCTCAGCGACCAGAACGACCAGACGGATGCCGTGGTCGTCGCCAAGGCGCTCGTCTACGTGAAGACGGGCGACAGCGGTTACCGCGAGGAGGTCGTAGCGGCAATCATGGCGGCGATGGGCACCGAGGACGGCGGTAACGCGCTGGCCCTGGCGCGCAATCTGGCAGGCTACGTCATCGCCGCCGATCTGGTGGGTCTGAGCGGGGCGGAGGACGCCGCCTTCCGCGGCTGGCTCAGCGACGTACGCCACGAAAACCTCGACGGGCGCACGCTGATCAGCACGCACGAGAAGCGGCCCAACAACTGGGGCACTCATGCCGGCGCTTCCCGCATTGCCGCCGCCATCTTCCTGGGCGATACGGCCGACCTGCAGCGGGCGGCGACTGTCTTCCGCGGCTGGCTGGGCGAGCGCGCGGTCTACGCCGGCTTTAAGTATGGCGACCTCGACTGGCAGGCGAACCCGGCCGCGCCGGTGGGCGTCAACCCGGCGGGCGCCACGATCCAGGGCCACAACGTGGACGGCGTGCTGCCGGACGACCAGCGGCGCGGCGGCCCGTTCACCTGGCCGCCGCCCGGCGAGAATTATGTCTGGGAAGCGCTGCAGGGGGTCGTTGCCCAGGCGCGCATGCTCAACCGCCAGGGCTTTGACGCTTTCAACTGGTCCGATCAGGCCATCCTGCGCGCTGTCAGCTGGCTGCACGAAGAGGCCGGCTTCCCGGCGAGCGGCGACGACAGCAGCACGCCGTGGCTGATCAACGGCGTCTATGGGACCGGCTTCCCGGCTCCTGGCAATGCCAAGCCCGGCAAGAACGGCCTGGGCTGGTACCAGTGGTTCTACGGAGGCTAACCGCCGGCTAGAGGGCCACTCTGACCCTTGCCCGCGGCCGGGCAGGGGTCAGCCGCTCTCCGCGGCGCGGGCGCTCAGGGCAGCGCGGTCGCGAATGGCCACCCACTGTCGCCCGCTGGCGATGATGGCCTCCTTGCTGAGCTGGCTCATCACGCGGCTGGCGCTTTCGGGCGTGGTGCCGGTCATCTGCGCCAGGTCGTCGCGGCTGAGCGGCGTCTGGATGAGCCAGCCGACCTCGTGCTCGCTGCCGAGCTTGTGCGCCAGCTGCAGCAGGGTGGCGGCAATGCGTTGCTCGACGGTGTAGGCGCTGAGCTGGCGCACCCGCTCCTGTGCGCTCTGCAGCCGCTGGGCGGTCAGGTCGAGCACGGCCAGCGCCGCCGGCGGGTGCTGCGCCAGAATGGCGCGGAAGTCGGCGGTGGGGATGGCCAGTACGCAGAGATCACTTTGGGCCACGGCCGTCTCCGCGTAGGCAGCCGCTTCCTGGGCCGAGTGATTGCCGAAGAACTCGCCGGGAATGAGCAGGTCGAGCAAGATGTCTTTGCCCGCCAGGGTATGGTGCAGCAGCTTGACGTGGCCGGCGGCAATGACATAGAGGTGGGTGGCCGGCTCTTCGCTGTAGGCGACGATGGCGCCGGCGGCGAAACCCTGCTCGCGGAAGCGCTCGTTGGCCGCCGCTATCTCCGCAGGCGACAGGCTGGCGAAAAAGGGCAGGTTGCCCAGGATCTCCAGCCGCAGGTCGATGGTACAGGCTACCGGCGGCACAATCTCAATTTCCACGGGGGAGTGGCGGCGGTTGTCGCGGCTTTCGCTCATGGCTTTCCTCCAGATGGTGGGCGCAGCCAGCGCAGCAGCCAGAGGCGGCCGCGCAGCTGGCGCCAGAGCGCGCGCGCTTCGTCGCCGCCGCGGCTGTTGCCGGGACTGGCTGACGCGGCGGGCCGCGCGTACTGGTGGTGGGTAAAGAGAAGGGTGAGGCGGGCCACGGCCGCGCGCACGCCGCGCAGCAGCGGGCCCAGCCGCGGCGCCGCTTCCCAGGCGGCGAGACGGCCCTGCAGCGCCGCTTCCAGCTCGGCCGGGGTCTGGCTGGGCGGGGTACTGACGCCCAGGGAGCGGGTCGCGCGCAGCAGGCGGCCATAGGCCCAGGGCACTGGCGGCGCGCTGCCCACCGGCCGGCGGCGATGCCAGCCGAGCCAGGCGGCCGCCAGCAGGAGCATCAGCAGCAGCGCCCACCACGGCGAAAGGCGCGCGGCGGGCGGCTCGGGAATCGGCGGCGTCTGCAGCGGCGGCTGCGGCGCGGGCGGCGCGGCGCTGAGGCCCGGACTGCCCTCCACCGGGGTGACACGCGCGGGGAAGGCGGCCGTCGGCTCAAACTCGATCCAGCCGTAGCCGGCAAAGTAGATCTCGGTCCAGGCGTGGGCATTGATCTGGTAGATCGTCTGCACGCCGCCCTCATCCGGCGGTTGGGCCAGGTAGCCGGTCGCCAGCCGGGCCGGCAGCCCCAGGCTGCGCGCCATGACGGCCATCGCCGTGGCGTAGTAGTCGCAATAGCCACTCTGCAGATCGAAGAGGAAGTAATCGACCGGCTCGCGGCCGGGGGGCGGGGCGCTGACGAGCAGGCTATAGGGATACTGGCGCAGGAAGCTTTCCAGGGCGCGCGCCTGGTCGTAGGGATTATCGTAGCCGCCGGCCACCTCGCGGGCCAGCTCGTGGACGCGCCCGGGCAGCGCTTCGGGCAAATTCGTGTAGCGAGATTGAAGCACCGGGGAGATGGCTGCCGGGTCGCTGGCGCGCAGCGCGGCCGGGCCGGCGGTCGCCAGGGTGCTGGCGGCCTGGTAGGGGGCGCCAGCCGTGCCGTCTGCCGCCTGGGCGAGGGCGCGCGAGAAGTCGGCGAGGCCGCGCCAGTAGACGCGGGCCGCCGCGTCGAAGCGAAGGGGCAGGCCGATGGTATAGTGAATGGCCCGCTCGTCGTAGAGCCAGTGAACCGTCTGGGTAAAGATCGTCTGCGCTCCGAGATCGGGGTGGGCGAGGGGCGCGCCGGGCTCCAGCATCTCGTCGCGCTCGGTGGAGATGGCCCAGCCCCGGCCGGTGTAGATGTCGTAGCTGGCGGCGCGCCAGTGGGTAGCGGCCGGGTGGGCGGGCTGCAGTGTCGCCGTCATCACCACTTCTTCGTATAGCTCTGGGGGATCGCCGAGGAGAAAGGCGCGAGGCAGCACGCCGCTGCCGCCCGCCGTATAGCGGGGCCGGCCGCCGGCCGGTTGCCGCACGCCGCCAAAAGCGCGCTCCAGCGTCTCTTCCGTCTGCTGCACTGCGCCCCACTCGCGGAAGGCGCGGGCGATCTCGCGGACGTTGATGGCCGGCAGGAGAAAACTGGCGGCTAAGAGCATGAAAGCCACGCCCCCGGCAACGGTCAGCAGCTCGAGGCGAATTTCAGGCGAGTAATCGACGCGGCGCTGCTGCCAGCCTTGTTCCAGATTGGCGAAGTGTAGGGCGGCGACCAGCAGGGCGCCCAGCCCGGCAAAGAAGGCGGCATACCAGCGCTGTTCTTCGTAGCCGCCAAAGTAGCCGTTGCAGCCCAGGGCCAGCGCCAGCAGCGCCAGCGCGGCCAGGGGGCGCCGCTGGCGGTAGACGGCCCAGGCGGCCGCCGCTGCCAGCAGCCAGACGCCGAGGCCGAGCAGGGCGGCAAAGACAATGGTCTCCTCGCTGCGCCCGCCGCTGCTGACGGCCAGCAGCCAGCCGCCGGCGCGGTCGAGGAACACGGCCCATTGCTGGCGGAAAAAGGCAGCGCCCCCCGCGCCCAGCAGCCACGGCGGCGGCAGCAGGCGGCCAAGGTAGACGAGGAGGAGGACGAGGCCGTAGGCGACGATGAGCAGCCAGGCCAGGAGGGCGTGGATCGGCCGGCGCGCCAGCAGCGCCCCCAGCAGCAGGCCGAGCGGCCCGGCCAGCAGGACGACGTTGTCCTCAGGCACCCAGCCGGCGGCCACAATCGCGGCGACCAGAGTGGTGATTGCCGCCAGCAGCAGAAAAAATGAAAGCCAGCCTTCGGCGGGCCGGAAGCGTTCCCAGGCCCAGGAGACGGCCTGTTCCATCACGGTTCCCCTGCGCGCGCCGGTCTATTCAGACACGCGCAGCGCAAGTGTAGCATAAGCGACGGCGATCGGGGATCAGGGATGAGGCGACGCTTCCGGCTCGCGCCCGAGAATGCGGTAAGGGCGCCTGACGCCGGGGAAGGTGAAGCTGGCGATCAGGGTCTGCCAGCCGCGGCGGGCATAGAGACGCGAGGCCACTGTCTCTTTGGTGCTGGTCGAGAGAAGCATGCGCTTGCCGGCATGGGCGCCGGCGATGGTGTCATGCAGCTCGGCGCCGATGCCGCGGCCCTGGTAGCTGAGGTGCACGGCCAGCTCGACAAGCTGGTAGCTGCCGTCCAGCCAATCGTGCAGGCCGGCGCGCTCCATCTCCGGCGCGACGGCTTCATACCACCACTGGCCCGGCCGGCAGCGGCGCACGTAGGCAAAGCCGACGAGCTGCGCCGGGTCGCCGGCGAAGGCGCCGAGGAACTGGAAGCCGGGCTCGTGGTGCTGCACCTGCAGGGAGCCAAGGAACTGCCGCACATCCGCCTCGGTCCGCAGGTAGGGCGGCGGGGCAAAGGCCGAGCGGTAGGTGTCGGCGATATGCTCGCGCCAATCAGCCAGCTCGAAAGGCGGGAGCCAGCGGAGAGTGGTGCTCATGGGCTGATTGTAGCGCGGAGGGTGGAGGGAACAAGGAGCAAGTAACAGGGAACAGGTGGAAGGATGGGCGGCTGGCGCACGAGTGGCGCGCCAGCCGCGCGTTACGTGGGGATCAGGAGGCGGCGGGCGCGGCGGCGAAGGCGCGCACGGGCCAGCCGATCGTCATTGTCTCGTCCTCGTGCCAGATCTCGTAGGTGGTCATATCGCCATCCCAGTTAGGCTCCAGCTCGTTTTCCTGGACGTGGCGTCCCAGGGCGTTCCACATCTCCATGAGCTTGGGCCACTCGTTATACTCGCCGTAGGTGGTGACCTGCACGGCGCGATGGAGCGGCAGCTCGCGCACCTTGATCTCGTGGGCGGGCATTACGGCGCCGCTAAAGGGCACGCAGAGTTCCACGGGACCATCATCCTCCTCGTTGACCGGGCCGTAATAGAGGGCAATCGGGTCGCCGGCGGGCTCTGCGCCAGCGGCAGCGACATGATCCCAGAGCTGGCGCAGGGCGGGCATCATCCACTGGTGGTAGGCCGGGATCGTGATGTGGCGGCGGATGGAGACGACAGTCTGCGCCGGCATTTCCTTCTCGACAAAGGTGAAGTTCATGATTCTCTCCTTGGGGGGTTGCATCTCCTCGAGCAGCAGGCGGGCTGCCAGCTGAGCGGCGCTGAGCTCTTTTTCAATAGCTTTGACGTGCAGCTCAATCAGGCGCTCGGCCCCGGTGGGATCGTCACCCCAGACGGCAAGCACGGCAGCAATCGTCTCCAGCGGCATGTCCATCAGGCGCAGCAGCCGGATCCGCCGGGCTGTGGCTACCTGCTCGCGCGCGTAGTAGCGGTAGCCAGAGCCGGGATCGGTGCGAGCCGGGCTGAGCAGGCCGCGCTCGTCGTAGAGCCGCAGCGCCTTGCGCGACAGCTGGGCCAGCCGGCCAAACTGCCCGATACTGAGGTCGGCAATCACTGTCCGATCGGTCATGTCCCCAGCATACACCCGGCCCCAGGGGCCAGGTCAAGAAGAGATTACTGAATCCGCGTCCGGCTCGGCGCCGTTGGTGGCGAAGACGCGGGCGAAGTAGCCGCCGGCCAGCTCTCCCAGCTCCTCTACGACCTCATCCGGCAGCTCGATGCCCGCCAGCCGCTGCGCCAGCTGCTGCTTGAAGGCGATCTGCATCTGGCGGTAGATCTGGATGCGCTGCGCCTGCGGCGAACCGGCGCCGTGCAACGACTCGGTGAGGTAGCCGACGGCGTTGCGGCCCAGGGTCATGTTCTCGATGAGGCGCAGGATGCGGACGCGGTTTTCGGTGGGCACGTCGGCCCGGCCGGCCAGATATTTCTCCAGCAGCGCGCCCAGCTCCGGGTGGCGATAGTCGGCCTCGGAGGGCAGGGTGACGACCAGCCCGCCGGCCAGATCCTGGGCCAGCCGGCCGATCTCGTAGGGCATCTTGGTGACGTGGTGCTTGCAGACGTTGGAGAGCATGTCGTCGCAGAGGTAGACGCCCGATTTTGTGGGGTGGCTCTGGTAGGAGGAGGCGATGCCGGTGGCGTAGATCGTCTCGTTGAGGTGGGTCATCTCCACCAGCTTGTCGCGAATGTGCGCGGCGCGCTCGACGCCGTTGTACTCGGCGATGGTCGCCGCGGCGCCGATGAGCACGTCGCCCACGCCGCTCTTGCAGACGTAGCTGCGGCGGTGATAGCAGGTGAAGCGCTCGACAAGCATGGCGGCGAACTCGGTCTCGCCGTCCATAAAGATCAGCTCGTTGGGGATAAAGACGTCGTCGAAGATGACCAGCGCTTCCTGCCCGCTGTAGTCCGCGTTGCCGGCGTCGAGGCTGCCCCCTTCCATGCTGCGCGTGTCGCACGACTGCCGCCCGTAGACGTAAGTGATGCCCGGCGCCGTGACTGGAATGGCGCCGATAATGGCGTAATCGGCGTCGGCCGGCTCCAGACGCAGGGTGGGCATGACGATGAGCCAGTGGGAGTTGATGCAGCCGGTCTGGTGGGCTTTGGCGCCGCGGATGGTCACGCCCTCCGCCGTGCGCCCGCTGATATGGACGTAGAGGTCGGGGTCGGCCTGCTGGTGCGGCGCCTTGCTGCGGTCGCCCTTGACGTCGGTCATGGCGCCGCCGATGACCGCGTTTTGCCGCTGTACCTGCGTCAGGAAGGCCTTAAAGCGCTGGTGGTAATCGCTCCCGTGCGCCTCGTCCATTTCGTACGTGACGGAATAGAGGCTGTTGAGCGCGTCCATGCCGACGCAGCGCTGGAAGCAGGTGCCGGTAAGCTGGCCCAGGCGGCGCTGCATCTTGTTCTGGCGCACCAGATCTTCGGCGCTGGTCGCGATGTGCAGGAAGCGGTTGATGCGCTCGCCGGTCAGGGGCGAGATAGCCGTTGCCAGGTCGGGCCGCTCGCGGGCCAGGTCGTAGGTGGCGGCCACGGCGTTGATCGACGGCCGGATCAGCGGGTGATCGACCGGCTCTTCCACGCGCTCGCCGAAGAGATAGACGGTCAGCCCGCGACCGCGCAGGCTCTTAATATAATCGTCGCCGCTTTCAATGCGGGCGGCGCTCAGGGGTTCTATCTGGGTCATGGTCGCCCTCCAGGTCAGGTCAAAGTTACGCTTTGGCTATCGCCAGTATAAACCGGCGGTAGGCGGAAGGAAAGGGCAGCTGCCGGTAGAGGGCAAA
>CAZOGK010000023.1:7496-47751 GCA_964579295.1 uncultured Ardenticatenaceae bacterium
CCAGTATAAACCGGCGGTAGGCGGAAGGAAAGGGCAGCTGCCGGTAGAGGGCAAAGGGGCGCCGGCGCGGCGGGGAACCATTTCATTAATGTCCTAGCAGAGGAGCGTGCTATAATAAGCGCCATGTTAACTGTCGTTATTCAGGCGGGCGGCCGTTCCAGCCGCATGGGTGAAGATAAGGGATTGGTGCCGCTGGCCGGCCGGCCGATGATCGAGCACGTGCTGACGCGAGTGGCCGGGCTGGGCGAGGAGACGCTGATTACCACCAACCAGCCGGACGATTACGCTTATCTGGGGCTGCGTATGGCCTCGGACCCGCAGCCGGGCGCGGGGGCGCTGCCGGGGCTGCGCACGGCGCTGCAGGCGGCGCACGGGGATACGGTGCTGGTGCTGGCCTGCGACCTGCCCTTCGTCAACCGGCTGCTGCTGGAGCATATGCTGGCGCAGTGCGACGACGCCGACGTGGTCGTGCCGCGCTGGGAAGACACCTACCAGACGCTGCACGCCGTCTACAACCGCAAACGGACGCTGCGCGCGGTAGAGCAGGCGCTGGCCGACGGCGAGCGACGCATGATCAGCTTCTACCCGCAGCTGCGCGTGCACACAGTTACGCCGGAAGTGGTCCGCCAGTATGATCCCCACGGGCGCAGCTTCTTTAACGTGAATACGCCCGAGGAGCTGGCCGAAGCCGAACGGCTGCTGGCCGAGCTGCGCAACCGCTGACGGCTCCTTTGCCCTCTTTACGCCAGCGCCCCGCCTCGGCTATACTGTGCCTGACAGTCCTGAGCAGCATCTCGATACCAGTAAGCACGAAGACACCTGACCGGCGAGGATTTCACCCATGCTTGTCATTATCAGCGATCTGCACCTGACCGACGGGACGGCCGGTAAGTCAATTGGGGCGTCGGCCTTTGCAGATTTCCGCGGGCGGCTGCGCGAGCTGGCCGTAGACGCCTCGCACCGCGCCGACGGCCGCTACCGGCCCATCGAATCGTTTGATCTGGTGCTGCTCGGCGACATCTTTGACCTGATCCGTACGACCAGATGGAACGACGAGGGCGTCGCCGTGCGCCCCTGGGACCATCTGGAGCAACCGGCGGAATTCGCCGCGAAGATTGCCGAGATCACGACGGCAATCCTCGAGCGCAACAAAGAAGCGCTCGACATCTTGCGCGACTGCAGCCGGGGCACGGCGGTGACGGTGCCCGCCGCCATAGGCGCCGGCGAAGAGGTGCCGGTGCGCGTGCGCATCCACTACGTGGTGGGCAACCATGACTGGTATTACCATCTGCCCGGCGACGCTTTTGACGCCATCCGCGCTGCCATCAACGAGGCGATGGGCCTCTACAATGGCAGCGGCCCCTTTCCTCATGACCCGGAAGAGTCGGACCAGCTGATGGCCGTCTACCGCCGGCACCGCGTCTACGCGCGCCACGGCGACCGCTACGATAGCTTTAACTATATCGAGGAGAAGGGGCGCGATGCGGCCACGCTGGGCGACGCGCTGGTCGTGGATCTGATCAACCGCTTCCCGCACGAAGTGCGGCGGCGGCTGGCCGACCTGCCGCCTGCCTTTGTCGAGGGCCTCGACGAGCTGGCTAACGTGCGCCCGTCACTGCTGGTGCCGGTCTGGGTCAACGCGCTGTTAAACACCGCCGAGCTGAGCAAGGCGCAGGCGCACGCGGTGAAGCGCATCTGGAATGAGCTGGCCGATAACTTCACCGATCTGCCCTTTGTGCGCGCCCACGACCGGCCGCTGGTGCTGGACGAGGTGGACGGGCTGGAGGCGACGCTGCGGCTCTCCTCCCATTTCTCCTTCCGCGACATTGCCCGCGTCGCCACCTTTATCCAGCGCAAGTTCTGGAAAGGGGGCTTTTCGTACGCGCGCCACGCGCTGCAGGAGACAGCCTTCCGCAATGGCAGCGCCGACTACGTTATCTACGGCCACACCCACCACTACGAGGCAGTACCGCTGCATACCCGCATGGACGAGCAGCAGAAGATCGACCAGCTCTACTTTAACTCCGGCACGTGGCACGCTATCCACGAGCGCACGCTAAAGACGGACAGCCTCATCTCGCCGCAGTTCATCCACTTTCACGTGATGACCTACCTCGCCTTCTTTGGCGAGGACGAGCGCAGCGGGCGCCGCTTTGAGACCTGGTCGGGGACGCTGGGCCTACGCTGACGATCAGGAGCGGCCCGCCGGAATTAGCGGCGGGCCGCCTCCTGTGCCGGTCTGCTTAGGACGCAGTGAAGGTCATCACACCGCCGCCGTTATCGTACCAGATGATGAGCTGATCGCCCTCTATCTGGTACTCATTGGCGCCGCTCAGAGCCGTCAGGTAGTCCTGTTCCTGCTCGGTGACGCCCTCTTCCACGCAGGCCATCAGGGTGCTGGCGATGTCGCCCACGCTGAGGGAGCCATTGGTGGCCGTATACTCGGCGCCATAGGAGTTACAGCCGCCGGAGCCGCCAAGCTGGGCCGCGGATTCAAAACCCAGGGTGACGGTTGTCCCGTCCAGCACGGGCGTCTCGGCGCCGGACGGCCCATAGGAGACGAGCGTCCAGTTGGTGCCAACCAGCTCGTTGTCGCCGCCCGGGAGCGGCTCGCCTTCGCCGCTGTCTTCAGCGGCCGTATTACAGGCCGCGAACACAAGGGCCAGCGCCAGGAATAACAGGTAGCGCAGCAAACGGTTCTTGTTCATTTCTTCTTTCCTCCAGTCCGGCGAAGCCGGCTCGGTTGCTTATCATGCCTTACAGGCCTGCACCGTAGCAGGTACCGGCGCGATAGCCTGTATCGGGGCATAAGGAGAGGATATATTCCGGGGCACAAGCGCGGCCCGGCAGGCAGCAGCAGGCGCCCTGCGGTGGCCCCTCTACTCGTGCTGCCATAGTTGTTCGAGGCGTCCATTTGGCGTACCATAGGGGCGCGGAGTTCAAGATGAGCCGTGGGGGTGAGGTCCGTTACGATGGCTCGAACCCACGAGGCTGGAGGTCACATGTCTCTCATCGAAGCCGATCTCAGCGATCTGCAAAGCTATCTCGACGCCCATGCGCATCGTGGACGGACGATGCTGCTGCCGGCCCTGCACCGCGCCCACGAGCTGTATGGCTGGGCGCCGCGGGAGGCGCAGGAGGCGATCAGCCGCGCCCTGCGCGTGCCGCTTGCCGACGTGCACGGGGTGATCGAGTTTTACACCATGTTTTACAACGAGCCGATGGCGCGCCGCGTGGTGCGGGTCTGTGAAGATTCCGCCTGCTCCCTGGCCGGCGCGCACGCCGTCAGCCACGCCATTAGCGCCGAGCTGGGGCTGGAGCTGGGCGAGACAACAGAGGAGATCGCCTTTGAGCACGTGCCTTGCCTCGGCATGTGCGAGTTCGCCCCGGCAGCGCTCGATGGCGCGCGGCCGGCCGGTCAGCTGACGGCGGAGGACGCGCCCGCCTTTCTCGATGGCACATACCCCGAGCCGGAAGCGCTCGTCTATGGCGAGCCGCTCTGGCTGCTGGAGCGCGTGGGGCGCGTTGACCCGGCCAGCCTCGACGATTACGAGGCCCACGGCGGCTATGAGACGCTGCGCCGGGCGCTGGCGCTGGAGCCGGAGACAATCATCGCCACCGTCGAGGAATCGGGCATCGTCGGTCGTGGCGGGGCCATGTTCCCCACCGGGCGCAAGTGGCGCTTTACGCGCGGCGCGCCGGGCAGCCCGGCAGAAAAGCACGTGATCGCCAACGCCGACGAGAGCGAGCCGGGCACCTTTAAGGATAGGGTGCTGATGGAGAACGACCCGTTCAGCCTCATCGAAGCGATGACGCTGGCCGGCTACGCGATTGGCGCCGAGAACGGCTGGATCTTCGTGCGCGGCGAGTACCCGCGCGCCGCGGCGCGGCTGCGGCACGCCGTCCGCGCCGCCCGCGAGCGCGGCTATCTGGGCCAGAACGCCCTGGGCAAAGCGGGCTTTCACTTCGACATTGACGTGCGCGTGGGCGCCGGCGCCTATATTTGTGGTGAAGAGACGGCGCTCTTTGAGGCAATCGAGGGCAAGCGCGGCTTTCCACGCATCAAGCCGCCCTTTCCCACCACGCACGGCCTCTTCGCCCAGCCGACGGCCATCAACAACGTGGAGACGCTGGCGGCGGCGCTGGTCGTCATGCGCATCGGCGTCGACGCCTGGCGCAGCGTGGGCACGCCCGATTCGCCGGGCACCAAATGGTTCTGCCTCAGCGGCCACGTGGCCCGGCCGGGCCTCTACGAGCTGCCCTTTGGCCTGACCATCCGCGAGCTGATCCAGCGCGCCGGTGGGATACCAGAAGGGCGGGCGCTGCAGGCGGTGCTCATGGGCGGCGCGGCAGGGACGTTTGTCGGTCCCGATATGCTGGATGCGCCGCTGAGCTACGAGGGCGCGCGCGAGGCCGGTTTCCCGCTGGGCTCGGGCGTGCTCATGGTCTTTGACGAGACGGCCGACCTGCGCGTGGCGCTGGTCGAGCTGGCCCGCTTCTTTGCCCACGAAAGCTGCGGCAAATGCTATCCGTGCCAGCTCGGCACGCAGCGCCAGCTAGAGCTGCTGACGACGCTCAGCGAGGCTGGTGAGCTGGCGCCGGCTGAGCGACAGGCGCTGCTCGACGTGGGGCAGGCCATGACGGTGGCCTCGCTCTGCGGCCTGGGCCAGACGGCCGCCTCGGCCGTGCTCAGCGCCGTAGAGCGCTGGCCGGAGCTGCTGCCAGAATGAGTATAGCCGAGCGTGCGGTCGAGCCGCCGGAGCGACCCGCTCCCAATGACAGCGCCGCTCCCGAGCTGCGGGACAATGGCGCGCCGCCCGGCGTGGCGCCGGTCTCGTTCCGCTCGCTGGGCGGCGGCGATGGTCTGGAGATCGACGGCGAAGTGCCGGAGGAGATGCAGACCTGCATCTCGGTCAACGGGCGAGAGCTGGCGAACTTCATGTGCTCTCCGGCCCATCTCGACGCGCTAGCGCTTGGCTTTCTTTACAACGAGAGCATCATCCAGAGCGCAGACGATGTACGCGCGCTGCACGTGTCGGCCAGCAATAGCTGTGTGGATATCTGGCTGCGCGACGCGGAGAAGGAGCTGCCGCAGCGGGCCATTGTCACCGCGGGCTGCGGCGGCGGCGTTACCTTCGACGACCTGTCGCAGCAGCACCAACCGCTGCAGAGCACGAAGCAGGCGGCGGCCGCGGAGCTGGCCGAGCTGATGCGGCAGATGCATCTCGGCGCCGAGCTATACCAGCGGGCGCGCGGCATCCACACGGCGGCGCTGGCCGACGGCGGCCGCATCCTGCTGCAGGTGGAGGATATTGGGCGGCACAACTGCCTGGACAAGCTGGCCGGGATGGCGCTGCAGCAGGGCATTGCCACCCGTGGCTGCATTCTCTTTACCAGCGGCCGCATCAGCAGCGAGATGCTGAACAAGGCGCGACGGCTGGAAACGCCGATCGTCTGCTCGCGCACCTCGCCCACCAGCCTGTCGGTGGCGCTGGCCGAAGCCTGGCAGATCACGCTCGTCGCCTACCTGCGCCAGAGCCGCATGCGCGTCTACACGCACCGGGAGCGGGTGGTGGAAGGCGACTAATTGATGGCGGCGCACTGAACCTGATTGTGAGCGATTAACTCCAGAAGTGGAGGAATGATGAGCAACGAAGTCACCCTGACCATCGACGGAATCGAAGTCACCGTACCCGCGGGCACGACAATCTATGACGCCGCCCGGCTGGCCGGTATCGACATTCCGATTATCTGCTACCATCCCCATCTCACGGCCAACGGTCTCTGCCGGGTCTGCTCGGTGGACGTGGGCTGGCGTGTCTTTGCCGCCGCCTGCGTGACGCCGGTGGCCGAGGGCATGGTGGTCAACACCCAGACCCAAGAGGTGCGCCGCGCCCGCCGCACGATTCTGGAGATGCTCGACGCCACGGTCAATCTCGAGGAGTCGCCGCCCATTCAGGCGCTGCTGGCAGAATACGAGGCCGAGCCGGGCCGCTTTGAGGGCGCGCGGCGCGAGACGCCGGTCTACGACGACAACCCTTTCTACATCCGCGACTACAACCAGTGCATCAACTGCTGGCGCTGTGTGCAGGTGTGCGGCGCCGACGCCCAGTACACCTTCGCCCTGAACTTTGACGGGCGCGGCTTCCACACCACCATCGGCACCTTCATGAACGAAGGGATGCCGGACACGACCTGCGTCTTCTGCGGGCAGTGTGTGGGGGTCTGCCCGACCGGCGCGCTCAAGCCCAAGCGCCAGGCGCTGCTGGAGCAGGGCATGGACCCCGACGAGATCTTCTTTGCGACTCGGCGCGGCCGGCGGCGGCGCCCGCAGCAGGCGCCAGCCGACTGAGCCGGGCCGGGAGCGCGGCTGTCGCTGACAGCGGGGCCCCCTGATTTCAGGAGGAGCTGGCCTGCCGCTGCGGCGGACACACTCCGCGTGAAAACTTAGTCGGAAGCCCCCGCATCCGTGCTTTCTGTCAGCCCAGGCCGTGACGATTGTCACTGGAAGGTGGCCGCCCGGCTCCATTAAAGTGAGCGGGACGCGACCGCAACCGTGCGGCCGCCGCTAGCACGGAGAGCAGAGCCATGAGCCGCACTATCGAGTCCCTTGCGCCGGCGTCGAGAGGCACGGAGGCCAGCCAGACAGCCGGCATGACCTACTCGCCCGCCATCGTCTGGCTGGCCCTGCTGATCGGCGTCCTGGCCCTGCTGGCCGCCGGCGCGGGCGTCTTCTGGCAGTCACCGGGCAGCCCCTTTGCCTTCACCACTGTGCGCGGCGAAACGGTCACGATCTACGGGCAGGACCTCTATCGCCACGACACGCTCTTTATGGCGCGGGGCTTCATGGGCAAGGACGCCGTCATTCTGCTCCTTGGCGTACCCCTGCTGCTGATTAGCGCCTGGTGTTACCGGCGCGGCTCACTGCGCGCTGGCCTGCTCTTGCTGGGTACGCTCGGCTACTTTCTCTATGCCTATGCCTCGACGGCCCTGAGCGCGGCCTACAACGATCTATTCCTGCTTAACGTCGCCCTCTTTTCGGCCAGCTTCTTTGCTTTCGTACTGGCCTTTGCCGCAGTCGATCGCGGCGCGCTGGCGCGATCTGCAGAGCGGCTGCCCCGGCGCGGACCGGCGGCCTTCATGTTCGCCAGCGCGCTGGTGATTCTGGTGGTCTGGGGATTGCCGCTGGCTCTGGCGCTGGCCCGCAATGAAACGCCGGCCGGGTTGGAGAGCTATACGACGATGTATACACACGCCGTGGATCTGGCGATCATCGCGCCGGCGGCGATCATCGCCGGCCTATTGATCTTGCGCCGCCAGATCCTGGGCTATCTCATGGCCCTGTCGCTGCTCGTGCTGGAGATCATGCTGGCGCCGCTGATCACCGCGCAGACGATTTACCAGCTTTCCTATGGTCTGACGTTGACGACTGGCGAAATCGTCGGGCCGGTCGCCTCGTTCGCCGTGCTCGGCCTCGCCGCCATTTGGGTGCTGGCGGCTATCCTGCGCCCGCTGCGCGACTGACCGTATTCCGCGAAAGCCCGATTAGTTGCTGCTGCTGCTCGGCTTTGGCAGCTGCGGAATGAGCCAGGCGAGGAAGGCATCGGCGGAGCGGGTCTGCATCAGGACGCGGCCCGGCCCGGTGAGATCGACCACCAGCCCCTCGCCGCTGAAGAGCGTCGACTTGACGCCGCCGACACGCCGCACGTTGAAGCCCATCGCCTCGTCAAAGGCCACCAGATGGCCGGTATCCACCGTATAGCGCTGCCCGGCGCCGAGCTGCAGCTCGTGGATGGCGCCGTAGGAGGAGAGCAGCAGTTGGCCGGAGCCGGCGGTACGCAGCATGATCAGCCCTTCGGAGGCAAAGAAGGTTCTGGCGCCGCCCCATTTGGTATCGACGGCGATGCTCAGCTCAGAAGCGACGTAGGAGCCGGACTGCACCATCAGGCTCTCGTCCTCTAGCCGCAGCACAGAAAGGTCGCCGGGCAGGGCAGGGGCCACCATCAGCTCGCCACCCGCGGCCGGGGCACGGTAGGTATTCTGGAAGAAGCTCTCGCCGCCGAGCAGCGCCCGGCCGAGCGACTTGAAGAAGCCGCCGGTCGCCGCCGTTTCCAGGGTGATGCCGTCGGACATGGCGACCATCGAGCCGCCTTCGACGCGCACTTCCTCGTCGCCGTCGAGGGTGATGATGCCCAGCGAGTAGGCGGGGCGATAGCTAATTTCGACGTGCATGGTACACCTCCATCTAACTGAAAAGGAAGGGCCGCTACCAGGTGAGCAGCTCGCGGTAGAGCACCCAGCTCCCACTGCGGTGGTCGGCGTCTTTGGGGGCGCGCGTGTAGTAGATGTCGAAGACGCGACCGCTACCGGTGCGCACGCGGTAGAAGTCGCGCCCTACACCCCACGAGCCGGTCTGCCGGGCGCGGCGCAGGTGGGCCGGCTGCATGTTCATGCCCATGCGCCCGCGCCGCTCGTAATCGTGCCACTCTGCCAGCATCTCGACCACAGTAAAGCGCTCGTCGCCCCAGAGAAAGCGATCCGGGCAGCCGGGCTTCTTCTCCAGCAGGGGCGGCTCGTCGAACTCGGCCGTAATCGGCTCGCTGATGAATCGCGTTTCCACAAGGGCATTATACATCAAGGGGGGCGCCCCGCGCGCTGCTAACGCCAGGCCGGCTGGGGAAAGAGCGGCAGCTGCTGCAGCGGGCGCTTGCCGTCGAGCAGGACAAAGGGCGCGAGGCGGGTGGTGACCACGCCCAGGCGGCGCAGGTCGGCCAGATCGCGCAGCGTGCGCTGGCGGCGGGCGCGCAGAATAGCGTCGGCGCCGGCCGGGCCGATGCCGGGCACGCGCAGCAGCTGCTGGCGATTGGCGCGGTTCAGCTCCACCGGCTGCTGAACCAGCGTCTGCTGCGCCCAGGCCAGCTTGGGGTCGCTGTGCAGCGGCAGGTCGCCGCTGCCGCCAAAGGGCAGCTCTTCCAGGTCAAAGCCGTAGTCGCGCAGGAGAAAGCTGGCCTGGTAGAGCCGGTGCTCGCGCCAGGGATCGGCGGGCGGCGTCTCTTCCAGGGGTGTGCCGGCAATGGGACGAAAGCCAGAGAAGTAGGCGCGGCGCAGGTGCAGGCGATTGTAGAGATAGGCGGCGCTGGTCAGCAGCTCCAGGTCGCTCTCGCCCACGGCGCCGACCACGAACTGGGTGACGGTGGAAGGCCAGCGCCCGTTCCAGGTGCCGTGCGGCGACTGGGTGCGGCGGATCTCGTCGGCCCACTGCAGCGGCTGCAGCAGCTCCTCGAGCAGCTGCTTGCCGGGCGCCAGCAGGCTGAGACGCCGGCTGTTGGGCGCTTCCAGGTTGACGGAGATGCGGCTGGCGAGCTGCATGGCGCGTTCCACCTGGGCACGCTCGGCGCCGGGCATGATCTTCAGGTGCAGGTAGCCGCGGTAGCCGAGCCGGTTGCGCAGGATGTCGGCCGTATCCAGCAGACGGTCCTGGGTGGAGACGCCGCCCTTGATAATGCCGGAGCTGAGAAAGAGCCCTTCGACCAGGCCGGCGCGGTTCATATCGGTAAAGGTGCGGGCCAGCTCCTCGGGCCGGAACGTCGCCCGCCGCATGGTGCGCCCGGCGCGGAAGGGGCAGTAGTAGCAGTTGCGCTCGCAGGCGCTGGTCAGCAGCGTCTTGAGCACGGGCATCTTGCGCCCGTTGGGCAGGATTAGATCGCTGATGGGTAGCGACTGGCCGGGGTCGCGGCGGCTGGCACGGGGGGCGGGTGCGACGCCGCACGGTAGAGGGCCGGGCGGTGGGGCGCTGGTCTCTTCGTCCGGCTCAAGCGCCATATGCTCGGCGAAGAGGTTGAGCTTCTGTAGGGGCTGGAGATGCTGTCCTTCCATGCCTGCATTATAGAACATGCGTTCGCGAGACACAAGGGGGTGCGGTCGCCGCCGGCAAGATCGCATCACAGGAAAGCCATCATGGTGTACAATAAGGATGGCGTGCCAATCCAACCGAGGAGGGCTTTAGCGGTATGAGTAAACTGGACGAAGCCATTGCAGTGATTAAGGCCGGGGATATCGACCGGGGCCGGCGCCTGTTGGTGCAGGTTCTGGACGAGGAGCCGCGCAACGCCAAAGCCTGGCTGTGGATGTCGGGCGTGGTCAGCGACCCGGAGCGGCGGCGGCAGAGCCTGCTGACGGCGCTGGAGATCGAGCCGGACAACGAGATAGCCAGGCGCGGCCTGGAGAAATTTGGCTGGCTGGAAGAAGAGCCCGTTGCTGAACCCCCGCCGGCGCCGGCCGAGGAAGCGCTGGAGCCGTCGCCGGTAGAGGAGCAGGAAGCGCCTGATTTTGCGGATGACGTCGCCGAGGAGTACTCGCTGGCGGTCGAGGAAGCGCTGGAGCCGTTGCCGGTAGAGGAGCAGGAAGCGCCTGATTTTGCGAATGATGTCGCCGAGGAGTACTCGCTGGCGGTCGAGGAAGCGCTGGAGCCGTCGCCAGTACAGGAGCGGGAAGCGCCTGATTTTGCGGATGATGTCGCCGAGGAGTACTCGTCGCTGGCGGTCGAGGGAGCGCTGGACACAGCCGTGGACGAGGACGCGGATTACTCGCTTGAGGACGAGGAGCTGCTCTTCTCGCCTGAAGACGAGGACGTGCTTTTTTCGCCTGACGACGACGAGCCGTTAGATCCGTTCTCCATTGGGCCGGCCGCTAGGCCGGAGGCGGAATACGCTCTGGCGCTGGAGGAGGAGGCGGCCGAAGCGCCTGCGGCGCAGCCGGCGGCAACAAGCGAACGGCGCAGCGGCTTCACCTGGCTGGTCATCGCCCTCCTGGTACTGCTGCTCGTCGTCATGGCCCTTATCGCCCTCTATCTGCGATAAGGCGTCCTGCCGGCGCTCAACCGCCAGGCACCCACATCGCTGGGCCAACCAAAAGCGGCGCCCCGTTCATGCCGGGCTCGTCCCGCGCATGGCGCCCTCTCTCCCCGGGCGGGGTCAGTTCTCCAATGAAGGATTTCGCGGGCAGTCATCGCCTTCTAAGCTTTGCCGCTTACGATAGCGGCGCTTTGCCGGAGAAACGCGGCGGGAATCTGACGCAAGAGGAGGCGGCGACCAGAATGAACAGGCTCCTGATTCTCTGGGCGGCGGTGGCGCTACTGCTGCTGGCGGCCGGAGCGCTGCTCCAGGCCACTGCCTGGGGCGTGGACAGCGAGGGCTACGATATCTACTATGCCTGGGTAGAAGGAAAGCGGCTCCTCGCCGGGTATAACCCGTATGCGCGCGTGCTCGAAGGCAATATGCTTGAGAACGAGAAGTACGCGACTTACTTTCCCCTCTTCTACCTGCTGTCGGCGCTAAGCCAGCAGTGGGGATTACGCGCCTACGAGGGCTGGATTGCCTTCTGGCAGCCGGTCTTTATGCTCTTCCACCTGGCTACCGGCGCCTGGCTGGCTGCCCTCTATGGGCGGCGGCGGCAGTTTCTGCTGGGGACGGCCGTGCTGGCGCTCTGGCTGGTGGCCAACTGGGTGCTCGACTACCATTATCTGGTCAACCTGGACGCCATCCCCATCTTTTTCTTTGTCGTCTCGCTGACCCTCTTGACGCGCCGCCCCTGGCTGGCGCTGTTCAGCTTCAGCCTGTCACTGGCCTTCAAGCAAATTGCCATCTTCCACGCGCCGCTCTACCTGATCTGGCTGTGGCAGGATAGCCGGGCGTCGCGGCCGGCCAGGCTCCTCGGCGGCGCGGCGGTTATCGCCAGCGTGCCGCTGCTCCTGTCGCTGCCGTTTCTCGTCTGGGAAGCGGAAGGCTACGTGCGCTCGGTCCTCTTCTCCGGCACGCGCGGCCCGTCACAGGAGCTGACCGCCGGGCTGCCGCTGGGCTGGGGCGGCGTGCGCATGCGGCTGCCTCTTTTCGCCGTCCTGGCGATTGTTTACATGCTGGCCTGGCTCCGCCGCCTCGGCCGCTATACGCTGGCCATGCTGGTGATGCTCACCTTCATCGCGCTCAACCCGGTCTCCTTCCCCCAGTATCTGCCGTGGTTCCTGGCCCTGCTGCTGCTGGCGCTGCTGGAATGGGCGGGCGGTGGAGACGCCACAGAGAGCGTCCCCACCACCCGGCCGGTAAAGGCTAGCGGCTAGTGGCTAGTGACTAGCTTACTAGTTAAAGAGGATAAAACTGTTGAGGATGCGGTCGAGCGCGTCCAGGTCGGCGTCGGTAACGATCTGAACCTCGACGAGAATGAGCGCATTCGTGCCGTCGTCGGGCGTCACCGCGACGATGACATAGAGGACGCCCTCGCCGCCGCAATCGCTGTAGTAGTCATATTGTCCGGTGTAAAGGGCGTCGCTGTAATCGAAGCGACCGCCATAGTCGCAGGAGCCACTGAAGTCTTCGAACCGGTTATCGAGAAACTCGGTGACGGTCACCGCCGGCTCATGCACGGCGGCAAAGAAGACGCCCGGCGTCGTCCACACCGACCAGAAGTCATCCACGCTGGGGGCAGCTGTAATCGACGGACCCAGATAAGTGCCGTCGTCCAGGAACCACTCAGCGCCGTCGATGTCTGACCACGCGGAGGGAACCTCAACCAGCAGGGCGCCGGTGTCGTCGTTAACTGTCTCGTAGCTGTCGTAGGTCGCGCTGCCGCTGCCACTGGGCTCGCTGGCGACCTCATCCTGCAGCGCGGCGGCGAAGCTCACCGTCACAGCCAGCGGGTCGCCGTTGAGCTGCCCTTCAAGAACTTCCTCGCTCGCAAAGCGCAGGACCTCGACGCGCATCACGTCGCTGGCGCGGCGGCTGCGCAGGATGTCGCAGTAAGAGGACATGGTGCCGTCGGTGGCGAGCACAAGCCCTTCGAGCATGGTGATGATGTCGCCGCCCTTAATGCCGGCGCGGTCGGCCGGCGAGCCTGATTCTACCGACGAGACCCAGATGCCGTAGATGCCCTGGTCAGGGGCAGCGACGGCGATGCCATTGACGCCGATGGAGGTGACGTCCTGCTCCGCGCGCAGCTGCTCGATGACCACGTCGGCTTCCTGGCGGCCGATGGCGTAGTATTGATTGGTGTTGCTGGCGCCGGCGTAATTGACGCCCACGACCTTGCCATCAGGCGTGACCAGCGGCCCGCCGGAGTTGCCGGGGTTAATGGTCGCGTCGTGCTCCATGACGTTATCGACGGAGGCCCAGTCGGTTTCGCCGCTGGCGCGGGCTTTGGAGATGATGCCGCGGGTCAGCGTGAACTCGGGGTCGCCCAGGGGGAAGCCGGCCGTGTACACGTCCAGACCGACGTTGACATCGCCATCATACCACTCCAGATAGGGGTAGCCATCGCCGTCGATGTCGATAACAGCCAGATCCGAGCATTCGGAGACGCCGAGGACGCGGGCGTTGCGCGGCCGGTCTTCGTCGGGCAGATAGACCTGCAGGAAGGCGGCGCCGGTGACGACGTGGTTATTGGTCACGGCGATGCCACTGGGGTCGATGATAAAGCCGCTGCCGCTGCCGGCCGTGTTAAGCTGCAGCCCGACCTGGGGATCGACAAACGAGCCCTGGGCCACGATCTGCACTACGGCGCTGCGCACGTCCTGCAGCGAGGCTACCGGCTGCGGCCCGGCCGGCGTGTCGGTGGCTGCCGGCTCCGGTGTGTCGACTGGCTCCGGCGTGTCAGCCGGCTCCTCGACCACTTCCTGCACGGGGATTGTTGCCGTCGGCTCAACCTCGGGCTCTGCCTGACGGCAGGCCAGCGAATAGATGGGAATCAGAACCAGTAAGATGAGAAACAGCAGCCGCCGCGAAACGACGCTACTGGGAGACAGGGAATCCATGATAACCTCCAGATTCGGTTGGTGATTGATTTATTTGGCTATGATGGAGCCAGGCATGGCGACATCGTGGCTCCCATTTATGAAATAGACCTCTTCTGTCGCCCGACCAACACAACGACAACCATTATAGCGGATTTCCGTTTTTGTAAAACAAACATTTTCCTGGGCGGCGCTAGTCGATAGGTACCAGGGGCAGGCTCAGGAGGGGCGCAGCTCGCCGGCCAGCCAATCCAGGTAACCCTGGCTGCCGGCGACAACGGCATGGGCCAGGATCTCCGGCACGTCATAGGGGTGCAGCTCGCGGATGGCCGCTTCCAGCGCCGGGTAGGCGTCGCGGCTGCTCTTCACCAGGCAGAGATATTCCTCGGCCGTCTCCAGCTCCCCCTGCCACCAGTAGGTGCTGCTGATCGGGCCAACTACCTGCACACAGCCGGCCAGCCGCCGCTCCACGAGGGCGCGCGCCAGCCTATCGGCATCGTCACGGCTGCCAGTCGTCGTCACAATCTGCAGAAATTCGCTCATGGCTGTCTCCTGTTTTCTCTTGCGTGGAGCGCCGCCCCCCAGACCTGACAGGTTTTCGGAAACCTGTCAGGTCTTACAGGTCAGGCATGCTGGAAGGCCGGCCCGTCGCGTACGGTACCCTGTACCCTGTATCTTGTACCATGTAGCTACCCAACAGGCCGCCCTGACCGACAACCCATAAGTAGCGGCAGCGTGATACAATCAGCGACGCTATTGTAGCGAAGGTAGTGGGCGCCGGCCCAGGAGCGCGCATGAGAGGACAACGGCGTAGACGAGGCAGACCACAGACAGGGCCGCAGCGAGTGCGCCGCGGCGATTACCGCATCTTCGTCGGCGCCTTCCTCGAGGGCGAGCTGGCGGCGGAGATACAGTCGCTGCGCGAGCGGATCGATCCGCTAACGGCCGCCATGACAGCGCCGCACGTGACGCTGGCCGGCGTGTACTGGCGCCACGGACCGGCCACTGCAGAAAACGAGACGGTTCTCATTCACCGGCTGCAGCAGCGCCAGAAGCGGCTGCCGCCTTTCACGATGGAGCTGGGAGGCGTGCGCCGCTTTGGCGACCGGGTGCTCTACCTGGGCGTCAAGCCAACGCGCGAGCTGTTAGCGATACGACACACACTGCTCAGGGTAGCCGGGGAAGATAAGCACCGCCGCTTTACGCCCCACCTGACCCTGGCGCAACGGCTGGACCCGGCGGAGATGGCGGCGGCGGAAGCGGCGCTGTTGGCGACGAAGTGGGAGCAGGAACGGTGGCGTGTGCCTGTGACGCAGCTCCAGCTCATGCAGCGCGGGCCGGATGACGCCGCGTGGCGGGTGATTGCCGTGCTGGCGCTGGAGGGCTGACGCCTACCTACCGGTTGTCCGTCTTTTCCACCTGCGACCGGCCCTGTCAACCTTCAGGGAAGAAGCGGATTTCCTCCAGTTCCTCAAGTTCCGGATTGAAATCAAGATTGGGCCAGGCGCTCGCCCGCGCCAGGTAGCGCCGCAGCCTTTGGTTGGCCGGCATCTGATGAGACTCCCAATCTTGCAGCTGATTCTCCTGGGCTCGACTAAACGCGGCACGCAGCAACCAGCCGAGCCATGCCAACGGCAACAAGGCCAAATAGAGCTGCATCCGTCTCTCCAGGCCCGTATCTTGTAGGACGTGACCCTGGAGGTATGGTTGTACGAATGGCTGCCAATCGTCCCAAGTAAGCAGATCTTCCTGGTTAGGCGCGGTTATGATGTCGGCCAAGTCAAGGGCGGGATCGCGCAGGCCGCAATCCTCCCAATCTACCAGACCGAGCCGCCCATCCGGGCGCGCGATAACGTTCGCGAAGCGCGCGTCGGCCCGGCAGAAGCGAAGGGGCGGTGTTTCCTCTGACAGCTCAAGAATGACGGCAGCACGCTCCTGCAGAACAAATAGACACAGTGAGGCAGCCTGGCTACCCGGTGGAAAGTTGGCCTCCGCCCACTCACCATAGCGATGGTAGACCCCGGCAAACCAATCTAGCTGGGCTGACAGAGGCATTTCAAAGCTACGCGAGATCCACAGGCGGTCCCCAGTTCTTGAGTTGATCACGAGCCAGAGAGCGGAAAGCTGTTCTAGGTCCGCCGAGGATGGCCGGCGCCGGTCCCACATTTCCCCTTCCATGAATTCGTAGACCACAAATGGGCGCGTGTTTGCGCTGTGCGGTTGCCATAACAGCGGCTGAGGCGCGACGTCGAGGGACGATACCAGCTGCAACCCTTCGAATTCGCGTACGGGCGCCTCCGCGAACTCAGCAGGCTTCAAGAACTCCTTGACCATATAATGCCGGTCTGCGACGTAGGCGTCGTAGAGACGGTTGCTCTGGTAGCTAAGGGGTGGCCTTAATGCGAGGTGCACGTCGAGCGGCGCTACCCCCAAAGCGGCTCCTATCCTCTCCCGAAAATGTTGGAGCATGGTTCTTGCCTCCCAAACGAACGGAGCGCCTACTTTGACAGGATAGCGGAGTCAGAGATCGTGCTCCTGCCTCCTGCGCTACGGTAGACCTACGAGCGATCGATGCTCGCAACCGTGTCGAGATGGGAGCGCGAGCAGCACAGGGAACAGGCTGTCGCCGGAGGATCCAGCTGCTAGGTGGGCGTTACTCGCCGCGCCAGGCAGACCGCAGCCGGCCCCACTTGAGGCTGGCGCTGGAGAGCAGCGTGTCGGCGCGGAAGAAGCGGGCGGCCAGGGCCACCAGCACGTAGGTCGTCAGCGCCAGCAGAGCCACGCTTCCCAGGAGCTGCCACAGGGGGACGCTACCGGCAGCCAGCCGGATCATCATGGTGATGGGCGCCGTGAAGGGTATCAGGCTGAGAATGACGGCCAGGGCGCCGTCGGGGTTCTCGGTGAGGCTGAAGTTGAGCCACAGCGGAATCATCAGCGGCAGCAATACGATGAAGGGGAACTGGCCCGCCTCGCGCGCGTTGGGCGCCAGGGCGCCGATAGCGCCCATCACCGATGCATAGAGCAGGTAACCCAGCACCAGGTAGACGACGCCCCAGAGGAAGAAGCCGGCGCTCAGCCCAAGCTCGATAGGCGGCAGATTAAAGAGATCGGTCGCCTGCATGATGAGGGCGCTGCCGCCGAGCCAGATAGCCATCTGCAAGAGGGCAATGATACTGAGGCCAAGCAGCTTGCCCATCATGAGCTGGCGCGGGCTGACGCTGACCAGCAGCACCTCGACGGTGCGGTTCTCTTTTTCGCGGGAGACGGAGCTGAGCATGTAGCCGCTGCTCATCGTAATCAGAAAGAAGAAGATGAAGAGCACGATGAACGGGATCAGCGGCATAATGGTCGCGCCGTCAGTATCTGCCTCGCCCGCCTCGCCGGCCGGCGCCAGGTTGTGGCCGGTCGCCTGGTTGAGCGGTCCCTGGATAGAGCCAGCCAGCACCGGATCCCCCGTGAGGTTATAGGCAATGACGTAAGAGAAGATGCTCTCGCCGACGTTGCCGAACGGGTTGAACTGCGACTGGATTACCGTCATCTCGCCGCTCTCGACGAATTCAGGGGGGAGCACGGCGACCATATCGACTTCGCCGGCCGCCAGCGCCTGCTCGGCGGCCTCTTGCGACGCAAAGGCGCGGAACGCCTCGGCCGGCAGGCCGGGGGGCAGCTCGCGGATGGCCCCGCTCTGGTCCACGTAGCCAAGCTGCTGCATACCGTCGCCGGCGCCCAGGTTGAACTCCTGACTCTCGTCGTTGCCGGCCATGAGCATCGTGCCGGTGTTGAGGATGAGGATGACCGCCGGAAAGGCAATCGTCATGATCCAGAAGCTGCGTTTGGTCAGCAGCGTAAGGATCTCCTGCCTGACAATGAGCAACGTATTACGCATGGTCGCTATACCTCCGCACCGCGCAGCGCGGCGACTACCTCGCGTATCTCTAACTGCTGCCCGTAGCGCAGCATGCCCAGCCGGAAGACGCGCGACGCCAGCCAGATCATGAAGGCGGCGCTGCCGACCAGCAGCAGCCAGCTCACCACCAGCTGCCAGGTGGGGATGCCTGTCACGCCCCAGCGCATGGCTACCGTCATGAACGACGTAGTCGGGAAGAAGGTCATGAAGGTCAGCAAGGGGCTGTTCGGGTTGGTGAAGATGAGGACGAAGAAGAAGAAGGGAGCGATGAAGAGCATGTTGAGCACGCCGGCTATCGACTGGCCCTGCTGCAGCTCGGTCACAGCGCTGCCGATGACGATCATCAGGCCGCCCATCAGGCCGAAGGCCGGCAGGAAATAGAGCGCCATAATCAGCACGAAGGACCAGGGAAAGGTCAGGGCCGCCAGGAAATCGACAAAACGCGCGGCAATGAGCACGGCAACGACCACGGCCACGGCCCACAAGGTGATCTGCGTCAGGGCGACGGCAATTAAGCCAAGGGCCTTGCCGCCAATCAGCTCCAGGGGGCTGACGCTGGTGATCAGGATTTCCATCGTGCGATTTTCTTTTTCGTCGGCGACGATCTGCAGCAGATAGCCGGAAGCGCCCATGACGGCGAAGAAGAAGAAGAAGCCGCCGATCAGGGGCAGGAAGATGTTGACAAAGGCGTCGCCGCCGATCTCGCGCCCGGTGCTCAGGTCACGCATGGTGACGTCGGGGCCGTCCAGCAACCAGGCGCGGGTAGCCGGCTCCAGGTCAGCCTGGGCCAGCAGGTTGGCGCGCAGGAAGTCATTAAAGTCGCTTTGCGAGGGATAATCTTCCAGGTAGTAGACCTCGACGCGGGGATCCTGGGGATAACCGGGCGGAAGCACATAATAGCCCTGGATGTCGCCCGCCTCCAGCGCGGCGAGCGCGCTCTCGCCATCGACGAAGGGCAGCAGCGCCACGCGGTCTTCCATGTCGCCCAGATAGGGCTCGGCGTAGAGCGCCGGGTCGAGCAGGCCGGCGCTGTCCACGTAGCCGATGGGCAGGTTGTTCTCGCCGGTGGTGGCGGCAATAGCGCCGATGACGATGATGACGACGATCAGCGCCGGCACGCTCAGCATGGACAGCAGGAAGCTGCGCGTGCGGACGCGATTCAAGTATTCGTAGCGGGCCATGAGCCAGAAGTTACGCATGATCGGCCTCCAGCCCGGGCGACGCCTCTTCCAGCGCCGCCGGCGCCGTCTTCCGCTGGTACTCGCCCTGGACCACGGAGACGAAGATGTCTTCCAGCGAAGGCTCGGCCACCTCGAAGCGGTTGACGGCCAGCTCGGGCAGCGCCGCCAGAGAGCGGAAGAGATCCTGTGGGCTGACGCCGGCGCCCAGCGCCAGGTGCCAGACGCCGTTTTCGCGGCGCACGTCGAGCACGCCGGGCAGCTGCTCGAATGGTCCTTCCCCTTCGAGCGTCACGGCGTTGCCGGCAAAGTCGCGCTTGATTTCTGATACGCGGCCGTAGAGCACCGAGTGGCCTTTGTCGATGAGGACAATGCGGTTGCAGAGGGCTTCGATCTGGTGCATCTGGTGGGTAGACATGATGATCGCCTTCCCCTGCGCCCGCTGCTCTTCCAGAATCTCCTTGATCAGGCGCGTGTTGACCGGGTCGAGGCCGGAGAACGGCTCGTCGATGACGACCAGGTCCGGTTCGTGAATCAGCGTGGCGATCACCTGCGCCTTTTGCTGCATGCCCTTGCTTAGCTCCTGCACCTGCTTCTGGCGATGCTCCCAGAGGTCGAGCCGCTTGAGCCACTGCTCCAAGCGCTCATGCGCTTCCTTCGCGTCCAACCCTTTCAGGGTCGCCAGGAAGGCCAGCGTCGTCTCCAGCTTCTGGTCCTTATAGAGCCCCCGCTCCTCGGGCATGTAGCCGATGCGATGCTTATGCTCCTCGCTGAACGGCTCGCCGAACAGCGTAATCTCGCCGCTATCCGGCTCAAAGATGTCCATCATCATGCGGATGGTCGTCGTCTTGCCGGCGCCGTTGGGGCCTAACAGGCCGAAGATTTCGCCGGGAAAGACCTCGAAGGAGACATCCTCGACCGCCTGAACGCGGCCAAAACGCTTACTCACATGGGAAACAGTAACCAGATCCATCGTACCCTCGCGTGGACGCCACAACATGATTGGGGACGGCGCTGCCGTCCGCGATCTCCTGTCAGCAGCCGGCGACCGCTGTCTACCTATACGTCAGACGTGAAGCCCGGTTGCCAACCTTACATATTATACTATATCTGCATCTGCAGCGCTCTCGGTTATCCGCCGCTATCCGGCTGCTGTGGGGGCGCGGCTTATATAGCAATCCAACATTACCCTGTTATAGTGGCTGCACTGGTAGAACAGATGGTGAAGAGGAGTGGTAAGTAAGTATGGAAGGTAGGGTCGTCGACGTTAGCCAGGCTGATTTTGAGAGCGCAGTTCTGCAGCGCTCGCGCAATATTCCCGTCGTGGTCGATTTTTGGGCGCCGTGGTGCGGCCCTTGCCGCATGCTCGGCCCTGTCCTGGAACGGCTGGCGAAGGAGCCGAACAGCAACTTCATCCTGGCTAAGCTGAACACCGATCAGAACCCACAGCTTGCCACGCAGTACAACGTTCGCGGCATCCCCGCGGTGAAGGCGTTCGTCAACGGCGCGGTGGTGGAGGAGTTCGTCGGCGCGCAGCCGGAGCCAATGGTGCGCCAGTTCCTGCAGCGCGTCGCGGCCCAGGCGCCGCCCCGGCCGCAGCGCCAGGCGCGGGCCGCGCCGCAGCCCGAGCCGGATGGCGACCCGGCGCGGCGGCTGGAGCAGGCCATCGCGCTGCTGCGCCAGGGCAAGGGCTGTGACGCCGAGCGCTTGCTGCAGAGCTTCCCTGATGGCGCCGAGTCGGGCCGGGCCGGCCAGCTACAGCCGCTGGCCCAATTCCTTTGCCGCCCGCTACGCACCGGCCAGGCGGAGGTCGACAGCCTGCTCGACCAGGCCGGCAATGCCCTGCGCCGGCGCGACTACAGCGCCGCCCTCTATAGCCTGCTGGCGGCGCGCACGCAGAGTGCGGCGGCGCACAAGAGCGACGTACAGGCCATCATTCAGGGCGTCTTTGGGCTGCTGGGCGAGAGCGACCCGCTGGTCGCCCAGTACAGGGCCTACGTGCAGTAGCCGTGGCCTGGCTGCAGCGCGAGATCCGGCTGCGGGCCCGGCCGCGCGGCTTTCACCTGATCACCGCGGAGGTCGTGGCCGAGCTGCCCGAGCTGGCCCATTTCCGCGTCGGGCTGGCCCACTTCTTCATCCAGCATACCTCGGCGTCGCTGGCGCTCAACGAGAACGCCGACCCCACCGTGCGCGCCGACATGGCGCACTACTTCGACCGGCTGGCGCCGGAAAACGCCGCGTATTTCCAGCACACCGCCGAGGGGCCGGACGACATGCCGGCCCACCTCAAGGCGGTGCTGCTCGGCAGCAGCCTGACCATACCCATCCGCAACGGCCGGCTGGCCCTGGGAACGTGGCAGGGCATCTACCTGGGCGAGCACCGAGACCACGGCGGGCCGCGCCGGCTGGTGGTTACCCTACAAGGCGAAACGGATAGCGGCTAACTGGCGGGAGCAAACAAACCGCTTTTACGCATGGAACCAACCACCGCCCGGCGGTGTATATTAGGGTGATGGCCATCTCTGCAGAGAAGCGCCGTGACGGGCCCGTTGCGGTAGACCCCGCCGAGGCGCGGCTGGTTGCTCGCGCCCGGCAGGACGATGCGGCCGCCTGGGAGACGCTGGTGCGCGCCCATGAGACGCACGTCTTCCGGCTGGCCTATCTCGTGCTGCGTGATACGGCGGCTGCCGAAGATGTGGCCCAGGAGAGCTTTGTGCGCGCCTTCCGCTCGCTGCGGCAGTTCGACGAAACCCGGCCGCTGCGCCCCTGGCTGACGCGCATCGCCATTAACCAGGCGCGCAACCGGCGCCGGGCGCGCGGCCGCTACCGCCACTACCTGGACCGGTTGTTGGGCCGCGCGGAGCCCGCGGGCGATGCGCAGCGGCACGCCGAACAGCGCCTGGACGCCCGCTGGCGCGCCGGGAAGCTGGCCGAGGCCGTGCGCCGGCTGAATGCCCCCGGGCAGGAGGTCGTCTACCTGCGTTATTACCTCGACATGCCGGTGGCGGAGGTGGCCGAGGCGCTGGGCGTGCCGGCGGGCACCGTTAAGTCGCGCCTGCACCGCGCCCTGGCGCAGCTGCGTGACGTGGTCGAGCGTGAGTATCCGGAGCTGGCTGAATGATGATGCACGAGCCACCTTATCAGGATGAAACAGTGCACCCGTGGGAAGAGACGGTGCGCCTGCTGGCGCGGGCCTACGATTACCCGCCGACGCCGGACATCGCCGCGGCAGCGCCGCGCCTCTCCGGCCCGCCTGCTGCCCGCCGCCCTGCCTGGCAGCGGCCGGCGCTCGTCTTTGCCGCCCTGCTCCTTCTCCTCGCGCTGGCCCTGTCTGTCCCAGCCGTGCGTGCGGCCGTGCGCGACTGGCTGCAGATTGGGGCGGTGCGCATTGTGCTGACACCGCCGGCGACGATGCCGGCCGTGACGGTAACGGCGCCGTCGCTGCCCGGCGAGCCGCTCAGCCGGGTGGAGGCGGAGGCGGTGGCCGGCTTTGCCCTGCGCCTGCCCACAGCGCCGCCGGCCGGCGACCCCCCTGACCGTTTCTACTTGCAGCGCCTGCCGCTTGAGCCGGAGGCAAGCGTTGTTATTTCCGTGTGGGACGACCCGGAACGGCCGGGCGAGCCGCTGCTCACGCTCTACCAGATTGCCAGCGACAACTGCTGCCTGAAGGGGGCCTGGGGCATCGGCGGCGCTGAGACGACGGTCGGCGGCCAGCAGGCTTATTGGGTCGAACAAGAGCACCCGCTGCAGCTGGGCCAGAGCGAAGGCTGGCTGCTGGTGCCCGACGCCGTCTTGGTCTGGACCGATGGTGTGTTTACCTACCGGCTGGAGAGTAGTCTGACAGTGGAAGCTGCGGTGCGAGTCGCCGAGTCGATTCAGTGAGTTGCAGGTTACGAGAAGCGGCCTGAGCGGGGCCGAGAACAGGATACAGGGTACAAGATACAAGGTACATAGAATGGCGCTCGGCGAGGGAACCTGCGGCCGGTGGGCGGTGTATATCAGGTGATGAACATTCCGTCAGGCTGGAGGTAGACAATGCGAACGATAGCGGCTGTGCTTTTGGTTTTCGGCTTGTTGCTGCTGGCCGCGCCAGTTTTGGCCGGCGGTTGGGTGGTCATCACCCTGGAAAACCTGCCCGGCGAGCTGCGAGCCGGGGAGCCGGTAGACCTCGGCTTCATGGTGCGGCAGCATGGGGTGCGGCCGGTAGACGGCGTTAACGTCGTGGTCAATGCCCGGCACGGCGCCAGCGGAGAGCACCTGGAATGGACGGCAGCGAAGGGCGCGGAGACTGGCTACTTTACCGTCCGGGCCGTCTTCCCCGAAGCCGGCGAGTGGCGCTGGGACGTCAAGGCCGCTCCGTTTCCGCAGGTAACGGCGCTGCCACCGCTGAACGTAATGCCGGCGGCGGCGGCAGACACAACCGAAAACGCCGCTGCGACAAGTGGTGTGCTCCTGCGCGTCACGGGCCTTGGTCTGCTGGCGATTGGCGCCTTCGTGGCTGTCGCCCAGCGGCGACGCCCCGGCCTGCTGCTGGGGCTCGGCGGTGGCCTGCTGCTCCTGCTGGCCTTGATTATCGCGCCGCAGCCGGCCCCGGCTGCCGACGCCGCGCCGCCGGTCCAGAGCCCGCATCAGGCCCCGGCCGAAGTTGGCGCGGCGCTGTTCCAGGCGAAAGGCTGCGTGACCTGCCACCAGCATGGCGCCGTGCCGGAGAGTAGCGGACCACACATCGGGCCGGATCTCACCCATTACCAGCCCGACCCCGAATTCGTACGTAATTGGCTGCGCGATCCGGCGGCCCTGCGCCCGGGGACGCAGATGCCCAACCTGGGCCTTGACGAGGCGGAGATAGAGGCCCTGCTCGCTTTCCTCACAGATAGCCGCCTTCCGGCCCCAAAGGTTGCTGGTCGCGAAGCCTGCCCGGTGACTGGCGTCGCGGATTCACACTTCGTCCCGCCAACGCCGGATCCGGCAGGTCCGCTGAATGAGGTTTTCTTCTGGTACGGCTCGCTGGCCCTCCGCACGCATCTGGTTATCGACGGCGTGTGGCACAGCCTGCCCCACCACGAACACGGTTACACCCAGAAGATGGCCTTCTGGAGCGAGGGGTATGACTGGCAGGAAGAGCAGAAGCCGGAACTCGTCCTCACCGGGCGGCGCCTCGACGGCGACGAGACGATGACGGACAGCGGCGCCAGCAACGCCTACCATCCCGATCATGGATCGATGATCATGACTGCCTTTGTGCTGCCGGCAGCCGGCTGCTGGGAGATAACGGCCGACTATGGAGAGGAGCGCCTGAGCTTTGTGGTCTGGGTAGAGGAGTAAGAGCAGGTTGAGGCTGCTGTAGAGCCATTCTATTTTAATCGGGTAATCGCGCTGGTGAACGACTGAAGTCGTTACTACAGAGACGCCCCTGGTAGTAGCGACTTTAGTCGCCTTGGTACGATTGTAGTTTGTCACCGCGTTGTTTATAGAGCGTTCATCAGCGGGCGGGCGGATTTAGGGCGGGGAGCCTGCTTTTTAGGGAGACAACCGGCCCCGGCTGCCATTGACACACACTATCTGTTGCAGTATCTTCCTGTTGCAGCTAACTGCAATAAGGAAGGTTTATGAGCCACGACATGGAGCGGATTGCCGCGCGCTTGCGGGGCGAAGGCTACCGGGTAACGCCGCAGCGGCAGCTCATTCTGGACGCGGTCTGCCGGCTGGGCGGGCACGTCACGGCCGACGCTATTTACGCCGCCGTGCGCGCGATCGCGCCGACGCTGAATCAGGGGACAGTCTACCGCGCGCTGAACTTCTTCTGCGAGCAGGGCATCGTCACCGCCACCCAGCAAGCGGATGGGCTGACCGTCTATGAGCTGGCCGGCCGCCAGCCGCACCACCATTTCGTCTGCCGCCATTGCGGCGCCGATTATCAGGCGCCGCACGAGGCGCTCGCCCCCCTGTTTACCGTGGCGCGGGAGCAATTTGGCTTTTGTGTGGAGATGAATCACATCTCCTTCTTCGGACGCTGCCGCCGCTGCCAGGCGCCATAGGAGGTTGCGATGTTTCCCGCGCTCACCCTGCTGCACATTCCCGACGGCCTTCTCTCGCTGCTCATTTCGCTGGCGGCGTGGCTGCTCGCTGCGCTGGCAGTAGCGCTGGCCGTGCGCCGCGCCCAGATTGCTTTCGACGAGCGGCTGGCGCCGCTGGCCGGCATTATGGCTGCCTTCATCTTTGCCGGCCAGATGATCAACTTTCCCGTGGCCGCCGGCACCTCCGGCCATCTGGTGGGGGCGGCGCTGGCGGCCATAGTCCTGGGCCCGTGGCTGGGCATCCTGGTGATGACGGCGGTCATCGCCCTGCAGGCGCTGCTCTTTCAGGATGGCGGCCTGCTGGCGATGGGCGCTAATATCCTGGTGATGGGCGTCATCCCGGCGCTGGTCGGCTATGGGCTCTACCGCATTGTCGCCGGGCGTGGGCGGCGCGCCCGGCTGCTGGTGGCCGGTGGGGCTGCCTGGCTGTCGGTGATGGCCGCTGCTCTGTTCACCGCGCTGCTGCTGGGCTTCAGCAATGTGGTCAGCTTTTCCATCGTCGTCCCGGTCATGCTGGGCATCCACGCCCTCATCGGCGTCGGCGAGGCGCTGATTACGGTGGCCGCCCTCAGCTTCATTCTCGGCGCGCGCCCGCAGCTACTGGAGCGCAGCGCCGCGGCCGCCGGCCGCGGCTGGATTGTGGGCGGTCTCGCCGTCTCGCTGCTGGTCGTTCTGCTGGCGCCGCTGGCGTCGGGCCTGCCCGATGGGCTGGAGTGGGCAGCGGAAGAAAGCGGCTTTTTGCAAACGGCGCGCGATGCGCCCTTCACGCTGCTGCCCGACTACACCATCCCGCTCCTCGGCGAGACGGCGCTGTCTACCATTCTGGCCGGGCTGCTGGGGGCGCTGCTGGTGGCCGTCGTGGCCCTGGCCGTGGCCCGCCTCCTGCGCCAGCGGACGCGCGGCGAGTCATCCGGCGCCTGAGCCGGCGCAAGCGCTCGATGAACCCGGCAGCCACCTTTGACCGCTACCGGCCGGGCGACAGTGCCATTCACGGCCTGGACCCGCGCGTCAAGGTAGTGGTCGTCATCCTCTTCATCTTCTCCAATCTGCTGCTGCCGGACGGCGCCTGGCTGGCTTTTGCCGCGAGCTGGGCGCTCTTACTGGCGGCGGCGCGGCTGGCCCGCCTGGGCGCCGGCCTGCTGCTGCGCCGCTCGCTGCTGGCGCTGCCCTTCGTGCTGGCGGCCGTGACGGTGCTCTTTACCCAGCCGGGCGAGCCGCTCTGGTCGCTGCCCCTGTTCGGGCGCGTCATCACGGTGAGCGACGCCGGCCTGGAGCGCTTCCTCTCCATCCTGGCCCGCAGCTGGCTCTCGGTACAGGCGGCCATCTTGCTGACGGCGACCACCCCATTTCCCGACCTGCTGCACGCGCTGCGCCACCTGCGCACGCCCGCCGTGCTCGTCGCCATCATTGGCTTCATGTACCGCTACTTGTTTGTGCTCGCCGACGAGGCCGGCCGGCTGCTGCGCGCCCGCGCCGCCCGCAGCGCCCGTCCGGCCGGCGGCGGCGGGGGCGGCAAAATCTGGTGGCGGGCGCGCGTGGCCGGCAGCATGGTCGGGCAGCTTTTCCTGCGCAGCTACGAGCGCAGCGAACGGGTCTATGAGGCGATGCTGGCGCGCGGCTACCAGGGCCAGCCGCTGACAATGAACCCGCACGTGATGAGGCGCGGGGACTGGCTGGCGGCGCTCGCCGCCTTCCTGCTGCTGGCCGCCATCCAGGCCGCGGCCCGGCTGGCCTTCTAGAGGAGAGAAGCTGGATGCCCGTGCAACATCAGCCCGGCAGCGACCGCAAGCAGGAGAGCCAGGCGCCGACTGTCGCCGTCCGTGACCTTCATTTTACCTATCCCGACGGCACGGTCGCGCTGCGCGGCGTCAGCCTGGCCATCGCCGCCGGCGAGAAGGTGGCCCTGGTCGGCCCAAACGGCGCCGGCAAGAGCACGCTCATGCTGCACATCAACGGGCTTCTCGGCGAGCAGGAGAACGGCCAGGGGCCGGTGACCGTGGCCGGGTTACCGCTGACGCGCCGCACCCTGCCGCAGATCCGCGCTCAGGTCGGGATGGTCTTCCAGAACCCGGACGACCAGCTCTTTTCACCGACAGTGTTCGACGACGTGGCCTTTGGCCCGCTGCACATGGGGCTGGCCGAGGCAGAAGTGCGGGCACGCGTGGCGCGGGCGCTGGCCCAGGTCGGCATGAGCGACGCCGCCACGCGGCTGCCGCACCACCTCAGCCTGGGCCAGAAGAAGCGGGTCTCCATTGCCACGGTGCTCTCCATGGAGCCGGAGATCCTGGTGCTGGACGAGCCCACGGCCGGGCTCGATCCGCGGGCGCGACGGGCGCTGATCACGCTCCTGCAGGCGCTGCCGCAGACGATGCTCGTCGCCAGCCATGACCTGGCGCTGGTGCGCGAGCTGCTGCCGCGCACGGTTATCATGGACGAAGGCCTAATCGTCGCCGATGGGCCCACGGCCGCGCTGCTGGCCGATAGGGCGCTGCTGGCGGCGCATGGATTGGACGGCTGAGCGGGCGCGGCGCTTAGAGCGTGATCACCTGATCGGGCAGGTTGCCGGAGAGGGCGGCGTAGAGGTCGGGGAAGCAGCCGACCTGCACCCCGGCGACCGTTCCCTGTGGCTCGCAGTCGCCGGGCTCGCCGGTGGCTAGCTGCCGTTCCAGCGCACACTGGTCGCACATCATCAGCAGCATGCCGTTGTCGGCGGCGACGCGCGCCAGCCGCTCGCCGATGGGGTCGCCGGCGCGCAGCACGTAGTTGTTGTCGTCAAAGAAAAACATGCCCACCACGTCGGCGCCGTGGGTGCCGGCTTCGAGCTGGGGCAGGATCATCTTGCCGAGCTTATAGCTGGCGGTATGGCCGGATGTGCTGAATACGTAAGCAACTTTCACGTCTTTCTCCTTGCCGGTTGTGAATCAGTGACGGCGCAACTGTAGCACAGCCGGAGCCGTCCTTCACGCCCGGCAAGGAGAAAGGGGCCGCGCGGCTTATAGCTCGACCCAACCCTGGCGGCGCACCCAGTCGGAGATGACGGGGATCTCTACCACCCGGCCGTTGTAAGCCTCAAACGCCCACCAGAAGAAGACGAGGTAGACGAGGGCGCCACAACCCAGGGTGATAACGGAGATGGGGATGAGGGCCAGCCCCAGCACCATTGAGACGATAGCGTGGTAGCGGACGAACGGCCGCTGGCGTGTATCGTCCAGCAGCAGGGCCAGTACGGCGAGGAGGGGCCACAGCGGGCTGACGGGAATCCAGGCCAGGGCGGCCCAGAGCCGATCGTTGTCGGTGGCGTCTTCGTAGCGTTCAGCGGTTTTCAATTCTTCCATGGTTGCCTCCAGTTTGGCTGCCCGCCATTGCGATCATTGTTTTCCACACTATCCATTACGAGGGAAGCGCGCCAGCCGTTGCGCGGCGGGCAGGATGGCGGCTGTCCGCTACAATGGCGACGGAGGATAGCAGTTGGCTGACGACGTGGACGCGGGCAAGCTGAATTTACCCAACCTGCCGCCGCCGGCGGAGACACGGCTGGCGCTGCGCGTGACGCCGGCGGCCGAGCGCGCCCTGCGCGGCGGGCATCCCTGGCTTTATGCCGGGGCCATCGAGCAGCAGAGCCGCGAGGGGCAGCCCGGCGACCTGGGCGTTGTCTTCGACCGCAAGCGCCGCTTTCTGGCGATTGGCCTTTACGATCCTCTGTCGCCGATCCGCCTGCGCGTGCTGCAGCAGGGGCAGCCGGCGCCCATTGGCGGCGAATGGTTTGCGCAGCGTCTGGCCGCCGCCGCCGCCCGGCGCGAGCCGCTGCAGCGCGACCCACTGACCAGCGGCTACCGGCTGGTTCACGGCGAAAATGACGGGCTGCCGGGGCTGGTCGTGGACCGTTATGAGCGCACCTGCGTTGCCAAGCTCTATACGGCGGCGTGGATCCCCCACCTGCGCGCACTGCTGCCGGCGCTGCTCGCCCAGGAAGAGCCTGAGCGGCTGGTGCTGCGGCTGAGCCGGGACGTGGCCGCACAGCCGGCCTTTCTCTACGGCCTGCGGGCGGGTGACCTGCTGTTGGGCCCGCCGCTGCGAGGAGCGGTCCACTTCCGCGAGAACGGGCTGCATTTTGCCGCCGACGTGGTCGCCGGGCAGAAGACGGGTTTCTTCTTTGACCACCGCGATAACCGGGCGCGCGTGGAGCGGCTGGCGGCGGGCAGGCGCGTGCTCAACCTTTTTGCCTACAGCGGCGCCTTTTCGCTCTATGCGGCGCGCGGCGGGGCCACGGCCGTGGTCAGCGCCGACCTCAGCCAGCCGGCGCTGGCGGCGGCGCTGCACAACTTCAGCCTCAACCAGGAAGAGGAGGGCGTTGCGGCGGCGACGCACGAGGTATTGGTGGGCGACGCCTTCCAGACGCTGCAGAATCTGGCAAGCAGCCGGCGCCGCTTCGACATGGTCGTTGTCGACCCGCCCTCCTTTGCGCGTAGCCAGGGGGAGACGGCGCGCGCGCTGGCGGCCTACCGGCGGCTGGTGGGCGATGCGCTGGATGTGCTGGAGCCGGGGGGCATTCTGGTCATGGCCTCCTGCACGGCGCGGATTGGCGCCGAGCCGTTCTACGACACGGTGCATGAAGCGGCGGCGACGGCGGGCCGGCCGTTAGCGGAGATAGCGCGCACCGGGCACCCGCTGGACCATCCGATTTCCTTTGCCGAAGGGGCTTATCTCAAGTGTCTCTTTGCCCACGCCCCGTAGCGCGGCGGCGCGCCGGCTAACGGTGGATGACAGGGAGGTGGGCGGAGAGGTATTCAACCAGCAGCGTGCCGCCCACCTGCGAGCTGTTCGTCTGCAGAGAAGAGGTGGCATAGTCCCGCCCGCTGCTGTCGTTGAGGGCGGCGCCGGCCAGGACCAGCGGCGTGCTGCTGCCGGAGGGGACGTTGGACGCTACGTGCAGGGTCACGGTGGCGAAAGCGCCATTGGCGGCCAGCGGCGCGCTGCTGCTGAGGACGATACGGGCCAGGCCGGCGCCGGCGTCGTCGACGGCGACCTGCTGCCCGGCGGCAATGCCGGTCGGCGTGGCGCCGACGACCCCGGCGATGCGCGCCGGATCGTAGGCGAGCCAGACCGTGCTGCCGGCCCAGGCGCCGGCGCTACTGATGCGCAGCGTCGTCTGCACCAGGCCGCTCTGGATGCCGGCGGCGCTGTCGATGCGGATCACGGCCGGGTCGGCGGCGGGCGGGGCGGCCGTGGGCCAGGCGCCCTGGGCGGCGTAGCGCAGGATGGCAGCGCCGTCGGCGGCGTCAACACGGCCGTCGCCAGTCACCTCGGCGGCGCGGAGCTGTCTGGCAGTGGCCGTCGCCATATTGCTGGCGACCAGCGCGGCCAGCGCGCCGTCGGCGGCGGTCACCAGGCCGTCGCCATTGACGTCGCCACGGCGGTAAGCGTATTGTGGCTCCATGTAGAAGACGCCGCTGAGTAGCTGCAGGGGCGCCGGCTGCGTAGGATTGGCCGGGGTGTAGATGGCCGAGCCGCCGCCGCCGGGAATCGTTTCACGCAAGGTGAGCGGCGACGACATGACCGTGCTGGAGAGAACGTCGAAGCTGAGCCAGAAGAGAGCCCCGCTGCCGTAAAGCAGGGGCGCCTGGTTAGGACTACTGTGGACCCGGACCTGGGCCACGTTGCCGTTGATGCTGGTCGAGGTATACCAGTCGTAGCCGCCGGCCAGCACGCCGGTGGAAACGCCGGTCAGCGCCAGCACGCGCGTATCATAGTCGAGGGCGATGGTGCTGGGGTTGAGTCGCAGCCCGTGCGCGTTGCGGATATTGACCGGTATTGTCAGCTTATCGCCCGGCCGGCCTTCGACGTGGGGCACCCAGAGCGAAAGGAAGCGCCCGGCGACGCAGGCGCTGTTAGACGTAGCGATGACCGTGCTGTTCGCCCGCAGCGCCTGCACCCGGTAGCAAGCGCCCGCGCCAGCGGGCAGGGCGCTGCTATCTACGTAAAAGAGCCGGGCGGTCAGGCCGAGCGTGGTGTAGCTGGTGCTGTCGCCGACGGCGCGCTGCACGCGGTACTGGCTGACCTCCACGCTGTTGGTCGGCTCCCACTGCAAGAAGCTGTTGTCAATGCCGGGGTGAGCGTGGAGCGCCAGGGGAGCGGCAGCTTCCGGCGCAGCGGCCGCCGCCGGGCTGCCGGCGCAGACGAGCGCCGCCATCTGGCCTTCGAGCGGGGTCAGCCCGCCAGCGCTGCAGCTGCGGCTCAGCGCCAGCGCCGGCGCGTCTATGCTGGCGGCGCCGGACGCGGGCAGGGAGACCATTTGCCAGTAGCCGCCATAGCCGGCCCCCGCCACGTAGTCGCCTTCCAGGATCTGCTGGTACTTGTAGGTGCCCAGGCCATCGGTGGCCGTCAGGTGCGCCGGGCCGAGGCCGCTGCCGGGGAGTAGGGCGACGGCAGCGCCGCCCACCAGCCGTCCGGCGCCGTCACGCACCACGCCGTTAATGCTGCTGCGCTGCGGAATCGTCGTTCCCCAATTCTGGGAGAGGAAGTTCTGGCCAGGGTAAAGCTCGTCCCAGCTCCTCTCAATAAAGTCGGTGCGCTCGATGCCGGTCGCCCAGGTCAGCGCGTCCGGGTCGTTGGGGTCGGTCCAGGCGTAGTGGCCGGCGGAGACCATATAGTGCAGGTGGAAGCCGGTAACGCCCCAGGTGTAGCCGGTGCGACCCTGGACGCCGATTTTGACGCCGGCCGGAATGTCGAGGCCGACGTAAATGTTATCCGGCACGCTGTTATAGGCGAGATGGACGTACCAGGAATATTCCTGCGGGCTGTGCTCGAGGACGACGACGTTGGCCTTGCGCCAGCAGGCTTCAAAGTCGGAACAGGGCTCGTCGGGATCGGGCGAGGACTCCTTGATAAAGGCGACGCGGCCGGGCTTGGAGGAGTAGACATCGCCTTCGATGACGAAATCGATCTGCCCGTAATGGCCCACGCCGTCGCGGTGTGTGACCTTGCCCCAGCGCCCGCCAGGCCAGGGCAGGAAGTGGCCGCCAAAGGTCGCGGCGTCTGGGCGGCTGGCATCGCGAAGCTGCAAGTAGCCCTTGAGATTTTCGTCCATGAGTACGGGCGAGAGCTCGGCGAGCCAGGCGTTGAAGTCGGCGGCCGGCGCCAGCCCGGGGGCGATGGCCTGCCAGCCGTCTGCTGTGAAGCGGGCGAGAATGGGGACAACGCCGTGCTCTAGCACCTCTGCTTGCGCCGCCACGGGCTGGCCGATGCGGTAAGCCCAGGCGCCGTCCGTGTGCAATTCGCCGAGCCGGAGCCGGTGCGCCGGCTCTACCTGCTCTTCGTAGAGGCGGGCGGCGGCATCGATGGCCGCAGCGGCCGTGGGGTAGCCGGCCGGAGGCTGGCCCGCCCGCGCCAGGGGCGGCGCGGGCAGAGCGGATAGCAGCAGAGCGAGGGCTGCAACGGCGAGAGTCGCGGCAAGACGGCGCACATCTGCATCTTACGCCCCTTGCATAGGGCGCGTCAATGAACCTTTTGGCCCGTTAATCAGCGTAGCTGGCTGCGAGGCTGACCGTGGTGAAATGAATATCGACCGTGTCGTGAATGTCGCGGCCGTAGCCGCCGGCCATGGCGACGACGACGGGCAGCCCGGCGCGGCGGCAGGCATCGAGGACGAGACGGTCGCGGGCGGCCAGGCCGGCTTTGGTAAGGGCCAGCCGGCCCAGCCGGTCGCCCCCGTAGGGGTCGGCGCCCGCGAGGTAGATAGCAATGTCGGCGCGGGCGCGGCTGATGGCCTGGCCGACGCCGCCAGCCAACGCCGCCAGGTAGACCTCATCGCCGGCGCCGTCTTCCAGCCCAATGTCCAGGTCGCCCGGCTCCTTATGGAAGGGGAAGTTGCGCGCGCCGTGGATGGAGAAGGTGAAGATGGTGTCGTCGCCGCGGCAGATGGCGGCGGTGCCGTTGCCCTGGTGCACGTCACAGTCGAGGATAAGCACGCGCTGCACCAGCCCCGCCGCCTGCCAGGCGCGGGCGGCGACGGCGGCATCGTTAAAGACGCAGAAGCCCTGGCCCCAGTCCGGCCCGGCATGATGCGTGCCGCCGGCCAGGTTGACGGCCACGCCATCCTGCAGGGCAAACGGACCGGCGGCCAGGGTGCTGCCGACGCTGCGCCGGCTGCGCTCGACCATAGCCGGCGACCAGGGAAAGCCGATACGCCGGATTTCCTGGGGGCTGAGCGCGCCGCTCTGGACACGGTCGACGTAGGCCGGCCGGTGGGCGCGATGCAGCTCTTTGTCGCCGGCGGGCGCCGGTATCGCCAGGTCGCCGGGCGGGACGAGCCGGGCGGCGACCACGCGCTGCCGCAGCAGCGAATACTTCTCCATCGGAAAGCGATGGTTCTCAGGCAGCGGTAGCACGAACTGGTCGTGGTAGAAGATTTTCATCGCGCCCCGGGGCGGGCGGGCCGGAGTCGGGGAAAGGCCATAGACACGGGCCGATTATAGCGCAGCCGGCTTGTTTCAGTCCCGGATTGTAAGATATAGATAGGAAGTGTACCTGCAATTGTATCGGCCATTTCGCCAATATCTGCTACACTATGTGTTGGGGGACATCGCGCCGGGGCTACCCGGACTGGAGGGCGATGTTCCCTCATTTAATAGGCGAGAATCAAGATGGCGGGGACCGAAAAAGGAGCATAACCAATGGCAACGAAGACAAAATCCACCCGGTTTGAGACCAAGATAGATCTCCCCGAAGAGGCCCGTGACGAGCTGGTGCGGATCCTGAACCAGCAGCTTGCCGATTCGTTCGTGTTGTTCAGCCACACGAAGCAGGCGCACTGGAACGTGAAGGGTATGGAATTCTACCAGCTGCACGAGCTGTTTGACGAGCTAGCCGAAGAGCTTCTCGGCTACGTCGATATGATCGCAGAGCGCATCACGGCCCTTGCCGGCACGGCGCTGGGCACTGTCGAGATGGCGGCCGGGGCGACGGGCCTGCCGGAGCTGAGCGCCGAGCTGGCCAGTGGGCAGGAGTTCCTGGAAGCGCTCATCGACCGCTACGGGCAGCATGCCAACACGGTGCGCGAGGCCATTGACACCGCCGACGAGCTGGGCGACATGGCGACCAGCGACCTCTTCACCGAGGTGGTACGCGGCCTGGACAAGAGCCTCTACTTCCTCGAGGCGCACCTGCGCGCCTGAGCCGCCGCAGCACACTAAACGCTCGCCAGAGCGGCAGCCATGCGGGCTGCCGCTCTTTTTGTTGGGTGCCGGCAGCGCCGGCCTGCGCTAGAATGGCGGCTGCGGGCATCACCAGCAAGCAACATGGAGGCGCACAATGAAGCAACGAGGGTCCGCACTTCTGGCGCTGGCGGCGGACGCGGCCGGTGTGGCAGCCGGAATCTTCTGGCTGGCGGGGCTGGCGGAGCAGTATAGCCGGATGCAGTTCATCAACTCGGCGTTGCTGGGCGCCTTCTTTGTGCTCTTTCTACTCGGCGTCTACTGGCTGAAGCGGATGCGGCCTGCACCGTGGCTGCGCACGATGCCCTTCTACGTGTTGGGCGGCCTCTTTGCCTTCACCCTGAGCACGGCCATCGGCTACGCTGTCGGCTTCCTCGATTCAGTGGCGGCGATGAACCGCCAGCTGCTGGACGAGCCTTCGGTCACGGTCTACCTGCTGCTGACGCCGGCCAGCTGGTTTGGCATCAGCCTGATCTACGTGCTGCTGTTCAGCACGGAGAGCGCGCCACGGCCGTGGCGCGCAGTCCCGGCGCTGCTGGCTCTGCTGGCGGTGAACGCGATGGCCGTGGCTCTGGCTGCAGTAGCCCGCGCCTTCTGGACACGGCTGGAGCCGGCCAATGGCTGGCTGCCCGTGCTGGCGACGCTCGTCCTGGGATTGCTGCTCTTTGCGCCGCCGCGCCTGCTTTTCCTGGGCAGGAGCTGGCAGCCGGCGACCTGGCCCAGTTGGCTCTCGCTGCTGCTCTTCCTCGGCTACCTCTCCTGGGCGGCCGTCTTTGCCTGAAGCGGGCGCAGCAAGACGGTAATCTCGCTGCGGTTGTGGAAGAGCTGGCGGGCGCGCTCGATGTCGTATGCCTGGCGCAGGATATTGAAGGCGTGGTCGATGACCTTCTCACGGTTATCTTCCGGCAGCTTGAGCGTCATCAGCGCCCGGCCGTGGGGGTAGAGATAGGGGGCATAGGAGACCATGAGCCGGGCCGAGTCCCGGGCGTCCAGGCGCATGTCGTTGGCGATCAGGTCGAACTGATCCGGCCCTTCCGCCAGGTTGGCTTCGGCGCTCATGCGCTTGTGGCGCACGTTCCGGTCGGCGGCCAGCGACGGATGTAGCTCGGCGGGATCGACGGCGGTGACGAACTGCTCGCGCTGGCGCAGGACGCGCACCCAGCCGCCGGGTGCGGCGCCCAGGTCGAGCACGACGCCGTGCGGCGGCAGCGCCAGGGCAAAGCTCTCCAGCGCTTCCAGCAGCTTGAACTCGGCGCGGCTGATCTGCCCCGGCTCGCGGGCAAAGCGACGCTGGCCACCGGCCCAGTCGCTGAGGTTGTAGGCAGCCGGCGAGAGGCCAAGGAAGCCGGTTAGCTCCCCCCGGTAGTGGCCGGCGACTACCGACAATATCTGCTGCGGGCGGCGCACGTCGAGGGCGGCGCCGGTAGCCGCCGTAATACTATCGGCCAGTGCCGTGTTGACATCGTAGGGGCGGAAGGGCAGGTCGGCGAAGAGGCGCGTCTGTACGGAGAAGGGGAGCGCCGGGTCTACGAGGTCAAACAGCTCGCGCTCGGCGGTCTGGCGCAGGGCGTGCAGGGCTGCATCAGCGCGCGGCAGCGCCAGCATGGCCTGTACCGGCTGCAGATGGCGCACGAAGATGGGCGGCTGCCGCCGCCAGTGCGCCGCCAGATCCCAGAAGCTGCCGGCGAGAGCGACGACGAGGACGCCGGGCTCGAGCGCTGCCAGCACGCGGGCGCCGGGCGCGGCCTCAGTCAGCTCCGACTCCGCCAGGTCGGCAAAGTCCGGATCGGCGCTGACGATGGCGGCGGGTTGGTTGGGCTCCGTCATGGGCGCGTCTGGTTAAGCGTCATCATCAGGCGCAATGGCTGCCTCCCCATTCTCGGCTTCGAGGTGGAGCAGCAGATGATCCAGCCGATTCTGGGCATGGAGGCGCCACGTTTCGCGGCGCGGGTGGGCCACGTATTCAAAGTGGGCGATTCCGGTATTGTGGTTCCAAACCTCGCAGCGGCGAAAGGGGCCGACGTTGAAGACATGGTCGAAGGTAATCTCGATAACGCCCCCGTGGCAGACGGCGACGACAACCTGCTCCGGATGGCGGGCGACCATCTCCTCGACAAAGAGGCCGACGCGGGTGCGGAAGTGCATCAGGGTCTCGCCTTCAAGCTGGTCGGGCGTGACTGGCGCGAAGGGGCGCTCGCTGGCCCAATAGTCGGCATAGGAGAGCAGGCTCTCGCTGGGCCAGGGCGTATGGTCGAGCCGGTTGGTGCCGACCTCGCGCAACCGCTCGTCAAAGATGACCGGGATGTCGTAGGCTGTCGCCAGCGGCGCAACCGTCTCGCGGGCGCGCAGCATGGTGCTGCAGTAGATGGCGTCGACCTGGGCGACAGCGCCGGGCATCCAGGCGGCCAGCGCCCTGGCCTGCCGCTGGCCCAGCTCGGTCAGCCCTTCGTCGAAGCCGCCGTCCCAGCCGGGCAGGTTGACGTGGCTCTGCCCGTGGCGAATCATATAGAGGTGCATGGCAATTCCTTTTCCTTCTGCTAAGAATGGCGCTTCATTATGCCACAGACCGCGCCGGGATGTCACCCGGATCGGCAGCTCAGCGCCCGCCAGCTTCCCGGTTTCACGGCGTCGGGCACGGCCCCGGCCGGCTGTTGCCCGATCTGTCATTAGCGCCGGCATTCCCCGGCCTGGCCCGGCCGGCGCCGGGCTGAAAAGGGGCCGCGGCTGCTGCTCAGGGGTAGATCGCTAGCCCAGATATATGGGCGGGTCCGAGCGCTGCCCGGTAGATGTGGGGCGCTGGTCATGGAAGCGCTTTCAGGGCCGAATTCTTTAACATTCCGCTATCCTAAAAAAGTGCCAGCTTTTAAGATAATTTCACGTGCTGGACATTGCCTCGGCCGGGGCCATTGACTAGAATAAGCCTACTTACCAGCCCGTACGCCATGTGCCTGTGGGGAAGAGGCTTTGCGGCGGTAGAGCTTGACCCGGTCGCCTTCATTGTGGTTGAGCTCACCCCGGAGAGCCGGCACAGAAACGTACCACTGCTGGCAATGCCGTCACTACCTCTAGTGCCTGGGTGACAACGGACAGACACGACGCACAAGCGATATTACGTTCATACTGGTGAGCCTTATGTTGGCGGAAACTGCCTGGAAAGCGACTCTGGGGGAGTTAGAACTACAGTTGACCAAGGCGACCTTCAGCACCTGGCTGAAGGATGCCCGGCTGATAGCCAGCGACGACGACGAGTACATTGTCGCCGTGCGCAACGATTACGCGCGCGACTGGCTGGAGCACCGGCTACAGGGCGCCATCGTCCGCACCCTCTCGGCTGTTACCGGTCAGGAGGTAACGGTCCGTTTCGTCGTCGGCGAGAAGATGCTGGCTGGCGCAAACGGCGCAAACGGCGGCAACGGCGAGGCGAGCCTGGTCGCCGAGGCCGCCCCGCCGCAGCGGCAAAATGGCGCGGCGGCGGTGGAGCAGCTCAGTGACCGCTATACCTTTGCTACCTTCGTCGTCGGCCACAGCAACCGGCTGGCCCACGCCGCCGCTCTCTCGGTGGCCGAGCAGCCCGGCCGGGCTTACAACCCGCTCTTCATTTACGGCGGCGTCGGCCTGGGCAAGACCCATCTGCTGCACGCCATCGGCCACCGCTGCAACGACCACGGGCGCACCATTCTTTACGTCAGCTCGGAGACCTTCACCAACGACCTCATCCAGTCGATCCGCAGCCAGAAGATGGAGCAGTTCCGTGAGAAGTACCGCACGCCGGACGTGCTGCTCATCGACGACATTCAGTTCATTGCCGGCAAAGAGAGCACGCAGGAGGAGTTTTTCCACACCTTCAACCACCTGCACAGCAACGGCAAGCAGGTAGTGCTTTCCAGCGACCGGCCGCCGAAGGCGATGGTCACGCTGGAAGAGCGGCTGCAGTCGCGCTTTGAATGGGGGCTGATGACCGACATCCAGTCGCCGGACGCCGAGATGCGCGCGGCGATTCTGCACAGCAAAGCCGACGAAAGCGGCATGGACGTGCCGCAGAGTGTCATTGAGGTCATCGCCCAGCATTTCCGTAACAACATCCGCGAGCTAGAAGGCGCCCTGAACCGGGTGATTGCCTACGCCCAGCTCACCGGGCAGCCAATTGACATGAAGCTGGTCAACATGGCGTTGGCTGACCAGATCCACAAGCCAGCCAAGCTGACGGTGACGCAGGTTATGGAAGCGGTGGTGCACCATTACCGGCTGTCGCTGGATAAGCTGTGCAGCCGCAACCGCAGCCGGGTCGTCGCCTTCCCACGGCAGGTCGCCATGTACCTGGCGCGCACCGAGACCGACGCCTCGTTCCCGCAGATCGGCGCCCATCTGGGCAATCGCGACCACACGACCATCCTGCACGGCTACGAGAAGATCTCCGGCCTGATGGAGACAGATGAGCGGGTGCGCCGCGAGGTGCTGCAAATAAAAGCTATGCTCTACGACAGCGCCATCGCCTGAGCCCCATCTGCCAGCAGCGACGCTAACGAGGCCGCTCCCCCGGAGCGGCCTTTTCTTTTGGGGATTCTTGCATATCCCCCAATGAGGTTCAATCCAGAATTCAAGAGCCCGCGTCTGGGAGAGGGCTCATTTCGTTCAAGTAGCGGTAGACGCTAGACTTCGAGAGATCGTACTCTTTCATCAGTGTCTTGATGGGCACGCCTTCCTGCCGCCTTTGTTGTAACTCAGCTATCTGCTCCGGGTCTAATTTCCTCCTCTTGCCAAACCGGACGCCTCGCTCCTTTGCCTTCTGAATGCCATCCTTCTGCCGCTCGGCACGTAGCTCCGTTTCGAACTGAGCAATGGCCCCTAGCATATTGAATAGGAGTCGACCTGTCGCATCGGCTGTGTTGATATTCTGGTCAAGCACCCGAAGATCAACACGCTTACGCTCCAGCTCGGCTGCAATCTGACAAAGATGTAGCGTAGACCGAGCCAGTCGATCCAAACGGGTTACAACAAGTGTATCGCCTTCCCTAACATACTCCAGGCATGCTCCTAAGCGTGGCCTCGTGCTTGAAGCGCCGCTTCCCTTCTCCTGGAAGATTTTGTCGCATTGCTGCAGTTTGCTTAGCTGGACATCCAACGTCTGTCCCACCGAGCTGACGCGGGCATACCCAATATTCGCCATCTTTGACTTCCTCACGTATCAAAATGTCTAAAACGATTTGAGAAATCCATTATGGGACATAGAATGGGACGTGGCAATGGGCAGGTCCCAAGAAGTACACTTTTTGGGACGCTTCCGCAAAACCGTTCTTCCAGGAAAGACAGCATGGAAAACCAAAGAGACGACAGAACGCCACGCCGCCTTCAGATTCTCGGCGAGGATGAAATTGCGGCTATGTTTGGTAGGCCCCTCTTCAACTACGAAGAGCGCGTCCACTACTTCTCTTGGTCGCCACCCGAAAAGGCGGCCTTGAACCAGTTCCACACCTTCCAGTCACGCATCTTCTACATCTTGCAGTTGGGTTACTTCAAGGCGCGCCAGCAATTCTTCACCTTCGCCCTCCAGGACGTCCTCGCCGATGCGAGCTACGTGCAGCAGACGTACTTCCCCGACTTTCCGCTGACCGATTTCGGCATTACCAAAGGCACGCGGGGGAAGCAACAGCGCTTCATCCTCGATTTGTTTCGCTATCGTTTCTGCACCCGGGCAGAACGACGGCTGCTGGTTGGCCGGGCCCGGGACGCGGCAAGGATTTCCAGCAAACCCATCTACATCTTGCGCGGGCTGTTACAGTATGTGGCTGAGCAACGCATTGTCGCGCCAAGCTACACTGTCCTGCAGGATATCGTCGGGAGAGCGCTGACGGCTGAACAAGCGCGGCTGATCGGTATCGCCGAGGAGCATCTGACCACCACCGACGTGGCCGCACTCCGCAAACTGCTGACCAATCCTCGTGGCTTGTATGAGATCACCCGCCTCAAGCGGGAGCCCAAGGATTTCAGTAACGAGGCAATGGCGCGGGAAATCGGGCGGGGCGAGCAAATCGCCGAGCTCTATCGCCTAGGGTCTGTATGCAAAGACGATAGAGGTGGCTACAATCCGCCACCATGCATCG